>NZ_JCAWAI010000003.1:0-876114 GCF_059691875.1 Mucilaginibacter sp. 320_HR
TGGAGGCGGCTGTGGACGGATAATGTATAAACCACGATCAGGATTATCAATAAATGTGTAAATTCATTCCAGTATTAGCAATCAATAGTGTAAACTTTTTTTAGGACGGGTCAGCCAAAAAACTGTAACATGAATCGCAAAAGTGTAACATGTTTAAACATGTACTTTACACATTTAGTTAACATACAGTCACTTATCAAAATAGGGCGCAAAAAAGGTGTAACAGGTGTAACACCTTATTGTGATACACCTGTTACACTATTGCCGGACACAGCCGGTAACACACAACATTAACCAGGGAGAATGCCATGGCAAACTTTAAAGATATAATCGCGTCGGAAAAACCGGTATTGGTAGACTTTTCGGCAGAGTGGTGCGGCCCGTGTAAAATGATGCCGCCTATACTAAAACAGGTGAAAGACGCACTGGGCGATAAGGTCACCATTATAAAGATAGACATAGATAAGAACCCTTCGGCAGCAAGCGCTTACAACGTACAAAGCGTACCTACTTTGATGGTGTTTCAAAACGGGCATAGTAAATGGCGCCAGAGCGGCGTTATGCAAGCCAGTCAATTGCAGCAGGTGCTAAACCAATACATCTAAGCTGAAAGCCGGCTACAGCAGATTACTTAGTAAAGTTGCTGCTGTTACAAGTAGCTTAACCACCATTGCTTATGGGTTTTCTTATAGTTGCTGAACCACCTGCACGGGAAGTATAGTGTAAGTATGATACCCAGCCACCACAGGTACGTTACTCCAAGGCTAAAACCCATTCCTGGCGGGTCAAAAAGAAATGGCATGTTAGGCGTTATGATCTGCGAAGTTTTGAACCCTTGAGCAAAGAACACTGCTATCGTAATCGTTCTGATGAGGTAGAAATGTAATACATAGTAAAAGAACGGCACGCTGCCGTAAACCTTAAAGAAGCCGGCCAGCTTACCGGTGGCATTTTCGGTAAGTGCCAATACGATCATCCCTGCTGATAACGTCAGACAACAATACATCAATGATGGCGGATACTTGCTTACGTTTAGGAAAGACATAAAGGTAAATATCCCGTTCTTCTGTACCGCCCATGGTGCCGGATCTCCGTAACCGTTCACAAAGCGCAGTACTAAAAACAACGTAAACACCGCCAGACCACAATACAGCAGGAACCGCTTTCGGCTGGCAGGGTTATACTCCCTTTTATACAGTGTACCAAATGTATACCCAAACAGCATCACGCCCGTCCACGGAATTATAGCATAAAGATCGAAGATGAAATGATTTGCATTCAACGGTATTAGAAAGCCCCTGGCTGTAAAAAGGATCTTTACTACTGTTTCCTCGGTACTATTGGGTGTAAGCGTTAGTGTGGTTATGTAGTCGTGCCCAACAATCATGATCAATCCAATAAGGCCAATTACCCGCACCGGCAACCAAATGAGGAGCCCTAATATGATCATGCTTACCCCTATAGCCCATATCACCTGCAAAGCAACTGCATTAAATAATGGATTCAGAGAAAATGCGAACGTCATCAGCACCACTTCTACAACAATCAGCCATAAGCCACGCTTTAGGAGAAAGCTGCTTAACTCTGATTTAGTACGCCGTGTACCGGCAAGATAAACCGAAACTCCGCTCAAAAACACAAAGGTAGGAGCACAAAAATGGGTTATCCAACGGGTAAAGAACAATGCCGGATAAGTTGTGGCCATATTGGTAGCATCATACAACTGCCCGCCTTTATGAAGAAAATCGCGGGTATGGTCAATAGCCATAATTAACATGATAACACCACGTAGGATATCAATTGATTGTATCCGTTGTTTTACTGCATCTGTTGCGGGTTTCATTACTGTGAAGGTTTATGCAGATGAAGATACAGAAAATATATCGGCATTATCAAGAGGGAGCATGATGCACCAAGAATTCTGACCCGTAAACAAGACCACCTATTTTGTCTCAGCGACGGGGGCTTCGTCTCTTTTTGCAGGCTTTCGCAAGTACAGCCACGACAACAAGTACAGGCATAACAGGCCCAGCAGGAAGCCACCTGTAACATCTGTAAACCAATGCGCACCCATGTATATGCGGGATAGTGGTATGAGAAATATCATGAGCAAGCTTATAATAGTCACTATAGCGCGCACCACCCTTGGGACACCCTCGAGCTGGTTCATCAATACCACCAGGAATCCAAAAAAAATCACATAGAACAAGACGTGCCCACTTGGAAAACTTTGCTGTGTTGTTTTAAGCACTACACGCACTATATCACCGGTTGGACGTTCGCGGTTTACCAGTGCTTTTATAATGGTACTGATCAACCCGGCAAGAGCAGTTAACGCGACATACAAAGCGGCTTTCTTATACTTTAATATTAGTAAAATAATGCTGGTGGCTGCAATAAGGATTGGTGACTGCGGCATATACCCGGGATAGCTAACGATGTACATGACTTCGTCCAGGAACGCGTTCTGGTGGCGCTGAACAGCTTTGGAAAAGTCGACATCCAGTACAGACATCGGGAACAGCTTTACTAATATTGTAAGTGCAATAAAGCCGATGCTGATAAGGATGAGAACGTAGGTTAATATTCGCTGTCTGCGCGTGTTCATTTAGCTAAGTTAATCTTTTGTGAAGTCAATTTAAACGGATGAGGGACGCAGCAGGTGCAGCGTCCCTCATCCGGCATTAAACTTACTATATTAAATCTTTAAGATGTTTGTAGTTGGACTTAACTGTATCCAGCACCTCATCCATCTTGCCGCTAAGTATCAATTTTGACATGGATAGTGCCATGCCTTTCACCTGCCCCAGTTCTACTTTAGGCGGCATGGCAAGGGCGTTAGGGTCGGTGAAGATGTTTACCAGAGCAGGCCCGTTATACATCAGCGCTTCACGCAGTGCCTGCTTCGCCTCTTCGGGGTCTTTAACAGTAATGCCCTTCATGCCCATTGCTTTTGCAACCATGGCAAAGTCCGGATTATGCATCTCAGTCTGCCAGTCCGGTAAGCCAGCCACTTCCATTTCCAGCTTTACCATTCCAAGCGAACGATTATTGAATACGATGATCTTTACCGGCAAATTATACTGTGTAATAGTTGCCAGGTCGCCCAACAGCATGCTTAGGCCACCATCGCCGCAAAGCGCTATAACCTGCCTGCCAGGGAAGGCCAAAGCTGCACCTATTGCCTGCGGCATAGCGTTAGCCATTGAGCCATGATTAAACGAGCCAATCATTTTACGCTTGCCTGTAGCATTTATATAACGTGCTCCCCACACGCACGACATACCGGTATCAACAGTAAAAATGGCGTCCTCGGCAGCCAACTCGTCAATCAGGGTAGATATAAACTCAGGGTGCATGTTTTCCTTCTTCCCTGCGTCATCTACGTAGATCCGCATGTTCTTCTTTACCTCAGCATAAAAGTCCAGTTGAGCCTTTAAAAAGCTATCGTCGGTATTTTGCTTTACAATAGGCAGCAATGCCTGCAAAGTGTCTTTTATAGACCCGCATAAACCTACATCTACCTTGGCACGGCGGCCAATACGTTCGGGCTTTGTATCCACCTGTACAATCTTGCAATCGGTAGGCATGAACTGGGTGTACGGAAAATCTGTACCCAGCAGAAGCAGCAGGTCCGACTCATGCATGCTATGATAACCGGATGGTAAACCCAATAGTCCGGTCATGCCTACTTCATTAGGATTATCATACTGGATATCCATTTTTGCTCGGAAAGAGTATGCTACAGGCGCATTTAGCAATTGTGAGAGCTGCACCACTTCGTCATGCGCGTCAGCTGCACCTATCCCGCAAAAAATGGTTATTCGCTTGTGTCCTTCCAGCATAGCTGCAAGTGATTGCAGGTCAGCATCAGATGGCCTTATCACAGGCACAGGGTAGTAGTTTTCGTCGGATGTTAACGATTCTTCTGCATCTAACTCAGTTACATCGCCAGGCAAGCCCAGCACCGCAACACCTTTACGGTGTATAGCCGTTTGTATAGCAGTTTGCAGCATGCGTGGCATCTGTTTAGCTGTGGTAGCTATGTGGTTAAAATAGCTGCAATCGTCAAATAGCTTTATTGTGTTGGTTTCCTGGAAGTACTCGGTACCATACTCATAGCTCGACACGGTGGAAGCTATTGCTATAACCGGCGCGCCGGACCGGTGCGCATCGTACAAGCCATTTATTAGGTGTACATGGCCAGGGCCGCTGCTACCTGCACAGCAGGCTATGTTACCAGTAAGCTGTGCCTCGGCACCGGCCGCGTAGGCACCCGCTTCCTCATGCCTGACATGCACCCACTGTATGCTGCCCTCGCGCCGTACGGCATCGTTCACCTGGTTTAAACTGTCGCCTGTAACCGCATATATCCTCTTCACTCCTGCCTTCACCAGCATTTCTACCAGTTGATCTGCTACGTTCGCCATTTTGTTTTCTGTTTCGTTTACTACTAAACCTCACAGGGTGGCAGGGGTTTTAAATATTAGTAATTAGCTTTGCGTATGTTAGCTTTATAGCGGCAGTAAAAGGATTAAAACAAGAACGGCTTCCAAATTGGAAGCCGTTCTTAATGATATTAAAAGAGAGATTACTCTCCTTTTTCTGCGTTCTCTTCGTTAGCAGCGGGTGCTTCCGGAGTAGCAGGTGCTTCTTCAACAGCCGGAGCTGCTTCAGCAACCGGTGCAGTTTCAACTTCAGCAGCAGCTTTAGCTTTACCAGAACCACCACGACGACGTGATTTCTTAGCAGTTGCAGCAGCAGTATCTTTACCGTATACAGTGTTGTAATCAACCAACTCAATGATCGCCATTTCGGCGTTGTCACCTAAACGGTTTTCTAACTTCACAATACGCGTGTAACCACCAGGGCGGTTAGCAACTTTCTCAGCAACTTCGCGGAACAAGATGTTCACGGTGTCCTTATCCTGCAGGTAGCTGAATACGGTACGGCGAGAGTGCGTAGTATCGTTTTTTGATTTTGTTACAAGTGGCTCAACATACACACGCAGTGCTTTAGCTTTTGCAAGCGTAGTAGTAATGCGTTTGTGCAGGATAAGTGAAGAGGCCATGTTAGCCAGCATCGCTTTGCGGTGGCTGTCAGTGCGGCCTAAGTGGTTTACTTTTTTACCGTGTCTCATTGTTTTTTTGTTGTTAGTGGCACGTGCATACCGTTGGGCGGCGTTTTATCGTCAAGCCCTCGGAATTACGCGAATTGTTTATAGTTAGAATCAAGAGTCAAGAACTAAGATTCAAGATTTTGTCCTGACTCTTGATTCTTGACTCTTATATCTTTTTATTCTTCGTCCAGTTTAAACTTGGCCAGGTTCATACCAAAAGATAAGCCTTTTGATTTAACCAGGTCCTGGATCTCAGTTAGTGATTTTTTACCGAAGTTCCTGAACTTAAGCATGTCGGCAACATCGTAAGATACTAAGTCAGCCAGGCTGCGGATGTCAGCAGCTTTTAAGCAGTTAAGAGCACGTACGCTCAGGTCAAGATCAACCAATTCGGTTTTAAGGATCTTACGCATGTGCAGGATTTCTTCGTCAACCTCTTTGGTTTCTTCTTTAGCCTGTGCTTCAAGCATCATGTTCTCATCAGAGAACAGCATGAAGTGCTGAATAAGGATCTTAGCAGCTTGCTTAAGCGCGTCTTCAGGGTGGATGGAACCATCTGTAGAAATGTCAAGGATCAGTTTTTCATAATCCGTCTTCTGTTCTACACGATAGTTTTCCAATGTATACTTAACGTTCTTTATCGGGGTGAAGATAGAGTCGATAGCTATTACACCTACGTTAGCATCAGGATTTTTGTTCTCTTCGCTTGCAATATAGCCACGGCCTTTAGCAACAGTAAGCTCAACTTCAAGCGTAACTGAAGGGTCCATGTTGCAAATTACCAGCTCAGGGTTCAGCACGTCAAAGTTGTTGGAAAACTTGGTGATATCACCGGCTTTGAAAGCATCCTGACCGCTAATGATTACAAATACCTTCTCATTATCGCTGGTTTCACCTGATCTTTTAAAGCGAACCTGCTTTAAGTTTAGGATGATCTCGGTCATGTCTTCAACCACACCTTTGATGGTAGAAAACTCATGCAAAACACCTGAAATACGTACAGATGTGATGGCGTAACCTTCTAATGAAGAAAGTAAGATACGACGCAGAGCATTACCAATGGTTATACCGAATCCTGGTTCTAACGGACGAAATTCAAACGTGCCATCAAAATCATTTGATTTCTGCATGATAACCTTGTCTGGTTTTTGAAATGCTAAAATTGCCATTTATATCTTTTGTTTATTGTTTACTTAATTGGATTGACTTTAACCGCGAAAATGATCGACATATAATGCCGATCATTCCGCAGAAAAATATCGTTATTATTTTGAGTACAACTCGACGATAAGGTTTTCCTTGATGTTCTCAGGGATCTCATCGCGATTAGGATAGTTAAGGAATTTGCCTGTTAAGTTAGCGGCATCCCATTCTAACCAGCTGTATTTATTAATCTTGCGGCCAGCTACCGAATTGGTAATAGCTTCAAGAGATTTTGACTTTTCGCGTACGGCTATTACATCACCTGCCCTAAGCTGGTATGATGCAATGTTTACCACTTCGCCGTTAACGGTGATGTGTTTGTGACCAACCAACTGGCGTGCGCCTGAACGTGTTGGAGCGATGCCTAAACGGTAAACAGCGTTATCTAAACGTGCTTCCAAAAATTTAAGCAGGTTTTCACCGGTAATACCTTCTTTAGCTGATGCAGTGTGGAAAAGGTTCTCGAACTGACGCTCTAATACACCGTAAGTGTATTTTACCTTTTGTTTTTCCATTAACTGTACAGCGTACTCTGATTGCTTTCCTCTTCTTTTAGAAGCGCCATGCATACCAGGGCCATAGTTTTTTCTTTCCAGCGCTTTGTCCGGACCGAAGATTGGTTCGCGGAACCTACGCGCAATTCTTGATTTTGGGCCTGTATATCTTGCCATTGTTGTGTGTTTTAAAGTATCAAGCAGCCCGCAGCTGCCGAATCTTAGCTTTAAAAATAGTGTGAATTAAACTCTTCTGCGTTTTGATGGACGGCAACCGTTGTGAGGAAGCGGGGTGATGTCCTTTATAGTAGTTACCTCGATACCTGTTGTTTGCAGGGTACGGATAGCAGACTCGCGGCCTGAACCCGGGCCTTTAACAAATACCTCAACTTTACGTAAGCCTAAGTCATAAGCAGCTTTACCGCAATCGGCAGCAGCCTGACCGGCAGCGTAAGGAGTGTTCTTTTTAGAACCTTTGAAACCCATTTTACCAGCTGACGACCATGAAACAGCCTGGCCGCTTTTGTTGGTAAGGGTGATAATGATGTTGTTAAAGGTAGCGTTGATGTGTGCTTCGCCTACTGACTCTACAACAACTATACGCTTTTTGGTAACTTTTTTAGCTTTAGCCATTTTGTTTTTTAATGTTGCTTACGGATTATTAGGCTACTGCATAACCAAGACCCGTAATTGTTAATGTTAATATAGTCCTAACAGCAAATGAGCATCGCTGCCCATTGCCATTAATCAATTACTATTTAGTAGCTTTTTTCTTGTTAGCAACTGTCTTACGTTTACCTTTACGGGTACGTGAGTTGTTCTTAGTACGCTGACCACGCAGAGGTAAACCTTTACGGTGACGGGTACCACGATAGCAACCTATATCCATCAAACGTTTGATGTTCAGCTGAACTTCTGAACGTAAAGCACCTTCAACTTTTACCTGATCGTTGATGATTGTACGGATAGCAGTTAACTGGTCATCAGACCATTCCTGTACCTTAACGCTCTCATCAATGCCAGCTTGCTTCAAAATTTCTTCTGCAGTAGAGCGGCCAATGCCGTAGATGTAAGTTAAACCTATTACACCTCTTTTGTTCTTTGGTAAATCAATACCGGAGATCCTTGCCATATTTGTTTGTTTTTAAGTAAACGACCGAACGGCGGCTACCGTTGTACGAATCGTTACAAGTGCTTTGTAATTATCCCTGACGCTGTTTGTACTTAGGATTCTTTTTGTTGATCACGTAAAGTTTCCCGTTACGGCGAATGATCTTGCAATCAGCGCTGCGTTTTTTAATGGATGCTCTAACTTTCATCTCTCGTTTTTATTTATATCTGTAGGTTATTCTTCCTTTTGTAAGGTCATACGGGCTCATCTCCAACTTTACCCTGTCACCAGGAAGAATTTTGATGTAGTGCATCCGCATTTTACCGGATATATGTGCAATTATCTCATGACCGTTCTCCAACTCAACCCTGAACATTGCGTTAGACAACGCTTCCCGAATTGTGCCGTCTTGCTCGATCGATGATTGTTTAGCCATATTTTATTGATTATTACTTGATTATCCGCCCCAAAACCGGGATGCAAAATTAACAAAAAAATTTTAATTTTTATTTTTTTCTTCTAAAACTTTATCAATGTATGAAAACGTTGATAAAACATCGGCCTTGCCCCTCTTTACAGCTACCGTATGCTCGTAATGGGCTGATGGCTTTTTGTCGACAGTAGATACCGTCCAGCCATCATCCCAAAACTTAACACCTGCCCTGCCGGCATTTATCATAGGCTCGATAGCTATTACCATACCTTCTTCCAGTTTAGTACCGCTGCCGCGCTTACCGTAGTTCGGCACCTCCGGCTTTTCGTGAAGGCGTGTACCTACACCATGGCCAACAAGCTCTTTAACTACACCGAAGCCGTTCTTTTCGGCATGTTGTTGTACCGCATGACCAATGTCGCCGATGCGCATACCAACTACTGCCTTCTCTACACCCAGGTCTAAACATTCCCGGGTTACGCGCATAAGTTTCTGGGTTAGCTCATCTACTTCACCAATAGCGAAGGTAAAAGCTGAATCGCCATAGTACTTGTGAAGGATAACGCCACAATCAACAGATACCAAGTCCCCCTCGCGCAACTCGTGTTTGCTGGGGAAACCATGTACTACCTGATCATTAAGCGATATGCAAAGAGAGTAAGGGAAGCCGTTATAATTTAAAAATGCCGGAACCCCGCCGTTGTCGCGGATAAAGGTTTCGGCAAGTTTATTAAGCTCGAGGGTAGTAACACCGGGGCCTATAACCTTAGCTATTTCCCCGTGTGTCTTGGAAACAAGTAAAGAACTTTCTCTTATTAGTTCTATCTCTTCGACAGACTTATAAATGATCTTTGACATGTTTTATTTTAGATGGCTGGCGGCGTAGCACCTGCAGCAGTAGGCACGCTTGAACGACCTTTAATACGGCCGGTCTTCATTAATCCGTCGTAGTGACGCATTAACAAGTGGCTTTCTATCTGCTGTAAAGTATCTAACACAACACCTACAAGGATGATGAGGGATGTACCACCAAAGAACCTTGCAAACAGGCTGCTAACACCTACCATGCTGGCAATTGCCGGTATGATAGCTACAATAGCTAGGAAGATAGAGCCTGGCAGGGTGATCTTAGAGATAACCTCGTCAATAAAGTTGGTAGTTGCGATGCCTGGTGCAACACCTGGTATAAAGCCGCCATTCTTTTTCATATCGTCGCTCATTTGCTTCGGGTTTACAGTAATAGCTGTATAGAAGTAAGTGAACAATATGATAAGGATAGCAAACACCAGGTTGTGCTGCCATGAATTGTAATTTGACAATGATATTAAAATACCGTTTGAAGCCGCATTTGGGAAGAATTGAGCAACAGTAGTAGGTATAAACATCAGCGCCTGAGCGAAGATGATAGGCATTACACCAGCAGCATTCACCTTTAGAGGGATATACTGGCGTACGCCACCGTATTGCTTATTGCCTACTATACGTTTTGCATATTGTACCGCAATTTTGCGGGTACCCTGTACAATAAGTATGGTAAACATTACTACACCTAATAATGCCACAATTTCCACAATGAAGGTGATCAAACCACCGGGACCGCCTGTGCGCGACTGAAATTCAGTTGCAAACGCAGCTGGAAGCTGTGCAATGATACCCACCATAATGATGAGTGATATACCGTTACCAATGCCTTTGTCGGTAATCTTCTCGCCAAGCCACATTACAAACAATGTACCTGCTGTTAACACAAACGTGTTTAGTACCAGGAACCATGGGTTGCCAATAAGCATAGCATCAGGACTGACCTGAGATTTAAGGTAACCGATAGCCTGTAAAGCAGTGATACCTATTGTTAGGTAACGTGTCCACTGGTTTAGCTTGTTACGGCCGCTTTCACCCTCTTTTTGCATTTTGGTGAAATAAGGCACTGCTATACCCAACAGCTGCACTACGATAGATGCAGAAATGTAGGGCATTACACCTAATGCAAAAATGGACGAACGTGAGAACGAACCGCCCGCAAACATGTTCAATAAACCAACAATGCCTTCTTTGGCTTTGCCGCTTTGAACAGAGGCCGCATTTACACCCGGCAAAATGATAAACGAACCAACTCGGTATATCAAAAGAAATAAGAGTGTGTTTGTGATACGCACTCTTAGATCCTCAATTTTCCAGATATTGGATAATGTGGTGAAAAATTTCTTCATCGGAAATTATAGCTTAACGATAGTGCCGCCGGCTGCTTCAATAGCTTTTTGTGCAGTAGCAGTAAACGCGTGTGCAGTTACATTTAATTTAGCTTTCAGTTCGCCACGACCTAGGATTTTGATCAGGTCATTACGAGACGCTAAGCCGTGCTCTTTCAATGTTGCAAAATCAACCGCCTCTAGAGAGTATTTTTCGGTTAATGCCTGCAGCACATCAAGGTTAACACCAACGTACTCTACACGGTTAGGGTTTTTAAAGCCCACCTTAGGTACACGGCGCTGCAATGGCATTTGGCCACCTTCGAAACCAACTTTAGAGCTGGTACCAGAGCGTGAACCCGCACCTTTGTGGCCACGTGTTGATGTACCGCCACGGCCGCTACCTGTACCACGGCCAATACGTTTTTTATTCTTGGTAGAACCTTCTGCAGGTTTAAGATTACTTAAGTTCATGATATTAGATATTTTCTACTGCTACCAGGTGGTTCACTTTCTTCACCATACCTATAATAGCTGCAGTGGCTTCAACTTCCACACTGTGGTTAATTTTTTTAAGGCCTAATGCCTCAACAGTTTTCTTTTGGCGCTCGCTTCTGTCGATAACGCTTTTTACTTGTGTTATTTTAATTTTCGACATGACTGATTATCCGTTAAATACTTTACCTAAACTGATACCACGCTGTTGAGCAACTGTATGAGCATCACGCAGCTGCGACAATGCAGATACGGTAGCCTTAACCACGTTGTGCGGGTTTGATGAGCCTTTTGATTTTGCCAATACGTTGTGTACGCCGGCACTTTCTAATACTGCGCGCATCGCACCACCTGCAATTACACCGGTACCGTTAGCTGCTGGTTTAATATAAACAAAACCACCGCTGAACTTACCGATCTGATCGTGAGGGATAGTGCTGTTAATAATCGGAACCTTAACAAGGTTCTTTTTAGCATCATCAATACCTTTAGCAATAGCTTCGGTAACCTCTTTCGCTTTACCCAAACCGTAACCTACAACACCGTTCTCATCACCTACTACTACGATAGCAGAAAAGCTGAATGTACGGCCACCTTTGGTTACTTTGGCTACACGCTGTATGCTTACCAGGCGATCTTTTAATTCGATCTCGCTGGATTTTACTCTCTTTATGTTGATTGTTGACATTTCTGTTTTCGATTAAAAGTTTAAACCAGCCTCACGTGCACCTTCTGCCAATGATTTAACACGGCCGTGGTACAGGTAACCATTCCTGTCGAACACTACATCTTTAATGCCTGCTGCAATAGCTTTTTCGGCTACCAGCTTGCCTACTGCTGTAGATTGATCGCTTTTGTTACCATCAGCGGTAAACTCTTTTGACAGAGATGATGCTGATACTAAAGTTTTACCTGATACATCGTCAATAATTTGCGCGTAGATGCCTTTATTGCTCCTGTAAACAGATAAGCGTGGGCGGGCTGCTGATCCTGAAAGGCGTTTACGAATGCCTTTTTTAATCCTGTCTCTTCTTGATAATTTCATGACGATTATTTTTTAGATGCTGATTTACCTGCTTTTCTTCTCAATACTTCGCCAACAAACTTGATACCTTTACCTTTGTAAGGCTCTGGTGTACGCAGTGAACGGATCTTTGCCGCTACCTGGCCAATCAATTGTTTATCGTTAGACTCCAGGATGATGGTTGGGTTCTTACCCTTATCAGCAGTAGTTGTAACTTTAATTTCCTGTGGTAATTCAAACACATAGTGGTGAGAATAACCCAACACTAAGTCTAATGTATTACCGGTGTTAGTTGCGCGGTAACCCACACCTACAAGCTCTTGCTGAACTTTGTAGCCTTCGGTTACGCCAATTACCATGTTGTTTAGTAATGCGCGGTACAAACCGTGAAGCGCTTTGTGGCGTTTTTGATCGGTTGGGCGTTTAACCAGTAACTGGCCATCGGCCTGCTCTATGGTGATATCTTTATCAACAGCCTGGTGCAACTCGCCTTTTGGGCCCTTTACAGTAACTACATTATCTGCAGACACGGTAACGGTGGCTCCGCCGGTTAGTGCTATAGGTGCTTTTCCTATTCTTGACATTGCTTTTTCCTCCTATTAATAAACGTAGCATAAAACTTCGCCACCTACATTCTGTACACGGGCTTCTTTGTCGGTCATAACACCTTTAGAAGTGGACAGGATAGCGATACCTAAACCATTTAACACACGCGGCAGGGTATCCATGCCAGCGTATTTCCTCAAACCTGGTTTACTAATACGTGATACGCTGCGGATAGCAGGAACTTTAGTGATTGGGTGGTACTTCAAAGCAATCTTGATGATGCCTTGAGGGCCGTTGTCCTCAAACTTGTAATTAGCAATGTAACCTTTTTCGAAAAGCACTTTAGTGATTTCCTTTTTCAGATTTGATGCAGGAATTTCAACAACCCTATGGTTGGCTTTAATAGCATTCCTTACTCGAGTAAGATAATCTGCGATTGGATCTGTATTCATTATTTATTGTTAGTGATGGCGGTTTCCTTCCCGGACCTCCGGGCGACCTTCCATCTGTTAATTCGTTGTGTAAAAATCGAGCCGCGAAATTACGAAAAAATTCAAAACTTACCGAAGTATGTTTTGAATTTAAACTCAGATCTTTATTTGCTGCTTACCAGCTTGCTTTTTTCACTCCCGGGATCTTACCGGCAAGTGCCATCTCACGGAAAGTAACACGAGAGATTCCAAACTGGCGCATGTAACCACGTGGGCGGCCGGTTAGTTTGCAACGGTTGTGCAATTTCACCGGTGATGATGCTTTTGGTAATGCGTCTAACGCTACGTAGTCTCCGGCTGCTTTAAGGGCTGCCCTTTTCTCAGCATATTTTGCTACTAATTTGGCACGTTTTACTTCACGAGCCTTTACGCCTTCTTTAGCCATTGTTAGTTGGAGTTTGATTTTTAAATGGTAAACCAAATTGCTTAAGTAACTCTAATGCTTCAACATCGTTGGTAGCAGAGGTTACAAAGGTGATATCCATACCCTGGATCTTGTTGATCTTATCGATGTTGATCTCAGGGAAGATGATCTGCTCAGATATACCTAAAGTATAGTTACCGCGGCCGTCGAAACCTTTATCGTTGATGCCTTTGAAGTCACGGATACGTGGCAGGGCGACAGCGATCAAGCGGTCCAGGAACTCATACATGGTGTTATCACGTAATGTTACACGAACGCCGATTGGCATGTTCTTACGTAATTTGAAGTTAGAAATATCCTTTTTAGATTTCGAAGCAACCGCTTGTTGACCAGTAATGGTAGTTAGCTCAGTGATGGTGTTCTCGATAAGTTTTTTATCGGTAGTAGCACCGCCAACACCCTGGTTGATAGCGATCTTTTCTAATTTAGGAACCTGCATTACGCTTTTGTATTGGAACTTGTCCTTTAAAGCGGTGCGGATCTCCTCTTTGTATTTTGATTTTAAACGTGGTACGTAGGCCATTACTTAATTTCCTCCCCTGATTTTTTAGATACCCTTACTAATTTGCCGGCGTCGTTTAATTTACGGCCAACACGGGTAGTTTTGCCTGTTTTAGGTTCAACCAGCGCAAGGTTAGAAATGTGTATGGCAGCTTCCTGCTTTACAATACCACCGTTAGGATTAGCAGCGTTAGGTTTGGTGTGTTTAGATACCATGTTAACGCCTTCTACAATAGCGCGGTTTTTATCAATGATCACCTCAGCGATCTTGCCTTGTGAGCCTTTGGCGTCACCGGCTATCACCTGTACCAAATCGCCCTTACGAAGCTTTAATTTGGCTGGTTTTGTTACTTTCTTTTCCATATTATAATACCTCCGGTGCTAATGATACAATTTTCATAAATTGTTTTTCACGTAATTCCCTTGCAACTGGGCCGAAAATACGTGTGCCCCTTGGCTCATCCTGGTTGTTCAACAACACGGCTGCATTATCGTCAAAACGGATATACGAACCATCTTTCCTGCGAATCTCTTTCTTGGTGCGTACTACTACTGCTTTTGATACAGTACCCTTTTTAACGTTACCTGATGGTAAGGCGCTCTTTACGGTAACAACTATTTTATCACCGATAGAAGCGTAACGCTTACCGGTACCGCCTAATACGCGAATAACTAAAACTTCTTTAGCTCCGCTGTTATCGGCTACATTTAATCTTGACTCTTGCTGTACCATGTTATTTAGCCCTTTCTAAAATTTGAACTAATCTCCAGTTTTTGCTCTTGCTCAGCGGGCGGGTTTCCATAATCAATACGGTATCGCCAATGCCACAGGTATTGGTTTCGTCATGAGCCATAAATTTGGTAGTTTTCTTTACGAACTTACCGTAAATAGGGTGTTTCACCTTACGCTCAACGGCAACCACAATAGATTTCTCCATCTTATTGCTTACTACCAGGCCGGTACGCGTTTTTCTTAAATTTCTTTCCATTGTTTCCTCCGACGCTTAAAATTAATTAGAAGCTGACGCCGCTTTGCGCTTTGTTATTTCAGTATTTAAACGAGCAATCTCCTTGCGCACTTTTGTAATACGGCTCGGATTTTCAATAGCCGAAACTGCATGAGCAAATTTCAGTTTAGTGAGCGTTGTTTTCTCCTCGCTGAGCTTTGCTGTCAATTCTTCAGTCGTAAGCCCTATAATTTCTGAGTTCTTCATTTCTTTAATAGTTTTGAGTTCTGAGTTCTGAGTGCTGAGTTCTCATAACTCACTACTCAAAACCTCAAACTTATTTATGCCTCTGCGTAATCCCTACGCGTTACAAACCTGGTTTGCACAGGTAACTTTTGTGCAGCAAGGCGCAAAGCCTCTTTGGCAACCTCTAGTGGTACACCTTCTGCCTCGAATATCATACGGCCCGGGCGTACAACTGCAACCCAATACTCGGGAGCACCTTTACCTTTACCCATACGTACCTCTGCTGGTTTCTTAGTAACTGGCTTGTCAGGGAAAATCCTGATCCAAACCTGTCCTTCACGTTTCATGAAACGTGTTACAGCAATACGTGCAGCCTCGATCTGGCGGCTGGTTATCCAGGCTGCTTCGAGTGATTTTATACCAAAAGATCCGAATGAAAGCTCGGCGCCACGAGTGGCTAACCCCTTCATCCTGCCCTTTTGCATCTTTCTGAACTTAGTTCTTTTTGGCTGTAGCATTTTTTTAAGCTTTTATATCTTCACAGATATTTCTTAATTCCTTAATTTATTATCTCCTTGGCGCACCACCACGGTTACCGCCCTGGCCACCGCCACGGTTGTTACCCTGGCCACCGCCTCTGCGGTCGCCGCCTGCACCTGGTTTGCGGTCGCCACGGCGTTCACCGCCACGCTCGCCACCCCTGGCATTATCACGGCCACCGAATGAAGGTGAACCTTCTGGGCGTCCGCCTTTACCGCTTGCGCTGCTTGTACCACCAATGTTTGGTGACAAGTCGCGTTTACCGTAAACTTCGCCTTTGCAAATCCAAACCTTTACACCTATTTTACCATAAGTAGTAAGGGCTTCGCCTAGAGCGTAATCAATATCAGCGCGGAAGGTATGTAACGGAATCCTTCCCTCTTTATATTGCTCGGTACGTGCCATTTCGGCACCACCTAACCTACCGCTGGTCATCACCTTAATTCCTTCAGCACCCATTCTCATGGTAGAAGCAATTGTGGTTTTCATGGCACGGCGGAATGATATACGTGCTTCAAGCTGTTTTGCAATACCTTCGGCAACTAACTGAGCATCAAGCTCAGGACGTTTTATCTCGAAGATGTTGATTTGAACATCTTTCTTTGTTAATTTTTTTAACTCTTCTTTGATCTTATCAACCTCCTGGCCACCTTTACCGATAACGATACCCGGACGGGCAGTGTGGATGGTTACAGTGATGCGTTTTAAAGTACGTTCGATAACTACTTTTGATACGCCGCCCTTGTTAATACGGGCTGATAAGTATTTGCGGATCTTTTCGTCTTCAACTAATTTGTCGGAGTAGTTATTTCCACCGAACCAATTAGAATCCCAACCGCGGATTATCCCTAACCTGTTGCCTATTGGATGTGCCTTTTGTCCCATTTCAAATTAGTTGTTTACGTTTAAACTATCCACTATAAGTGTTACGTGGTTAGAGCGCTTGCGTATACGGTAACCCCTTCCTTGCGGAGCAGGACGTAACCTTTTTAGCTGACGACCGCCACCTACAGATACTTCTTTTACATAAAGAGCGCTGTCTTCCAGACGTGCACCTTCGTTTTTAGCTTCCCAGTTTTTGATAGCTGATAACAAAAGCTTTTCTACGCGGATAGCGGCTTCTTTATTAGTAAATTTTAGGATGCCTAAAGCTTTATTAACCTCAACACCACGGATTAGGTCAACCACAAGGCGCATTTTGCGCGGAGAGGTTGGGCAGTCCTGTAGCTTAGCAACAGAAGCGCCACCTGTTTGAGCTTTTGCAGCTTCTTTTTGTTGCCTGATTAGTACAGACTTTTTAATTTTTGTTGTTGCTTCCATTGCCTGTTATTTTTTCTTTTCTGCGTGACCGCGGAATGTACGGGTTGGCGCAAACTCTCCCAGCTTATGACCAACCATGTTTTCTGTTACATACACAGGGATAAACTTGTTACCGTTGTGTACTGCGAATGTATGACCGACGAAATCAGGAGAGATCATGGAACGACGTGACCATGTTTTTACAACCGATTTTTTATTTGAATCATTCAGGGTCAGAACTTTTCTTTCCAGGTTATGATCAATGTATGGTCCTTTTTTAATTGAACGTGCCATTATTTTTTCCTTCTTTCAATGATATAACGATCAGATCCTTTTTTCTTATCACGGGTTTTGTAGCCTTTAGCTAACAAACCTTTACGTGAGCGTGGGTGACCACCAGATGCACGGCCTTCGCCACCACCCATAGGGTGATCTACCGGGTTCATGGCTACACCACGAACGCGAGGGCGACGACCTAACCAACGTTTACGGCCAGCCTTACCCAACACTGCGTTTGCTTTCTCGCCGTTTGAAACGGTACCGATAGTTGCCAAGCAAGTTGACAGTATCATACGGGTTTCGCCAGAAGGCAATTTGATGATGGCGTATTTACCATCACGTGCAGATAGTTGTGCATAAGTACCCGCGCTGCGAGCGATGGTACCACCCTGACCAGGGTTAAGCTCAATGTTGTGAATGATAGAACCTAGTGGAATGCTCTTCAAAGGAAGTGTGTTACCAACCTCCGGAGCTACATTTGCACCAGATACTACAACCTGGCCAACTGTTAAGCCTTCCGGCGCTATCATGTATCGTTTTTCACCGTCAACAAAGTGTAGCAGTGCTATACGTGCCGAACGGTTAGGATCGTACTCGATAGTTGCAACTTTAGCCGGGATATCAAATTTATCGCGTTTGAAGTCAATTAACCTGTATGCTTGTTTGTGACCACCACCTAAGTAGCGCATAGTCATTTTACCGCTGTGGTTACGTCCGCCTGATCTTGTGTTAACTGATACCACTAACGACTTTTCAGGAACGTTAGTTGTGATATCTGAGTTAGATACATCAATCCTGAAACGGGTGCCCGGGGTTACCGGTCTAAATCTTTTTACTGCCATCTCTGTATTTATATATTGCTGTAAAAATCAATTGTTTCACCATCTTTCAAAGTAATGATGGCTTTCTTATAAGTAGCAGAGCGGCCTTGTACAGCACCTGCTTTTGTGTTGCGGGTTTTGAGCTTACCTACATACTTCATGGTGTTTACCGCTGTAATGGTAACGCCGTACATAGCCTCAATGGCGCCTTTTATCTGAATTTTGTTAGCCCTGTGATCAACTTTGAAAGCATAACGGTTAAGCTTCTCGGTTAATTGAGTTACTTTCTCAGTAAGTAGGGGTTGTTTTAAAATTTCCATAATTACTTAGCTAATGCTTCCTCCAAAGTTTTAACAGCGCCTGTAGTTAAGATAAGCTTGCCGGCGTTCAACACATCGTAAGTGTTAAGCTGCTCAACAGAGATCACCTTGGTTTTCTTCAGGTTCCTGCTTGATAAATACACGTTGTTGTTTTCAACACCTGCCAATACCAATAATGTTTTATCATTAGTTACGTTTAGGTCAGCTTCCATCTTGATGTAAGATTTAGTTTTGATAGAATCAAAGTTGAAATCTTCTAACACCAGGATGTTGTTGTCCTGCGCTTTGTATGACAAGGCTGATTTACGAGCTAATGATTTAAGCTTTTTGTTCAGCTTAAAGCTATAGTCGCGAGGCTGCGGACCGAATACACGGCCACCACCGTTGAACAATGGTGATTTGATGCTACCTGCACGGGCACCGCCAGTACCTTTTTGTTTATGTAATTTGCGGGTTGAACCTGCAATTTCATTACGTTGTTTTGCTTTGTGCGTACCCTGGCGCTGGTTAGCTAAGAACTGCTTTACATCTAAGTAAATAGCATGATCATTTGGCTCAACACCGAATACGGACTCAGGAAGTTGCACCTTGGCACCTGTTTCTTTACCTGATACGTTTAATACGTTAACTTCCATCTTATTTATCCACTATTACGAATGAACCTTTAGCTCCCGGGATGGAACCTTTAACTACCAACAGGTTCTGCTCTGCAAATACCTTAACCACTTCAAGGTTTTGTACTTTAACACGAACATTACCAGTTTGACCCGCCATGCGCATACCTTTAAATACACGTGAAGGCCATGAAGAAGCACCCAATGAACCCGGAGCGCGTAAACGGTTGTGCTGACCGTGAGTTTGCATACCCACACCGCCGAAACCATGACGCTTAACTACACCCTGGAAACCTTTACCTTTAGACGTGCCAACTACATCCACAAAATCTCCGGCAGAGAAAATTTCCACGGTAACAGTGTCACCAAGGGCTTTTTCATCCTCGAAGGTTTTGAATTCAACTAATTTACGTTTTGGAGTAGTGCCGGCTTTCTGGAAATGGCCTTTTAAGGGAGCAGAGGTGTTCTTTTCTTTCTTCTCACCGTATGCAAGCTGTACAGCTGCATAACCGTCAGTGTCAACAGACCTGACCTGAGTTACTACGCAAGGGCCAGCTTCGATTACAGTACAAGGAATATTCTTGCCTGATTCATCGAAAATGCTGGTCATTCCTACTTTTTTTCCAATTATTCCTGACATTTTCTATATTTTATTAGTGCCCATCGAAGCAGTAGGGCTTCGTTCAAGGCATATTATCCCCCGTTAAGGGACGGCAAAGATAGAAATTTTGTATTAATTGTCAAATAGTTAACAAGTTATTTTTCAAAATATATTCAGAAAATAATAAAGTTATTTTTGATGAAGAAAACGATTGCTTGGTAGCTCTTCGAATTGCAAGCAATCAGTAACTTGTAGTCATAACAAAGACTAAGATTCCATTAATCTTTTAATCAATTCGGCACTTTGTTTATTTCCCTCCTGCAGCCTGTCTTTAAAAAACTCCTGAACCTCGGTAAAATGCTTTTTATAACCTTCCATATCACCGTAGCCTATGATAGCCGCCCACTCCCTAACTGCGGAGTGAAACTCCAGATCGTCCCCCCTTATAGTTTTATCATAAAGTGCTGTTTGGATAGATTCTTCGAGCAGCTCATCATTTTTAAACAAGTATTCTGCTATTCCCAGCCGCAAACGAAAAGGTGGGGTTTGCGCAATTAAGTTGTCGTACGGATTAACTCCTAAATGATACCAGGCATCAACCATACTTAATATACTTAAATGCGAGTTGGGTTTTTGATGGCCGGCTTCAGGTGACAAAGAGAACTCCCGCATTACATTGTCATTAAACATGATCAGCTTACGGCTTTCGTGGAATACAAAGTCGCGTGCACGGTACAACCTTGCCCTAAACTCCTGCTCGTCCTCTTTGATCATCAGCTTAAACAGCTCCGACTCGGATGTAGCATACTGCCTAACCTGCTGCCTGGCATACGGGTTCAAAATAGCAAGGCCTGCATATACGTGCGCTTTATAACTAAATATGCGGAGCGTAGTTAATATCTTAACATTGTCTATACCGCCAACGTAGGAGGCATTTTCCCATGGAAAAAAACCAGCAGCCTTCCACGCCGTGCCCATACTTTCAAAGCCAACGTGTGTTACCGCTTGTGTGTCTGCAACAATGCGGTCGTGTTCATGGTAGTCGGGCACTTCAACAATGTCGGTTTCTACAGCCGAAAACAGCCCTTTCATTTGGGCATAAGCATCGCCGGTATGCCGGTGAGGTATAAGGATAAGTTTCTGCCCTTTCGGCTGAAAGCCAGGGCCGTGCATGGCATGAAAGGTGATAATTTGTGCATCTGCCGGTAAGTACTTCTCGAAAACAGCAATTTCCGGATGTTTTACCGAGGTTTGCCCGGCAACTATAGCACCATATTTGGTTGAGGGTCCGCACTCGGCCACCACCAGCTCCAGCTTCTCTGCCTCTACAGAGTAGATAACAAGATCACTTATACGGGCAACATCTTTCCCCTCATCCATTACAGTGATACCAAAAGGCTGTAATTCTTCCTCCAGCTTGGCACGGTTAACGGGCAGGTCGCAACCACAAACCTGGTAACCTACCGTAGCAAAAGCTTTGGCGTATAAACGCCCCATGTCCCCTAACCCTATAAAACCTATCTGCATGCTTAAAATAATGGCTAATATATGTTTTGGAGCAATACACTTATCGGCGGTACACATCTTTTTTATACTTTAGCCAGAGTTAAAGCCTATTAATGATTAAATACTTAATCCATACGTAGCAATACTGATAATTAATTTATCAAACTTTAGCTTGTGTAATGACGTTTAACCAAAACCGACAATATAAATAATTAATACACGTTTTGACATACACGCTTTATGACTAAGTTTTTTACCCCTTTGTTAATTACTCTTCTGTTTGTAACTGCAGGCACATACAACACCCAAGCTCAGGACACCAGCAGAAAAGCTAAAACTGCACCGGTAAAAGTTGGCATACGCCCACCTGTCAAAGTAAATACCTATACTGCTAAGCCGTTAGCCGCAAAGGCCGCAACGCAGATACCGGCGGTTAATGGCGCTGTACAGCCGGTATCCAAACCAACACAACAATACCAGGCTACAGACCCTGCCTTGTTAAACGACAAAAGCCTTAACGGTCAGTACCAATACTTGCTTACCCGGGTTTACCACTATCAGCAACCGCTTATATCGGCACTCTGGAAGAACTTTTCGGATACCCTTAACGTGACAAAACGTAAGCTTAAGGAATTTAACATCAAGCTGGCAGAACAAACCAGGAGAGCCGATACGCTACAAACTCAATTAAATAGCAACGAGCAAACCTTGTCGCAATCCAACGCGAAAGTTGACGAGGTTAAGCTTTTAGGTATACCGCTTACTAAGGCTACTTATAACTGGATAATGTGGGGATTGGTGATTGGTTTCGGCGCAATCGCAGCAATAGTGATAGCTCGGGCGGGCAGCCATAGCCGTGAAGCAAAATACCGCACAAAGCTCTACAACGAGCTTGAAGAAGAGTACAAAAACTTCAAAGTAAAAGCTAACGAAAAGGAAAAAAAGCTCGCACGGGAACTACAAACCGAACGTAACAGGCTGGACGAACTCACGGGAAGAGAATAAATTAAATCGCTGTGAGATCATACCTTTTTGGTTGGAACCCGATAAAGTTTGCCTGGGCCGACCTTGATAAAGATATTGAGAAGCTGCAAAACACAGGTGAACTAACCGACAACTGGAGCGTTGTAAGCCATAAAACAATAAAGCCGGGCGACCGGGCGTATGTGGTAAGAGTAGGCCTGGAACCAAAAGGCATATTTGCATCCGGAATCGTCAGTTCAGAACCCTTTCTTGCATCCCGTAAAGGAAGAATATACTACCGCATAAACATCTCGTTTGATACCCTGCTTAATCCTGATAAGGAACGAATCCTTACCTTAGATATTCTTAAAACGGGCAACCTGGCCGCGCAAACCTGGACACCACAAGCGTCCGGAATTTCCATCAGGCCGGAGCTTGTAGAGGAGTTAGAGGGTGTATGGCAGGACTTCTTAGGTGAAAGGCACCCTAGGCAATAAATCAAAAAAGCCACCCTTTGCAGGATGGCTTTTATATTTTTTGGATCTTCCGGTACTATCACACTTTGATCTCAACTTCAACGCCGCTAGGCAATTCAAGCTTCATCAGCGCGTCTACAGTTTTTGAGTTTGAGCTGTAGATATCCAGAAGCCTTTTGTAAGAGCATAACTGGAATTGCTCACGAGCTTTCTTGTTCACGTGCGGTGAACGCAAAACGGTGAAGATTTTCTTTTCGGTTGGTAGCGGCAGTGGTCCGCTAACTACAGCGCCTGTTGGCTTTACTGTTTTTACGATCTTCTCGGCTGACTTGTCAACCAAGTTGTAGTCGTAAGACTTTAATTTGATCCTGATTCTTTGGCTCATTTTGTTTGTTTTGTGGCTGTTCCTAAGAGCTATTTATTAGGGCAACCGGTTTGTTTATTGTAGAGTTGATTGGCAACTAGTTGCCAATCAACTCATTTTATTATTAAGCGTTAGCTTTTTTACCTCTTACTTTAGCAATAACCTCGTCCTGTACGTTACGTGGTGCTTCAGCATAGTGGTCAAACTCCATGGTAGAAGTTGCACGGCCAGAAGTAATGGTACGTAACTGGGTTACATAACCAAACATTTCTGAAAGTGGCACGGTAGCTTTAATTACCTGCGCACCTGCACGGCTGTCCATACCTAACAATTGACCACGACGACGGTTCATGTCACCTATAACATCGCCCATGTTTTCTTCAGGGGTTAATATTTCAATCTTCATGATTGGCTCAAGCAATACCGGTTTACATTTTGGCAATGCTTCACGGTAAGCCATCTTAGCAGCTAACTCGAAGGATAGCGCATCTGAATCGACCGCGTGGAATGAACCATCGATCAAACGAACTTTTAAGCTGGTTAACGGGAAACCTGCTAACACACCATTCACCATAGAAGCCTGGAAGCCTTTCTCTACAGATGGGATGAATTCGCGAGGGATAGCACCACCGCTAATTTCGTTCACAAACTGTAAGCCTTCTTTACCTTCGTCATTTGGTGACAGTATAACTTGTATATCAGCAAATTTACCACGACCACCGGTTTGTTTCTTGTATGTTTCGCGGTGCTGTACAGTGCCTGTGATAGACTCTTTGTAAGCAACCTGCGGAGCACCCTGGTTAACCTCTACCTTAAACTCACGTTTAAGACGGTCCATGATGATATCTAAGTGAAGCTCACCCATACCGCTAATTACGGTTTGGCCGGTCTCTTCGTCAGAGTTTACACGGAAAGTTGGATCCTCTTCAGCCAATTTACCTAACGCCATACCTAATTTATCAACGTCAGCCTGAGTTTTAGGCTCAATAGCTAAACCGATAACCGGCTCTGGGAAGTTCATTGATTCAAGGATGATTGGGTGTTTCTCATCGCAAAGGGTATCACCAGTCTTGATATCCTTAAATCCCACTACCGCTGCAATATCACCTGCACCTACGTTAGGAATTGGGTTTTGCTTGTTAGCGTGCATCTGGAATATACGGCTGATACGCTCTTTGTTGTCTGACCGCATGTTGTGCACATACGAACCAGCTTCAAGGTTACCAGAGTAAACGCGGATAAAGCACAATCGGCCCACAAACGGATCTGTCGCAATTTTAAATGCCAAAGCAGCAAACGGCTCTTTAACATCCGGTTTACGTAGGATCTCTTCGCCGGTTTCAGGGTTTGTACCTACAATACCTTCAACATCCATAGGTGAAGGAAGTAACTCCATCACATAATCCAGCATGGTTTGTACACCTTTGTTTTTGAAAGATGAACCGCAAACCATTGGAACAATCTTGGCATCTAATACCGCCTTACGTAAAGCATCAAGTACTTCGCGCTCAGTAATAGTATCAGGTGCGTCAAAGAATTTCTCCATCAGGCTTTCGTCGTACTCAGCTACTGATTCTAGAAGTTTTTCTCTCCACTCAGTTGCTTCCTCAATCATGTCCTCAGGAATAGGCACTTCGGTAAAGGTCATACCTTTATCGTGCTCATTCCAAACAATACCTCTCCAGTTGATTAAGTCAACAACACCTTTAAAGTGTTCTTCGGCACCAATTGGCAACTGAAGCGGAACAGCGTTGCTGCCTAACATGCTTTTTACCTGTTTTACAACATTTAAAAAGTCGGCACCGCTACGGTCCATTTTGTTAACGAAACCTATACGGGCAACGTTATAGTTATTTGCAAGCCTCCAGTTGGTTTCTGATTGTGGCTCAACACCATCAACAGCGCTAAACAGGAACACCAGGCCGTCCAATACACGTAAAGAGCGGTTTACCTCTACGGTAAAGTCCACGTGTCCCGGAGTATCAATAATGTTCATGTGGTAGTTCTGGCCACGGTATTTCCAGTTTACAGTAGTAGCAGCTGAGGTAATTGTAATACCACGCTCCTGCTCCTGAGCCATCCAGTCCATCGTAGCTGCACCTTCGTGTACCTCGCCAATTTTGTGGCTTACACCCGCATAGTACAATATACGCTCTGTTGTAGTGGTTTTACCGGCATCAATGTGAGCAGCAATACCTATGTTTCTTGTATATCTTAGATCTCTTGACATTTTTGTTTGATTTGATTTCTTGATTTAAAGGACCACACCTGGCAAGCAATAATAACATGACAAATGTGATCCTATATTAAATCGGTGTAATCCTTTTATTAGAAACGGAAGTGTGAGAACGCTTTGTTGGCTTCAGCCATCTTGTGCGTATCTTCTTTCTTCTTAACAGCAGCACCTTCGCCTTTAGCAGCAGAGATGATCTCGCCTGCAAGTTTCTCCATCATGGTTTTTTCACCACGACGGCGTGCATAGCTGATTAACCATTTCATACCTAAAGCGATCTTGCGCTCGGCGCGAACCTCTGTAGGTACCTGGAAGTTAGCACCACCTACACGGCGGCTCTTTACTTCTACAGATGGCATTACATTGTTGAGAGCCTTTTTCCAGGTATCTAAACCACTTTCGCTGGTTTTTTTCTCAACAATATCAACTGCATTGTAAAATATAGAGTATGCGGTAGATTTCTTACCATCATACATCATGTTATTAACAAACCTTGTAACCATGGTATCGTTAAACCTTGGGTCAGGAAGGATAATTCTCTTTTTTGGTTTTGACTTTCTCATTGCTTTCTATCCTCCTTAATTATTTCTTTTTACCTTTTGTTGGAGCAGCAGCCACTTGTCCTGGTTTAGGGCGTTTGGTACCGTATTTAGAACGGCGCTGGTTACGGCCTGCAACACCTGATGTATCTAATGCACCACGGATAATGTGGTAACGTACACCTGGTAAGTCTTTAACACGACCGCCACGGATAAGTACAATTGAGTGCTCCTGTAAGTTGTGGCCTTCACCAGGGATGTAGGCGTTAACTTCTTTACCATTTGTAAGGCGCACACGTGCAACTTTACGCATTGCTGAGTTTGGCTTTTTAGGGGTAGTGGTGTACACACGGGTGCACACGCCTCTTCGCTGTGGACAGCTGTCCAACGCTGGTGACTTACTCTTGTCAACCATAGCTACTCTACCTTTTCTAACTAATTGCTGAATAGTAGGCATTCTTTCCTTTTATGTTTACTTTTTTTATCCCGGTTTTCGGGACTGCAAAAGTACAAACATTATTTTTGATATTCAAGCAGTTGAGAAAAGTTTTTGCAATAAAGCTGTCTGGTTAAAAAGCTGGTACTTAGCAAGGTTTACTGCGGAGATTACTTAATGTTGTAAAAGGAGCAGAATAGCCACTAAAAACTTGATCAGAAGTATAATATAGCTTATCTTAAATCAAAATAAAAACACCAATGAAAACCGACCTGTACACCAAAGTAATCCTAACCATCATTGCAATCGCACTTACTGTTAAACTGTTTAAAAGCAGCATAACGCCTGCAATGGCCGAAACCAAAAAGTACGCCACTGTGCCTGTAAACGCCGATGGCAGTATTAATGTACGTATAAGTAAAGCTGATGGCCCGATGGAAGTAGAACTAAAGAAAGTAGATAACTGGGCGTTCTACTATACCCCGCCGATTGCCGTAAAAGTAAAAGAATAATTACTTTGAAGTATAATAATTATACTAAAACAAAACATCTGAAGTTTACTGTACAATTAATCGATTTATCAATTGATCAGTTAATAGTTAGTTAAGATTCTGAAAGCAGGTATAGCGCAAGGCCAAGCCTGCTTTTTTTATGATCCAAAACCTTCAAAAACCACACTTTTTCTAAACACAGAACATCTTGTTTAAAATAAGGGCACTAAACGTCTTTAATTAAAACTGCCCATTAAAAAAATGAACCATTATTTGAGCAGCTCCCGGCTGATAACGATCTTTTGTATCTCTGATGTTCCTTCGCCAATTGTACACAGTTTGGCATCGCGGTAAAATTTTTCTACCGGGAAATCTTTTGTGTAACCATAACCGCCGAAGATCTGGACGGCATCATTGGCAACCCGAACAGCCACCTCCGACGCAAAGTACTTGGCCATGGCCGATTGCTTGGTCACCGGCAAATGACGGTTCTTCAGATCGGCGGCCTGCATGATCAGCAACTCGGCTGCTTCTATTTCGGTAGCCATATCGGCAAGCTTAAAAGCAATTCCCTGAAAGTTACTGATTGGCTGACCAAACTGCTGCCTTTCTTTTGAATAAGCAACCGCTGCTTCAAAAGCACCCTTGGCAATACCTAACGACAATGCCGCAATAGATATACGGCCACCATCCAACACCTTCATGGCTTGTTTAAAGCCCTCCCCTTCTACACCTAATAAGTTCACTTTAGGTACCCTGCAATTATCAAAGATCATCTCGGTGGTTTCTGATGCGCGCATGCCCAACTTGTTTTCCTTTTTGCCGGCGGTAAAGCCTGGAGTACCGCGCTCAACCACTAAAGCAGATATACCTTTACTGTCTTCCTTTTCGCCGGTTCGTACCATTACCACAGCAATATCGCCACTTTTACCATGGGTTATCCAGTTTTTGGCACCATTAACAATATAATGGTCTCCGTCTAACACAGCGGTGGTAGCCATGCGCATGGCATCACTCCCGGTATTTGCCTCGGTAAGGCCCCAGGCACCCAGCCACTCGCAAGTAGCCAGTTTAGGCAACCAGCGCTGCTTTTGTTCTTCACTGCCAAAAGCAAGTATATGGCCGGTACAAAGTGAGTTATGTGCCGCCAGAGACAACCCTATCCCGCCGCAAACTTTCGCTATTTCGCTTATAACGGTTACATACTCGGCATAGCCAAAGCCTGAACCACCATATTCTTCCGGTACAAGCACGCCCATCATGCCTTGTTCACCCAGTTGCTTAAATAACTCCAGTGGAAAATGCTGTTCTTCATCCCACTGCAAAACATTAGGTCTGATATGCCTTTCTGCAAAATCACGTGCCATTTGGCCTATCATAGTTTGGTTGTCGCTAATAGAAAAATCGTACCCTGTAGTGCTGTCGGTTAGTAACTGGTCCATTGATGTTTATTATTGGTAACGGTAAAGATAATAAAAATACTATGCATGCATAATAAATTCATCAGAGATTTGTTTTGCCCATCCGTCAACTTTTCAAAGAAAGTGAATGATCAAAATAAATCAGTCAATCTGATTCCTGCTGACATAGGGCTGTCATTACCCTGCAGTTTCTTTGTATCACAAACTCAAAAACGAAAAAGTTATGGCACTTATCGAAATCTTCCTGAAGGAACTAAACGCAGAATCTGAAACTACCCGCAAAATGCTGCAGCGCATTCCGGACGACAAGTACGACTGGCAACCGCACGAAAAAAGCATGAACATACGCAGCCTGGCTACTCACATTGCCGAACTGCCTACTTGGGTAACCATGGCACTAACTACCGAGGGCCTGGACTTTGCAGCCGCGCCTTACAACCCCACCATTATAAATAACACTGCCGAACTGATGGACCTTTTTGAAAGATCACTAGTTGACGGGCGTACGCAGCTTGTAGCGGAGAACGAAGCAAAACTTGAGGAGCCCTGGACGCTGCGTAACGGAAAAGACATACTGGTGCGCAACACCAAGGCAGAAGTTATCCGTATGGCGCTATCGCAGATCATCCACCACCGCGCACAATTAGGCGTTTACCTGCGCCTGCTTAACATACCTATACCGGGGAGCTACGGCCCAAGTGCCGATGAGCAATTCGTCCCGATAGAAGTGGAAGAACTGGTTTAGTTTAAACATAGAACGGACGAGGTTTATATAAGAGGGCACGGATTTCTTCGTGCCCTCTTTTTATTTTCCGGATATCCTAAGATATCTGTAATGCCAGGGACACCATTGCGCCAGTTTAGATGCCAGCGTGGAGGTTTTATCAAACATATATCTTAATTTTAACAAGCAATGTTATAATTGTGCTCCCCTGTCATATACCTTAACCTGTAACAAATGAAAAAATTGATCGGAATAATTGCATTGCTGACCGCTTTACAGGCATGTAAGCACCCCCAAGAAAATGTTAGAGCAGACCAGATTATCATTAATGGTACGGCAGATAAGATGTATAACGGTCAAAGCATCATTTTGCAAAATAATTCCCTTAATCAATCTGATACTGCCAAAATCGTTAACGGTCGGTTTCAGTTCAAAATCCCGTTTAAAGAAGCGACCCTCTACCATTTCAACAGCAATAACAAATCCGGGACGCCACAAACGCCATTTAATATCCTTGTTGCTCATCCCGGACCGATAGCTTTCAAAGCGAACATAGCCAACTTAGCAAGTTCTCAGGTAAGCGGGGCTTACGACAATGATTTGTACACCGCATATGTAAGGTCTGAGTTACACGCCAGGCAATTGGTAGAAGAAACGTTAATCAAAAGGTACGTCCAAAATTATATTAAGCATTTTGAACCCGACGATAAGCTGTATAAAAGCGCTATGGCTTATTATGACCAACTTGCAAGTGCTATCGCTGCAAATACATTTGGCTTCGTGCAAAAGCATGCAAATTCATACGCCGCAATGTACATGTTACAAACAAAAGTGAACGATCTTAACGCTGATACCCTTGACTTGTTGTACAGCCGATTAAGCAACACCTACAAGAAAACCGGTGCAGCAACCATCATCGCCAACAAAATAAGGGCAGAACGGGCTACCGCCATAGGGAAACTTGCACCTGACTTTGAGCAAGCTGATACCGCCGGAAACATGGTTAAGTTGTCTAGTTTTAGAAACAAGTTCGTACTTATTGATTTTTGGGCCAGTTGGTGCGTTCCGTGCCGTGAAGAAAACCCAAACGTGCTTAAAGCCTATACTCAATTTCATGATAAAGGATTTAGGGTAATGGGTGTGTCGCTTGACCGTAAAGAAGATAAAGAAAAATGGCTGGCAGCTATCCATCATGATAAACTACCATGGACACAGGTGTCTGATCTTCAATTCGTGAAAAACGCAGCAGCAATTACTTACGGTGTAACGTCTATCCCTCAAAATTTTTTGATAGCCCCCGATGGAAAAATTATAGCAAAAGGACTCATGGGAGATGAATTATCTAACACATTGAAAAAGCCGCTACCCGTAGCTGGTAATGCAAATCGTTGACTTTATATCTACGAAATGTCTCACTGCTTTGCTTTTACAACGCAACAACTTTCCAGTGATTTAATTTACCGTTAGCTTAACAATGGTATCTACCGGATCCATTACCACACCGCTAGTGTAAATAAATAAACCCTCGGGTTGCTGTTTAAACTTAACCGCAGCGCCGCCAAGCAATACGGCTTTAGTTACCTTGCTTTTTAGCTCGGGTATAAAAATATACGGCTCACCTGGCGCATTGGTTATGTGCGCGTATAAAGCTTTACCATTACTGGTTAAGGTTCCCCATGGCTGTGCGGGCACTATAGCGCCACGCGTGTTGTAAATACTTTCGCCATTCTTTTTAACCCATGCACCAACCAGGTTAAGTGTATCGGTAAATTCGGGCTGTATCTTGCCGTTTGGCATCGGGCCAATGTTCAGCAGAAAATTGGCGTTATGCCCGGCTGCATTCACCAGGTATTGGATAATCTGCTTGCTCGATTTAAATGTCCGGTCGGTTATCTTAAAACCCCAGCTGTTGTTAATGGTCTCGCAAGTTTCCAGCGGCAGCTTACCAATGGTTGATTCGCCGCTGAAGCCAGTATGGTTTTGGCCGGGCAGATCCTTCTCAAACATCTGGAAGTCCTCCCCCTCTTTTGGTGCGAGGTGATGGTTATTACCCACCAATATCGCCGGGTTTAGCTTGTGTATTAACCCGTAAATCTCGTCGTAATGCCAGTTGGCGTTTGGGCGCTCCCAGTTACCATCGAACCAGATGCCTTTTACGCCCGGGTATTTGGTGATCAACTCGGTAAGCTGGTCTTTCATGAACTTTATGTAGCTGTCCCAATCGCCTTTTACAGGTTTACCGTCAACTATCTGGCTGCCATAAGCATAATCTGCCCGGCCCCAATCTAAAAGCGAGTAGTAAAAGTGCAATTCAATACCTTCTTTCTGACATTCCTTCGCCAACTCCATCAGTGGGTCTTTGTGGTAAGGCGTCGCATCTACTATATTATAGGAAGATTTTTTGGTAGCGAACATGCTGAACCCATCATGATGACGGGAAGTGATGGTGATATACTTCATGCCGGCGTTCTTGGCAAATGCCACCCAGGCTTTCGCATCAAAGTCCTGCGGGTTAAAAAAATCGGCCAGGCGCTTGTAGCTATCATATGGTATGTGTTTTTCATTCATTACCCACTCGCCATCGCCCAGTATGCTGTAAATACCCCAGTGAATAAACAGGCCAAACTTAAGGTCCTGGAACTTCTTTCTGGCTTCCAGGTTCTCGGGTGCGGGTGTGTAGGTAGATTGCTGTGCAACGGCGCTGAGCGAGCAGACCAGCAGGAGCATGCAGGCAAGTTTTTTCATATAATTGGTGGTTAGATTTACAGTGGGAAATTTAGGTAATTTATATTAACCGTAATATGCACAGCTAATTAATTTATATTGGGTTAATATACCTATTACTAAATTGCCGGCCGTAAACACAACTACTAATATCCATGTCTGATACCCGCAGAGAGTTCTTAAAAAAAGCGGCAATGCTAAGCGGCGCCGCAGGCCTTAGCAGCCTTTTGCCACCATCTATACAAAAGGCTTTGGCCATTAACCCGGCTAAAGGCAGCACCTGGCAGGATGCAGAACATGTAGTGATACTAATGCAGGAGAACCGCTCGTTCGACCATTGCTTTGGCACCCTTAAGGGTGTACGCGGGTACAATGACCCGCGCGCGATAAACCTGCCGAATGGCAACCCGGTATGGCTGCAAACTGATCATAAAGGCGACACTTACGCGCCATTTCATTTAGATATCAAGAACACAAAGGCAACATGGATGAGTTCGTTACCGCACAGCTGGACAAACCAGGTAGATGCACGTAACGATGGCAAGTTTGACAGATGGTTACTGGAAAAACAATCGGGCAGTAAAGCTTATAAGGACATGCCGCTTACCCTTGGCTACCATACCCGGCAGGACCTCCCCTTTAACTACGCATTGGCCGATGCGTTTACCGTTTGCGACCAGCACTTTTGCTCGTCGCTCACCGGTACTACGCCAAACCGTTTGTTCCTGTGGAGCGGAACCATTCGCAAGGACCAGAATGAGGACTCGCAGGCAAATGTGTGGAACGAGGATGCTGACTTTGAAACCCTGAACTGGACCACTTTCCCTGAGCGGCTGGAAGAAGCAGGCATTTCCTGGAAATGCTACCAGAATGAGCTGTATGTAAACGTGGGTTTTGAGGGTGAACAAGAGTCCTGGCTATCGAATTTTGGGGATAATCCGCTGGAATATTTTGAGCAGTATCATGTAAAACTCCATAGCAAGCACTTAGAATACCTTAAAAAGAAACACGCGCTGTTGCCTGCGCAGATTGCCGAAGCCGAAAAGAAGCTTGCTGCGCTACCACCCGGAGATGCGCACATAGACCACCTGCAACTACAGCTAAAACAAATGCGCAAGGATATGGAGGACATCAAAAAAGATATCCATTTAACCGAGGCAGGCACCTTTGATAAGCTGACAGACCGCGAGAAGAACATCCACAAAAAAGCATTTGACACCAACAGTAAAGACGCCAGTTACCACGAGCTAACCACACTTAAATATACCGACAATGGTATTGCGCGTGAGGTACAGGTACCCAAAGGCGATGTACTGTATCAGTTTAGGGAGGATGTTAAAACAGGCAAGCTACCTTCAGTATCATGGATAACAGCGCCCGAAAATTTCTCTGACCACCCCAGCGCGCCATGGTATGGCGCATGGTATGTATCGGAAGTTATGGACATCCTGACGCACAACCCCGAAGTTTGGAAGAAGACCATCTTCATTCTTACCTACGACGAGAACGATGGCTACTTTGACCATGTGCCCCCGTTTGTGGCCCCACATTCGCACAAGCCCGGCACCGGAAAGGTATCAGCTGGCATAGATACCCGGGCAGAGTTTGTTACTATGGACCAGGAAAAGAAACGCAAAGAGTGGGATGCCAAATACTATCGCGAAAACGCTATTGGCCTGGGCTACCGGGTACCGATGATCATCGCATCGCCATGGAGCCGCGGCGGATGGGTGAATTCGGAAGTTTTCGACCATACATCCAGCCTGCAGTTCATGGAGAAGTTCATCAAGCTTAAAACTGGTAAAAACGTTAAAGAAAGCAACATCAGCAACTGGCGCCGGACGGTTTGTGGTGATTTAACTTCAGCCTTTAGACAGTATAACGGCGAACAAATACCTACTCCAGTATTTTTAGATATGGATGCTTATGTAGAAGGTATTCACAAAGCCAAGTTCAAGAGCCTGCCTACCTTCAAAAAACTCACCGACGCTGATGTTAAAACAATAAAACACAATCCGCGTACTTCGCCCATTATGGCACAGCAGGAGAAGGGTATTAAGCACGCCTGCGCTTTGCCGTACGAGCTATACGTTGACGGCGGCTTTAATAAAGCTAAAAACGCGGTAGAACTTACTTTTAAGACCGGCGACAAGCTTTTTGGGACCCAGGCTGCAGGCGGGGCGTTTAATGTTTACGCGCCAGGCAAATATGCAAGCTTGCACACGCCGGGCACTATGGAAGATGTACGCACATGGAGCTACGCGGTAACTCCGGGAGATACTATTACAGATGAATGGCCATTGGCTGATTTTGAGAACGGCAAATATCATTTGCGTGTTTATGGACCAAATGGTTTTTACCGGGTGTTTAAAGGTGATGCAAAAGATCCGCAGATAAACGTTGACTTTGCCTATCAAATGTTGAATAATGCAGCAAACGGCAACGTTGAGCTTACATTTAGCATACCCGGCAATCATGCGCCACTGACGGTAGAGGTTACTGACAACGCCTACAAAACTGCGGCAAAGCAGATGACCATTCATTACGAAAGCTTTGCACCGCAGATAATGAAGATCGACCTGGCTAAAAGCTTTGGTTGGTATGACTTCAGTGTTAAAGTTAAAGCTTACCCGGATTTCGAAGCACGCTACGCCGGGCGGGTAGAAACAGGCAAGCCAAGCTTTAGCGACCCATTAATGGGCAGAGTGGTATAATATAAAAGCGCCCTGAAGTTAAGGGCGCTTTTATATTATATCAGGTTTTATTGACCGGCTAACGTCGGGTTGTTTATAATACCTGCGAAGATAATTAATCCGGTTTTCATCTCCCTTATTGCAAACATAAAAGGACGATCCAGCACCAGGTCTGGTGATGGTGCCGGAGATGTGACCCCAACAGATACAGAAGTTGCAGCAGCAGCTTCAGTGCCTTCCTCGTTAACTTCTACAAATGCTTTGTGCATTACTTCAGTTATTTTAAGGCCTCCGGTCCCGTTAATGCCAGACAGGTCGGCTAAATTACTAAATGGCAGGCTCATGCCTAATGACGACAAAGGCTGCTTTAGTGTCTTGCCATAGCTGAACTTAAATTTAGGCATGATAACGCGCCCTTTAAGTTGGTATAAGCCGCTCATCCAGGATTGCCATTTATCGGCGGTAAGGCCGCTAAGCACCTGCTTCACCGTTTTGTTTGCCCCGGGAAGCACGATAACCATACTGTATTTATCATGCACGTAAGGGATTTCGGCAATCCGGGTACTGTCAGCGGGGATAAAGTTTGTTTTATATTCAAGACCTTCTTTAGACATCAGGTCCGCCTGCACTGTACCACCGCCTTGTAAGTAAAAAGGCTTTTTAGCAGTATTTGCAGCATCAAACTTCGCCTTCCAGGTACTTTTAAAGTAAATGGCGTTTATTAAATACATTTGCACGTCCGACGGTATAGCATTAACTATAGTAGGAATTTTACCATTTGTTTTACCGCTCACCCAATCGTTAATAGTGTTTTTTGCTGATGCACTTCCAAAGTCAAGCGCCTGTACCTGTGCCTGGTATTTTGAGGTGTTTACAGATAGAAAATCGGGCAGCACATTAAAACCCTGGCGGTACCATATGGAATTTGCTACGTTAAGCTTTGTGTTTGGGTCTAGTTGCGGCAGATCGGTCACCAGCTTGTTGTAGTAGTTATTAACGTCGTCCTGTGTAAAGCCGGTAAACTCCATTACCTTGTTTATCGAGTCGAGCGTAGCGCCTTTTGCTCCGTTTGCCGTCATCGCCATAGCAAAGCTTACGCTTAACGGCGACATGAATACGTTGTGATCGGAACTGTCTGCTAACCCTATACCTTTGAACAACTTCAGCGTGAACTTATTGTCAGCAGCAACTTTTTGCTGTTCGGTGGCAGTCAACACAAGGTCCTTACCAGTGCCGGGGTCGGGGTCGCTTTTGTTGCAGGAAAACAGCCCTATCGCCAACAGGCCGGACAGCAGAGATTTACATATGTGCTTCATTGTAATAAGTTTTAGTTAGTGTTTTGTTTAGTTTACAAATACATTACGCAGGTGTAAAAGCCAGTGATACAGCAGCTACAAAAAAGAGATTAGGCTGGCCTTGCACTTCGGTGTTTTATGTTTAAATTTATCTGCCAGCAACAAACCCCGGTTGTAAGCTCCCAATTAGAAAACCTTTAATAAATGAAAAAGCTTATTGCATGCATGCTTATGCTTTGCCCTTTTGCTATGATGGCGCAAACCGGCAAAGTGTACGACAACCTAACCGTAAACAGTAAAATACTAAAGAGCGAACGCAAGTACGCTATTTACCTTCCGCCTGATTATGAGAGCAGCGGCCGCTCCTATCCTATACTGTACCTGCTGCATGGTGCCGGCGACGATCAAACCGGCTGGGTACAGTTTGGCGAGGTGCTGAACATTACCGACAAGGCCATACGCGAAGGTACCGCTACACCCATGATAATTGTAATGCCCGACGCTAATACAGGCCGCCGCGGCTATTTTAATGACATAAAAGGCGATTGGAACTACGAGGATTTCTTCTTTAATGAACTGGTACCCTTTGTAGAGAAAAAGTACAGGGTTAAAAGCGACAAGCGCTTCCGTGCCATAGCTGGCCTAAGCATGGGCGGCGGCGGTAGCTTTATTTACGCGCTGCACCACCCGGAGATGTTTTCATCGGCTTGTCCGCTAAGTGCTGCTACCGGGTATTTGAATTTAGACGCAGCTAAGGCTGCTTTAACCAAGGCTACACCGGGCCTGGCAGATAGTACCATAAGCAACTATTACAATAAGTACAGCGTATTACCATTAATGGAAGCCATGCCCGACGCACAGAAGAAAGCAGTGCGCTGGTTTATGGATGTAGGCGACGATGATTTCTTATTTGAAGGGAACGGCCTTGTACATAACCTAATGCGTAAGAAAGATATTCCGCATGAGTACCGCGTACGCGACGGTGCCCACAACTGGACCTACTGGCGCGCCTCGTTGCCTGTAGTGCTGGAGTTTGTGTCGCAATCGTTCCATCAATATTAAACAGCTAAACGCTATATTGCTGAACCATTAAACATCAATCATAATACATATGCAACGCAGACAATTTATAACCAATGCTGCTTTAACAGCAGGTGCGCTGGCTTTTCTAAGCAATAAAGGTTTCGCCGGTTTACTGGCTCAAACAGGTTTTCAGGTAACGCCGCTTCGTAACAACGTAGGCATCTTTACCGAAAAAGGCGGCACCATCGCCTGGCTGGTAAATAAAGAGGGCATTGTGGTTGTAGATGCGCAGTTCCCGGACACCGCCCCGCACCTGATTGCCGAAATGCAAAAGAAAAGCGATAAACCTTTTCAGTGGCTTATTAATACTCATCACCATGGCGACCATACCAGCGGTAACATCGCGTTTAAAGGCTTAGTGAAGAAGGTGGCCGCTCATGCCAACTCGCTTACCAATCAAAAGAATGCTGCTGCCAAAGGCGGCAATGATGACAAACAACTTTACCCCGACACTACCTTTACCGATAAGTGGAAGATAAAACACGGCGACGAAAGCATCGCCGCTCATTATTTCGGCGCCGGCCACACCAACGGTGACAGTATGATCCATTTTGAGCACGCCAATATTGTACATACCGGCGACCTTGTATTCAACCGTATGTACCCGTATATAGACCGCAGTGCCGGTGCATCATGCAAGCATTGGCCATTGGCGCTGGAGTCTGCATTAAAAACTTTTGACAGTAAAACTCAATATGTTTTCGGTCACGCGTTCGACCCCGTTAAAGTTACCGGCACAGCAGAAGACCTTAAATTAATGCAGGACTTCCTCGTGAAACTGGTAGCCTACGTAGAAAGCAGCATAAAAGCAGGCAAAACCAAAGAGGAAATACTTGCCAGCAAGGCTATCCCGGGTGTTACTGAATTCCAGGGCAGCGGCATAGAACGCGGACTAACCGCAGCGTATGAGGAGTTGACGGCGTAAACAACATTTTGTCGTGGCAATACATCATTAATAAAGCTTACTTTTAGGTCAAGCTTTATTAATGATGAACGCTGCCGAAACCTTACTATGGGCCAAAATTGAAGCCTTTAAACTCGACGACCCTGAAGCTGGCTTTAAATTTTCGACACGGCTTGCCCGCGAGAACGGTTGGAGCCTTAGTTACACCAACCGCGTTATAGCCGAGTACAAAAAGTTTATTTTTCTGTGCTGTGTTAGCGGTAGTGGCATAACTCCATCTGACCCTGTAGATCAGGCGTGGCACCTGCACCTGACCTATACCCGATCTTACTGGATTGACCTTTGCCAAGATACTATCGGTCAAAACATTCACCATAATCCTACAAAAGGTGGCGGTGACGAGGCAAAAAAGTTCAACAAGTACTATACTTTATTAAAGGATATTTACCGGGAACAGTTTGGTATATACCCACCGGAAGATATCTGGCACAATAACCAACGCCGCTTTACCGAGATCAACTTTCAGCGGGTGAATATGGACAGGTATTGGCTAGTTAAAAAGCCCCGGTTCACTATCTACTCCGCTGTTGCTGTAATGCTGTTGGTTATTTTAGCTGTATTTGTACAGGCAACCGATAGTTTATTCGCCATCCTGTTTATGCTGGGTGTCGTAAGCTTTGTGACTGTCGCAGTTTACCGGCATGAGTCTGATCCGAATCGCAGCAATAAAGGCGACAATCGGGATAACAGCGGTTCGGGAGGTTGCAGCGGAGATTCTTCCTGGGATCATAACAGCCATCATGGTGGGCACCATTCCGATGGGGATAGCGGAGACAGCGGCTGTGGCAGCGGTTGCTCCGGGTGCTCTTCAGGTTGCAGCGGATGCGGGGGCGGAGGAGATTAAGCGGAGCATCCGTTAATAATTGTTAATTATCCTGCATATCCTTTCAGCTTTAGCATGGGTTTGCTATTTTCGCAGGATAATAGGTTGATTTAGACTGGTTGCGTATAAATCCGTTATCAGTTGTGCATCTTATATCTGGAAAGAATGGAAGAATTCGAAACAAGCGCGTCGGCAAAAAAAACCAAAACCATATATATTTCAACGGTTTTTGGTATAGCCATGGTATTACTGATGATAGGTTTACTGGGGCTGATATTGGTGCATGCCAATAACCTTTCGCGCTACGTAAAAGAGAACATCGTATTAAACATTTTCATGGATGACGCTGCCCACGAAGCGGATGTGCTCCAACTGCAAAAACAGCTGGATGGCAACGTTATGGTGAAACAAACCCAGTACGTAAGCAAAGAACTTGCTGCACGTAACCTACAGAAAGACCTGGGCGAGGATTTCGTAAAGTTCCTGGGTTACAATCCGCTATCCCAGTCTCTGGATGTTTACCTGAAGGCAGACTACGCCAACAACTCGGGTATTGACAAATTTAAAGCGGATCTATTGAAGAACCCGCTGGTGAAAGAAGTTAAGTACCAGCAGTCACTTGTGGACCAAATGAACCAGAACCTTACCTCTATCAGTTTGGTGATACTGGCCTTCGCGGGTATATTCGTGGTGCTTTCTGTTGCCCTTATTAATAATACCATCAGGCTGGCTATCTACTCACAGCGGTTTCTAATCAAATCGATGCAGCTGGTAGGCGCAACAAAGGGCTTTATACGCAAACCTTTCCTGCTTTATGGTATATGGCATGGTTTGCTTGGTGGCTTAATTGCTATCCTGATCCTGATACTGACCTTGTATTTAGCTTACAAACAAGTTCCTGACCTGGTTATCCTGCAAAACTATACCGAGTTTGGTATTGTGTTTTTAGGTGTGATCGGCCTTGGCATCTTAATGTCCGCCGTTAGTACCTACCTGGCAGTTAACAAATTCTTACGTCTAAAAATATACGATCTGTACAGATAATCAACAGGTCCTTTACGTTCATTAACAACATTAATTTAAAGATATATGGCACAGCAACAAAAGCCTGCTGCAACAGTAAAAACAAGCACTACCGCAACAAAGCCGGTGGCAGATACTCAACCGGTGCAATTCGTATTCGGTAAAGAAAACTACCGCTTACTCATCATCAGCATTGTGGCGGTAGCCATTGGTTTCTTTCTCATGAGCGGCACTACAGATATTTACAGCACCACCAAAATTGTTATTGCCCCGGTAGTTGTACTGGCGGGATTCGCCCTTGGTTTTTTTGCTATCCTAAAAAAACCAACAGCATAATCCACCATGAACCTTATCCACGTAATTGTTCTTGCTATAATAGAAGGCCTTACCGAATTTCTTCCTGTTTCTTCTACAGGTCATATGGTTATTGCATCGTCCGTTATGGGCATAGCTACTGATGACTTCGTGAAGCTGTTTGAAGTAGTGATACAGCTCGGTGCCATCCTTTCTGTTGTAATCCTCTACTTTAAACGTTTTTTCCGCTCTATCGATTTTTACTTTAAACTGGTGGTAGGTGTTATCCCGGCAGTAATAGTCGGCGTACTGCTGAAAAAACATATCGATAAATTGCTGGAAAGCCCGCTGGTCGTGGCTATTTCGCTACTGGTAGGTGGTATCATCCTGCTGTTTGTAGATAAATGGTTTAATCAGGACACAGCTGTCACGAAAGAAGAGAACATTTCTTACCCAACAGCTCTTAAGGTTGGCCTTTTTCAGTGTCTTGCGGTTATACCAGGTGTATCCCGTTCTGCCGCTACTATAGTTGGCGGTATGAGCCAAAAGCTTAGCCGTACTGCAGCTGCAGAGTTTTCTTTCTTTTTGGCCGTGCCTACCATGTTTGGCGCTACCTTAAAAGAGGTGTGGGATTACCACAAAACGCACGAGCAAATGTTCACCGGCGAGCAGATTAAGTTCCTGGTAGTAGGTAACATCATAGCGTTTATAGTAGCAATGCTGGCAATTAAATCATTCATTACTTTTCTTGAAAAAAGGGGATTTCAGCTGTTTGGCTGGTACCGCATATTAGTTGGTGGGGTTATTATAGTGCTATTAATGACCGGGCACAATTTGCAGATGGTGTAAGCAAAGCCGCTTTTTGTACCTTTGCTGCTTAATTTTTTGCTTTGACCTCTTACTTTACCGATATACAGCACTTTGTAGACGGACAACTGCTGCTTGTGAACAAACCGTACAAATGGACCAGCTTTGACGTTGTCGGCAAGATCCGGAATGCTTTTAAGCCGCTGAAGATTAAAGTAGGCCACGCGGGTACGCTGGATCCTCTCGCTACCGGACTTCTTATTATCTGCACGGGTAAAATGACCAAGCAGATCGACTCCTTCCAGGCCGAAGAAAAGGAATACACCGGCACACTTGTATTAGGTGCCACTACCCCAACTTATGACCTGGAGAGCGAACCCGAAGGAAGTTTCGACCTAAGTCACCTTACCGAAGAACAGATAAAAGCGGCCTGCGCGCAATTTACCGGCGAGATACAGCAATACCCGCCTGCACATTCGGCCATAAAGGTGGACGGCGAACGCCTTTACGAAAAAGCACGCCGCGGCGAAGAGGTTGAACTTAAAGCCCGCACGGTTACTATTACAGAGTTTGAGATAACCCGCATAGAACTTCCAGAGGTAGACTTCAGAGTAGTGTGCAGCAAAGGCACCTACATCCGGTCGCTGGCAAATGACTTTGGTAAGGCACTTAATAACGGCGCTTACCTATCGCGTCTCCGCCGAACGCGCAGCGGTAGTTTCCTTATCGAGAATGCACACGAGGTGATGGAACTGGTGACCAGCATCCGTGAATTAAAAAATGTTCCGCCAATAGAATAGCATTCCTCAAGTAATTTCCAGTTTACGCTTTCTACATTTACATTTGCAGTTCCTATGAAAATATATCATCATATTGATGAATTTACAACCGTTAAAAATGCCGTGGTTACCATAGGCACTTTTGACGGCGTACACATCGGGCATCGCAAGATAATTGCCAGGTTAAAAGAGCTTGCTGCTGCAAGTGGCGGCGAAACGGTAATACTTACATTTTTTCCTCACCCGCGCATGATCCTCCATCCCGAGGACGAGACAATTAAGCTGATCACAACAATTGAAGAAAAGGCTGAGTTATTGGAGCGTCTGGGTGTCGATCATCTGATTATCACGCCTTTTTCAAGGGATTTTAGCAACCAGTCTGCAGAGGAATACATAAAAGATATCCTGGTTGATAAAATAGGTACCAAAACTATTGTTATCGGCTACGATCACCGTTTTGGCAAAGACAGGCAGGGCGGCCTTCAGGACCTGCTTAAACTAGCGCCTGTATACAACTTTGAAGTACTGGAAATTCCCGAACAGGACATTAATGACGTAGCGATCAGCTCAACCCGGGTGCGTACAGCTTTGCTGGACGGGCAAATAAATGTTGCGAACGATTGCCTTGGCTATCCGTTCTTTATAACAGGTAAGGTTATTCGGGGTGACCAGATAGGCAGGCAGCTTGGCTACCCTACTGCTAACCTAATGGTAGAAGAGCAGTATAAATTGATACCTAAAAATGGCATATACGCTGTAAGAGTACGGGTAGAAAAGCAGATTTATGATGGTATGGCCTACATAGGCAACCGGCCCACCGTTAACGGTATGACGCGCAACATAGAAGTAAACATTTTCAACTTCAATCAGGATATCTACACCAAAACACTGCGTATGGAGTTCCTGCATTTTGTAAGGGATGATATACATTTTGCATCACTGGAGGAATTAACCGTTCAGTTAGGCAAAGACAAGGAAGACGTGCAAGCGCTGCTCATCCTCAACAGCCCGCAATTCAATACTTAACGAGTTGAGCGCAATACTGGAGCAATAAAAAAGGCAGCTATAGTTTATAGCTGCCTTCTTATCTAATCTCTATGAAGTGTAGTCGCTAATTTTTAAGGCTAAGCTCTTTAGTCTGCATCATCTTACGAAGGTTGTTCAACGCGTAACGCATACGGCCTAATGCTGTGTTAATACTTACATCCGTCACCTCTGCAATTTCCTTAAAGCTCATGTCGCCAAAGTGGCGCATAATTAGTACTTCTTTCTGCTCGGCAGGTAAAAGCTGTATCAACGCTTTAAGGTCCCGATGAGTTTGCTCGCGTACCATACGGTCCTCGGCGCTCTCATCATAATTGCCCAGTACTTCAAAAATATCAAAGTCGTCACCATTGTTCACCATTGGCGCGCGTTTCTCACGGCGGAAATGATCTATAACAAGGTTATGGCCTATACGGGTTACCCAGGGTAAAAACTTGCCTTCCTCGTTGTACTTGCCAGCCTTAAGCGTGTTGATTACTTTGATGAAGGTATCCTGGAAAATATCCTCGGCTAAAGCTTCGTCTTTAACAAGCAGATATATAGAAGTGTAAATTTTTGATTGGTAGCGCCTGATGAGTTCCACAAGTCCTGCTTCTTCACCGGCTACATATAGATGGATTAGATCCTGATCACTTTTCAATTGAAAATCCATAGAAAGCTACTAATAAACTAAATTAAATTTTTCGTCGTTATTAAAGTAGAGTTCTATCTATAGCGTTTCTTTTTAGGGTGATAAATCTTACCCTCAAATATAATGATCTTAAAAATAAAAACAAATATTTTTTAGTTGGGTATCTTATGTTTCGACCAAATATTATTTGTGTTGGTAAAAGATAGTCATCTACTCCGTTAAACACTATAGCAATACTCTGGTCCGTTTGGATAACGCTAAAATTTTTAGGATTTTTGCGGTCCATAATCGGTTTTGTTTTGTTAGACCTAAGACTAGTACAAAAGGTTTAACGCCAGGGTGATATTATTTATAGTTCAGCCGCAAAACAGTTCAGCCACATCAGTACAATGATCAAAGAAGCAGAAAAAGATCCGCAAAAGCATATTATAATAAAGGGTGCCAGGGTACACAACCTTAAAAACATGGATGTTGCCATCCCTAAAAACAAGCTGGTGGTAGTTACCGGCATGTCAGGCTCGGGCAAATCTTCTCTTGCTTTTGATACCCTTTATGCCGAAGGTCAGCGCAGGTATGTAGAAAGTTTATCATCCTACGCTCGCCAGTTCCTGGGCCGAATGAACAAGCCCGATGTAGATTATATAAAAGGCATAGCGCCGGCAATTGCTATTGAACAAAAAGTTATTACCAGTAACCCCCGCTCTACCGTGGGTACCAGTACAGAGATTTACGATTATCTTAAGCTGCTGTTCTCGCGCATTGGCAAAACCATATCCCCTGTTTCCGGCGGAGTGGTAAAAAAGGATACGGTTACAGATGTAGTAAACTTTGTAACCAGCCTTGTAGATGAAACGCAGGTTACCATAATATGCCCGCTACATCCGCATAACAATCGCAGCCTTAAAGAAGAGTTAGCGGTGCTGATGCAAAAAGGCTTCATCCGTGTTGAGTATAACGGGGAGCTGAACCGCATAGAAAGCATGCTGGAGGATGAATCCATTGCCAATGTTGCACAGATAAGTGATACCGCCGTCCGGATTGTTATAGACAGGATCACCAAAAACACTGAAGAGGAAACATTAAGCCGCCTGGCGGATAGTGTGCAAACAGGATTCTTTGAAGGTAAAGGAGATGTTTTTGTGCGCTACCGTGAACCAGAGGCAGACAACGAAATTGAAAAGTTTTTCTGCGACCGGTTTGAACTCGACGGAATCCGCTTTGAAGAGCCTACAGCCAATTTCTTTAGTTTTAATAACCCTTACGGCGCATGTAAACGCTGCGAAGGCTACGGTAAAGTAATTGGTATTGACGAGGACCTGGTTATTCCAGACAAGAGCAAAACAGTTTACGAAGGAGCCATAGCACCATGGCGCGGCGAAAAAATGCGCGAGTGGAACGACAAACTCGTAAAAAGCGCCATTAAGTTCGATTTCCCAATCCACCGTCAATACAACCAGCTTACACCAGAGCAACAACAGATGCTGTGGACAGGTAACCAATACTTCCGCGGGTTAAACGAGTTTTTTAAGGAAATGGAGGAGCAAACGTATAAGATACAATACCGGGTGCTCTTGTCTAGATATCGTGGCAAAACAACCTGCCCTGAATGTAAAGGCAGCCGGCTGCGGAAGGACGCTGCTTACGTGAAAATTGAAAGCCGCTCAATCACCGACATTGTGCTGATGCCGCTTGATGAAGCACTGGATTTCTTCGGCAGTTTGTCCCTCAGCCCTAATGATGTTAAAATAGGCAAACGTTTATTGCTTGAGATAACAAACCGTTTACGGTTTTTAAATGATGTTGGCTTAAGCTATCTAACGCTTAACCGTCTGTCTAATACCTTATCAGGCGGTGAGTCGCAGCGTATTAACCTGGCTACATCGCTGGGTAGCAGCTTGGTGGGCTCAGTATATGTTTTGGATGAGCCCAGCATAGGGTTGCATCCGAGGGATACCCAACGGCTGGTAGGCGTATTAAAGTCTCTTCGGGACGTTGGCAACACCGTTTTGGTTGTTGAGCACGAAGAAGAGATAATGAAAGCGGCCGACCATATTATTGATATAGGACCCGAAGCAGGTACACATGGCGGTAATTTAATATTTACAGGCACTTACGACCAGATTATAGTTGATGACAATAGCCTTACAGGCAAATACCTGAGCGGCCGGGAAGAAATAGCCATCCCTAAGACACGCCGCCAATGGAACGACTTTATTGAATTAAAAGGTGCAAGAGAAAACAACCTTAACCATGTAAGCGCAAAGTTCCCGCTGGGTGTACTTACTGTAGTTACAGGTGTATCCGGCTCTGGGAAAACCAGTTTGGTTAAACGGGTGTTAGCACCGGCATTGCAAAAAACGCTGGGCAACTACACCGGCGAGCAGTCCGGTAGTTTTGATAGCCTGGAGGGAGATTACGCTAAAATAGAACAGGTAGAATTGGTAGATCAAAATCCGATTGGCCGCTCATCACGTTCTAACCCGGTTACTTATGTAAAAGCCTGGGACGATATTAGAAACCTTTATGCTTCTCAACCGGCCGCAAAAGCCGGCGGTTTAAAACCATCTGCATTCTCTTTTAACGTAGAAGGCGGCCGCTGCGATGTTTGCCAGGGCGAAGGCGAGGTAAAAATAGAGATGCAGTTTATGGCGGACATCTTCCTGACCTGCGAAGCTTGTGGCGGCAAGCGCTTTAAGCAGCACATTCTTGACATCACTTACAATGAGAAAAACGTTTCTGAAGTACTTGACCTTACAATAGACGAGGCACTCGAGTTCTTTGCCAAAGAAGCCAAGATAGTTGCTAAGATAAAGCCACTGGTTGATGTGGGTTTGGGCTACGTGCAATTGGGGCAATCATCAAACACGCTTTCGGGTGGTGAGGCACAGCGTATTAAGCTGGCATCGTTCCTGGTAAAGGGCAATAACACACATAAAACATTGTTCATTTTTGATGAGCCGACAACAGGACTGCACTTTGCCGATATCAAAAAACTTCTGAAGTCCTTTGATGCCTTGCTTGAACACGGAAACACCATTATTGTAATAGAGCACAACATGGATGTGATAAAGTGCGCCGATTGGGTTATAGACATCGGCCCTGAAGGTGGAAATAAGGGTGGCAACGTGGTATTTGAAGGCGTTCCGGAAGACCTGATAAAACAGGAAGGAAGTTTTACAGGGGAGTTTTTGAAAGAACGGTTTGAAGTAAGATAATAAGACTGTTTTTGAACATATAAGATGTTAGAAATCGCCTCACATGAGGCGATTTTCTGTTTTAAGGGTTATGCCTCTTCTAAACAAAACCCCGGCGCTCCTGTTATCTAAGTATGACCACACCAGCAAACGACCACGATAAACCTTCGCCATCGGATACACCTACCGACAGGCCGAACGATGAAGGACATAAAAGTATTGTTAAACAACGCGACAAACAATATCATGCCGACGAGCCGCAGCAGGAAGATGTAGCGGGTTATTACGAAAACCGCGAGCAACCGGTAACACCCTTGAAGACGCCGCTGAAAGAAGATCAGCCGGACGCTACAAGTGATGACGCCCGCAGACTGGAATCTAAATAACTATATGGCTTTAGCTATTCCCGCGGAGTTAAACTGAAGATCGTACAGCTTGCGATAATAGCCATTTTCTATTCGTAACAGTTCCTGGTGGGTGCCCATTTCCATTATCTCGCCATGATCAAGCACGATGATCTTGTCTGCATTTTGAATGGTAGATAACCTGTGTGCTATAACAATGGCAGTACGCCCCTGCATAAGCTTGTTAATTGCATTTTGAATGAGCAGCTCAGTTTCGGTATCTACGGATGAAGTTGCTTCGTCCAACACCAATATTGAAGGATTGTAAACCAGCGCACGAATAAACGATATCAGCTGCGCCTGCCCTGCCGATAGCGTGGCACCGCGCTCCATCACGTTGTAGTCGTACCCGCCGGGAAGCCGTTCTATAAACTCATGCGCGCCTACATCTTTAGCCGCCTTAATAATTTCCTCGCGGGTGATTGCAGGGTTGCTCAGGCTAATGTTGTTTCCTATGGTATCTGCAAACAAGAACACATCCTGTATCACCGTGGCTATTTTCGAACGAAGGTAGTCCACGCTGTACTCGCGGATGTCATGGCCATCAACTGTTACGCTGCCCCTGCCGATGTCGTAAAACCGGTTCAGGATATTTATGGTAGATGATTTGCCGGCACCTGTGGCTCCTACCAGGGCCAGGGTTTCACCAGGTTTGATGTGGAAGCTGATGTTCTTTAGTACCCAGTTCTCTTCTATATAAGCAAACCAAACATCTTTAAACTCTATCTCGCCTTGCATGGTTGCCGGTGCAAGTTTACCGTCATCAACGGCTACATCCTCGGTGTCCAGTACTTTGAAAATACGGTCGGCACCAACCATGCCCATCTGCAAGGTGTTAAACTTATCTGCCAGCTGGCGTATAGGCCTGAACAGCATGTTGAGCAGTACAATAAAACCTGTAATAACACCCGGAGTAACCCCGCCCGGATGTGCAGAGATAGCATGCAGCTGCTGATCGTTCAGTATCCTTTTACAGCCGTACCAAACCAGCAGGCTCATACATATAGCGAACAATATTTCTACAACCGGGAAAAATATTGAGTAGTACCAGTTAGACCGGATGTTAGCGTCGCGGTATTTTTGATTTACCGATTCAAACTTTCGCATTTCCTGATCCTCCCGCGCGAAGTACTGGATAATACTGATACCGCTGATATGCTCTGCTAGGAAAGTATTCAGTTGCGCTACCTGGGTACGCACTTCCTGAAAGGACGATTTGATGGCCTCTTTAAACACGTAGGTAGAGGCAAACAGAAACGGCATAGGTATCATGGTGATCAGCGCAAGCTTCCAGTCCTGCCAAAGCATAATGCCGATTACTGCTACTACCAGAAGCAGGTCGCCCATTATGGAGATAAGGCCTTCTGAAAAGATATCGGCAATGGTCTCCAGGTCAGATACTGTTCGGGTGATGAGCATGCCTATTGGCGTGCGGTCAAAATAGCGCAGGCGCAGGCTTGTAATATGATTAAACACATCCTTACGCAAATCGCGTATTACCGATTGTCCCAGTGAGTTGGTGAGATACGTTTGATAGTATTGAGCAATGGTTTGAACAACTAGTTGAGCTATCATCAGCTCTATCATAAATACCAGCCCATGATAGTCGTTCGCCAGGATGTACTTATCCAATGTACGCTGTATCAGTATCGGCTGAATGATAGCGACTACTGCCAAAAAGATCGTGAGGAAACCCGCCAATACAAATACACCCATATACGGGCGTACATAATGCATTATGCGTTTGAGCAGGTGCCAGTCGAACGCTTTACCGGTGACGCCACCGCCGTTTGCTGCCGCGGTAACTTTGGTGTCTTTGTTATCTTTCTTCTCGCTCACTAGTCTAAAGTTATTTAAAATTCCTTGCACCCGCAATTGCTCCCCCTTCAGGGGACTGGGGGGCTGTTGTCAGATACGGATATTTTACTTCTGTAAGATAAAGCCCGCATGCAGGCACGCTGGTACCAGCACAGCCGCGGTCCTTGCTGTCTATAACATCGCGAATGCCTTCCGGTTCAATTTCTTTGCGGCCAACAGTAAGTAAGGTACCTACAATAGCGCGCACCATGTTACGCAAAAAACGGTCGGCAGATATTTTAAAGACAATGCCTGCTTGTGTTTCCTCCCATATCGCATTAACTATCTTACAATTGTTGGTTTTCACCTGTGTGTTCGATTTACTAAAGCAGCTAAAATCCGTATAGCTCATCATTATAGCCGCAGCCTGGTTCATTAACTGAACATCTGGTTTATCGCGCAATAGCCACGAGTAGCCATGTACAAATGGGTCCTTATTAAAGTGGATGTGGTACTCGTAAGAACGCAGGGTAGCATCAAAACGCGCATGCGCATCTGGCTGTACATGAATAATGCGTTTTACGGCAATATCATGTGGTAATAAAGCATTAAGCCCTCTAACCCACCCCCCCTCCGCCCCCTGAAGGGGGAACTGTTGAAGCTCCTTCCCAGCTCCACCTTCAGGGGGTTGGGAGGTAAAATGGGCGAAAAACTCCATTGCATGTACGCCTGTATCTGTACGGCCGCAGCCGGTAGTTTCTATAGGCTGGCGCAGCAGTGTAGACAGAGCTTTGTTCAACAACTCCTGTACAGTAACTGCATTGGGCTGTATTTGCCAGCCGTGGTATTTTGTACCATCATAAGCCAGTTCAATAAAATAGCGTTGTGAATTTGCCACGGCTGCAAAGGTAACATCATTTACGATTTTAAATTTACCCCCTGTGCGCATATCTTTGTTTCAACTTACAGCAAAACAATCATGCTTCAACGTATACAAAGTGTTTACTTACTTTTTGCATCCCTGGTACTTTTCGGACTATTCCTGTTCCCGCTGGCGCACAACATTTATATAGATGGTAAAGATATTGACGTTACCATACGCGGCCTTTTTCAAAACGTAAATGGAAAGATCACACAGACCGAAAGCTTTGCGGCGTTGTCCGTTGTTACGGCTGTTGTGGCATTCCTTCCAATATTTATAATTTTTCTTTACAAGAACCGCAAGCTGCAGGCTACACTTTGCTACAGCTGCATCCTGGTGCTTATTGGTTACAGCTTTTGGATGGCGCAGACCGTTAAAAAAGCTGTCGGTGCAATTACACTCGGGTACTCCAACATGGGTATTGGCCTTTTCTTAACATCACTCAGCATACTGCTTCTGATCTTTGCAGCAAAGTCTATAAATAAAGATGAGAAGCTGGTAAAGTCTGCTGACAGGTTGAGGTAGGCTAAGCTAAAGACGAAGCTTTTTTCGTGTAGAAACTTAAAGGCTTGTTAGATTCGCTTAAATAATTAGGTTAAATCTTTAACTTTTCAGGGCATTGCCTTGCGTCAAAAACATCAAGAATAATAATTGCATTTTCATCTTCACGAAAGTATAGGACGTTGTGCTTTGTCAACACACACTTTTGTACCCTCTTTTCCTTATTTATAAACGGGTATAAAGCTGGGGATCAGAGATAAACTGATATATTCGTTCAAATCTAACAACAAAGTTCTTAGCTGTCTTCTCACTCCAATTAACTAGTAAGTACTTAACTACAGTTTCAAAGTTCTACTCAGCCAAGGAGGTCATGAACACTGTTTTAGCCATTTAGGTCATACTTCTTACGTATTTCCTTTAAGACATTGTCAGCAGGTCTCATCAAACCAGCGTCGGCCTGTTCAAGACTTTCAACAATACGGCGTTGCATAGCTTCAGGCATGGTGTTCCATTCTTCAGATGGCACCACGGCATTGAAATAATTAAGCACCATCCCGTAAATTTGCTGAAGTTGCTCGCCATCAGCATGCTCAATCTTATTGAGCAGATCAGCTTTAATCGCAGTCTCTTCCATACTCAAATACACCTTTTTTCAAACAAAAAGCCTTTCATAAATGAAAGGCTTTTTGTCACACATTTACTATTAAGGCTTACGCTTCTACCATGCTTTCGCCGGTAACGGTTTCCTTTATTTTGGTCTCTAGTTCTTCAGCCAGTTCCGGGTTATCCATTATTAACTGCTTAACCGCATCACGACCCTGACCCAGACGGGTTTCTCCGTAGCTAAACCACGACCCTGCTTTTTTAATGATGTTGTATTCAACACCAAGGTCTATAATCTCACCAGCTTTAGATATACCTTCGCCAAACATAATGTCAAACTCGGCTATACGGAACGGCGGCGCAACTTTGTTCTTTACAATCTTCACCTTAACCCGGTTACCGGATACCTCGTCGGTATCTTTAATCTGCGATATACGGCGAACATCCAAACGTACCGAAGCATAGAACTTCAAAGCGTTACCACCGGTTGTTGTTTCAGGGTTACCAAACATCACCCCTATTTTATCGCGCAACTGGTTGATGAATATACAGCAGCATCCTGTTTTGCTGATGGTACCGGTAAGCTTACGCAATGCCTGCGACATTAAACGCGCATGCAAGCCCATTTTAGAATCGCCCATCTCCCCCTCAATCTCGGCCTTTGGCACCAGTGCCGCAACCGAGTCAATTACCAGGATATCAATAGCGCCCGAGCGGATCAGGTTATCGGCAATTTCCAGTGCCTGCTCGCCGTTGTCCGGCTGAGAGATCAGCAGGTTCTCCACATCTACGCCCAACTTCTTGGCGTAAAACCTGTCAAAAGCGTGCTCCGCGTCTATAAATGCCGCTATGCCACCTTTTCTTTGCGATTCGGCAATTGCATGTATGGCCAGCGTTGTTTTACCTGACGACTCAGGCCCGTATATTTCTATTACCCTTCCTTTAGGCAAACCGTTCACTCCTAAAGCAATGTCCAAACCAAGCGAACCGGTTGATATTACTTCGGTAGCTTCAATGGCAGTATCACCCATTTTCATGATGGTGCCTTTACCGTATGATTTTTCCAGCTTATCTAAAGTAAGCTGCAGTGCCTTCATTTTATCTGTATTGCTCATTTTATTAATTTCGTGAAACAAATATAATCATAATTTATTAATTACTAATTTTTTTAGCAATTATTTTTTGGTTAGCTGCTGATGTAAACTTACCTAACAACAATAAGCTTATCAAGTATTCTTATCAACACTCCTGCTAAGCAATTCCTTACTAATAGCATTAAGTACCTTCCTCTTTTTAAGTTCTTTAGCTTTGCGCTGTTTAGCAGCTTCGGCCCGCAACAGGGCACTCTCTGTGTTATTTTGCTGATAGTATTTGCAAAAAAACGTTAGCGGACAAATCTCGCACTTAGGCGTGCGGGCCACACAAACGTAGCGCCCATGCAATATAAGCCAGTGGTGTGCTACCCCAAGGGTTTCTTTGGGCAGGTATTCCATCAACTGCTTTTCTACCGCCAGCGGCGTAGTAGCTTTTGTGGTAAGCCCAATACGGTTGGCCACCCGAAATACGTGCGTATCCACGGCAATGGCAGGTGCATCAAATACTACGGACGTGATCACGTTAGCTGTTTTGCGCCCTACCCCAGGCAGCATCTGTAAATCGTCATGCCCGGCAGGTACTTCGCCGCCAAACTTTTCCACCAGCATTTTACCGAGGCCGGCCAGGTGCTTGGCCTTGTTGTTAGGATAGCTCACGCTGCGGATGTAGTTGAAGATCTCATCAGCGTCCGATGCAGCCAGTGCAGCAGCATCCGGAAAGCGCTGGAACAAGGCCGGCGTGATCTGGTTGATGCGCTTGTCTGTACATTGGGCAGACAGCACCACCGCCACCAGCAACTGGTACGGATTGTTATAATGCAGCTCGGTAACAGCATTAGGCTGGTGTTCCTTAAAGTATTCTACAAAATGGCGATAGCGTTCGGCTTTTAACATGATTATCTAAGCGTTACCAGGCATAATAAAGCCTGTAAATAACGGCTACAAAAGTCTTTAATTATAAGGTGGCGGACAAGGGTAAAGTAAATGATTTTACAAGCCTGCCGTAAACGAAAGCTCTACCCGGTAAGTGGCAAATTTATTTGATGGCTCAGCATGTTACAAAACTAGAAAGGTTCATGAACCATGCCGGTGGCTCGCGCCTGCGGTATGATCCATGAACCAGTTCGCTTTGGTTCGCGTTGCTTAATTAACTAACGCAGGCTCCTCGAGTGATCCAGGATGGCATGAATGGTCTGCAGTTTGGGCTTCTTCTTAAGAAGGTCAAGTTCTGCACGGATAGAGTGATAAAATATCACATCGTCCGCCTCCAGGTTGTCCTGTATCTCTGCCTCTTTCATTGGAGCTTTGTTAGTGAACGCATTAATTGTTGTTGTAAAGGTTTCACCCATAAGCTGTGTTTGTTTGAATTATAAAAATAACGATGTTTAATTTAGATTATTTCATCAACATGAAAATTAAATGAAATTTTTTTCACCTATTTAACTACTTGATAATGTTAGCATTTACCGCATAGTCATTGCGTAATTACGACACATCAGAGTGGCATAATTTAACCCGGGCAAATGCGTTACTTTTACACTAACGAAAACAGTTGCCTTTTAATATAATTACAAATTAATAGATTTGAACTTTGTTAAAAACGTTACCATCTAACTCAAATGGCCAAGCTTAACCTGGACAGGCAAGAAAGCGATTTTTTGAACAAGACGATTGCTCATTGGGAAGAGCATCGGATGATAGATGCTGTGAAAGCAGAAGAATTGCGTGCCTCCTATGAGGTAAAAGGCTTCGACTGGATGCGTCTTGCCAAGTACTCCATGTGGGTAGCGCTGTTTTGCGGCGCGATAGCCATCGGGTCGCTTATTGTAGATAAAGCACTGATAGAATGGATAAGCAAGCTGTACGATACTCCTGATATTGTTATTGCTATCATCTCGGGCGCAGCAGCTGCGGGGCTTTTCTTCCTGGGCCGCAAACGGGAGAAACGTTATCCCGAACAGATCTTTAGTAATGAAGCAGTTATTTTCCTCGGTGTTTTTTTTACTGCATGCTGCATAGCATACATGGGTAAAACTTTCGATAATGGCTCGGGCCATTATTCATTATTGTTCCTGTTCTCGGTTATTGTGTATGGCTTCCTGGCCTGGCGTATGAACTCGAGATTGATATGGCTGTTTGCACTGGTTTCTTTGGGCAGCTGGTTCGGCACCGAAACCGGCTATCAAACTAATTGGGCGCTTTACTTTTTAGGTATGAACTACCCATTGCGTTTTGTGTTATTTGGGTTGTTACTGGTGGGTGCCTGCTATATATTAAAGAACAAAAAAGGATTTGCCCGCTTTTGGGAGCTCACCTATGTGGTAGGTATGCTTTACCTGTTTATGTCGTTATGGCTGCTGAGTATATTTGGCAACTACGGCAGTTTGGATGCATGGTGGCAAATACGGCAGATCAGCCTGTTTTATTGGGGAATAATTGCTGCTTCTGTTGCCGGCGGCTTCCTGCTTTATGGATTAAAAACCAAGGATGTTATAGCCCGCGAGTTCGGCGTAACGTTCCTGATCATATCGCTTTACACCAAGTACTTCGAATACCTTTGGGACCATACCGATAAAACGGTGTTCTTTGGTATACTAGGGCTGTCGTTCTGGCTGATAGGCAGGAAGGCGGAAAAGATATGGAACATCAGCACAAAGCAACCGTCCCCGGCAGTTGAGGGCTAGTCTTAATTGAACTTACTGTCACCTACTGTTTCGGTCCAGAGTGTTTCGGCTTGAACTTGAAATTTCTTACCTTAAAATCAACCAACTGTAAATCAGATCTTTAACGTACATTGGCGTACTTTAGCTACTGTTTCGGGTTGTTTCGCTTTATTTTGTATCTATTTGATAATTAGGTATTTATCCAAAATAACTGTTGCGGGTGTTTCGCTTTAGCCAACCGAAACACTTAAGTAGTTTCCCTTACATCCTATTAGATAGCTGAGTTCCGGTTCACCCTTTAGGGGCTAGGAGTCAATGTGCTTTGAAATACACCAGGTATATCTGCTTAAAAATATGGTATGCGGCTAACGCGAAGAATAGAATGGAAATGCCGGTATCTATTATACGTGTGCTCAATTCAAATCTCCGTTGTAAAAACTTAGCGAACCTGGCATATAAGAACAGCGCCAGAAACGCTCCCGCTGCGGAGCCTACGCTAAATATGGCTAATGCCAGCCGGCTCTCTTCTATCCACTCATGAGTGATCAGGTATGTCCCGGTTATCATCCAAAACGGAATCTGCATAGGATTAAGAAAGCCCAGCAGGATGCCGTATTTTATACTGGCGTGCTCTGAGTATGTAGTTTTAGGTGGCTTGTTGCGGTTTAGCCATGTAATGGAGCCCAATGTGGTAAACAGCACTACCATAACCCAGTCGATAAGGGTATCCAGCCGTACCTGTTCCGATAGCCACTTCGCACCCTGCATGATCAGGTAGGTAAAAAAGAACTCGACGCAGGAAAATGCTATAATAAACTGCAGCGCTTGTTTAATGCCACGGTTAATAGTGATTTGTACTAAAGTAAGGTTGATATTGCCCGGCGGAATGTAGCCGATAAAGTTGGCGATGATGCCGATGAAAAAGGTTAGGAATATCATCGCTGGCAAAGATAGATTTACTTATGTAATAATTACATTTAAATACCGCAACTGGCTATTGCAGCGTAACATCGAATTACTCTTTAGTAGGCAAGGTGAACCAAAATTCAGTTCCTTCTCCGAACGTACTTTCAACGCCTATTTCACCATTGTGTTTTTTAATGATCTCCGCGCAGATATAAAGCCCAAGGCCAAGTCCGGAAAACTGATAGCTGCTGTGATCACTGCGGTAATAACGGTCGAAAATGTGCGGCAAGTGCTCCGGCGGAATACCCGGGCCAGTATCCTTAACAGATATCCTTACAGCGTCTTGAAGGCGCTCGGCAGCAATAACGATGTTTGGAGAATCAGGAGCGTATTTAACTGCATTATTCACCAGGTTAACCAAAACCTGATCTATTTGCTGTTCATCAGCATAAACCTCAATATCAAAATCCCCGTTGTAGATTATCTCGTGCTTATCATCTGATCGTATATGGGAGAAGCTATCATCTACCAGTTGAGCGACGGAAAATGTTGTTTTACGTAGCTGCAAATGTCCTTGAGATATCCTGTTACTATTTAGCAGGTCATTTAACAAAGTGGCCAGCTTTTCGAGGCTTTTATTTGCCTGTGCAATCATCTTGTCGAACATTACAGGATTAGGCTTCTCCTTTAAACGCTCGATTATCTGCATGGCCGCTTTCAAACTTGTTACCGGAGTTTTAAGCTCATGACTTGCCACATTTATAAACTCATCTTTTTGCTGAAGCACCCTTCTGCGATTGGTTACATCCATAAATGTCCCCACACCGCCTGTAAGTTCATTTGTCTCCGGATCAACAATAGGCGCGGCGTTAATAGAAATATAAAAACGCTCTCCTACATCGGGCTGCACAGCAATTTCATAGTCAAATACAGGCTTTTTCGTCTGCATCATGATTGACATCGGGTGCTCACTGTCGGGAAGCTCTGTGCCATCTATACGCAGGTTTTTCCAGCTTGCATCATAGTATGTGCGCTGTTTTATCTCGTGCTGCGTTAAACCCAGAATCTTTTGAGCCATAGCGTTGGCATATACCAGCTTACCCGAAAGGTCTATTATACCCACACCTTCGGCCATGGTATCAAGAATATGCTGAAAGTGTTTTTCGCTTGCAACCAGCTGATTATTGCTTTGCTGCAACTGCTCATTTGTGACATCCTGCTTATCAATTTCATCAAGGTTTTTCAGGCGCAATTCAATTTGCTCCATAACAATCCGGGCAATACCTTGTAGGATGGATCGCTCATGAGTGCTGAATGACCTTGGTTTTGTATCAACAATGCAAAGGGTACCAATCCGGTAACCATCATAGGTTATTAAGGGAGCACCGGCATAAAAACGCAGCCCAAAATCGCCGCAAACCAGGGGATTTTGTGCTACAACAGCATCTTCAATAGCATTTTCAACAACAGTTACCTCATCTGTTAATACGGTTAACGAGCAAAAGCTTTCGCCCCGTGGACCGATGGTTGAAGTCATCCCTACTTGCGCCTGAAACGATACTTCTTCGTCATCAACAAAGGATATCATGGCTATAGACACGCCAAATATGTCCGCCATAAGCTGAGCCGTACTTGTAAATGATCGTTCAGCCTCGGTATTGAAAATCCTGTAGCGGCGGAGCGCAATTAACCGTTGCTTTTCATTTTCTGCTATTATGTTCTTTTGAAACGTGTTGTTCATGTACTATTTTTATCACAAATGGCTCCCAAAGCTATTCATTAATCGCCATTTACAGGTATTTGATTGACATATTGTTTGAATAATCTACCAATTAAAACGGGGCATGTTTCTCCTTTTCAGCAGCTGTTTCGGCAACCATTTTGCATATTTGCAGTCGTTTATAAATACACTATGCGTATGTCCTCTAAGAAGATCGTTTCGCTTTTACCTGCCGCTACTGAGATCATCTGTGCCCTTGGCCTTGAACAAGACCTCGTAGGCCGCTCTCACGAGTGCGACTACCCTGAAAGCATAACGTCTTTAACTGTTTGTACCGAAGCTCATATTCCCGAAGGCCTAAGCAGCGCAGCTATTGACAGCAAAGTAAAAGAGATACTCGCTGATGCATTGTCGGTATATGAAGTGAAACGTGAGGTGATAAAAGAACTTGCTCCTGATGTGGTGATTACCCAGGCACAGTGTGAAGTTTGTGCGGTATCATTACCTGAGGTTGAACAGGCGCTAGCAAATTACCTGGACAAACCCACCGAGATAATCTCCCTGCAGCCAAACAGTTTAAATGGCGTGTTTAATGACATCGGATACATAGCACAATCTCTGGATGCAACGGCTGCTGCAACCCAACTGATTGAAGATCTTCAGGAGCGTGTGGACATTATTCGCCATAAGCTAAAATTTATAGAAAATAAACCAACCGTTGCCTGTATAGAGTGGCTGGAGCCCATGATGGTATCCGGTAATTGGATACCTGAACTGGTAAGTATTGCCGGCGGCACACCTGTACTGGCTCAAGCCGGCAAACATTCGCCGTATGTAGAGTGGGCCGATATACAACTTCAAGACCCGGAAGTAATTGTGTTAATGCCTTGCGGGTTTTCCATAGAGCGCACTATGCAGGAAATAGACCTGCTGTTGCAAAAGCCTGGCTTCGCTGATCTGAAAGCTATAAAAAACAACCGCCTTTACATTGCGGATGGCAATCAATATTTTAACCGCCCTGGGCCACGCATTGTAGATACATTGGAAATAGTGGCGGAGATCATCTACCCGAAACAGTTCATATTTGGTTATGAGGGTAGTGGCTGGATTAAATTTGCACTTTAACAACTATTTTAAAAAGTTAAGCTAACATCCTAAATAGATATTTAATTATATTTACGCACCAAGCACCTAAATATAATTAAATGAATCGCCTTGCAATACTGATCGTTGCCTTACTAGTGAATGTAAAAGCTTTCACCAAAGCCGCCGAACCAACAATCAATCCACGCGACCTAACCATAACATGGGAAGTTGTAGATAACAATTACCAGAATAAGCAGCAGGCACTTACCGCAATTACCATTACCAATCATGGCAAGGCCACTTTTCCAGCTAATGGGTGGAAGCTTTACTTTAACTCCTCACGTAACTTTATTGCAGATGCTACCAGCGGCAATGCCCGTGTAGAACAACTTAACGGAGATCTTTACAGCTTTACACCTAACACAAAATTTACGGAGATAAAGCCTAGCGAAAGCGGCAGGATAGAGTTCGTATGCGAATCTATCGTTGTTAACTTTACTGATGCTATAGAGAACCCCTACCTGGTGTGGGATGCAGAACCCGCTAAAGGTTACGCGCTGGGTGATTTCGTAGTGAAATCTTTTAATCCAACCTATCCCGGGCTGATCACGCCTGAAGTACTGTTCAATCAAAATAAGACCATTGAAGATATTCCTTACAATAAGTTGGTAAAGATACTTCCTAGCCCGGTAAGCTACCAGGAAACAGGCGGCAACTTTATTTTAACCCCAGCTGTAGACGTAACTTACGAACCCGGATACAATAGGGAGGCTAACAGCCTGTTTGCAGACCTTACTAAACTCTTCGGCAAACTGGTAACCGGAAAAGGCACAGCCAGCAAAGGGATACTGATTGCTAAAGACGCATCATTGGGTGCGGAAGCTTACAAGCTTAGCATTACTCCCAATAAAGTGACTATAACCGCATCTACCCCAGTCGGGATATTTTACGGAATACAATCCTTTAAGACACTGATACCGCCATCTGCATGGACTAAGCCTGGATCATCAATACAGGTACCCTGCGTTGAAGTAACCGATCAGCCGCGCTTCGGACATCGCGCTGTTATGCTTGATGTTGCCCGGAACTTTCAGAACAAGACGGAAGTGTTGAAGCTGATAGACGGCATGGCGCTTTACAAGCTAAATACACTACACCTGCACCTTACTGATGATGAAGGATGGCGTATTGAGATACCATCTCTGCCGGAGCTTACCGCAATAGGAAGCAAACGCGGGCATACACTGGATAGCAAAACCCATTTACCCCCATCACATGGCTCAGGGCCGGATTTTAGTAACACTGCCGGAACAGGCTTTTACACCAAAGCAGACTACATCGAAATATTAAAGTACGCTACAGACAGGCACATCAATGTGATCCCGGAGATAGAAGCACCCGGTCACGCAAGGGCCGCTATAAAGGCTATGGACGCACGTTACGAGCGGATGCTTGCGGCTGGCGATAAAGCAAGCGCTGAAAAATATCTGCTGCGCGACCTTAACGATAAAAGTCAGTACCGTTCGGTACAGTACTGGAATGATAACGTGATTGACGTTTCGAGGCCATCCACTTATGCCTTTATGGAATCGGTAACCAACGACCTGGTTGCCTTATACAAACAGGCCGGTGCACCCTTAGAAACCATTCATTTTGGCGGTGATGAAGTTCCTGCCGGCGTTTGGGAAAAGTCGCCATCGTGGCTCACGCTTAAAGCATCTCACCCGGAATTGAAAGAAGCACGCGATGTATGGTACTACTTTTACGGGCGCTTAAACGATATGCTGAAAAAACGCGGTCTGGCACTTTCAGGCTGGGAGGAAGTAGGTTTGCTGAAAACAGCTGTAGATGGCCAGAACACTTATGTACCTAATCCTGCCTTCGCCAACGAAGGTATGCGTATGGATGTCTGGAACAACGTACTGGGTGACGGACAGGAGGACCTTGCCTATAAACTGGCAAATGGCGGCTACAAGGTGGTACTTACCTGCGTAACCAACCTTTATTTTGACATGGCCAACTACAAGTCGTTTGATGAACCAGGTTATTACTGGGGAGCTTACTTAGGGATAGATAAATTCTTCTCTTTTATACCTTTCGACTATTTCAAGAACGCCGATGTAGATAAGAATGGCCAGCCTATTAACCGGGCTATTTTTACAGGAAAGCAGCGACTTACCGATTATGGAAAGAGCAATATACTAGGCTTACAGGGGGCGCTCTGGGCCGAAACAGTAAAATCAGGGGAGCGGATGGAATACATGATCTTTCCGAAACTGCTTGCATTGGCCGAACGCGCCTGGGCTAAAGACCCGGAGTGGGCCAACGAAAAAAACCCTGTAAAAAGTAAAGAGCTTTATGAGGACGACTGGAACCATTTTATGAACGTGCTTGGTAAACGCGAACTACCCCGATTAAGCTATTACAGCGGCGGTTTTAATTTCCGGTTACCTAAACCCGGGGTGATCAACCAGGGCGGGCAGTATGTAGCCAATATTCAATACCCAGGCCTTACTATCCGGTACACTACCAACGGCAAAGAGCCGGATGCGAAAAGCAAGATCTATACCGGACCGGTAGATGCTAGCGGAGTGGTAAAGTTCCGCGCGTTTGATGCTAAAGGTCGTGGGGGCAATGTAGCCGAAGCCGGGTCCGAGTCGGCTAAACCAGCGCTATAACTTAAACGATGGCCTGTCAAAACAGGCCATCATTTAAACTACAATTCCATCTTTTTCTGTCCATTGTTAACGCCGGTAATAAATTTACCCAGGCCGCGCATATAGGTCCTCTGGTCGTCATACATAGCCATGTGGCTGCCGTTCTCACAATATAAGTAGGTACCGTTCTGTACTTGTTTGGCTATCCATTCCATGTGCTTTGGGTCCATGGTATCATACTGTGCTCCTATACTCAAGGTTGGCACCGCAAGCTTTGCAATCTCCTTTGTGCGGTCCCAATTGGTTAACTTTCCCGAAATGCCAAACTCACTTGGCCCCTGCATGGTCACGTATAACGATTCGTTTAGCTTGCCCATTGCCCTGCTTATTGGTTCGGGCCACTCTGCCTGCGGCATCCGTACAATGTGCTTTTCGTAAAAGTTGGGTACCAGCAATTGCATATACTCCGGGTTTGCAAAATCCTTTTTAGCTTCTATCTCCCTGATGCGTGCCAGTACTTTCGGGTCAAACTGTTTTGCCAGCACCTCATTGGCATACTTGCCGTAAGCAGGGCAACTTACCATCATGTTTGAAATGATAAGACCTTTAAGGTGCTGCTGGTATTTTAACGCATACTCTGTAGCTAGTATGCCTCCCCATGAGTGCCCCAACAGGTAAAAGTTATTCTTATCTAAATGCAGTGCCTGCCGCACCTGCTCCACCTCTTCCACATAGCGCGGAAGGTCCCACATGGTAGTATCTTTAGGATTATCGGAGTTGCCGCAACCCAACTGGTCGTAATAAATCAACTCTATACCTTTAGCCGGCAGAAAGCTCTCCATGCATTCAAAATACTCATGTGTAGCACCTGGTCCGCCGTTAAGTAGCAGCAGCTTCATGCTTGGGCTGTTACCAAAAGTTTTGGTCCAAACCTTAAACTTTCCTTTGGGAGTATTAATGGTTACCATTCTTATACCGCCGGTTTTTGGCACTGCTGTGGTATCTTTAAAGTATTCCGCAAGTTCAGGTGCTTCGTACTGCTTTGCAGCTGGGCTTGTACAAGAATAGATAGTAACAAGCACACAAGCGGCACCCAGGATAAACAAGTTTTTCAATTTCATGATAATTGGTTGTATATCAAAGCTACGAAAAAGTAAACATCAGATTTAGCAATGAATGGTCGCAGATTAAAGCTCCACTCCTACTCCGGCATAATAATTTCTGGGCGGTGCCGGGTTGTAGTAACGGTTACCTACAGCATTAAGGTCGTTACCTAAGCTATACTTTTCATTCAGCAGATTGTCGGCACCAAAGTAAACCTCTAACCTGCTTTTACCAACTCTATGCGCCCATGAAGCCTTTGCCTGCAATAGGTTATACTTGTTTGCATAAACGGTGTTAGCATCATTAAGCGGAATTTTAGAGGTATAGTTGTGCTGAAAAAACAGCGATAAACTTTGAGGAAGCAAAACCTGTATTGATGATACGATAACCTCACGAGGTACGCCCGTAAGCCTGTTGCCGGAGTAATTGTTGCCGGCAACGTTATAGTCCTTAAAGTTAAAGCGGCTTACGCTAACTGCTGTGCTAAACTGCAGCCCGCGGATGAAACTTACATTGTTTCTGCGGATAAGCCAATCTGTAAAGGACAGTTCCAATCCGGGCTGTTTGGTACCGCCAGCATTGGTGTAGTACTCTGTTTCATCCGGGTTTAGCTGCCGAACAATAGCGTTACTTATACGGTAGTAAAATACCGAAGCATCCAGCAGCATACTTTGGTCCTTATTGCGCAACCGGAAACCTGTTTCGTAGTTCCAGCCGTACTGAGCCTGCAAGTCCGTGTTTACAATATTACTAGTTGGCCGTACCTCCGCCGTTGTAGGTGTAGAATATCCCCGGCTTACAGATGCCCGCCATATAAAGTCGTTAGTGATCTGGTATGAAAGCGCCAGTCTTGGCATTACTTGCGCAGAAAAGTCCCGGTCATTAAAATCGTTCTCTTTCAAGGGAAAACTGTTGCGGAACTTATAGCGATAATAGTTTAAGCTAACAGCAACCTCGGCATGCAAACGTTTGTAAATGTCTGCGGCGTATCGCGCGAAAAAGAAATGCTGATTGGTGTTGATCTTATCCACTCGTTGAGTATCCGCCTTTACGCCTTTGTTGTTGTTGAAATTACTGATGAGTGAATTGGTTTGCTGCCATTCCATGCCCACGTTTAGTTTGCCGCTAAAGTTCTCGCTTGTTTTGCCTGCTAATTCAAAGTAGGTGCGCAAACCGTATGTGTTTTCATTCCGTTCCTCGTAATTGGTGATAAAAGGATTAGCAAAGTCTACATGGTTGCCAAATACCACCAGTACATTTCGTACACCATCGGCTAACTGCGCATCGTTCACCAGGCCGCCCAAAAGCATTTTAGTATTGATGCGTATTCTTTGGTCGATAGCACTTGGAAGAGTAGCAGTGGCAAGCCTTGCCGCACGCGGATTAGCCTGCAGTTGCGCGAGGTTTAGTCCGCCCGGTGTTTGGTAATCGAGGTCGGAGTATAAAGCAGTAGCACGCAGCTCGCTATTTGGTGCATACCGGTAAGCATCCCCTGCTTGCAGGTAGGTGCGGTACATGCGGCTGTTCTTCCGGTATCCGTCATAATGTTGATAGGACTGATTAAAATTGAAACGGTTATTACCGGAGCTTTTTTGCAATGATACCTTTTGGTGGAACAAGCCATAAGAACCACCGTTTATACCTGCCGAAAGATAGCTGCTATCCAGCCGGTTCACAGGGCTGAGCAGTGCCACGCCGCCGCTGTTCGCGCCAAATAAACTACCATCAGGACCTTTAAGTATCTCGATGTGCCTGACATTACTAATGTCAATAGCGTTCAGGTAAGTATTGCCGCCAGCATCAGTTAGCGGTATCTCGTCAAAATAAACCTTTACATCTCTCACACCAAACGGCGACCGTAACAAACTTCCGCGGATGCTTAGCCGGTAACTGCCCGGCGAACGCTCCTCGGCCCGTATTCCCGGTATGGTGTTCAGCGCGGTAACAAACGAATTCTCGGGCTGCAGCTTTAAATGCTGAGCACCCAACACACTTACCGATGCAGGTACACTAAGCACCGGCTGCTCGCTTAAATAACCCTTTACAGTTACAGTTTGCAGCTGCTTTACAGAATCTGTTTTGCCAGGTGCGGTTTTCTGCTGCGCGACAGCAATTATGGAAGAGGACGATATTACCAAAGTAAAAAGTAGATGTTTGTTCATAGTATAGTCAACAAAAATAGCCCTTTATTGGCTAAAGGGCTATTTCACGCAAAATTTCACAAGTATTATTTAGCTGCAACCCGCCAGATGCGGTTGCTTGCATCATCAGCAACCAGCAACGATCCGTCTTTGGCTACGGTAACACCTACCGGCCTGCCATAAACTTCGTTCTTTTCAGCATTAGCCACAAAGCCTGTAAGAAAATCCTCCATCTTTTCACCAGCTGCATTATTGTTAAACGGCAGAAACCCTACTTTATACCCTGATAGTTTAGAGCGGTTCCATGAACCGTGCTGCCCAATAAAAGCACCGCTATTATAGTGGGACGGATACTTCTTGCCATTGTAAAAGGCTAACCCTAAAGATGCAGTATGCGGCCCTAATGAGAAGTCGGGTGTTAGAGTTTTACTCACCATGTCAGGGCGTTTCACTTTCAATCTTGGGTCCTCGTGTTTACCAAAGTATGCCCAAGGCCAGCCATAAAATCCGCCCTCCTTTACTGCGGTAAGGTAATCGGGCACGAGTTCGTCGCCCAGTTCGTCGCGCTCATTAACAACTGTATAAAGCGCATTAGTGCCCGGCTGCAGCGACATGCCCACGGGGTTCCTTAGTCCGCTGGCATAAATACGTTCACCGGTGCCATCAGGGTTAATTTCCAGAATATTAGCGCGACGCTTTTCGTTCTCCATACCCTGATCTGCCACGTTCGTACCCGAACCTACCGAAACAAATATTTTGGTGTTATCAGCATTAGCCAGCAGGTTACGTGTCCAGTGGTTGTTATAGCCGCCGGCAGGTAACGACAAGATCATTTTACCGGGTACTGTTATCTTTGTTTGCCCTTGCTGATATGGGTACTTCCAGATACCGTCCGTATTGGCGACGTAAAAGCTGTTGCCAATTATCAGCATACCATAGGGTTGGTTTAGATGTTCTAAAAACACTGTTTTAATTTCCGGAACACCGTCCCCATCCTTATCACGCAGCAGCGTTATGCGGTTAGCACTTTGCCCGAGGTTCTGAGATTTAGCGACCCCTTTTATTGCAGCGCCTACCTTTTTTATGCCTGTAGCTTCAGTATTTGATTCTGAAACCAATATATCGCCGTTAGGTGCTATGTAAATGTTTCTGGGGTTCCTGAGGCTGTCTGCAAATAGGCTTACGATAAAACCGGCCGGCGCTACCGGCGTTTTACCCGCAGGCCAGCCAATTACTTTACAGTAATTTTTTACAGATTTACTTTGATAAGGGGCTGGTAAATCGACAACCTGCTTTTCAGGCGTGCTTACCCCATCGGCTTTGCTGTGGTTTACTTTTTTATCATTTTGTCCGCAACTAATCAGCGCAGCGGCAATAACCGGAAGGACTTTATATTTCATAAATGTTGGTAGTAGTTGTTTGAAAGACAGAATTAAGCAAGTATTGTGCCCTGTGTAATTTTCAGCTAAACATCTGCTTAAAAAAGTTAAATTTGGAAACAGCTGCTTTACAGCAGTATACCAATGCGTCCTAGTTTATCTGCCAAATTCATCCTCATCCTGTTACTTTTATCCTGGCTGCAAAGCCGGGGGCAAACCTGTACAGGCAGCCTGGGAGACCCTGTTATTAACGAAACATTTGGCGCAGGCACTACTTTTGGCACCTATGGCCCGGCATTACTGCGTAACGTAACCACTTATAATTTTGTGTCTAACACCTGTCCTTCCGATGGTAGCTATACCATTGCCAGCGGCACAGCCAATTGTTTTGGTGCCACCTGGGAGATTGTTCCGCATGACCATACCGGCGACCATAATGGTTATATGATGATTATCAATGCCTCGTATGATCCCGGCTTGTTCTATACTCAAACCGTTAAAGGTGATCAACTTTGCCCTAATACCACGTATGAATTTGCAGCCTGGATAATGAATGTAATGCGCGACAGCCCGCAAACGCAAGGAACCATTCAGCCCAACATAACTTTTATCATCGAAACTGTGGATGGCCGGCAGTTAGCACCACCGTACAACACCGGCAACATACCACAACTATACAGCAATCCCAATTTTGCCGATGGAAAATTTAAGCAATACGGTACCTTTTTTACCACTCCGTCAGACGGGGCAGACATTGTTGTTAAAATGATCAACAATGCTCCCGGCGGGAATGGAAACGACCTCATACTGGATGACATAACCTTCCGGCCATGCGGCCCGATTATAGAAACCGGCTTTGGAAGTGTTGACGCATCAGCAGACCTCAACTTTTGTGAAGGCAGCGTAGGTACGCAAACTTTTAATTTGAAATCCAAACAGACCGGGTACAACGACCCCTACTATCAATGGCAGGTAAACAAGAACGATGGTAAAGGGTGGATAGATATTACCGGCGCTACTGCTAATAATGCTGATGTTACACTCTCTAATCCTGCAGCAGGCAAGTACCAGTACCGGGTGGGCATATTGGATGGGCCTTCTAAATCGCTCGCTTGCCGCATTTACTCCAGACCGCTTAATATCTATGTAAACCCGTTGCCGATAATTAGTATAGCGCCGGAAACAAAAGTTTGTGAAGGTACCGCACTGCGGCTTACAGCTACTGGCGGCACCAGCTACAGCTGGACAGGCCCAAATGGCTTTACTTCCACTGAGCAGTCTCCTGTGGTAAGCTACACTCCGGATAACAGCATGAATGGCACATATAACGTGGTTGTTAATACGGATAAGGGCTGTACCCGCGGCGGGAGTACCCAGGTAAGTGTATTGCCTAAAGTTAATCCAAGTATTAGCAGCAGCACCGTTATTTGTTACGGAGCCACTACCCAGTTGCTTGCAGGCGGCGGCATAAATTATAAATGGTCGCCATCAACAGGCTTAAACCGGGACGACATACCAAACCCAATCGCCTCCCCTGCAGAAACTACTACGTATCACGTTAAAATTGATAATGGCGCCTGTACAGATGAAACGCAGGAGGTAACGGTACGGGTGCTCAAGCTTCCGCATGCTGATGCAGGTAAAGACGTTGCCATACAGGAAGGTGAGTCTGTTACGCTTACTGGTACTATAACGGGCGATAGCATACGATACTATTGGACACCAACAAGCAACATAGATAATGCGCTTTCCGCCACGCCTGTGGTAAATCCTTCTGATAACACAATTTACACATTGCATGTAGAGTCGCTTGCCGACTGCGGCGAATATACAGATGATGTATTTGTACGGGTTTATAAAAAGATCACTATACCTAACACCTTCTCACCCAATGGAGATGGCATTAACGATGTATGGACCATCAATCAATTATATACCTATCCTGAAGCTGTGGTAAAAATATTTAACCGCAGCGGAACGCTGCTTTACCAAAGTAATGGCTACGCAAAACCCTGGACAGGCAGTTACAACGGAAAGCAACTGCCCGCCGGGGTTTATTATTACGTGATTGATCTTAGGAACAACACACCATTGCGGTCGGGGTGGGTAATGATGGTGAGGTAAGGTTTTTTACTGCCCAAAAAAATAATTTACGCCCACTTGTATAGTGTTCTGTTTTAAGTCTTCGTAACCATAAGTATTAATGTAGCCACCCTGTATATAAGTAGCATACACCTGATACTTCTTGGTTATTAAAGTACCTGCCTTAAGCATTAAAGAGTTAACGTATTTTTGGAAGTTAAACAATGATGCACCGTAATTAATATCTTTACCATCAAGATCTCGATAGTAAGTATTACTGTAGCTATATTTACTTACGTCAAAACCTACTGCGGCAAACAGTTTAAAATTGTCTGTATTGTAAAAATTGTACGCTACCTGTGGGGTTAGCGATATAATAAGTTGGTCAAATCCGTAGTTAACACCTACATAAGGGTAGGTTTTGTTAACGTAAGATGTTTTGTACTTACCCATAGACAAAGCAAGTTCTGTACTAAAAACAAGCTTCCTGGTGTTAGGATTTGCATACGCGCTAAACCCAAAAACAACCTTCGGCAGCAGCGAATTGTAATTACCCGCACCAGCATTTTTAAAAATCCCTTGGGGTTTAGTACTAATTGCAGAAACTCCAACGCCGGCATATAAATCAAATGAATCGTATTTTCTGCCAGTATTAGTTGCCGTATACTGCTTACCCGATATACCATTCATCTTACTGGTAACTTTCAAAATTGCAGGCTTATTGTAGTCCAGGTAGCCCATCATCTGCTGTAAGTTATCGTCCATAACACCCGCCTTTAGCGCAACAGCTGATAGCTGCTGAATATAAGTATTCTCGTTTACTGTACGGCCTTTATAGGCAGATACCATGTTTGCATCATAGTACACACGATATATCAGCTCACTTGGGGTGTCATCTGCACGCTCGCTATAAAAATATCTTGCTTTAAGAGCATCAACGTAAGTATATAAATTAATTACGTTACCTTTTTGCAGGAGTTTTAAAAAGTAACTGCCGGTAGTATAGCTGGTATCGCGCCCGTTTTGTACCCGGTTGTCACGGGTTTCATCATGGCTGATCTTACCGTTGTAGGTGCGGTAAGACTCCAGGCCAGTCACTTCAAAGTACGATATTTCCGACGGAATCAAGTTCCTTTCCAGCCCATCAACTGTTTTAAAAGACACCGAAGCGGGATTGGTATCCCACTCCCGGTAGTTGACTTCACCTCTTAGTGTGTCGCCATTTATAGTTACGGCATAGCCGGGTTTAAAATTGCTTTGAGCGCTTGAAACGGCAGGAAAGATAAAAATTAATAAAAATAGAACATAAAATTGCTTCATCAATAATATAGGTTAGGGTTTGTAAATAGTTTGCTTATTTAGACTTTAGGCCGTTCACGGAGACTGTAGAACAGCTTGAAGAGTTCTTTGCGCAGATGACAAAAAAGGCAGTAATAACAATGCCAGCAGAACAAGGTACGGTCGCTCCATAAAATGGTGATAGGTTTATCGGTTTAAAGATAACTATCTGCCAACAAAAACCAAGTTAAAACCTGATGAACTTGTCTATCTGCTCATTAGTAAACTTTACCGTATCCGCTGCAAAAAGGTTCCCCTCTTCATCAAGTTCCTTGTTTATGGCTGCTATATGAATTTTAAGCGGCATTACATGCAGGTGCACATAGTTGCAAATACCCGTAAAGTGGTCTACCCCGCGGATATTGCCATACTTGCCTGATGACACTCCTACCAATGCTGCCTTCTTCTCGTAAAAGCTTGCGGGATAGTCACACGCGTCAATAAAAACCTTCAGCACGCCGGGGAAACTGCCATTGTATTCAGGTATCATAAACAAGAATTTCTCCGTTGCTGTGACCATTTCCTGTATAGGTTCAAACTCTTTGCTGCGCTTACCATAAAGGTCAGTGGCAATAATGCAATCGGGAAGGTCGGTTAGCGGGAAGACCCTGGCTTCTACACCTTTTTCGGCAAACTTGCGCTGATAATATTGCGCCAGTTTAAGGGTTGAACTATTAGGACGGTTTGTACCTGATATAATGGTGATCATGTTGTTGGTAGTGAATGTGAGTTGGCAATTGATTAAAAAGAAGTAAAGACTGTAAACCACTTACCTGCTTCTGTTCATCGTTTACTACTCACAATATTGTTTGTAAGTTGGTATTTCCTGTGGATTATCCGCATGGTTAAATACGTATCTTTATCGCCGGAGAAAAACCATACAAACTTAAAAATTTATACATGGCTTTTTCGTTCCTGAATAAACCGGATAATTTATTTTGAATATACAGAATGAGTAAAATTATTGCTTTAGCCAATCAAAAAGGTGGCGTCGGGAAAACAACATCGTCTATAAACCTGGCTGCAAGTTTGGCCGTACTTGAATATAAAACCCTGCTGGTTGATGCCGACCCGCAGGCCAATTCAACCTCAGGCATAGGTTTCGATCCCCGCAATATCAAGAATAGTATATACGAGTGCATCATTAATGATATTGATGTACGTGAGGCCATACAAAAGACAGATACCCCTAACCTCGACCTTCTGCCTGCTCATATTGACCTGGTAGGTGCCGAGATTGAAATGATAAACCTTGCCAGCCGCGAGTTTAAAATGAAAGCAGTGCTGGACAGTGTTCGCGATCAGTACGACTTTATTATAATTGACTGCTCTCCATCATTGGGGTTGATTACCATTAATGCGCTTACTGCTGCGGATTCTGTTATTATACCTGTACAGTGCGAGTACTTCGCGCTTGAAGGCTTGGGTAAACTGCTTAATACTATCAAGATCGTACAAACACGCCTGAATACTACTTTGGCTATAGAAGGTATTTTGCTTACGATGTATGATGTTCGCCTGCGCCTATCTAACCAGGTAGTTGATGAGGTTAAAACGCACTTTGAGGATATGGTTTTTGATACCATTATCCAGCGTAACACCCGTTTGAGCGAAGCGCCAAGTTTTGGTATATCTGTAATTATGCACGACGCCAACTGTAAAGGCGCTGTTAATTACCTTAACCTCGCCCGCGAGATTATTAAGAAAAACGGCCTTGTTAAGGACGAAGAACTGGCAACTACTGTAACCGCCTAAGCTATACTATGAGTGCAGAAAAAAGAAACGCCTTGGGTAAGGGCTTAAGCGCGCTATTGAACGACTCGGCAAGTGTTATGCCGAACAAGAATAATAATACTGGAGGACAGTTATCCGAATCTTCAGCTTTGGGCTCTATAGGCGAAGTTAAGCTGAGCGAGATAGAGGTAAATCCTTTCCAGCCCCGTACTGAGTTTGACGAGCAGGCCCTGTCGGACCTGGCAGCTTCTATTAAGTTACAGGGGCTTATCCAGCCTATTACCGTACGGCGCATCAACGCGCATAAGTACCAGCTTATATCCGGCGAGCGCAGGCTGCGCGCCAGCAAACTGGCAGGGCTTGTGCAAATACCGGCATACATCCGTACCGCCAATGACCAGCAAATGCTGGAAATGGCCCTGATTGAAAACATACAGCGCGAAGACCTTAACGCCATTGAAGTTGCCCTTAGCTTTCAGCGGATGATAGACGAGCTGAAATTGAAGCAGGAAGAACTTGGCGGCCGCGTAAGCAAAAACCGTTCTACCGTTACCAACTACCTAAGGTTGCTGAAGTTGCCGCCGACAATACAGATCTCCCTGCGCGATGGCGAGATCAGCATGGGGCATGCCAAAGCTTTGTTATCTGTAGATAACCCGGCCACGCAGCTGTACATACATCAAAAAATAGTTAAAGAAGGCCTGTCGGTACGCAAGGTAGAAGAGCTGGTACGCGAGATACAGTATGCCCCTGAGAAAAAAGAGGGTAAACAACCCGAGCAGCTACCCTACCGCATACAAAAGGTTCAGGATGACCTGGCTTCAAAATTCAGCACTAAGGTTAAGGTAAAAGTTAACGCACAGGGCAATGGATCAATAGAAATACCGTTCCTGTCTGAAGACGACCTTGGCCGTATACTTGAAATGCTGGATTGGTAATTATGCTTAAACAACTGTTTGCTGTTTTATTTTTTTGCGGAATGGTATCGCTGGCAATGGCACAGAACCCCGATACGCTTGCAAAACGTAAGGATACAACATCGGTTGTTAAGCGCGATACTACCGTACGCAGCTCCTTTGCTCCTAAAATAAAAAAGGAAAAGGTTTACCACCCCGATAGTACTCATATACCTAGCCTGGCCGTTAAACGCTCGTTGTTTATACCGGGCTGGGGACAGGTTTACAACCGTAAATACTGGAAAGTACCGCTTATTTATACCGGCTTGGGCTTGTTTGGCGCTGCTATTGTTTACAACCAAAAGTACCACAAGCAGTTTTTGGCGCTTGCTAAAATTGCTAAAACCGCTGAAATACCCGGGCCAACATCAAAGCTTTACCCGTTGTATGTAAAATATAAAGCCGAGTACGAGCTATATTCCAAGGTTGGTTACCAGGCGCTGGCCGATGCATCTGACGGGTACCTGCGCAACCGCGACCTAAGCATACTGGGCGCCCTGGCTTTTTGGGGCATACAGACTATTGATGCTTATATTGATGCCAAGTTCATCAGTTCCTACACGGTCGACAACGACCTCTCTATGCGCGTTGCACCGGGCCTTATAAACGGGCCTACTTACGCCTCAAATTTTGGCAGTTATATTCCCGGGATAAAAATTACCTTTACGCTAAAATAATAAGGTAATAAGCGCCAAAAAATGAAGATCGCATTATTAGGCTACGGCAAAATGGGCAAAATTATTGAACAGATTGCCCTTAGCCGCCAACACGAGATCGTACTGAAGATAAGCAGTAACAACCTGCACGAGCTTACAAAAGAAAACCTGCAACTTGCTGATGCTGTAATTGAATTCAGCACTCCGGGCACTGTTCTGGACAATATAAATGCCTGCCTGGATGCCGATGTACCTGCTGTAGTTGGCACCACCGGCTGGCATAATATGCTTGGTACCATTAAAGAAAAATGCCTTGCAGGAAACCGCTCCCTTTTATATGGCACCAACTTCAGCGTTGGGGTAAACATTTTCTTCCACGTAAATAAGGTACTGGCCAGGTTAATGAATAAGTACCCGTACTATGAGGTGCAGGTAGAAGAAATACACCATACGCAAAAGCTCGATTCGCCAAGCGGAACCGCGATAACAATAGCAGAAGGCATTACCGAAAACCTGGAGCGTAAAGCAGGTTGGATAAATATACTTACGGGCGGCGAAACCGCTGATGACAGCAATATACCTGCCGACCAGCTATTAATTGAAAGCCACCGGATAGAAAGCGTGCCCGGCACACATACTGTTATATACGACTCGGAGGTTGATAGTATAGAGTTTAAACACACCGCACATAATCGCAATGGTTTTGCCCTTGGTGCGGTACTGGCTGCAGAATGGCTACACAATAAAAAAGGCTTCTACCAGGTAGAAGATATGTTCAATTTCAACTAACAAGTATTTAAATTACCGCTGATATAATTTTATAATGAACTGGAAATTCTGGAGCAAGAAGGACAAAGAAAACAAAAAGAAGAAAAGCGCCGCGCGCGAGTGGACGGATGCTATAATTTTTGCCGTTGTTGCCGCTACGCTTATACGTACCCTGTTTATAGAAGCTTATACCATACCTACCCCTTCTATGGAGCGGTCGTTACTGGTCGGCGATTTTTTGTTTGTAAGCAAGGTTAATTATGGGGCACGCACGCCAATGACACCTATATCCTTCCCGTTTGCGCACCACACAATGCCTATCATTGGTACCAAAGCTTATTGGGATGGCGTGAAACTGCCTTATTACCGCCTGCCTGGTTTCAGCGAAATAAAAAAAGGCGACGTGGTTGTATTTAATTACCCTATGGAAGCCGACTCTCCTTACTACCGCCCCGTTGATAAACGCGAGAACTATATCAAACGCTGCCAGGGCGCGCCTGGTGATACACTTGCGCTTTTGAACGCGCAGGTATATGTTAACGGCAAACCCGCTCCAAACCCGCCAGGCGAACAAACTGACTATAGTATTACTACAAACGGTACCGATCTAAACCCTGAAGTATACGACGAGTTGCAGGTATCCAACTACGAGAACATCCCTTACCCAACAATGACCAAGGCTTCTGCAGCTAAGTTAAAGTCGTTCTCAAACGTAAAATCTATAACACCAAACATTAAGCCGCGTGGCTATGCCGATCCGCTTAACCCGGTGTTCCCGGCTGCATATCCGAAATACAAGCTTAATCCTGCTAATAAGGACTTTAACTGGAACGTGGATAACTACGGGCCTATAATCATCCCTAAAAAAGGATGGACAGTTAAGCTCGACAGCCTTACGCTGCCTGTTTACGGACGTGCTATTGAGGTATACGAGGGTAATAAGCTGGAGATAAAAAACAACGAGGTATTTATAAACGGTGCCAAAGCAGATAGCTATACTTTTAAAATGAACTACTACTGGATGATGGGTGATAACCGCCACGACTCTGCCGACTCACGCTACTGGGGCTTTGTTCCGGAGGATCATGTGGTGGGCAAGGCCTTGTTCATCTGGATGAGCTGGGACGATAACGGATCGTTCTTTAGCAAAATACGCTGGAGCCGCATATTCAGGGGTGTAAATTAACAAGCAGCCCGTTAAGTAAAAAGGCCCGCTACGTTAAATCGAGGCGGGCCTTTTTACTTTCTTATATTTTGGTTAGTAAGCTATAAATTCTTTTTGATCTACACGTATAAGTCCGTTGCCGTGCTTATTGCTCACATACATAGCTACGTGGTAAAAATCATTATCAAAAATGTAGATGTTGTTATCCGCATCTGCCCCCTCAAAACGCATTTCCATGCGGTTTCTTTTTGCCTGCGCTATCAGGTTGTAAATGTGCTGCGGGTCCCGCGTAGTATAGGTCACTGTCCGTAAAACGCCTCCGCTTGACAATACGGTATTCACACCTATAGTAACGGTTTGCTCCTTTTGCTTTGGGTTTACTGAGCGGAAACGCTCCAGCTTCTTGCCATCTTTTTCTTCCAGGTACAAGTGCTTAAAAACTTTCCCTAATGTCAGATAGTTATGCGCTTCCCCATTAGAAAGATTGGCCAGGTTAGTAAGATCATAAAAACTTATAGCCTGAGCATGGGCAATTGCGCCCGAGCTTATCAGCAATAGTATTAATAGGTACTTTTTCATTTATCACACAAATATAAATGATTTTTAATCGACTGTAATACAAGCGCTATAGCTGTCAAGAATACTTATTTACCTTTTCTTAAGTACTACCTGTTCGTTAAGCATTTCGTACATGGCCTTGAAAAACTGGCGCAAAGCGGGGTATTCATCGCGGGTATATTTCGTTTTTCTAAAGATAATTACATAGTGTATTACTACTGCACCGTTGTTTTCGCCGGTTGTACGTTTAAAAGTCACGCTTTGGTCAGGCATTGATAAGATAGTTGATTTTGGTAAAGCATCTATCTTAAAGCCCACAGGAAGCTTATAATTGCCGTTTATAGAATAAGTAGACGGAAATATAAAATCTACATCTGCCAGCCTGGATTCGCTTAAAAATGGATTTGCACCTATCCCTGTAAAAAGGTTAGGGCTAAAGTATATATAGGTGTCATCACTGCCGGTAAGTTCCAGCTTAAAGTTAAAGTCCTCTCTTAGCGGTAAGGTATCTGCCTCCGGATTGCTAAATTTAAAATCGCTTAGCTGCAGGTTATTGTTGTCATCTTTAATGGCTTCTAAATATTTCTTTTCGCCAATTTTATCATAAACTTCCAGCTTGCTTATCCGCTTGTAATTAGAACTCTACCTGTACACTGCCATCCATTTTACCTGTCGGATTTAATGATGCATCTACCAATACTATCTCTGTCGATGGTAAAGCGGTTTTCAGCTTTACTATTTGAAAGTCCTTCTTATCCGGATCTATTGTAAGCATGTTAATACCAAGCAAATCATAAGGAGTGCTGTTATAGGTATTATACTTGCCGCTAGCGTCTAACACATAATACTGCAACGAATCTATCGGTACCCTTACCACCGTTTTATTCAGCCTGTCAAAACTCGGGTTATTAAATTCAATCTCACCATGGTCGCGGGTGCCAAGCATCAGCAGTGTTGGCTTAACACCGCTTTGCATAAGCAACCGGTACAGCATCAAATTTATTTCAGTAGAATTCCAGGTATGTAAAGCCCATGCTGCAGGAATTCCTTCTTCTGAATAAGCAAGATCGGTTTCATTCCACTTTACAGTGTTTTTAACCGTGTTAAAGATGTAAGCAATTTTATCTTCATCTGCTTTTAAAGCTTTGGCTTCGTTTATGATATTTTTTTCGCCTTTTACGGGTAAGTTCCACTGTCCACCAAAATCCGTGGTTAATAATAACCTTAAACCAATCATGTTCCAATCCATCGCAGATTGAGCCGGTTTAAAATACACACCTTGCAAGTTATCTTCAACAGAACCCATATAGGCTTCTAACTTAAACCCAGGTATGTTAGACATTGCATAAACGTGTTTCTTCAGGCGCAGCTCTTTTACCAGGTAAGCAGTGTCTGTTACAAAAGGCTGTGTGCTTTTTTTAATAACATTAAAACTATAGCCATACTTAATTTCGGCCTGATACTCGCTATAACGCGTGGGAATCAGTTCCTGAAAAAGCCAGGACGGGAAATTGTATGACAGCGATGTATGCCATGTATACTTAATGTCTATTACAGAGCCGGCCTTTACAGCAGGCGCAGTAAACACTACCTGCTTTTGTGTTTTATCTACTTTTTGCACGTAGATAAGTTTGGGGTCAAGCGGCGTTATCACAATTTTGCCATCTACAAGGTTTAGGGATATTACTTGTATGTTCTTATATCCTCATTATGGCCTCCGCTGTAGTACTGCAACTTAACGTTAGCCGCTACGGTACCTTGTTCGTTAAACACCTTTACGCGGCGGTGTACCTCCATATCAATGCCATCATATTTGGTGTAACTTGCTTTGGCGGTGTTAAACAATACCATGGCGCTGGCATTCTTTTCAAAACTGCATGACGTTAGTTTCAGGTCGGCGGTATCAATTTGGCCAAAAGCGGCTTTTTGGGCATAAACTGTTATGCAGGAACTGTATAGAAGGAATAACAGTAAGTAAAAACGTTTCAAATGATGTGGTTTGGCCAACTAAGCTATGAAAAAAGAGCGGCCCATTAAAATCCGGGATGATAGGTTTTCACCGCGTGCTTAAGCACATCTTGCTTATAGAACAGTACATCTTTAAACTTCCCGTCAAGATATCCCTTTGCCTGGTCGGTAAAGTTTGGCGAGGTTGCATCAAACGAATGGCCGCCTGTGATAATGCTCTTTGCTTTTACAGTCGGACCAAACTCCACGGCCGCAATAAAGCTATTGCCGGAAAAGCCATAGCGCTTCTGTGTGCCGGGCATGATTTTACTTTGAAACGAAGGCAATTGCCCGAAGTTTGATGCCGTTAACCCAACCGGCAAACTGGCTTGTTTATCATCAAACGTGATACCATCTGCCGGGCGCTGATACCGATTAATATCGCCCCATTGCACCTTCCAGCTTCCATACCTGTTTTGCAGATCAGACATTACTTTGCTTAGTAAGGTCAGCTGTAAATCCGGCGAGATGGTTTTTAGCATCTCCCTAACCCGCTTTACCTGGAAGCTGCTCTCGCCCGGTGCAGGTGCTGGCATGGTACGCATTAATAAAGTACCCCACTCTACCGCCAGAGTAGTCGCTACCGAATTTACTGCGCCACGTTTGTCCCAGCTCCTTAGCAACGCTACAGGGTCTGCCAGCTTTGTTTTTAAGCTATCAGGGGCTTTGTCATACGCGCTGAACAGGGCAGGCAGCATATCGTCAAAGGCACTGAGGTAATGGTCGTAGCCTTTTGCAATTAAGCCATCAATTGTTAACTTTTCGGTTCCGCTGAACAGTCTTACCGCGTTAATGCCGCGGTAGTTCTCATCATCGGGTGCCATGTATCTCGGGAACTTTGATCTGTCGGGACTGGCGCTACCGGCCGAACTGAATATTGACGAATTGCAATTTTGTATAAACCCCGTAGAAGGATTAATTACCTGCACCAACTCGTTTAACGGGTGCAGGCCTTTCCATTCGGTAGCTGATGTGGTTCCATCTACCGGAACATTCCAATCGATAGTCTTATCCCTGCGTGGCATAAAGTCTCCGTACCAAAAGGCAGTATTCCCCTGGTCATCGGCATAAACTGTGTTGTTACTGGTATTTGCCAGCAGCGACATGGCCTGTTTGTACTGGCCGAACGTATTAGCTTTAGTGATTAGCCACGACTCGAGCAGTGCTTTGTACGACCGGTTATTATGCCGCAGCGCAAGCCACTTACCATTTCGCGCGCCAAGCACAGGCCCATGATGCGTGTAATAGGCCGTTATTATTTTATGCTGAAGCTGATCGCCATTTTTGAAACTTAGCTCAAGCTTTCTTTCTGTTACGGGCTTTAGTTTTCCGTCATACTCGTAAAACCACTTGCCGTCCTTCTTTTGCACTTTCTCCATGTAAACATCCCCAACATCTGCATAGCTGCTGGTGTGCATCCAACCGCAATGCCGGTTAAAACCCTGGTAAATGAAGAACTGCCCCCAGGTAACCGCGCCGTAAGCATGCAAGCCTTCCTCACTCTCCAAACCGACTTCGCTGCGGAAATAAAACGGCACATGCGGGTTAATGTACAGCATGGCATGCCCGGTTGCCGAACGCTTTGGTGATATAGCAAAACCATTAGAACCTATGTCGCGATCGCGGTTGGCATGTGTTAAGCTGTAGGGATTATTAAGAGCTCCGGTGTTGTTGCCGCCATCATTATAAAATGCTTGTGTTTCTTTTGGAGATATATCTCCGGTTTCTGTAGCAGCCACACTCCCATCGGTAAACATCAGCGCAAACCAGGGCTTAAACTTTTTGAACACGAGCGGTTTTACCTCCGGATGTTTATACAGGTAATAGTTCACGCCATCGGCAAAGGCATCCAGCAATTTTTTAAAGGCAGGGTTACTGGCATTATAGTCCTTTATTGCATCTGCACTATCCGCTATCATTTGCAGTTGCACATCGGTGTACAGCACCCCTTCGCCATCTGCTTCGCTTTGCCGCCCTAGCTGGTACAAGTAATTACGTTCGATGCCTTTAAAGTTTTCCTCACATTGCGTGTACATCAGCCCAAATACAACACCCGCATCAGTTTTAGCATAAATATGGGGTGTTCCGTAATTATCACGGATAACATTTACCGCCTCCGCCTGCTTTTTATAGCGAATGATCTCCTGCGAAGTAAATTTTTGAGCTATGACTGTAAAAGGGAGGAAAATTATTATGAGAACTAACCACTTTTTGGTAAACGGCATATGCTTACAGATGTATGTAGACGTAAATTAATAATAAATGCTAAAAAATGTTAAATCTTACCGGCTTTTATCCAAGGCGTATAGGAAAATTAATTATTAATGTATATTTGACAGTTCAATAATTGTACTTAAAAACAATCAAGTTGAGCTGCTTTTGTAAATACCTGCCTTTAAGTGTTTAAAACGCAGTTATTATTTCAACCAGCGCGATGCCGCTGTATAGAAAAGTATACTTCAGTAAAAGGGTTTAAGAAGTAGAGATTACGTTTGGTGCCGCAATTAATTACGTTAATGCACTGACCGCTATTTAATTGCGTAACAAATTTGATTGTTTAAAAGTTAAATTAAATGGTCTCTGTAACGAAAATTATAAAAGTTTCGTCATTTTAAATAAAAACAGTTGTAACATTTAACCAGGCATGTTGTCCAATGTGTATATTTGACACATCCTTAAGACTTTTAAAAAGTTTTGGGTACAATGTTTGTACTTAGCAGGTATCAAAAATAAGATGTTATCATCCCGCGATGGGCTGTATATAAGAGCTTGGGTAAATTAACATGTTATCTGAGATTTAGTTGATCAACATTATTTGAGAGATGATGTTGCAGAGCGTTCCGGGGTGAGATACGGAACGCTTTTTTGTTGCTCTGCTTTCCGGTAATTGTTCGGATAAGCAACATAAATCAGCCTTCTTTAAATAGATGTGGTTTTTGCAGGTTTTGGAACACATCTCAGCAACCATTCCCGTAAAAAATTGAAAGGAATGCTTTATTTAACTACTTTTTACGATAGAGTGCCATAACAAGCGTTACCATCTGGTTGTAAGTATCCAGACCTTGTGGCTGATTATTAACCTTCAGAAACCTATCGTAAAAAAGCCCGGTAATTACCTCTGCTTTATTCTGATAAGCCAGCCAATATTCCCGCTCTGCTTTAAAATCGGCCTTAACAGCTGCGGAAATCCTTGCTTTAAGTTGTTTATGTACAGTGCTGTCTGCCCCACGCAGGGTAATCATGAACTCGCCTACTGCCAAGTGGTAAGCAGAATACCGCAAAAGCTTGTCTTTTGATGCTATAGCAGCCATAAAGCCCGCAAAATTGGCCTCATCTTCGGCACCAAAACCCATTTGGTGCGACATTTCATGACATGCTACAAACGGCCGGGCAAATAGCGGCTGCTGGTAATTTACTTGCGCCTCGGTTGTAAACGGGTTATAATACCCTGATGTGCTGATATAATTTAATAACGGGGTTAGTAATGAGGGCTTAACTCCCGGCCAGTACGTTCGATAGTTTACAGAAGATCCACTCAAGCGCTGTACGGCTTCTTTAGCGCGATTATAGATAGTATCGTTAGTTTGGCTAAGGTCAGCATCCGAAAGCCTTGACCTGGTAGCGTTTGCACTATCTATTAACACAGTGGTTACCTGCTGCAGCTCAGCAACGGTAAACGGCTCAGCTTTCAGGCTAAGTCGTTCAGCGGCGGAAGGGCGGAAATAATTTAAGCCCCAAAGCAAATAAAAGAGCAATATACCCACCTGCACACCTATTATCAGAGCCAGCACTAAACTCCCTGCACGGGCGAAATGCTTTTTGAACAAGTGCTTTATCAGCAAAACTACAAGGTAGATGAGGTAGCCAATAACACCAATATACAGCACATCGCCAATGCTGAAAGGAAGAATATTCAACACCGGATGAAGTATATAGCATATCACCGGGTAAAGCCCCTGCGAGTAGTAGCTTTCTACAACATGGGGATATCTCGCAAAAATCATCAGCATGATTATAGCCAAGGTAAGCACCAATATGGCAATTCCTCGCTTTAACAATGGCTTGTCGGATAAGTACCTTATCATTCAGGTGGTAAATATAATGCATGCAACCAACGAGTGCCTGCAAAAACAAAAGCCCCGGAAGTTTTTCCGGGGCTTTGCTGTTTTATCGCTTAAGTTATTTTTTTATTGACACAGGTACCGATAACTTGTCCCAGTTAAGCGAGAAACCTTTAGCTGTGATTTTGTAAACCAAACGCTCGTTCATTGCTGAAGCAACAGGTTTTACAACTACGCGCAATGCATCGCTGCTTTCATCATATTTAAACGCGCCCCACTGTTTAGCTACTTTGTTAAAAACAATTGTCCAGGTAGTGGCAGTTGGTATAGCAAATAAGCCGTAAGTACCGGCGGGCAGTTTTTTACCTTCAACCATAATGTCTTTGCTGGTGGTAAATACAGTTGCTTCGTTAGCACCTGCGCGCCATACTTTTCCATAAGGCTCTAACTCGCCAAATACTTTACGGCCTTTTACCGACGGGCTACCGTAATTGATAGTGATTTTTGATCCGGCTACTGTTGCACTTACACTGTCACGCGGACTTGCAATTGGTTTTTGCTGTGCAAAAGTTACGGTAGATACTAAAAGTGCGAAAACAAAAAATGCTAAAGCTTTAAACTGGAATCCTTTTCTCATACTTAGTTAATTTTTATTAATAAACGTTTTTAAGGTTTTTTATTGCTCACAAATATAGCTGACCACACCGATTGTTGCTTGATATAAGTTTAAAGCATCTACAACTAAAAATTTATTTCAAGTTAAAAAACTTTAACAAACTGCAGATGTTATATATACGAACGCACATTGCAGTTAGGAATAGCCGAAAGGTTAAACAATTGTTGTGAGTTTTTGCCCCTGCCTATGGCAGGGGTTTTTTTATTTACTGCACTTTATAATTGGTAACAGATCTGCCAATATTACCGGCACTATCCATCCCCTCAATAATAATTACGTAATTGCCCGCACCGGTAGTGTTAAAGTTGAGCGTAGCCTTGCCGTCTTTATCTGTAACAACGTTTGGTTTCCAGTATGCAGCAGATAAATCATTTCTACTTGCTTCATAACGCGGAGTATAAAACTCGCGGGCGGCGTAAAAACCCTGTGGGTTTATGGCCAGTATCCCCGGAGACATTACAGTAGTCTGTGTGTCGTTATCATTGTCGCTTCCCTGGCGGCTGGTTATCACAATAACACCTTTAGCACCATCTACGCCGTACATACTGGCATTTGCGCCCTTTAAAATTTCAACCGACTGAACATCATTTGGATTAATGTTGTCCAAATTTGTTGGTGTAATAGCCCCATCTATTACTACAAGCATTGGAGAAACGCCGGATCCGGCTTGTGTAAGAACAGTACCATTGGTAAGGTAGCCTGCTCCATTCGAGAATTTTACGCCACGCACCCTGCCAGATAAGGCTAGTGTAAGATTTGTGGCATCTTTAATGTCATTCCTGAATATCACCTGATCAGCATTACCGCTGCCGCTAAGGCTTGCTGTACGGTATTTTGTTTTATCATTAACATTTACCTGTTTTAGCTCCGTTACCTTACTGCCACCAGCGTTAACCATTTCAGCTCCCGCGTTACCTGGTAAAGCAGGCATGTCTCTGATAGCTTCTATAGGTTGCTGGTAAGCATTTATTGGCCGCGTCGTAATGGTTTTATTCAGCGTAACTACGGCCTTGTTTTTTATTGAAGCGTTCTCCAGCTTTAACAGAAACCTTGTTTTATCTGTATAACCTAAGTTCTCAAAAGCAAATTTGCCGTTAGCATCTGTTGTTTGTGTTAAGGATTGGCCGCTGTTGGATAGTAACAGCGTCATTTTCTCCTTAGCAAACGGTTTACCGTCCTTAGCCTTTACATAGCCGCTTATTACTAATCCATTTTCAGGCACACCGGCCGTTACCGGTTCACTTTCGGTTAAAAAGTCTTTCCACGCGAAGCGGCGGTACCCTTGTGTAAGCATCAGTATGTCCAAATTGGCACGCGTACCGCCGTTTACATTATTAAAGTAATAGCCCGGTTGCTCCACATACCCGCTCACATCAGTTGACAGCAAAAGGTCCGACAGTATATTACGGCCCATTTCCGCATCTGTTCCTGCTTTGCTGCCATCTATTGCTGCTACCGAAAAACTACCGGCAGATGGCTTATCGCCAATCATCGCATTCAAGCTCATTTTTACATCGCTATTTACAGCATAAACAGCCTTATCAGTATTAACCAAAAGGTTAAGCACGTTATTTCCGTTTTGAATAAATACCAGCCGCTCGTTAAGTGGCATACCCGTGTCCGAGAACACTGTTACCTGCAAAACGCCTGTCTTAAGATCTTTCTTTGGAAGATCAAACCCAATCACCTGGTTATCCAATACGGTTTTTACCGACTTGATAACACCACCTGAGAACATTACTATATTTATCTCTTTGTTCTTATTTTCCAGGTAATATGGCTTATTCGCGTTTATTTCTATTGATAGTTTAGTATCTGATTCACTGTTTATCGCCAGCGTAATGCCCTTTTCTGCAGCTACAGGCAGGGCAACAAAACTTGTTGTACCATTGGGGTAGGTTAGTTTGGCCTTATATGTTTTACCAGTTTGCGGGGTAATATAAAACTGCCCCATGCCCAGGTGGGCTGATGTAAATTTGGCAACCTCCGTATTCTGCTCATCTACAACTGTTCCTTTAATGTTTATCCCCAAACCATCCGGACCAAGTGCCTTAAAGCCCATTTTTGAGGGCACTGCGTTAACAAAGGTGCCGCCTTCCGGAAAGAACTGTACATCCGCTTGTTTTGCATTGGTATTAGCAGCAGTATTCAACCGGGATATGCTTTTTCCGTTTACCGGAATTATTTTATCAAAAACGTATTTGCTGCCGCTGTTCTGCATCCATTGCGTATAAGCCCTCACCCTGAAGTTCCCTTTTGGTGTATACGCAGGCAAAGCAAAGTCGCCCCACCCGAGCCCGTTATTTAGCTGCAGCACCATACTCTGCATCAGCGAATCATTTTTACTGATAAGGTCTACGTGCAGCACGCCGCTTATTTTAGATAACTCGTTCTTTTCGCCCATGGTAACATAAGCCTTAAAGTAGATGGTGTCGCCGGCATTGTAATACGGCTTATTAAAGTGCAAATATGCTTTCTCAATTACCCTTGCCGACTGCCACGACTGCAGCTTGCTATTTATCTCGCCCATAGAAACTGGCTTTGCGGGGCTGTTTTGCGCAAACAATTGCACGTGCAGGCATAATGCTGCAGATAGCAGGAATAATGATCTTTTCATCAGATGATGTTTAATTGTACTACAACATCCGGAAACTAGAAATCCGGAATTATAATTGGCAAATAAATGTACTGATTTACAGATGCTTTACGCAAGCTTTTAGATAAATATTTTGTAGTTGCTTACCACTGATGATAATACAAAGCACGTAAAGGCTAATTTTTAACTTCTTCCCAATAAAGGGTGCCGTTATATATACCGTTTGAACTTGCAACCTGTGCTTTAATTTGCTCCAGTTCGGCTTTAATCTGCTCCGTGGTGAGATCGGCGCTTAAAGAGTGGTAGTAGATCACATAGTCTGTTTTACTATTGATCAGCTTATAATGTTTGTCAGCAGTATTCATGGGTTCTGAATTGCTTTGTACCTCTACAATATAAACTGATGCTATTTTGTTTTAGTACACACGTACTTTACCCGCATGTATTTACAAGCTTACCCCGATATGGACAATAATTAAGCCGTACTATCTATCGGCCGGCACCGGAGCGCCACCGCCTTCTTCCCTGTCTTTTTCTCCGTCCTTGTTTTTAGAGAACTCCAGTTTACCAAACTTGTAGCTGAACGATATACCGAACGATTGCAGCGGGAAACGCCTGATATTAACCTGATCGAATCCATCACCGGTAGTGGTTGACCGTTGGTTGATGTAGTGGGTGAACGGATTAGCGGCAACCAGTCCAAGGCTGGCCTTTTTGTTCATGAACTGCTTACGCAAAGCCAGGTTGTAGAACATAAAGGACGGACGTACGCCCTGTAGGTTACGCTGCGAAGCGTTGTAGTTAAGAAAGCCTTCCACTGCCAGGTCATGTGGGAACTGGTAGCTGGCATTAAGGTTTATACGGTACGTAAAACCGCTTACCGAACCAATTATAGGATTATTGTTGGTGCGGTTAACAAAGAACATGTTTGTACGCAGACTTAATTTTTTTGTAACCGGTACAGATGCAAACAAGTTACCCCCGACGGATGATTGCGTACCAATGTTGGCACGCGTAGTTAACAACACGTTAGAGTAGTCGCGCCCGTTAACATCAAGCGTATCATACCGGGTTGTGAACTGCTGTATATCGGCAGTATTGTGGCGGTAAAAACTACCTACAGAGAAGTTGGCGCCACCATCGAAAGATTTGTTGTAACCAAGCTCAAATTGCTGGCCTTTTTCGGGCTTTAAATTTGGGTTACCTGTACTGATGTTATTAGGGTCGGCAATGTTATAAAACGGGTTAAGATCGCCATAATTAGGGCGTTCTATACGGTAAGAATAGCTCAGTTTTACAGACTGCGTTCCGCCAATCTTATGCGAGAACACAAGAGACGGTGCTAATATGTTGTAGCTGGGTATGGTAACACCCGAGAAGTCTGTAGAGGTTTTGGTATACTCGTTACGCAAGCCACCTTTTACATCCAGAAAATTTTTGAACAAGGATGCAGATACCGAAAAGTATGCAGCATATATCTGGCGCTTGTAGTTAAACGCATAGGTTTGATCAGCGTTGTTAACGTAGCTGCCATCTGCCAGTAAGGTGTCGGTATTCACAACATTCTTCAGGTTCTCTATCACAGCTTTAGCGCCACCTTCAAGCGTTAATGTTTTGCCGAAAGGGTGGGTGTAATCTATCGAGATGTTGGTTTCCCTGTCGTTACCCGGGTTGTTACTCCTGCTGCCGCTGTTTTGGTAACCACCTGTTATATAATCCTGCTCGTTAAAGTAAGAGAAAGTGTTTTTACCATAGCTGGTGGTATACAATACATCAAGTTCCTGCCCTTCATTTTTAAAAGTCTTTTTATAGCTAAGGCTTACATCGGTAGCATTGGTTTTGAAACGGCTATCCGAGCTACGTGTGCTTAACAAATTGGATATTAAATCACCGTCAGCATTAAACTTTTCGCTTTGCTGATCAGTAAGCCCGTAGTTATGATTGCCGAAATGATTAAAACCTACTGTACCGGTTAGTTCGTCTTTAGGTGTAATGCTCCAGTTCAGGCTTAGGCCCGACTGGTAACCACTCCGTGTTGATGTGTTGCTACCGTCTTGCACAAGGTGGCTTGTTGTACTGTCGTTAGGGTTACTGGAATTACGCTCGTTCCTGTTTGTACCGGTAGTTTTAAGCTGCGCGTTGCCGCTAAAAAAAGCATTAAGGCCAAAGTTGCCTTTACGGGCGTTAAAGTTGAATGATCCGTTTTGGAACCTGGTACCGCCTGATGCATTTACGCTGCCGTTAATGCCCTGTACCTTGCTATCTTTTAATATAATGTTGATGATACCACCGGTACCGGCCGCATCGTACTTGGCACCCGGGCTGGTGATCACCTCTATGCTTTTGATCTGACTGGCCGGAATTGCCTGCAAAGCATCAGCAAGGCTTGCGCCAAAAATACTGGATGGTTTTCCGTTGATAAGAAAACGCACGTTAGATTGCCCCTGCAGCTCCACGTTTCCATCCAAATCCACAGTTACCTGAGGTACTTTCTTTAGAACGTCTATTGCTGCTCCGTTCTGCGCGGTAAGGTCATTAGCCGCGTTATACACCATCTTATCTATACGGTTTTCTATAATGGGCACTTTTGCTGTAATGGTAACGCCCTGCAGTTGGTTGGATACCGGCTGCAATGATATGGTACCTACCTGGGCGGTATTACCTGCATCGGTAATAACAACGTGATCTATCGTACTCTTTTTGTACCCAAGAAAATCAACGGTAACTGTATAATCGCCGGCTGGTATGTTTTCAATATTAAAGGTTCCTTTAACATCTGTACTCATGCCATTGAACGGACTTGTTGCCCCTTGTTTAAATACTGATACGGTTGCGTAGTCTACCGGTTGTTTGCTCACCGCATCTATAACTTTACCGCTAATTTTACCCTTAGTACCTGTTTGGGCGTTTAGGCGTAAAGAGAACAAAGAGAAAACAAGTAGAAGGTAAATTGCGGTCCGCATATATTGGTTCATTTTGGTACGAACTGCAAAAGTGCCAAGAATATTTGGCTTGAACGACTTTTTAAAAGCCTCGTTTCATTATTGTTACATATACACTTAGCTGCTACACATTCGTAATAAAATATTTACAAAAACCCTGCGCGAAGTGCACTTTTTAGAATATCAACACGAATGTACCGCCAATAATAAGCAATGCCCCCATGCCCGTTTTAAGGGTTAATGGTTCTTTAAGAAACACTGCTGCAAGCACAATGGCTAAAGCCACGCTCAGCTTGTCTACCGGTGCAACTTGTGTTACTTTGCCCAGCTGCAGTGCTTTAAAATAGCATATCCAGGACAAGCCGGTAGCACATCCGGATAGGATCAGGAACGTCCAATTATTTTTAGTGAGGCCTGCGAAACCACTTGCTGTGCCTTTAAACCAAACAATGCCCCATGCCAGTATCAGTATTACCACCGTGCGTATAGCGGTTGCTAAATCTATGTCGACACCTTTGATGCCTACTTTAGCGAAAATAGCTGTTAGCGCTGCAAACAGCGCAGAAAGAAGCGCGAATATCCACCACATAATTTTTTGTTTAAGACATGAGTATCAATGATCTATTTTACTGATAAATATTTGATTAATAGCATACAATTGTTTGATTAATAGCACACTTAAACGAAAAATATTATCTTTAAAGTAGAAGAAATTTAATCCTGCATGAATAAACTGATAAAGTTTTTCGCATCAAAATTTATATTTTAGCGCTAATTACGTATCTTCATCGTTTTAACCCTAATATGAAAAGAACAGATTTTGTATATTCAGAGGAGTCCGAACCACACCGGATCCGTACAAAAAAAATACTTAAGCAATTCCCGCAGTTAAGAAAACTGATAGGTAAAAACCCTAATACGATATGGGCTATTATCGGGTTGGTTACTTTCCAGGTTGTTATGGCTTGGTTCCTTCGTGATCAGTCGTGGTGGCTGGTTGTAGGTGCGGCTTACTTATTGGGCGCGTTTGCAGACCATGCATTATTTGTAATGATACATGAATGTACGCACCAGCTACTGTTTAAAAACCGCAACGCAAACAGGTGGGCATCTATGTTTGCCAACCTGCCGCAAATACTGCCAAGCGCTATTTCTTTTGAGAAATACCACATTAAGCACCACTCTTTTCAGGGTATTCACGAGTTGGATGCCGATCTTCCAAACCGCTGGGAGGCAAAACTAATCAGCAACTCTTTTGTGGGTAAAGCTATCTGGTTGTTGTTCTTCCCTGTTTTCCAATTGTTCCGTTTATCCCGCCTGCGCGAAATACACCCTATTGACGGTTGGATAATAACCAACTTTGTTATACAGGTGGCCTTCACTACTGCAATATGGTACTTTATGGGCTGGCATTCATTAACGTTTTTATTGCTGAGCTTCTCTTTTTCGGTTGGCCTTCACCCATTGGGTGCACGCTGGATACAGGAGCATTACCTTACCCACAGCGCCGAACAGGAAACTTACAGCTACTATGGCAACCTTAACGTTGTAGCCTTTAACGTAGGCTTCCATAACGAGCATCATGACTTCCCTTCTATCCCGTGGAACAAGCTTCCGGAGATCAAGAAGACGGCACCTGAGTATTACGAAACACTGCACTACCATACATCATGGACAAAGCTATTCTTCCGCTTCCTTTTTGACAGGGAGATCTCCCTGTTCAACCGCATACTGCGTAAAGACCGTGGTCGTGTAGCCATCACCGATGTAAGCAAGCCTGATGCTGAACTTACCATGCAAACAAAAGAAGCGGTGGCTTAAACCTACCGTCAAAAAATACACGAAGGCTGTCCCAAAAAGGGCGGCCTTTTTTGTTTTCCCTCCTGTTGATTTACACCTGTACTTTACCCTATTACTTGCAAATTTATTGTAAAATAGCATAGTAAATTAGTGTGGTTTTTAAAGGTACCTGCATAACTTTTATGGTAAAAACAGGCTTTTTGGTGTTTTTTTCGCTGTTTTTTTGATAATAGATAGAGCGTTAAAAAAAGTGTTCAAACACGACATACACAAAAAAAGCTGAACACTTTTGAACACCGGAGACCAAAATCGCGCTTGTATTAAGAGCCAATATCAATGTCCACTTAAGAAGAATATTAATAGTACTTTTGTAACAAAGTGCAAACAACACTGCCAATTTTATACTATATGAAAGGTTTGCGTGTTATAAATGCATATAAACGAATGAGCCGTCGTAAAAAATTAAATATATTGCTGCCAGTTGTTATCTTGATGTTTATTGGCGCTTACGCCAAACATCATTTTATCGACCAGAAAAGCCTGCCCGAAAGCCATCTGCAGGATAAGGTGATGGACGAAACCTCAGGCGTAGCGGCATCTTCCATTAACCCCGATATCTACTATATACATAATGACAGCGGTGACACAAGCCGCTTTTTTGCCATTACACCTGATGGTAAACTGCATACTACTATTTACTACCAGGGCCACAAGCAGCACCTTGGCGCACTTGATTGTGAAGATATTAGCGTTGGTCCCGGTCCTGTAAAGGGCAAAAGCTACGTTTATGTAGGTGACATTGGAGATAACGGTGCCAGCCGAAAGTTCATAACCATCTACCGTGCGGAAGAAAAGCGCAGCTGGTTAAAGGATACTGTAGCGCATGTTGTACCATCGCCCATAAACCTACAATACCCCGATGCGCCGAAAGATGCTGAAGCAATGATGGTAGACCCTGTAGAGAAGCTATTTTACATTGTTACCAAACGTTACGATTCTGTAAGCGTCTATACATCACCATTGGCTTATAAAAACGATGATACGGTTAAAATGACCTTTCGCACCAGGCTATTCTTCAAGGGTATTAAGCCCTTTAAATGGATCACTGCCGGCGACATCTCTAAAGACGGGCAGAAGATTCTGTTAAAAAGCTACGAAAAGGTTTACTACTGGACCAGACGCCCTAACGAAGCAGTTTGGCAAGCAATGCGCCGGCCGCCGCTAGAACTACCGTATAAACAAGAAAAGCAAGGCGAAGCTATTGGTTTTACCCCCGACGGAAAAGGTTACTACACTATGAGCGAGGGGGTTTTCTCACCCATTTACTATTACAACGTACCTAATTAATTTAGGCTTTAGTTGCGCCTGCGTACTCGCTGGCGTAAGTTCTTGGTGCCTTACCTATTGTGTTTCTGAAAACGTAGTTAAAATTGGTAATACTGCTAAATCCGCAGTGGTATGCAACATCTGCTATGTTGTTATTACCACCGTTTACCAGCAGTTTGCAAGCTTCGTTTACCCTAACCTTATTTACAAAAGCCACGAAAGTTGTACGTGTATGCTTTTTAAAGTACCGGCAAAAGGCATTTGGTGTAAGATGCACCAATGCTGCCACTTCATTAAGCGTTATCTCGCGGCTAAAATTGTGCATTATATAGTTATATACTGATGCAATGCGCATACCCTCCGGATCTGTAAGAGGGTAATTGTTAACCAGTGGCGACAACATCTTTGGTTCTGATATCGAACTTAGGTCTTTTAACATGCTGATAAACATGGACAACTGTGAGGCACCTGATGCATGCTGAATGGCAAGCATTTGATCAGTTAATACATGCGCCCTCTCCGCCGGCACTATAAACCCGCTTTGCCACCCATCTGCAAAAAGCTTAAGTACTTTCATCTCTGGCAAATTAAATAATGAGGAAAGCTTTCCGTTAGGATCAAAAAAAATGGTAAGCGCATGTATTTGCAGTGAAGCTTGCTCGTTGAAATACTCCGGATTGCTTTTAAAGAGATGCGGTTGGTTTGCCCCGAGCACAAATACTTCTCCACCAACAAAAGTGTGCATATTGCTGCCTGCTAGAAGAGTACCTTCTCCTTTTATTACCCAGGTTATCTGCACTTCTGCATGGCGATGCAGGTGCGGGTAAAAATGCGGCAACAGTTCTTCCTGTACAATAATGCTGCTATCATCTGGTACAGGAATGGTAAATGGCAATACCTTCATTAGACGGGTATATTATTAAAGATATTCATGAACTGATATTACTGATCAATTGTAGCGATCCGCGGAAAACAGACTGATATCTACTAAAGGTGTTTGCTCCTGCAGTGTCTCGGCCAGTAATTTACCTGTTGCGGGTGCCAGGCTAAGCCCCATCATGCCGTGCCCTGTGGCCACTGCCAAATTACTGTACTTAGCCGTATGGCCTATATATGGTAACCCATCCGGCGAGCAGGGCCTGAACCCATACCAAATATCTTTTTGCTCCGGAATGGCTGGTTTAAACTGCGGAAAGTATTTTGGTATCGACTGTACAATGCCCTCTACCCTGTTCATGTTGATTTTGTTGTTGAGCTTACCTATCTCCATGGTACCGCCGAATCGAATGCTGCCATTCATGGGTGTTACAGATACCCTTGCCTCGCAAAGCAGCGATGGAATGCTCATGCGCTGTTTAGGTTCAGGCAGCATAAATGAATATCCTTTACCCGGCATTAAAGGTACCTTAATACCTGCCAACTTACCCAATGCAGCCGACCACGACCCGCCGGCTAAAACGTATTTATCAGCAGTAAACATATTATTGCCGCTATTTACCGATGTAATTTTACCGTTTTGGTGTTTAACCTCAGTTATAGTTGTGTTACGGTGAATGATCACTCCTGAGTTTTCAAGAAGCTTTATCAAACCTGCCATTAGCTTATTCGGATAAAGGTGGGCATCGCAATGGTAAAGCACGGCACCCAGTACATCAAGTTCAACTTCCGGCTGCAATGCACGGCATTCATCTGCAGTTAAGTATTGAGCGTCTAAACCTAGCTTTTGAGCTTTCTCGGCTGTATGCCGTTCTTCATCCTCAAATTTAGCTGTCTTAAAAAGCATCATAATGCCTTTATCCTCAAGGCCGAAATTAAATCCTGCTTCTGCATCAAACTCCTGATAAAGCTTTTTGCTTAGAAGAGACAGATCGCGTAACGCTTCAGCAGATCGCTCCACATGCTTTTTATTTGCTGCCTTTAGAAACTTTAATCCCCATCCTATTAATGCAGGATCTAACGACGGTTTTACGTAGAAGGGGCTTTTACTATCAAACATCCAGCGGATACCCTGCTCTACCATGCCCGGTGCAGCAAGCGGTACAAAGTGGCTGGGTACAATCATCCCGGCGTTGCCATAGGAGGCGTTATCGGCCAGATCGCGCTGTTCTAAAACTTCTACCTGCCACCCGGCCTTATTAAGATAATAAGCCGAAAAAAGTCCGATTATACCGCCACCAATTATTATTGCTTTCATGCGTTTGTCCCGTCCCGGGACCACTTTGTTTATCTATTTAAGTTCTTGATCTATGAAGTGATGTAATAACTATATCACCTGGAAACCGAATGCATACGGATCGTCTTCATCGTCAATTTTAATCGTATTGTATCCATATACCTTAGCCCAACCTTCTATCCCGGGTATTATTGCCGGTTTACCACCTAAAGTCACTTCATCTTCTACTGTACCAATAAACTGGCTGCCGATGATACTCTCATGAATGAATCGGTCACCTTTTTTTAATTTACCTTTTGCATGCCATTGAGCCATACGAGCCGATGTTCCCGTACCGCATGGTGAACGGTCAATTGCTTTATCGCCATAAAAAACCGCATTACGTGCTGTAGCTTCGGGAGAAATGGTTTTGCCTGCCCATAACAAATGCGTGCAGGTGTTAATAGTTGGGTTCTCCGGGTGAACAAAAGTGTACTTCTCATTGATCCGCTGACGCAGTACCCGGCTCCACGATATTAACTGATCTGCAGTGTAGTTCTCCAACCCCGGGAAATTCTCCTGCGGATCAACAATCGCGTAGAAATTGCCTCCATAGCTAACATCAATGGTTAACATGCCCAGGTCGGGGCATTCTATTTCTAAACCTTCGGCAGCCAGGTACGATGGTACATTCACCAGCTTAACCGATTTCACCTTTTTACGCTCCCGTTTATAAGAGATCAGCACCAAACCGGCAGGTGCTTCCATACGGATAATACCTGGTGTTTTTGGCGTGATCAGGCCTTCTTCTACTGCGATGGTAATAGTGCCGATTGTGCCATGCCCGCACATAGGCAAACAGCCGCTTGTCTCTATAAAAAGCACGGCAACATCATTTTGTGGATCGTGGGGCGGATAAAGGATACTTCCGCTCATCATGTCGTGCCCGCGGGGTTCGAACATTAGTCCCTTGCGTATCCAATCGTATTCGCGCAAAAAATGCTGGCGTTTTTCGCTCATGTTGGCACCTTCCAGGTTTGGTCCGCCGCCGGCAACCAGCCTCACAGGATTGCCACAGGTGTGTGCATCTATACAGAAAAAGGTTTTATTCATTTTAAAGGGTGATGAAAGCGTATTAATTATTATCGGCTATCTGGTCCATTCATTATTTACCAGCCTCAAAATATCTAGCGGGTTGTTGTCCTGTAACTCTTCAGGCAAAAGATCATGCTCCCAGTTCTGCCAGCATACAGGCCGTACAAAACGCTTGATAGCTGCCGTACCTACAGAAGTGAAGCGACTATCTGACGTAGAAGGGAACGGACCACCGTGCTGTATAGCGTTACCCACCTCCACACCCGTAGGCGGGCCATTAAGTATCACCCTGCCTGCCAGTTTTGCAAGTTTATTTGTTATGCTTTTGTAACTCGCCAGTTCTTCTTTCTCGGCCATAACGGAAGCCGTTAACTGGCCTTGCAGAGAATCTACTATTTGCTCCAACTGTGCTGCATCATCAGCCACAACCAACATGGTGTATGGGCCGAAAACTTCTTCTTTAAACTTGTCGTTAGCTAGGAAAGCCGAAGCGCTTATCTCTGTTACCAACGGAGTGCCTTGGTTAGATTTTTCAGCATCAACCTTGTTTGACTTTACCAAAACGCTTACTGCATCATCGGCCAGCACTCCGTCGGTCAGCTTACAAAAGTTCTCGTAAATACCTGGTGTAAGCATTGTTGATGAACTGATCTCTGTAATTGCGGATACCAGTTCTGCTTTGAAGTTGTCTAATGCTGCCGACTTTATAGCCAATAGCAAACCAGGCTGCGTACAAAACTGCCCTGCGTTATTTGTTATTGCTGCTGATAGTTTAGCCAGTTCAGTTGTGCGGTTTTCTAATGCTTTTGGAAGTAGAAGTATTGGATTAATACTGCCCATTTCTGCGAAAACCGGAATAGGTTCTTCGCGTTCCTGCGCCATTTTCACCAACGCCATCCCGCCTTTGAAAGAACCTGTAAAGGTTACAATTTTAGTTTCGGGATGCTTAACCAACGCCTCGCCAATTGCATATCCGTCATCATACAAGTGAGAGAACACCCCTTCTGGCAGACCGTTAGCTTCGGCAGCTTTTCTTACGGCTTCTGCAACCAGCGCGCTTGTACCCGGGTGTGCAGGATGGGCTTTTACCACCACCGGGCAACCAGATGCCAAAGCAGAGCAAGTATCTCCGCCGGCAACTGAAAATGCCATAGGAAAATTGCTGGCACCAAATACCACTGCAGGCCCTATCGGCACCATCATTTTACGGATATCTGCACGGGGCAAAGGCTGCCTGTCTGGTATAGCGGTATCAATAACTGCTTCAACCCAACTGCCTTCTTCTAACAAATTGGCATACATGTTAAGCTGGCCGGTAGTACGGGCCCGCTCACCTTGCAGCCGCTGAGCAGGCAACCCACTTTCGGCCATAGCCTGTTCTATCAGCTGATCGCCAAGGTTATTTATTTCTTGTGCAATGCTGCGCAGGAAAGCAGCCTTTATGGCACCGCTTGTTAAACTATATGTTTCAAATGCTTTTGCAGCCAATTGCATGGCTTTATCAACATCTGCTAAACTTGCGGCATTAAATTCAGCATCTAACTCCAAACCGGTGGCCGGGTTTATTGCCCTAAATGCTTTATGGCCTTTAACGTACTGGTAACCTACTAAATTTCTTGTCTCCATTATTAACTAACGCCTGTAACGTCCACTTCTTCTTCAACACCCCAACTATCGCGCGGTAACTCCGGGCGATTTTGAACTGCAGTTGTTATAATGTTTAACACCTTCTCTCTTTCGGCACCTGTAATTGCAAGGCGTGGCAAGCGTACAGTTTCAGTGCCCAAACCTGTTACGGTTTCTGCAAGTTTGATGTATTGTACCAACTTTGGATGAATATCCAGTTCCAGCACAGGCAAAAACCAGCGGTAAATAGCTAATGCTTCCTGCATACGTCCTGCTTTTGCCAGGCGGTAAATTGCAACTGTTTCCTTAGGAAAGGCATCAACCAAACCAGCCACCCATCCATCAGCACCCATAAAAAGGCTTTCCAAAGCAAGGGTATCTACACCCGTAAGTATTTTAAAGCGGTCGCCAAAACGATTGATCATACGGGTAACGTTGCTTACGTCGCGCGTAGACTCTTTCACGGCTTGTATGTTAGCGTATTGTGAAAGTTCCTCAAACATGTCCAGCGTAACTTCTATCTTATAGTCGTACGGGTTATTGTAGATCATGATAGGCAGGTGCGTGCTTTTAGCAACATCTGCATAATACTTCGTGGTCTCGGTATCGTCTGCTTTATAACGCAGCGGCGGCAGCATCATCAGGCCATCAGCACCATAGGCTTCCGCATCTTTAGCACATTGAATGGCTGCTTTTGTTGTCTGCTCGGCAATGTTCAACACAACATAAATACGTTTGCTAACCAATTTAACGGCATGTTCTAAAAGACTAAGTTTTTCCTCATTAGTCAGTACGCTGGCTTCTCCAAGCGATCCGCCGATAACGATGCCCTGTATACCTGCTTCTATCTGGGCTTCGATGTTTTTATCGAATGCATCAAAATCAAGTTCGTCATTTTCGGTAAACTTGGTTGTTACCGCAGGGAATACCCCTTTCCATTGTATGCTCATATTGTTTGTTGTGTTTAAACGTATTGCGAATGTGTGTTTATTTCTTTATAGGCTCTACCAGTACCGCGGCACCTAAATCCACGTATTTTACCTGTTGAGGGAACCATACCATCATTTCTCCTTTGCCACGGTTGGCCCAGGCATAATAAGGAATAGCCGTCATGGTCTTGGTTTCGGTGCTTACATTTTGACCTTGAGCATCTATATTAACGGCTTTTACTTCACCTTTAAGCACGGTTAAACCATTAAGCAGATCAGGCTGATATTGCGGTTCGAACGTTGTTGTTCCCGGAACAATAATGTTCGCCGCTTTACCGCCATTATCCTTCCACTCGGCACAATACATCAGCGGGCCACGCTGTAGAGCTATTTTACCGGCATCATCAGGCAGCTTTTCGCTGGCCACTACCCGTTGAACATTCATCGGCAGGGTCATTTCTACCTTATCTCCTTTTTTCCACTTGCGGCTTAATACAGCGTAACCATGCTCGGTGCTGTAGTTGGCGGGCGTTCCGTTCACTTTTATCTCTACCTTTTGATTTGACGGTTGCTGATAGGCATAAAGATCTGATGGTATAGCTTGGTTTTGAGCCCATCCGGGTATCCTTAACTTCAGGTTCATGTCCATTGCCGAACCTGGATTGATAGTAAAGTTGAGTCCGCCATCCCAAGGATAGTTATTTTGCTGAGTAATACTCAACGCTTTGTTGTTTACTAACATGTTGCCTGTACCGCTGATAAACAGGTTTACATAAACATCTTTCCCGTTTTGAGCATAGATGTAGCCAGGTACAGATGGTATTAACCTCGCAATATTAGTTGGACAGCAAGAGCACACAAACCAGCCAGAACGCTCGCGCTCAATATCTGTGTGGGTAAAGTTGTCCTGTATCTGCATAGCATTGGTATAAAAGAACGACTTCCCGTCTAGCCCAACTCCCGAGATAAGGCCATTGTAGAGCGTTTTCTCCATTACATCAATGTACTTTGAATCGCCATGCAGTAAAAACATTCGTTGGTTCCAGAATACACTACCTATCGCGGCACAGGTCTCGTTATAGGCCGTATTGTTAGGTAGCTCGTAGTTACCGCCAAAGCGTTCGCCATCGCCTACCGCGCCAATACTTCCCTGCACGTACATCTTTTTACCAACCATGTTGTCCCATATCTTGTCTATGGCAGCAAGGTATTGCTTGTCTCCGGTGAGGGCAGCCACATCAGCCATGCCAGAGTATAAATACATGGCCCGGACTGCATGCCCTTCAGCTTCGTCCTGGAGTATTACAGGTTTGTCATCCTGATAATAAGTACCATTCTCCCAAACATTTTTGCTCTTCTTGTTATACTCCTTTTTGCCACGCTGGTCTATAAAAAACTTAGCCAGCTCCAGATACTCCTTTTTCCCCGTTATTCGGTATAAGCGCACCAGACCCATTTCTACTATCTCATGACCGGGCGCTACGTGTCGTTTACCCGGGCCAAAAGTTTGAACCAGCAGGTCGGCGTTGCGCAAAGCAATGTTCAGGAAATTGCGTTTACCTGTTGCCATAAAGTGTGCTGCAGCACCTTCATACATATGCCCGGCATTATACAACTCGTGACTGTTCTCCTGCTCTTTTTCCCAACGTTCTTTACCTATCCATGGTCCGGCGTTCAGTGGGTCTATAGTGCGTGCTGTGTATAAATATCCATCCGGTTCCTGTGCTTTACCTACAATGGTTATAAGTGAATCCAGGTAAGCTTCCAGCTTTTTATCAGGATGTACCGCAAGCGAATAAGATGCGCCCTCTATTGTTTTATAGATATCAGTATCATCAAAGGGGTAGGTTGTACAAAATTTGCCGCTACGCGCCGCAGCCATTTCGAAGTTCTTAACTCTACCAGTCGCTTTGCATCGCTCGAATGATGCAGGGATGGTAACCGTTCGATTTGTCTCTATGCGCGATGTCCAAAACCGGTCAGCCAGTTTCACTTTAGTAAATGCTACCGGCTGAATTGGGTAATCCTGCTTTTGTGCCATAGCAGTTAAGCTGGCACAAGTAAGCAGTAGAAAGCAAACCTTTATCATAGTGTTGAATCGTTTGATGAGACGGAATGTAAATCTAATCAAAACTATGTTTTAAAACCATGCGACGATAGATCATTTTTAGCTGATATTAACTATATTTTACCTTCATAAATAAGATAACAAACAAGATCTATGATAAATATTAACAACTATTAACCTATTTCAAATATGCATAGTACTTTGTATTGCATAATACTATATATATTACTATGTTTGTATAAATCAAAAGAATATTCAAGCACATTATGAAAAAAACACTTTTAGCATTCGCCTTTGTACTTGCAGGTACAGCAGCAAGCTTTGCACAATGCGACAAACCCGTAACCCTTCACTCATCAGTAACTAATTATTTAAATGAGAAAGGAGAAATAGAAAAGTCCAAAGATGAGGAGACAACTATCAAACTGTCTAAAACTGAGATCAGCATCACTCCAGGCGACCATACCATGACCGGCGCAGTAACCGATTATACTTGTAATTGGAGCATGCCTTTTAAAGAAGGCAAAACCACTTTCAAATCGTTACTGACAGACAATGATCGTGAAATGCATGCCACCATTATTATTGAAGGTAAAGGAGGCAAGGTGACATTGACATTTACCGTGGATGAAATGCCGGGCAAGAAGATACAGGTGACAGCAGATAAATTTGAATAGCGCGCATAACAATTATGTAAGATTACTGTAACATTTAGCTGTTAAAAAACTCTTATTTTTATAACGACAAATAACTAATCAATATGAAAAAGAAGATCTTTACTACAGTATTATTATCATGCTTAGGCGTTATAGTGGCTGTTGCTGCCGTATTTGCAAGCCTTGACGGAAAATGGGCTGGCGTTATTGCAACACCAGACGGCAACACTATAAATGTGAGTTACGACTTTAAAGTTGATGGCGAGAAACTTACCGGAACCGCGGTATCGCCGATGGGTGATGTAAAACTAGAGAACGGAAAAATAAAAGGTGATGCCTTTAGCTTTTCGGTAAATGTTAATGGAACCGATTACCCCCACACTGGAAAGGCTTACGCAGATTCATGTGCAATGGACATTGATTTTGGTGGAAGCTCATCACACTTTGTTGTGAAACGCGTAAAGTAAATTCCTTTAAAAGCAACAAAAGCCCTGCCTTATAAGGCGGGGCTTTTTCGTTTGATGACTGAAACTTAATTTAATAGAAGCATGTTAATAGTGCAAGTATTACCTTTGCCCCCGCATGCTGCAACGTATAACTGCATACTTACTAATATTTTCGCTTGTTACGGTGAACTTTACCCGCTTGTTTATATATGCGGGATTTGAACTCAACCGAACCTACATTGCCGAAAAACTCTGCGAGAACCGGGATAAACCCTGGATGAATTGCAATGGTAAGTGTTACTTCATGAAAAAGATTAAGCAGGCAGAGCAGAACAAGAACGCGGAGGAGAAGCAGGCTCAAAAGAACCTTTTCCAGGAAGCAGCTTTCCACAAGACTGCCGATGTTAGTTTCCATCCTATACTTTTAGCAGTTATCCTGCATCCATTCGCAAACTCCACTGTCCTGGAGCGTACGAACACCATCTTTCAGCCACCACGGCAATCATAAAACAACTACAAGATAATAATTACTGCTTTGCTTTATAAGCGCAAGCATAGCACGCGTATCAACTTGCGTGGTTTTAGTTTTTACCTGCCCGGTATGCTGCCGGTGCACATATATGTTTTATGAAACGCTTTTACCTGCTCTATATACTTTTTTACCTTCTTTTCTCTGCCGCCGCTATGGCGCAAAATAACGTACACGGAACCGTTACTGACGCACGTACTCATGAGCCACTTCCCGCTGTAATGATCAGCAACGGGGATGGCTCTCAAAACCTGGCGCAAACCGATAAATATGGTCGCTTCTCTGTAAATGGAAGCGGCGCTACCATCCTCCGTTTTACCATTGTTGGGTATACATCCAAATTCTACACTATTGCAAATAGCAACGATATCAATATAGCCCTCGAGCCCTCTACCGTGAACCTGCAACAGGTGGTAGTTTCTGCCAGTCGCGAACGCCAGGCAAGGCAGGACGCACCTATTGCCATCAGCAAGATAAATTCCACCCAGATACATGATACCAAAGCTACCATGCTTTATCAGTTGCTGAATAAAACACCCGGGGTTTACATGGTAGATTTGGGGAACGAGCAGCATACCATGGCCATAAGGCAGCCAATTACCTACAATGCCTTATATCTGTATATGGAAGATGGCCTGCCTATCCGCCCAACAGGGATATTTAACCACAACTCACTTTATGAGATAAACATGAGCGGCATTCGCGACATTGAAGTAATCAAAGGCCCCGCATCCTCTCTCTATGGAAGCAATGCCATAGGTGGTGCCGTAAATTTTATTACGCAAGGCGCGCCTTCCGGCTATGCGGCCAATGTTTCCGTTCAGGGTGATAATTACCATTACCGTCGGATAGATGCTGATGGTGGTTTTAGCTCCGGTATGTTTGGTTTGTATGCCGGCGGGTACATTGCACACCAAACCGAAGGCTGGCAGGATTACACCGATTTTGATAAGTACTCGGCGAACCTTAAAACCACATATGATTTCACCAACGCCACTAGACTGACGGTAGCAGCCACATACAATTACCTTAACACCCAAACGCCCGGCAGTTTGGATAGCGCACACTTTTACAGTCGTAGCTATGGCTCTAACCAGCGTTTCACTTACCGCAAGGTAGAAGCATTTCGGGCAAACGCACGCCTTGATCATAGCTGGAATGACAAAAGCAATACTTTTTTAACGATCTTCTACAGGAACAACTCAACCGCTCAGCTGCCAAGCTACTTTATTTCTGATGTGCGGGATGCCGGCGGAAACTACATCAGTTCAAACGGACAGGTAAATGATCAAAGCTTTCATAGCTTGGGTTTGCTGGCTCAGCATCGCACCGACTTTAACTTTCTTCGCTCCAGGCTGATTGTAGGCGCTTACTTAGATAACAGCCCGAGCAGCTACTATGCACAGTTTTTGAATATCCAGAAAGATGTCGCAAACAACTATTACACCGGCTTTAACAATACTGGCCGCTTTATAGATGATTATCGCATTAAGCTATTCAACACGGCGGCTTACACCCAGTACGAAATTCGCCCGGCCGATGCACTCAGGCTGGTTATGGGGTTGCGTTATGATCGCATCCACTATAATTTTACCAATAATCTTTCAGCAGCGGACACTAAATACAAGCAGCATGAGGTAAATGACTTTAACATAGTAGCGCCAAAACTTGGCCTTACTTACAACTTCGGCAACAATAAAGGTATATATGCAAATTACAGCGTTGGCTTTCAGCCGCCGGAAACCGGCGACTTATATAGCTCACGCCAGCAGGTGCAATTAAAACAAGCAACCTTTAATAACTACGAGGCTGGCGGCTGGCTGGCATTGCTAAATAAAAAGATGTACGTAGAGGTAAGCTTGTATGATCTGGAAGGCCGGAACGAGATCATCAACCAGCTATTACCGGATAATACCACCCAAAATCAAAACGCCGGCGCAACCCGCCATCGTGGCATTGAGTACTCGGTTAACTACGCTCCGATAAATGAACTAAGCTTCCGTTTTAGCGGCACTAACGCACGGCATACTTATGTAGACTACAGCGAAGTAACTACTAACTACGCCGCAGGCGCCAATACGGTTATTGTTTACAACGGCAATCGCATGAATAATGCTCCGTCCTGGATTGCTAATACCGAGCTTACCTATAAACCAGCGTACCTAAACGGATTTAGAGTAGCGGCGGAGTGGCAGTACATCAATCACTACTTTACTAATCCGGCAAATACAAAAACATACAGCGGGTACAATATTTATAATCTTCGTTTCGGATATGACGCTAAAGGCGGACCTTTAAAGGGTGCCGGGATCTGGTTTAATGTACTAAATTTAACCAACCAGCTTTATGCTACTACGGTTACAAGCAACCAATATGGCGACACATACAACGCTGCGCCTCCAAGGCTTTATACCGTCGGAATCAGTTACTCCATAGCTAAACATTAACATGACATCAGCAAAACAAAGGTTTTACAAGTGGCACCGGATAATTGGCCTAACTGCGCTGATCCCAATTATATGCTGGACGTTAAGCGGCCTTTCACATCCTTTCATGTCTAACTGGTTCAGGCCTTCTATAGCTCAGGAGGTATACAAAGCACCGGCTATTGGTGAAATGTCGTTAGGCCTTTCGCTTCAGCAGGTGTTGCACAAAAATGGCATCAACCAGTTCCGGAACTTTAGTGTTGTAAAGTTCAACAACCATCCCTACTATCAGGTACTTGAGAAGGATAGCGCCCTGAACTATTACGAAGCTAACACAGGCGACTTGCTTACCAGCGGCGATAAACTCTATGCAACCTATTTGGCAAGGTACTTTACACAAGACTCTTCGTCGGCCATTAAAAGCATCACCTTACAAAAGCAATTTGACAGCGGCTATCAGCCGATAAACCATTTGCTACCTGTATGGAAGGTAAGCTTTGGCGATGCGCGCGGCATGGACGTATACGTTGAAACCAGCCAAAGCCGCATGGGAACATTCAACAACAATACGCGTAAAGTAATGCTGAAAGTTTTTGAGCAGCTGCATACATGGCAGTTCCTGGCAAGTATTGCGGGCGAACAGTTCCGCATAGTTGTGTTACTGATTGTGGTCAGCATCTTGTTTATGGCTTTATTAAGCGGACTTGTGGTTTACGGTTTTTTCTGGAAACAGTTTAAAGCCGTCACAGAAAAAAGAAAAGAACAAGGTCGTGAGGACAAGCGATTTGTTCATCGTTTTCACCGGCAGCTGGGACTTATAGTTTCATTTGTAATGTTCACGTTCTTAATTAGTGGGGCATTTCACTTATATGTTAAACTACAGAACAACAACCCGGCACATAAATCCTACACACAACTGATAAATAGCGAAGATCTTAAACTGTCTTCTCTGCAGATACCCATAACGGACAGTACTGTAAAAAAAATTGGCATTGTAGTGTTAAACAACAAACTATATTATCAGGTAACAAACAACCAAAAAAATGTGCTATACTTTGATAGCGCTACAGGAGACGAGTTGAAAAATGGTGATGCATTGTACGCTCGTTCACTTGCCGATTTTCACCATTCCGACAAGCGTGACGTTCAAAATGCTACAGTTACCCAAATACGCCAATTTGATAATGAATATGGTTTTATAAACAAAAGGTTGCCCGTTCAAAAAGTAGCTTATGCAAATGGCGAAAACTGGTATATAGAAACGACAACTGCTCAACTCGCCACTAAAGTTGGCGGCTTAGACCGTACAGAAGGCTTTTCTTTCATAATTTTACATAAATACTTCGGTATGACCTGGGCTGGTAAAAACGCCCGCGACATTGTAAGCATGCTAGCTGCTTTAGGTGTACTGGTAGTTTCGCTATTCGGTTTTGCCGCATTCATCAAAAACAAATAATATCATGAAGATCCGTTTTACATCAATTGCATTTAGCCTTATCATCATGCTTGGTGCATGCAATAACACTACTAATAAAGATGCTAAAGCTACAGAAGCAGCTAAGCCAAAAGGCAAATACTATTGCACAATGCACCCGGATATCACGTCAGACAAGCCCGGCACCTGCTCCAAATGCGGCATGGACCTGGTAGAGAGGGATACCACTGCCAAATAACTGTGTTTAATTATGACGTTTAATAAACTGTAGGCGAATTACCTCCTGCTATCTTTACGTTAAAAATTAATAATTTATGAAAGTTGAGATTTGGAGCGATGTGATGTGTCCGTTCTGCTACATAGGCAAGCGAAGGTTTGAGCAAGCTCTAGAGCTTTTTGCTGGTAAGGACCAGGTGGAGGTAGAATGGAAAAGCTTTCAGCTAAATCCGGATATGAAAACAGATCCATCAGTTAACATTAGTCAGTACCTGGCGGATGCTAAAGGCTGGACGCTGGACTACGCCAGGAATATGAACGACCATGTTACCGAAATGGCAGCAGAGGTTGGCTTGACCTACGACTTTGATCGTGCGGTAGTAGCTAATAGCTTCAACGCACATCGTTTTAGTCACTTTGCAAAATCGAAAGGACTGGGTGATGCTGCAGAAGAAGCATTGTTTAAAGCTTACTTTACGCTGGGCAAGAACATCGATGACAAGGATGCTCTTGCAGATATAGGTGAGCATGTAGGACTGAACCGCAACGAAGTACTGGCTGTACTAGCAACTGATGCCTACACTGACGAGGTTAAAAGGGACATAGCAGAAGCAGGATACCTGGGAATACAAAGCGTTCCATTTTTTGTAATGAATGGCAAGTATGCAGTGTCTGGCGCGCAAGCCGTTCCGGTATTTACACAGACATTGGAGACAGCTTTCGGCGAGTGGTCGGCTGCGGAGGGTAATTCTTTGCTAAAGACAGCTAATGGACAAGCCTGCGGGCCAGATGGCGATTGCTAAAGAGCAGCTTCAACAGTTGAGAACATTGATATAATAACATTATTACATTTACAGAGTAATATTATTTATCTTTATACCTCTAAAATTTAGACTGTTAAGCTCAAATATGAAGAAACTTTACTACTTCACAGTTATCATATTATTCCTAACATCAGCTATCAGCAGCTGTAAATTAGATGCACCTGTTTATCCGGATGGCTCCGATGTTGGAACAACGCCCCCTGGAGGCGGAAGCACCCCTGGGGGAACGACGCCCCCTGGAAGCGGAAGCACCCCCGGCGGAACAACGCCCCCTGGAGGCGGGAGCACCCCCGGCGGGATCACTCCCACCAAAAGTGCTGGTACCTTAAGTTACAATTATGATGGTGTAAAAAAAACTTGTACATTCTCAGGTTTTCAGGTGATTACCCCAGATATGGGCGTTACTGACGGTAATATACAAGTTCTCGGTAGCTTTGGCGGCACAACAGGTATTAGTTTTAGTTGCAGCGGCTACCAAGCTGGTACCTACAAAATAGACATTGGTGTTGAGGGTTTTTCTCTAGGCGAGGGAATGGCAACGTTTACCACTGTTAGTGTAGACAAAACCGGAGTGAAAGGCTCCCTTAAAGGTACTTTCAGCTTTGATGCCACTGACTTCACAACAGGCGATGTGCATCACATTACCAATGGAGTATTTGATCTTAAGCAATAAAGGATTCAACTGTAAACCTTAACTATGCTTTACAGTTATTAAGTGTAATTTCGTTTACTAGGACGCAAGTGCTACATTTGCATCTTGGTGTACATTTTACACTATCAAATAATAATGCCGGAGACACCCGCTTCAACATACAATTATTCAAAAACAACCTTGCGGGCTGCAGTGGCTGCTATGTTTTTTATGGCGGGCCTTTGTTTTGCAAGCTGGGCTTCGCGCATAGCAACTATACAGCAGACACTTGACCTTTCTGATGCAGCACTCGGCGGAGTATTATTTGCAATCCCGGTTGGCCTGATGTGCTCGCTCCCATTTTCAGGGTGGATCATCACCAAAATAGGCAGTCGTAATTTATTGCTCTCTTCTATTGTATTATACGCTGTAATGCTGGTTACACTTGGGTTAGCACAAAACACTTTTCAACTAATTTGCTGCTTGTTGTTATTTGGCTTCAGCAGCAATGCGGTAAACATATCTGTGAATACGCAGGCCGTGGCTGCTGAGGAATTGTACCAGCGCCCAATTTTGGCATCTTTCCATGGGCTATGGAGCCTGGCTGGTTTTACAGGTGCCGCTATCGGCACGGTGATGATTGGTAAACAAGTTATCCCTTTGCATCACTTTGCCATCATATTAGCCATTATTGTAGTGGCCGTTATTATAAGTTCCGGATATCTAAAAAACGATAAGACACCAAACGCAGGCCCGGCCTTCGTAATGCCCGATAACTCTCTGATAAAACTTGGCGCTATTGCATTCTGTTCAATGATATGCGAAGGGGCTATGTTCGACTGGAGTGTCATCTATTTTAAAAAAGTAGTTTTAGCAACCGGTGCATGGATGGGTGCAGGGTATACAGCATTTATGCTTACCATGGCTTGCGGCAGGTTTATAGCAGACTGGTTCGCACACAAGTTCGGCCTCAAACGCACCCTGCAACTCAGCGGTACTTTAACAGCTACAGGGCTGCTGGTTGCCGTTATCTTTCCGCAACTGTATACTGCCCTGCTTGGCTTTTTACTGGTTGGTGCCGGTGTATCGTCGGTTGTACCGATGGTTTATAGCGCTGCGGGTAAATCTAAAACCATGCAGCCCGGCGTAGCCCTTGCAGCCGTTTCTACAATTGGGTTCCTTGGCTTCCTGGTAGGTCCGCCTCTAATTGGTTTTGTGGCCGGAATTGCAACACTGCGCGCTTCCTTCTCCATTATAGCCATGATGGGTGCTTGCGTGGTAATCATCTCCACGAAAGCACGTATCTAACCATTATTCAGGTCGGTATCATTAGGGTTAAGTACGTACTCAAAATTTTCGTAACCGTTATGAAAATGAAATTTGAGCCGCTGTTTTGGCACTTCTATATCTAGCGATATTGCCGCCAATGTTTGCGGCAGATTGTCCCTGACTAATTTCAGATCGGTAACACGTGGCATTTCTATATTGATGCCATCATCTACCGCTTCAATTTTCCAATCTTTTAAGTTTGCTGCAGTTAAGACGTCTATCCATTTCTGCTGATACGGGTTCATAAGCCAAAGTTTTTATACATCCTAGAAACATGCGCATCTAAATTAAGTTTTAACAACGGCTTCTCTCTTATACTTTAGCGTTGTTTAGCAGCAGAGCAGTTGCAGGTAAGTTCAAAATAATGAGGCTACTCCAATTACAGCTATATTGCGTGTTATAGTCTTCTCTTTGTAAAATAGCACCTGCAGCTAAAAACAATTTAGATGGTTGCTCATTCTATATCTTGTATAAATTATACCTTTGCCCCCTCTCATGAGCTCTATTAAAAGTACAATGAATGCACGCCCTTCCCGCTTTAGCAGGACAAAAGAAAGCATAACCGGCTTTTTCCTGATGCTGCACAGGGTCTGGGCATTTCTTATACGCTTTTTTAAAGAGGTATGGCTTCCGCCTTACGAGTTTAAAGAAGTGGTACGCCAATGCTATGAGGTAGGTGTACGCTCCTTTACCCTAATATCACTTACCGGCTTTATAGTTGGGGTTATCTTTACTAAACAAAGCCGCCCTTCACTTACAGATTTTGGTGCTACTTCCTGGCTACCTTCTTTAGTTTCCATAGCCATCATGAAAGCGCTTGCGCCGTTGGTTACCGCACTAATTGCCGCCGGCAAGGTAGGCTCAAGTATAGGTGCCGAGCTTGGCTCCATGAGGGTGACGGAACAGATAGATGCAATGGAAGTATCCGGTACTAAACCGTTTAAATTTCTGGTTTGTACACGCGTAATTGCTACAACCATTACTATACCCCTGCTTGCAACATATACCGCAATAATAGCCCTTTTGGGAGGCTATCTTAATGTCAGTCAAAACGAGGGAACAAGCTATGCGACCTTTATGGAGCAGGCTTTTGAACCGCTTACATTTGTAGACTTTTGGGCATCGCTGTCAAAAGCTATTGTATTTGGCTTTACTATAGGTATTGTAGGTTGCTACCAAGGTTACAATTCTACAAAAGGTACCGAGGGTGTAGGCAAGGCAGCAAACGGTGCCGTAGTTACCGCAATGTTCCTGGTGTTTATAGAAGAAGTATTAATTGTACAGATAGCCGGTTGGTTCCGTTAACTATGGAAAAGAAACAGGTAAATATCGATAAGAACAACGAAGTTGTTAAAATACGCGGACTGGAAAAGTCTTTTACGGACTATGACGTTCTTCGCGGCATCGATCTCGACCTTTACCAGGGAGAAAACCTGGTAGTTTTGGGTCGTTCCGGAACGGGTAAATCTGTATTAATAAAGCTCATTTCCGGTTTGCTTAGGCCAGATGCTGGAAGCATAGAAGTACTTGGCCAGGATGTGGTAAACATCAGCGACAGAGAGTTAGAGGCCCTACGCATAAGGATTGGCTTTTCTTTTCAGAACAGTGCCTTATACGATAGTATGACGGTGCGCAAAAATCTGGAATTCCCTTTGGTTCGTAATCGCAAAGGCATAACGCGCCAGGAGATAAACACCAGTGTAGAACGCGTACTGGATGCTGTAGGTTTATCGCAAACCATAAATCAAATGCCGTCGGAATTATCCGGTGGCCAGCGTAAACGTATAGGTATTGCGCGTACGCTCATTCTTAACCCGGAAATAATGATGTATGATGAGCCAACAGCCGGGTTGGATCCCATAACGTGCATTGAGATAAACGACTTGATAAACGAGGTTCAACAGAACTTTCATACGTCATCTATCATTATAACGCATGACCTTACCTGCGCAAAGCAAACCGGAGACCGGATAGCAATGCTGCTGGACGGGCAGTTTCAGCGGGTGGGCACTTTTGACGAAGTGTTTGCTACTGAAGATACGCGCGTTAAACCTTTTTACGACTACAATTTTATTGAATAATATTATCACCATTATTATATGGATGCATCAGAAAACAGGAGATCAATTATAGTAGGCGTATTCGTATTGCTCGGTGTGGCAGTATTTGTAATAGGCATACTTACCCTTGGCGGTCAAAATAAAAGCTTTGTGAAAAGCATACGCATCAGTGCGATTTTTGAGGACGTAGCGGGATTAAAAAAAGGCAACAACGTTTGGTTCTCAGGCGTTAAGGTCGGTACCATCAAAAGTATCCGCTTTACAGGTACTGCAAAGGTTGACGTTGACATGAGTGTTGATGCGGCTACGCAACAGTATATTCATCGTAACGCGGTTGCACGTATCAGCAGCGACGGTTTAATAGGTAATAAAATAATTGTAATTGATGGGGGCAGCCCTCAGGCCCCAATAGTGCAGGACGGCGATATCCTTCAGGCAGAAAAACTGTTGTCAACAGACGATATCATGAAAACGCTGCAGAAAAACAACGAAAACCTGCTTGCAATTACTACAGATTTTAAAACCCTTGGCCACCAGATTTTAGCGGGCAAAGGTACCGTTGGAGCGTTATTGGCTGATAGCAGCATGGGCATGCAATTACGTGCTGCAATGCGTAACCTGCAAACCACTACCTCTACTGCTTCAAAAATGGCCAATCAGCTTAATGCTTTTAGCCAAAAAATGAATACTAAAGGCGGTTTGGCTGATAAACTGTTAACCGACACAGTGGCTTACAACCGGATACAAGAATCTGTAGCGAAGCTTAAAGAAGCTGCAAATAACGCTACTATCTTAACCAACAATTTGAATAAAGCCAGCAATAAGCTCAATAGCAATGATAACATATTGGGCGTGTTGCTGAACGATCCTAACGGAGCAAAACAAGTACAAAGTACCATCAATTACCTGCAGCAAAGCTCTATTAAATTAAACGACGACCTGGAAGCCGTACAACACAACTTTTTACTGCGTGGCTTTTTCAAGAAAAAAGAAAAAGCTAAACAGGACAGCTTAAAGGGTAAAATGTAAATCTACCTGCGTCAATTACCCAGCGGTTGTGGTTTACGCTTGTCGGGAGAGAGCTCCTGAAACTTCTTGTAACTCGTGTTTAAGTAGTTTAGCAGATTAAACTTTTCACTGGTAAAAACTTTTACAGTTGGGGTATACAGGTTAATAAAGTTATCCAGTTCCTCCCCTTTTAGCGGCACATACCGGGCTACGATCTGAGGGGTAAACACCGCATTGATATGATCCATTACTTCAAAATCATGCAGCTTTTTTTCCAGTTTAGCTCTATCCCGCTCAGGTTTCTTCCAGTAAAATAACCGAAAAGTAAGCCCGCCATCTAATCTGCCTTTAGCATCGCGGTGGTAACGCACGGTTTCATTCTGCAACAGCGGATCGGATGACAATATCTTCTTAACCTCCGTTGTTACAACATTAACCTGGTTGAGCTGAATTTGCTGGGGATCTAAAAACACTTCTGTGTTGCTTAACTTGGTCACCAACAGAGTATCCGTCTGATAAGCAAAAGCTTTAAATAGAACCAGGTCGCCAACTTTGGCAGGCAAGTTAAAGTTGCCGTTCTTGTCTGACAGTGTGTTCTGTTTATTCCTGAGGTTCTCTATCCATACATTTGAAAGGCCAATCCTGGTATTATTTTCTAATACCCGCCCCTTAAACTGAGCTTTTGTTACCAAGCCAAACAAACACAAACAAGCTACAAATAAGCACTTCAGCATAGGTTAAAACTAGTGTTTTTCGTAATGCTCAATGAACTATGGCCTTTAATTTAACTAAATTTAACAACCAGAGCACATGAATTAGTACGATCTAAGTAGCACATATGCCTCGCGAAAGTTTTTTAACTGAACTATTATGCTTTATATGTACATTTATGGTCTATTGATATTAGTCCCCCGTTATTAATATCTGATCCCATTGAAACCGCAGTTAAAACCTACAAGTGCTTCGCCGCTGGCAGCAGTACCTACCAAGCAAGGTTTGTACAATAGCTATGCAGACATGTTACTTGGCTACATCTATGAAGTAGTAAAGAGCAAATCTACAGCTGAACAATACCTGGTGGAGATATTTAACGAACTGAACTTTACAGACATAGCGGCCATTACCAAACAAGGAATTAACACGTATTGTCAACTGCAGCAACTCGCCCGTAAGAAAATGGCTGCTTTTACTTCATCAAAGGCAGACGATACCTTAAAAAGTACCGTTGTTATGAGAAACCGCTTTACGGATTTAATGACAACCGAGCAGCAGAAGGTATTTTGCGGAGTGCATTACTATGGTAAAACTATTTCGAAATTATCCTTAGAATTAAAAAAACCGGAAGACGAAATAAAACGTATTCTGAAACAGTCGTTTATATTAATCAGGAATCAACGGAATGATACAGCAACAGTACATAGATAGTGGCATTTTAGAAGCCTATGTTACGGGCTCGGCCACTGAAGCCGAAGTACAGGAGCTGCTGTACATGAAAGCCAAGTATCCCGAGGTAAACTTTGCGCTTCAGCAATTGGAACTGGATATGGAGCACATTGCCCGGCAGATGGCCCTATCGCCACCTGAACGTACCTGGGACAAGATCTCCGACACTATAGATGAACTAATATTACGCCCGGAGCTTGATCCTGAACAGTTTAAGACCGACCGCGAAGACAACAACCACCGCAATTTTAACCACAACAGCGGACCACATTTTATAGAAGTTGAATCGGAGTCGAACCATATGAAGCTTCACAAGAACTGGAAATGGGTTTTTGCCGCTGTGTTTGTCTTGGGTAAGATATTCCTTGGGTGTGCTATTTACTTCTACCTGGAGAACAGGCAGGCTCAGCAGCAGATTAATGAGCTGAAGACCGAACTACACCAGTTCAAGAAATAAGCGCTTGTAATTGTAACACGAAAAGGTGTTACACCTGTTACACTTTTACCCGCCGAAAAACAGTTATCTAACCGGCAACAAATGTGTTAGCTAAAAGTCATGTTACAGTTTAGAAATTGTGATACAGTTTATAAAATTTAATATTTAGCTAACGAATTGATATTTAACCTCTAGCTCAATCTTGCTTAACGGGGCTCAAAATCGTGTTACAGCAGTTTTGCTGATGATATTTACACCATGCTCAGCGTTCCAAAACCTTCAAAAATCACACTTTTTGACAACCGCCTGTAGAGCTCAACATGCTAAAGCGATAAGCTCATTAATAATCGCTGCTTAAACTTCGTTTAACATTGTTTTAAGTCGCTTATGATATTATTAACATTAATGTAAACCTTTTTGGCAACGCAAAGTTATCAAAGCAAGAAAGGAGCATATCTCATGGCAGACTCATCATCAAAGAAAGACACAGGTAAAAGCAGCGGCACTATGCCGGCATCTAACAAAAGCCAAGAAATTAAAACCGAAGGTCCCATCAGCGAAAAAGATGAGGTAAAAAAGGCTGAACAGGAAATGAGCAGGAAGATTAAAAAGGACAAATAGCTTCCTTTTTAATCTTCAACTAGAACGTCAATGTTATTTAGTGTCGCAGCCATGTTTTCAATTAAGCTTTGCTCGGTAAAAGGTTTCATTACCACACCGTTCATACCAACAGATAAATAACTCTCCCGGTCCTCTTTCATTACATTTGCGGTAAGTGCAAGTATCGGTACGGTACTTTTTTCATCGTTACCGCTCGCCCTTATTAGCTGGCACAATTCTATACCTCCCATTTCGGGCATTTCGATATCAGATAGTACCACATCATATTTGCCGTCTTCAAAAAGCTGTAACGCTTCCCGCCCGTTGTAAGCAACGTCATAGGTAACGTTCCATTTTTTTAATATTGTGCCAACCAGTAAAACGTTCAGCTTATTATCATCTGCAACAAGCACATGTTTACCGGCTACCCACTCATGCTGTTCCGCCAGGTTAGTATGTTTGTGAACCAAAGCACAGGCTTCAGCCGAGCTTAATTCCATAGGTACCTTAAAGCTAAAAGTACTCCCTTTATTTACCTGGCTAGACACACTTATTGTACCGCCCTGCAGCTCGATTATCTTCTTGCAAATAGCTAATCCTAATCCTGTACCCGGCGTGTGAGCAATTCTTTGGGCTGACTTCACCTGCGAGAATTCATCAAATATAAAAGGCATATGTTCTTTGTCGATACCAACACCTGTATCCTTAACCATTACGTTCATCATGCATTTTCCCGGGTCTTCATTATCTGTGATAAATGCCCGGATTGTTACAGACCCCTGGGCAGTAAACTTAATTGAATTGCCTACCAGGTTCATAATTATTTGCTTAAACCTGTGCACATCACCGTTAACACATAACTCTTTATGAAACTCTATTTGCTTCCTAAGTACAACGCCCTTTCTATTGGCCTGTACACGCAAACTTGTAACTACATCTTCTATTGCTTCATAAGCATTAAACGGCTCAACTTCAAAGCTCATTTTACCGGTCTCATACTTGCTAAAGTCCAGTATTTCATTTACCACCTCCAGCAGCATTTTTGATGAAGTACGTATGGCACTTGTTTGCTCGCGCTGCGTATCAGTAAGTTTGCTTTGGCTCAATTGTTCAGCAAAACCAACTATCGAATTTAGTGGTGTACGTATCTCATGGCTCATGTTGGCCATAAAACGGCTTTTTGCCTGAGCATGTACTTCGGCTTTCTCGGTATACACTACCATTTCTTCTTCATTGCGGAATATTTTCCAGATGTTATAGAGTATCACCACCACTACTGTAGTAAGCAGCAGGAACATCATACCGGCCAATCGCCTGAATTCGTATAATACATTGGCAACATTGCTCTTCAGGGCCGATTTACTTCCGGCCAGATAGTTTTGTTCAACAACCTTATATTTTTTCAGGCTGTTCACAACCTGGCCTATTAATTCTTTATTTAACTCTAATATTTCCTTTTCATCGTTTCGCAGTTTGTTACTTACATTATACAACCTGGTATAGTTGTGCTTAACCTTTGGTGTAACCATTTTGGTAATAGCTGGTGTAAGTACCGTAATAGTGGTGTCGGTTGTACGTTTAACTACAACCGGTGCGGCAGCTAAAGGGGCAGGTTGTGTTTGCTGCTTGTCCTTACCGCCAAATAGCCTTGCAAGAAACTTCTTTTGCTTTGCCGGTAGTTGTACAGCTAAAGGTGGTTTAATAGTATCATAACGTACTACTGTTTTAACACGCCGCACCGTTTTAGGTGCAATTTGCACCTTAACCGGCTTTTCGGCAGCAACACTGGCATGTTCATTTTGCATTAAGCTATCTGTCAGCCCCATTAGTTTAATGTAGTTCTCCGTCTTTACCGACTTCTTGGTGATAAGCTCTGATAATTTTTTTACATCAGCAGTGGTTTGGCGGTTCTTACTGCGGCGGGCAATATCATCTAATATACTGCGAACTGACCTCAGTTGCCGGGCAAACTGTTGTGCATATTGCTGTTTGCCGGTAAGCGCATACATACGGCTGCTATTGTCTGCACTGTATAGTTCAATGATGGAACTGTCTATGAGCGCGGAATTTTCGCGGGATGAAATAAGCTTTTGAACCATTACCCGTGTTTGTTCTGCCTTGTTGTAATGGAGGTATAAATAAAAGGCACTACCAAATAATACTACAATAAGCATTACTATAAGGCCGTACCGCATCAGAGGGACTCTTTTTGCTCCGGATATCATATATTGCACTTAAAATAAGTAAGGTTGATCATTTAAAAAACGCTATCTACAGCGGATAGGTAAGTGCAATGCAGGTGCCAAGGGCTGATTTATTCGTTATTAGAATGGCTTTTTAACCCTCGGTACCTAATTGTCGGATAAGGCAATTTCTTGCTTGTGTAATTCGTACACAATTGTATGCAGTTGTAGGTGCCAGCACACAATTAGAGCGCAACACTTGTTTTAGATGATTTAAAATAAGGGTGCGTTAATATACAATTGTTCAATTTAATTTAAGGTTAATTGGCTGCAAGTAAGTATATTCACCAACGGGTTAAAAAACTACAACCCACATAAGCTTACCAATTAAACCTTCACAATTAAATTATGAAAATGCGCACTACAGAAAGGGCCTTCGCCCATGCATGAGCAAACTACAATCTCCTTAACCTCCCTAAGCCTGCGCGGCAATTATCTTAAAACAAGTGACGTTTTAAAAGTTAGCGAGGGCCTGATCTCCGGAAACGGAAAGTTTGCAGCTACAATAGGTGTCGACGGGCGTTTATGTATTTACCTCAAACGCAAAACCGGCAACGAGGCAGATCTTTACCATTGTGTAATGATGACGGGCTGGCCGGAAGGTGATTACTACGGTGTCCTGAACAGCAACGGATGTTTTTGCATTAACACCGGAACGTCTGTAGAACAAAGCAACCAAACAGTTTGGACAACCAATACGGTTCATGGGTTTGAATCTGAATATTTCATGATCATGAGGGACGACGGTAATCTTTGCATCTTCGGCGGCAAAGACCCTAATAATTATCGCGATATGCAGTGGTGTACCGGTACAGCAAACCCTGTGTTAGCGCAAACTCCACCGCCCAAACCACAGCCCGAACCGGTAATGCTAGCCAGCACAATGGATTATCCCAGCCGTACCAGCTGGAATTTCCCGGCTGTTAGTACGTTTGCACAGCAGTTTCGTGTACAGGCATCCGGTACGCCTAAAGCCTTATGCATTGGTATGGGGAACAATCAAAACCCATATAGTGCCCGCCTGAAATTTGTCCGCGAAAATGAGGTGTTGTTTGAACGCGAATATGGCAATTTAAAACAACGCTCATCAGACTGGACCACCGTGTACGATCTTGATGGCTTTACTACACCGCTGGGACAGGGTGAGATGATCACCTACGAGCTAACATTATTTAACAACGCAGGTTTTGAACCGGTATTTGCCGACTTGCCCGACTACCCCAAAGCAAACAGTCCGAACGGACACGTTGCTATGAAATTTATGCTGAACGGCTTAAGCATTGTTCATGAAGTAGAAATTGGCGTTAGCAGCCGTGAACCATCGGGTCAACATCTGCTCCGTACCGGCGCAGTAGGTCATTTTCAAACAGGACAGTTTCTGCATGGTGTAATAGAATCAACGTTTGAGGTATTGCAACAAAGCTGGGATTTTCACACTAATGTTATAACTGAATGGGTGCAAACGCCGGCCAGAGGGCGAACTGTCCGTGGTAATCCATTATGGGCAACCACAGTTCCTCCGAGCTGGTTTTATATGGCACCAGGAAGATTTAACCCTACTGTGACTGCATGGGGAATTGACGAGACAGGTTTAATCGAGAGGACAGCGCACCATGATGGCGATGAGGTAGTTGGTATTGTTAACCCTACTTTTGTTGCTGTCAGCCGACCTATTTTTGTAAAAGATCGTCAAAGAGTGTGGTACGGCGACCCTAGATCGGCCCCCGACACACCAAATGTGCCTACTGTATCTGGCATGCATATAACCTTCATGGCATCTGCTCCCGCCAATATGCCTTCAAGTGGTCGGCTGGGCGTAATGCAGTTTGTTAGAGGTTCTCGCCGTTTTACCAAAAATGATAATTCTGTTTTTACAATGTCGACCAATCAGGACTGGTATCTTGACAGGGAAGAAGACTGTGTTGATGTTTTGTATAGTAATCGATCAAGAGCAGACATTGACCCGGGAGAAATAGTTACTGTTGAAATGGGCGACTCTCCAAGTTTTGAACTCACGGCCGCCTTTAAAACGGTACTGGTATCCGAGACATTCCGCACGTATTTGGTTTACTGGCCCTATGCGCCAGGAAGTACTATAGCAGATCGGCGCTATTTTCCTATAGGGTACGTAGAGTGGGGCTGGACGGTATATATCAGTCGAAATATGAGTACTGGGCTATGGTCTGAAGCTCCTGGTATTGCCGAGCTAAGGCCGGCGGCATATACCTTTACGCACAGTAACGTAATGCCGGATTGGGACTACCAGTCGCAGGATTACATAGACCAGTACAATGGGGCATTTCCAGATCATGCAGTAACGCTTCCATTTAGCACCGGGCCGAGCCGTGAATCAATCAAAGAAGTACAGGTTGAGATTCATCTCAATCAGCCAGCTACAAGCCAGTTAAGAGCGCAAGTGGCTGAGCTTTTAAATGTAAAGGTGTCAAACCATCCGCGGCAAAATAACGTCTTATTGACTTGGATAACATTAACGGCGGCGCAAAAGGCGTTGCAGGTGTCCGCTGTCACAAGTGTTGATGAAGTTTCTATAGCTCAGAGGTACTCACTTGGTCAGGAAACCAGAAAGCGTAATGTGGCGGTTGAGGTAGCTCCATTTTCGATGTTTTACGACAGCCCTGAAAATTACAAATACGCCGAGGCTGTTTCTCCGCGATCATTAGCGATGGTTGCCGACCAATTAGTGGCATTGCACAGACGCCGGCATCCTCAATTGCCAGTCAATGCACAAATTATTACACCTACAACTTTATATTTAACTTTTAACACGGATATTAACGAGGACATTTTGAGAGAGATTGCATCGTACCCACAGGTAAGTTTGGCTTATGTATCGGAATTTAGATCTGACGATCCACCGCCTCCTATTCATGATGGGCCGCTTTTTTAAACCGGCATACATTAGATATACAAAAGAAGCCCGGGCAAATGCCGGGCTTCTTTTGTTTGTGAGGGTTATCTAATCACAACTATAGCCAAATTAGTTTAGTTCCAACGTAACAACGCTTTTAGCAGGCAAAGTTACCGATAGCTTATCGCCATCTTTTTTTGCTCCGTTAAAGGCTGCCAGGTGTATTTTGCCTGGTTGTTTAAAGGTGTTAATGTCTGTAATGTTTTCTGATGTAAGTATCGTTCCGCTCACCTTGCTCCAGTTAATATCCTTTAGCTGGGTGCTTATGGTAACCGGCTTGCTGATATCCAGGTTTACCAGTGATATGTGCACTTTACCGGCAGCGTCGCGAGATGCCGAAGCGTTTACCGCCGGCAGGCTTTTACCAGCTACCGTATATTCAGGCGAATTGAGCTTTATGTTTAAGTAAGCGGCATCCTGGTGCACCTTATACATATCAAATATGTAGTAGGTTGGGGTAAGCAGCATCTTGTCCTTTTCGGTAAGTACAAGGGCCTGTAGCACGTTCACCGTTTGCGCCAGTTCGGCCATCTTTACCCGGTCGCAGTGGTTATTAAAAATGTTTAAGGTAGTACCTGCAATAAGCGCATCGCGCAGGCTGTTCTGCTGATACAAAAAGCCCGGGTTGGTACCAGGTTCAGGGTCAGTCCATATCCCCCACTCGTCTACTACCAATGCAACTTTCTTATCCGGGTCGTACTTATCCATAATGGCAGAGTGCTTAGTTACCAGCTCTTCTATTTTAAGGCAGTTCTTCATGGTATTAAAGTACTCGTCCTCGGTAAAGCTCGTTGCTGAACCTTTCTTTCCCCAGTTACCGGTAGGTATGGTATAGTAATGCATAGATACACCCCACATCATGCCATGAGGTATCTTCTTCATCAGTGTTTCCGTCCAGTTGTAATCATCGGCATTGGCGCCACTGGCTATTTTTTTGAGGCGAGCACCCGGGTAATCTTTAGCGAAGGAAGCGTACCGGCGGTACTGGTCACTGTAAAAATCGGCCGTCATGTTGCCGCCGCAGCCCCAGTTCTCGTTACCTACGCCCCAAAAAGATACGTTAAATGGCTGCGGGTGGCCGTTCTGCTTGCGTATTTGTACCACGCTGCTGGTGCTGTTACTGTTTAAATATTCTACCCACTTGCTCATCTCGTCAACCGTTCCGCTACCCACATTACCTGCTATGTAGGGCTCGGTACCCAGCAGGCCGCACAACTCCAAAAACTCATGCGTTCCAAAGCTATTGTCTTCGGTAATGCCACCCCAGTTGCTGTTCACCATGCGCGGGCGGTTTACAGCCGGGCCAATACCATCGCGCCAGTGGTACTCGTCGGCAAAGCAGCCGCCGGGCCATCGCAGATTAGGTATCTTAATGCGCTTTAAAGCCTCAACAACATCCAGGCGAATGCGGCCCTGCTTTTTTACAGGCAGGCTTTTGTCCACCCAAAAGCCGTCGTAAATGCCGCGGCCAAGGTGTTCGGCAAATTGCCCGTAAAGGTGTTTGCTAATGGTTTGGCCGGTATTACCGCTCACGGTAATACTGCCTGTGCTTTGCGCAAACCCATTTAATTGCGCAAACACAAGGGTTAGTAAAAGGTATTTTCTCATAAAAGGTTTATAACTGTATATATTACAGTTATAAATGTAAGAGAAATTTTAATACCCGCAAATAAATTTTATTAAATGATGCTCTTTATTGCTCTGGTCCTCGTTTAGCTATCAGGATGTTGTTGGCTTAATATCGGTCTTGCATTCTGCCAACCTGTCACCACAAAGTAATCACCCCTGCCGCATTGGTCGTTATCTGCCACGCCAAACCCCATTTTACTGCCAAATACATATTGGCACAACCCTTGTTAAATAGGGTTGTAAGCAAAACTTTAATTACTAATAAATCAATCATATCATATGTCTAAAATAATTGGAATCGACTTAGGAACAACCAACTCCTGCGTTGCTGTAATGGAGGGTAATGAGCCTGTAGTTATAGCAAACAGCGAAGGTAAACGTACTACGCCGTCAGTAGTAGCTTTTGTTAACGATGGCGAACGTAAAGTTGGCGATCCGGCAAAACGCCAGGCTATCACCAACCCAACCAAAACTATCTATTCGGTAAAACGCTTTATGGGGAACCAATACAACGAGGTTCTTAAAGAAGCTGAGCGTGTACCTTACAATGTGGTAAAAGGCGATAACAACACCCCGCGTGTTGAAATTGGCGACCGCAAATATACTCCGCAGGAAATTTCGGCCATGATCCTGCAAAAGATGAAAAAGACTGCCGAAGACTTTTTAGGTACCGAAGTAACAGAAGCGGTTATTACCGTGCCTGCCTACTTTAACGATGCACAGCGCCAGGCAACTAAGGAAGCCGGTGAAATTGCTGGCCTTAAAGTACGCCGTATCATAAACGAGCCTACTGCTGCTGCCCTTGCCTACGGTTTGGACAAAGCGCACAAGGACATGAAAATTGCCGTGTTTGACTGCGGTGGTGGTACACATGACGTATCTGTACTGGAACTTGGCGATGGCGTGTTTGAAGTAAAATCTACCGATGGTGATACTCACTTAGGTGGCGACGACTTTGACCAGGTAATTATTGACTGGCTGGCAGATGAGTTTAAGAACGACGAAGGTATTGACCTGCGTAAAGACCCAATGGCTTTACAACGTTTGAAAGAGTCTGCTGAAAAAGCGAAAATTGAGTTATCAAGCTCTACCCAAACAGAGATCAACCTGCCATACATCAGCGCTGGTGCCGAAGGCCCTAAGCACTTGGTAAAAACTTTAAGCCGTGCTAAATTTGAGCAACTGGCCGACAGCCTGATCAAACGTACTATTGAGCCTTGCCGTACCGCGTTGAAAAACGCCGGTTACAGCACTTCAGATATCGACGAAGTTATTTTGGTGGGTGGTTCTACCCGTATCCCTGCTATACAGGATGCTGTACAGAAATTCTTTGGCAAAGCACCATCAAAAGGTGTTAACCCTGACGAAGTGGTAGCTATTGGTGCTGCTATACAGGGTGGTGTGTTTACCGGTGAAGTTAAGGACGTGTTATTGTTAGACGTTACCCCGCTATCATTAGGTATCGAAACCATGGGCGGTGTAATGACCAAACTGATCGAGTCTAACACTACTATCCCTACCAAGAAATCAGAAACTTTCTCTACTGCCAGCGACAGCCAGCCATCTGTAGAGATCCACATATTACAGGGCGAGCGCCCAATGGCATCGGGCAACCGTACCATAGGCCGTTTCCACTTGGACGGTATACCACCGGCACCTCGCGGCGTACCACAGATCGAGGTTACCTTCGACATTGACGCTAACGGTATATTGCATGTATCTGCTAAGGATAAAGCAACCGGTAAAGAGCAGAAGATCCGTATCGAAGCTTCTTCGGGCTTAACTGATGCCGAGATCAAGAAAATGAAGGACGAAGCTGAAGCTAACGCTGATGCCGACAAAAGGGCTAAAGAGGAAGTTGAGAAACTGAACTCTGCTGACGCCCTGATCTTCAGCACTGAAAAACAGCTGAAAGAGTATGGTGACAAGATACCTGCTGACAAAAAAGCACCTATCGAGTCGGGCCTTGAAAAATTAAAAGCTGCTTACAGCGCTAAAAACCTTGCAGAAATAGAAACAGCACAAGCTGAATTGAACACCGCATGGACTGCTGCAAGCGAAGATATGTACAAGGCAACCGCAGAAGCAGGCCAGCAGCCACAAGGTGATGCAGGTCAGCAACCACAGGGCGAAGGAGCAGATAACGTAACAGATGTTGACTTCGAAGAAGTTAAATAATCTGCGAACTCCATATATCAACAAAAAGCCGCTCCGGTATCCGGAGCGGCTTTTTTATGTGCTTATAAGTTCTTCTTGATAAAATTATTAATGACAATAACCAGCGTTCGTCGACCGGAACCGTTAACATCCAGGAACACGAAATGCCCGGCGCCTGGTATAACAACTTTCTTTTTAGCTATGCCGGACGGCAGCTCACTGAAATAAGTATCAATATCTATCGGCCTCGACCAAAAGTCATACTCCCCGCGGATAAGAAGCGTTGGTACGCTGATGTCCTTTGCATCCCAATATTTACGCCCATTAGCCATATAAAAGCTTTCTCTACGGAAGCCGCCGGGTACCTTAAGCAAGTGTTCGCTGTTAAAGCTCACCGCACGGCTGGCAAAGGTCTTTATTATAACTGAATCGGTGGGTGTAGTCGCGCCGCTTTCCGCTTCGGTTTTCCAAACGTTTAGCATTGCCTGCTCATTTGACTGCCGCATGGCAGGTATGCTGTTGTTAAACTTTAATGGATCGGTAGAGTCGGCAAAGGCCTCGTTAAAGCTCCAGGGCGCCTTAACTCCGTACAAACTGTTCAAAACAATAAGGTGTGATATCTTTTCCGGATGCAAAGTAGCATAGTATGAAGCCCAATGCCCGCCTGCTGCCCAGCCGAAGAGATTTACCTTACTTTGAGGTGTATCCTTCAGTATAGAGGTTACCACAGCGTCAATGTCGGCCGCCGCTTCCTCGCAGGAACCCGCTACAAGGCTGGTATCCGCAAGATCGTATACAGGTGCTGTAGAACGCTCCCAGCCGCGTATGTTCATCAGGTAAACGGTAAAGCCTGCATCAGCAAGTGATTGCGCGAACGAAGCATCAGCTAAATCCAAATCAAAGGATGTAAGCGCACCGGTGCCGCCATGTACCAGCAGTAAAGGTATCTTCCTGCGAGACGAGTACAAGTTCTCGGTAACTTTACGCACCTGCAGCTGCAAACTGGCGTTCTGTACAAAATAATCGGTAGTGGTGTATTGCGGCTGAGCTGCAGCAATACTATTGTAAAACAGTGAGAAGAAGAGGATTATCGATAAGTATCTGCAGATCATCAATAAACAGGCGCTTATCCGTATTTGGTTTCAGGAGTTTATCAATGCGTTTACTTTTTCAACAAGTTCGCTTAGGTCAAAGGGTTTGCTTATTACCGCATCGCAGCCATAAGCCATCAGTTCGGCATTACGGTTAATGTATGCTGAAAACAGGATAACCGGCACATTGCTGTATTTAGGGTTGGTTTTAATGTTGCGGCAAATTTCGCCGCCGTTGGTACCAGCAACACGGTAATCAAGTATCACCAGGTCCGGTGCAAACTCCTCTACAAGTGGCATTACATCGTCCCCCTCGCTTACACTTTTAACCTCAAAATTTTCGTAAGTGAGGGTTTCATGCACTATATCGAGTATGTCCTGGTTATCATCCAGCACCAAAATACGTTTAACCATAAATAATAACTACCTAAAGCCGAAAAGAAAAACTATATACAAATAAACAAAAAAATTAGAAGAAGGGACAGGGCTTGGGTACTATTGAATTGCTCGGCAAAAATACCACAATATTTTAAAATAATAAATATAAGCACCCCATTTTTCCCAGGAATTTGTATTATTATTGTTATAATTTAAACTGTGCAGCAAAACCCTAATTCCGCCGTCAATTTTGACAGGCATAGCTTTCAGCAGCTTATTGCCCAGTCACCTGTTGCTATTGGGGTGTTAACAGGGGAAGACTTTGTCATTCAGTCGGCTAACGCAGCGTTGCTTACCATTTGGGATAAAGACGAAAGCGTTATAGGGTTGCCACTTGCTGTCGGGCTACCAGAAATAGTTGGCCAGCCCTACCTTGGGCTTTTAAGCAATGTTTACCGCACCGGTGAGGCATATTACGGTTACGAAGCCGAGGTAAACCTCACCAGAGAGGGAAAGCTGACCTTGCTTTACTTCAATTTTGTTTATCAACCCGTAAGAGACACTGCAGAACTGATCACTGGCATAATGGTGACGGCCACCGATGTAAGCGAGCAGGTTTATGCCCGTAAAAAACTCGAAGACGCAGAAGAACGCTTACGCCTTGCCACCGAAGCAACCGGTTTAGGCACGTTTGACCTGGACCTGCAAAGCGGAACCATTATCCACTCCCCACGACTGGCAGAAATATTTGGATTAAGCAGTAAAGAAACCGTGAGCCATCAGGAGCTACGGAACATGATAATCCCTGCCGATTTGCCGATAGTAATAAAGGCCTTTGATACAGCACTGCAAACAGGCTTGTATTTTTACGAGGCACGGGTAGTTTGGCCCGACTCAACTATACACTGGATACGCACCACCGGTAAAATTTTATATAGCGACACTAATGTGCCTGTGCGTATGCTGGGTACCTTAATGGATATTACCGAACAAAAGCACATACTTAACGAACTTACCAAAAATGAAGAAACGCTGAGGTTAGCCATACAATCGGCAGAACTGGGCACCTTTGATATGGACCTGGTAAATGGCAGCATGGTATGGGATAAGCGTTGCCGTGAGCTATTCGGCCTTAACGAGGATGTACCGGTAACTTACGACAATGCTTTTTTGAAAGGGCTACATCCTGACGACCGGGAGAAAACTGACCAGGCAGTGAACCGTGCGTTTGAGCGTGAACTCACCAACGGTGACTACGACGTTGAGTACAGGACCATTGCCAAAGACAACCGGCTGCGCTGGATAAGGGCTAAAGGAAAAGTATACTTTAACGAACACGATGTGCCGGTTAGATTTATTGGAACTGTACTGGATATTACCGAGAACAAACGTAACGAAATACGCAAAAACGATTTTATCGCGATGGCCAGTCATGAGCTTAAAACGCCGCTTACATCTTTAAAGGCCTACATACAGCTATTACTGGCTGCTTCGTCACGCACGGGCGATAGCTTTTTTATCAATGCGCTGAAAAAAGCAGAAAGCCAGATAAACAGGATGACCAACTTAATCTATGGCTTTCTGGACCTATCTAAACTGGAAGCAGGTAAACTACGGTTGCAAAAGCAAGACTTTGATCTGGTACAGGTAGTTGAGGAAGTTTGTGCTGAAAACCGGCCTATTGCCCAAAGCCATCATATTACGTTTGAACCGGGAGAACCTTTAATGGTACATGCCGATCCAGAGAAAATAAGCCAGGTGGTAAATAACCTAATTGGCAACGCTATTAAATATTCACCAAAGGAAACTGAGGTGACAACAACGGTAACTAGGCTTGACAGCCAGGTGCGGGTAGACGTATATGATAAAGGTATTGGCATAAAAACAGTAGACCAGCAATATATATTTCAGCGATTTTACCGCGTAGAGGATGAGAGTACCAAAGGGTTCTCTGGCTTTGGGATAGGATTGTACCTGTCTGCAGAAATTATTGAACTCCACAACGGCACTATAGGAGTTGAAAGCGTTGAGGGTAAAGGTTCAAGATTTTATTTTACACTCCCGGTTAATTAGCGCTCCTCAAATGTTATAAACAAAAAAACCGCGGACAATGCCGCGGCTTTCTTATAGTACCTTTATTGATTAATAAGGATATGCCTTACCAGGATGTGCTCTTTTCCATGCCCTGCGGCGTTCCAGGTAAGCAGCACGCTTTCTCTTCTCTTCACGTTTGCGCGCTTCGTTACCAATAATATAACCGCCGCCTGCACCTAATGCACCACCAATTACTGCGCCTTTTACGCCATGGCCAATTAAGCCACCCGCTACAGCGCCACCGGCACCACCTATAATGGCACCTTTACCTTGTTTACTTATTTGCGCGTCGGCTTTTAAATTTATGGAAGTTGTTAATGCCATAACAAGTCCGCCATATATCAGGATCTTTTTCATAGTGATAATTTCTAATGTTTACTACTTATACAAATCTTAAGCCGTAAAGCTTATACCACTATAAGAGCCTCAAAAACGCGGATAGTTTAATACTTTATTTCAAAAAGGAGATTATAGTATCAGAAAACTGTATAGTTTTCCCTGCACTATTGTGATCACCAGGTACATGCACCAGCTTAGAATTTGGTATAAGCTTCTGCAATACAGTTTCATCACCGTTGGTTTTATCCTCGGTTCCATCTATCAGCAACACAGGTATTTTTAACTTTGAAAGTTCTTTAGGGCTGGTGCTTGGCTGCCACTTTTGCTGCAATGCCAAAGCAACATTATCAAAGTTGTTCTTGTGTATCCACACCATCATGTCGTCAACATCATGCAGGGTGGTATCACCCTCCAGTGCTTTCCATGCATGTATGCGTCGCTGCCAGTTAGGATTGGTATAGTCGGCACCCATACCGCCCATTACGGCTTTATGAACACGCTTATCCAGCACCATCACGCGGGAAGTAATTATAGATCCGCGCGAATAACCCACTACATCGTACGATTTGATGCCCAGGCTAGTTACCAAGCCTATTACGTCTTTAGCTTCTGCATCATGCAAATAGCCTGCATCCGTATGCGGCTTGTCTGACCGGCCATTACCTCGCATATCCAGCAGAATGACTTTAAATCCTTCCTTTAATAGATTTCCGTAGAGTAGTCCGTTCTTCCAGCTTTGTGCATTGTTGGTAAAACCATGCAGCATCACCACCGGGAATCCTTCCCCTTTTACCTCGTAATAGATCCTGGTTCCATCAAACGATGTGTAGTAAGCACCTTCGGCAGGTGCTTGTGCAAACGCCTTTATGCTGGTAACAGCCAGCAACACCAGTGAGTAAAAAGTCTTTATCATTTTTATACAAATAAATCGAGTATTAATACGCCGCCGAGACCGATCAGAGCCACAAGTGTTTCCATAACCGACCATGAACGAAATGTATCTTTTATGGATAAGTTAAAGTATTCTTTAAACATCCAAAAACCGCCATCATTAACATGTGATAGTACCAGGCTTCCTGCCCCGATAGACAATACCATAAGGTTTGGATTAATACCTGGATTATGCAGTACCATGCTGGACATGATACCTGCCGCTGTAAGGCCGGCTACAGTTGCTGAGCCTAAGCTTATACGTATAACTGCGGCCAATAGCCAGCCCAGTACTAATGGGTGCATGTGCGATTGCTGCAGCACGCCGGTGATCTGCTTATCTACTCCGCTTTCAAGCAACACCTCTTTGAAAGCACCTGCACCGGCTATAACCAGCAATATTAGGGAGATATCTTTTACCGCGTCGCCGTAAATATTCGCAAGGTACTTCATGCTTTTATTCTGCATAAGCCCCAGCGTGATGGTGCCAAAAATAAGTGATATCAGCATTACTGTAGGCGCATCAGCAAAAAATCCGATCACATCGTGCAGCATACCGGGCTGTTTATGACTGTTAAGGTAAAACGCGCCCGACATTAATAAGATTACAGGCAGCAATGCTGCTAAAAAGCTGTTGGCTGCACCCGGTAGCTGGCTGTCCGGTAGATCTTCGCTCCTGAACGTCTGTAGTGGTGAAGAGGGTATTTTTTTTAGCGTTTGGGCAAACACAGGCCCTGCCAATATAATTGCCGGAATAGCCAGGATAAGACCGTAAAGCAGTGTAGTACCCATGTCTGCATGGAAAATGCCAACCAGTGTTGTTGGCGAAGGATGCGGTGGCAGGAACCCGTGCGTTACAGATAATGCGGAAAGCATTGGCAAACCGATGTATACAGCGGGCAGCTTGTACTTATAAACCACCGAAAATATAAGCGGTACCATTAGCACAAAGCCTGTATTATAAAACAATGGGATGCCTACAATAAAGCCTACAACCACCAATGCCAACTGTATATGCTTTACACCAAAAGCATTTACAAGAGTACCCGCTATTTTTTGCGCAGCACCGCTTGTTGCTACCAATTTGCCCAGCATGGCACCAAGGCATATAATTATCGCCAAAGAGCCAAGCGTATCCCCAAGGCCTTTCTGTACCGACGCGTTTATTTTATTGAGTGGAATACCTAAACAAAGGCCCGCCACTATCGAAACGATCAGGAACGCCAGAAAAGGGTTCACCTTTGCCCAGCTTACCAGCAGTATCAGGAATATGATGCAAAAGAATATAACCAGCATTGTTGTGTATTGATAGATTTAAATGAGCTTGCGGCCCTATGGTGCACCTAAAGTAGCAACATTTATGTAAAGTGGTATCGCCGGCGATAATAATAAGCAGGTTAGCACAAGGTAATATTTTCAATTGCACTATCAGGAGTGCAGGCAAACGCCGTTCTTTGCAGCCGAAATGACCAAGCAACGCTACTTCTTCCTGATTCTTATACTGGGTTCGCTTACTGCCTTAGCACCTTTCTCCATTGATATGTACCTGCCGGGCTTCGGCGCGATTGCAAAGTCTCTGAATACCAGTACCGAGCAAGTAGCGCTTTCCCTATCCAGCTTTTTAATTGGTATTTCTGCCGGGCAATTACTTTATGGCCCGTTACTGGATCGGTTTGGCCGCAAGCTGCCTTTATACTGCGGGTTAGTGCTCTACATTGTTGCTTCTGCGGGGTGCTACTTCGCTAAAAGTATCGAGTTGCTTATAGCTATGCGTTTTATACAGGCCATAGGTGCCTGTTCGGCAACGGTAACATCAATGGCTATGGTGCGAGACTTGTTTCCGGTAAAGGAGAGCGCTAATGTATTCTCGAAACTGGTACTCGTTTTAAGCGTATCCCCGTTGATAGCTCCCACTGTCGGCGGTTATATTAGTGCCGAGCTTGGATGGCAGCTCATTTTCCTGATACTGGCTGTTATTTCAATTTTGATTTTGATTGCCGTTTTATTGTTCCTGCCAGAAAGCTACAAACCAGATCCAACTTATTCGCTGGCTCCCGGGCCTATACTCGGTAGCTTTTGGGGAGTACTTAAAACGCCGCAGTTTTATACTTACTCGTTGTGCGGTGCTATCGGATTCTCAGGATTATTCGCTTATATATCATCCTCTCCAATTGTATTTATGGAAGTTTTTAAAGTAAGCAGTAAAGCTTACGGGTGGATATTTGCCCTGCTTTCTACGGGCTTTATTGGTTCAAGTCAGTTAAACAACTTACTTATGAAGCGCTACAAAAGCGAGCAGATTGTTAATGGTGCATTAATAGCCATGATATTTTTTGCGGCTGTTTTCTTAATAGGCTCTATGCAGGGCTGGCTTGGTTTAGTTGGTACCATCCTGATGATTTATCTTGTGCTTTGCTGCGTCGGGCTAATGTTCCCAAACACTACCGCTTTAGCACTGGCGCCCTTTGAGCACAACGCTGGCGTGGCATCATCACTCACTGGCGCTTTTCAAATGGCTGTTGGCTCGGCGGTTTCTATTGGTATTAGCTTATTTGTTTCTAAATCTGCCGTACCAATGGCGGCTACTATGCTGGTGGCATCGGCACTCGCCTTTGTAGTTTTGGTATCAGGCCGCAGGAACATTAAAGAAAAAGTGGAAGTAAAGGAGGGCGCAGCGATAGCAGCGCATTGATTAATTCTTTATAATACTTATAATGTCGGCTGTTAAGTTGTGGCAAGCTGCTTCAACTTCTTTTGAACCTCCAACTTGTAATTACGGCCAATAGGCAGTTCATGCCCACCTACATCAATACTGAATGAATAGAAGGAATTTATTTTAGCGATGGCCACAATAAACGACCTATGGATGCGGACGAATTTGTGTTCGGGCAGCATTTCTTCCAGCAGGCTTATTTTTTGCCGGCTTATATACACCTGATCGACAACTACAACTTTTACGTAATCGCGCAGGCTTTCTATCCATAGAATATCTGCAATGTTTATTTTGACAGTGCGGCGGTCTACCTTTAAATAAATGTATGATGCCGCGTCGCTCACCGGGGCTTCATGCGTTAACTGGGGCAACCCTTTGGCTGCAGGCAACTGGTATATCTTGTCAATAGCACGCAGAAAACGTTCTAAAGAGATTGGTTTTAACAGGTAATCTACCGCATTTAATTCAAACCCCTCTAGCGCGTATTCGCTGTAAGCGGTAGTAAAAATCACTTTCGGCGGATGCTTAAGGCTCTTAAGCAACTCAGTCCCTTTCATGCCCGGCATTTCTATATCCAGGAACATCAGGTCAACCCCTTTCTGCTGCAGAAATTGAAAGGCTTGTATCGCATTGTTGCACTTGCCTACTATCTCCATCCCTGCGAAGTTTGCCAGGTAGTTTTCCAGTACGCTAATGGCGTGCGGCTCATCGTCAACAATTAACACTCGTAATCTCATGCTGTTGCTAATTGAGACACGGGCTGCTGTACTGCAACAGCGGAATGTGCCAGCACCTTTAGTTTAAGCGCGAGTACCACCAAAAAGGTGTCGTCCTCGTCCATGATCTTCAAATTATATGCGCCCGGATAAAGCAGGTCAAGCCGCTTGGTTACATTTTTCAGGCCGATGTGCCCTGCTTCGCTACTATTCTGTCCGGCGTTGTTACCCGGATTACTATTAGCTACTTTAAGTTTAAAAAAGCCGTCGCGCACGTTTATGTCTATATGGATCCAACTGTCGCCGGTTTGTTTGCTTGCACCATGTTTAAAAGCATTCTCTATAAACGGCAGTATCATCAGCGGAGCTACAAGCTTATGTTGCAGATCTCCGGATATATTAAAGCTGATATCGATTCGGTCCTCATACCGCAGTTTTTCCAGCTTTACATACTGCTGCATCATAAATACTTCCTTTTCCAACAGCACTTCATCGGTATTGCACTCGTAAAGCATATAACGAAGAATGTCCGACAAACCTAAAATTAATTGCGGCGACCTTGGGGACTGGTTCAGGCTCAGGGCATATAAGTTATTAAGCGTATTGAATAAAAAATGCGGGTGTACCTGACCTTTCAGGGCGGTCAGCTCAGCCTCTAAGGCGGCACGTTTACGCTCGTTCCACATTTTAAATAGCTTTATGGCCAGCACAAAGCCAATTACCAGGTTGGTGCCTTTTAGCGTATTGACCAGGTAAACACTTTGTAACAACTTATAAAGAAAGGGGCCCTGATTATGCTTGAGATAATCCTGATCGGTGATGTGAAAATGTTCAATCAGGTAGGGGATCACGAATAGCACGCCAACAGTTCGGCTCAACAGTACAAATATTGCCACTATAACAGGTAGCAATAAAGCAAAGAGCAGATAACGCCCGGTAAATAAAAACCGTGGGATAAGCCAGTAGGCAAGCGTATAATAATAAGCAAACTGTACCGGCATGTAAAACGCATTGTTTCGCAGAGAAGTCACAAAATCTATCTGTACGGAATAAACAGTAGTGAGTGCCAGCGATACGATAAGCCAGAAAATTACATGCTGCGCCACACGGGGTAGTTTAATATCCGGCAGTGCAAACGAGCCTACACCATTTTTCATAATGCTAAAATAACGCATAGTATCGTCATGAGGATGAGTGCCTTAACATTGTGCGACCAACAGCATTGTTTATGCGACCAACAGCATCCTCAGAATGATAAATGCGTCGTTTAAACATACAGACGTTGCCTGCCTGTATTTAGTGACAGTTTGCATCCAATAACTTACCGTGTAGCTATGGTATTACTAACAACTAAAACTGCGGTATACTTTCGGTCATTGTTTAAAATAACACCATGAAAAAATTTATCACAACAGCCATTATTATACTTGCTGCAATTGGCGGCAAGGCGCAAACAGCCAGCAACCTTACACACGGCTTTTGGGTAGCCGAGAGCAACAAAGAAACCCCTAAGTTGCAGGTAATTAAATTTTATAATGACAACTCGAGACTAATTTACACGGCTATGGTTACCAAGCCTGTAAACATAAAAAAGAAGGCAACACAGCAAATGCTGAACAATATATGCGAGGAGCTATACCGTCACAAAGAAGGCAGGCCGGCACTACTTGCAATCAATATCAGATAAAGACTTTTAGTAACAACGTTAAGTGAGGACAAGGGTGGCGCGAGGCCGCCCTGTTCTGTTTTAAGCTGGCTCTATCCAGTTACCGTCGGACTTGATGATACCGATCAATTCATCAAGTGCATTATCAGTATTTACGTTCTTTTTTACTACTTCTTTGCCGCGATAGAGCGTGATCTTATCAGTACCCGACCCAACATAGCCGTAGTCGGCATCTGCCATTTCGCCGGGACCATTAACGATGCAGCCCATAATACCAATTTTCAATCCCTTAAGGTGACTGGTACGGCTGCGGATCATCTGTGTAGTGATCATCAGATCAAACAGCGTTCGGCCGCAGCTTGGGCATGATATATATTCTGTTTTAGAAATACGCGAACGTGTAGCCTGCAGTATACCAAAAGCAGTAGAGGTAATAACTCCGGCAAGCAGTTGTGGAGCATCTATCCAAATGCCGTCGCCAAAACCATCAACCAGCAATGCGCCCAGATCAGTTGAGGCAAATAGCTGTAAATCCTGAATTTGAAGTTCTAAGTCCTGGCTTTCAAAATTGTAGCTCCTTTTTACTATCACAGGTACATCCAGCTGCATTTCCTGCAACTTAAGCAGAAACTGCCGCTGATCGGCCATGCCGTGCAACTCATTTGTTTCCAGCACAAAAACCAGTGTCTTATCTAAAGGAATTAATCCAAAAACTTCCAAATCCAGATCTGCATTGGTGATCCGCACAAGGTTAAGCGCCGATGTGCGGTCCGCGTTATCCGCAACGTACTCGCCTAAGGTAAATACCGGGTGGCAAAGCGTTTTGTTACCCAACTTTTGCCAGGTAGCGTAATTGTATAGCTGTTTTAAGTTACCCGGCAAACTGAATGAAGGCAGGCTGTCGCCGAGGTAAACAAAATCTACCGACTGCTCGGCCATGTTATACTTATCCAGTATAGGCGAGTAGAGATACCCGGCTGCATTCAGCACGGCGGGATCTTTAAGGTTAGCAGCAGACAGATCTATCACCACCCTCGGCACCATGTGCCCGCCAATAAAAGCGTTGGCTTCGTAGGTATCACGCTTTTTGTATTCGTAGGGATTGTATGAGTCTGAAGTCTGAAGTACAGAGTCTAAAGTCACATTTGAGTTTTGACTGGTTCCTGACTCCTGACTCTTGGCTCTTGACTCTTGACTCCTTCTAGTGTATCTCTCTACCAATGCAATAGCAACAGGTGCTTCGGCCTCCGGTTCTTCGGTAAGCGAAACCCGGACGGTGTCACCAAGGCCATCTTCCAGCAAAGTACCTATTCCCACGGCAGATTTAATGCGGCCATCTTCACCGTCACCTGCTTCTGTTACACCCAGGTGCAATGGATAATTCATGCCCTCGGCTACCATAGTTTGCACCAGTAGGCGGTAAGCCTGTACCATTACCTGCGGGTTGCTGCTCTTCATGGATACAACCAGGTTATAATAGCCAAGTGTTTCGCACATGCGGATAAACTCCATGGCGCTTTCTACCATCCCTTGCGGTGTATCGCCATAGCGGCTCATGATACGGTCGCTTAACGACCCATGGTTAGTGCCGATGCGCATTGCGGTACCATACTCTTTACACACCTTTACTAAAGGCGCAAACTTCTGGTAAATACGCTCCAGTTCGGCCCGGTACTCCAGGTCGGTATAATCTATCTGGTCAAACTTCTTTTTGTCGGCATAGTTGCCCGGGTTTACACGCACCTTTTCTACAATGCGCGCGGCTACTTCGGCGGCGTTAGGTGTAAAATGGATATCTGCTACCAAGGGCACACTATAGCCGCGCTGGCGCAATTGTTTCTTTATCTCAGCAAGGTTGTTGGCCTCTTTAATGCTTGGCGCGGTAATGCGGACGTACTCACACCCCGCGTTTACCATCCGGATGGTTTGCTCTACGGTACCAATAGTGTCCATGGTATCGGTAGTGGTCATGCTTTGTATGCGGATAGGATTGCTACCACCCATAGGCACATCGCCAATGAAAACCTCACGGGTAATAAAACGGGAGTAATCGGTCAGCGAGTTACAGTAACGACCCGGCAGCATTTTAACAGCATCAGCATTCATGCAGGAGTGGAATTAATAAGGTGCAAATTTAATGATAATGTTGGAAAGGCAGGCACCTTATCGCCCTTCCAAATACTTCATCACCGCAATAAGGTCATTGTCGCCATACTGCCCTGCAGCAGATGAAAACGTATCGAGGGCAGCCTCGCCCATTGGTGTTTTTAAACCTATATCTTTTGCTAGTTTAAGGTCCTTTACAATATTGTTAAGCGAAAATGCCGCTGCGTAGTTATCATTAATAATAGCCTCGCCTTTGATCTTCATAAACGGGTTAGCCAGCGCGCCGTTGTTAAGTAAGTTAAGCAGTACATCCGGTTGTATACCATTGTTCTTTGCGAGTAAAATTGCTTCTGCAAGACCCTGCGCGTGGAAACTAAGCAACGTGTTTATTGCCAGTTTTGCTGTATTACCTGCACCGGTTTGGCCTAAGTACACGGCAGCTTTGCCCATCTTTTCCAATATGGGTTTTACCTGCTCAAACACAGTTTCTTCGCCACCGGCCATGATCACCAATTGGGCAGTCTCCGCTTGTTTAACACTGCCAGATACCGGCGCATCCAGATAGTGGTTACCCTGCTCCGTCGCTTTTGCGGCCATTTCTTTGCTAATAGCAGGAGAAACCGTGCTCATATTGATGATAACCTTGCCGCTCACGCCGGCTTTTAACAAGCCTCCATCCGCGTTAAACAAATCGTTTATAGCTTTATCATCTGTCACCATAATGATTACTACATCTGTTTGCTGTATCAGTTCTGCAGGGGTACCAGCTGTTTGCGCACCCTGTTCTTTCAAAGCTGCTTCTTTTTGCTTATTACGGTTATAAACTGTTACTCGGTAACCTGCCTGTATTAACTGCTGCGACATAGGTATGCCCATTAAACCAAGGCCAATCCAGCCGATGTGTGTTGTGTTCATTGTTATATTATTTTGATGGGAACTTTATACCCGAAAAGTGCGCGCATTTGGATAAGAACAGGTCTTGTGTATCCAAATCGTCGGCGGCTTTCAGGTTAGCCTTAATTTTCTTATGATAAAAGTATTTGCCGCTCACCAAAGCGTCATGCTCGTTGCTTACTGCAAGCCATGCCTGCGTTTCAGCACCCTTGTCCAGGTCGTCAGGTGCACTTGGCCCGCCCATTTTGGTTGGGACCCAGCCGGGCTCTAAAGCATTACTGTAAACATCCGGCCATATACGGGCAACGGCAAACGCCAGCAGAACATCGTGCAGTTTAGAGTCTGAATACGCCTTGTAGCCGTTCCATGACCGCTCCTGCCAGGCAAGGTCATTCAGGGTAGGGTCGCCGTCACGATGCAGCCCCGAGCTCAGGTAAATTAGCCTTCCTGGTTTCTCCATCAGGCTGGTAAGAATGTAAGGCGCTAAACTATTTACTGCAAATACCTGTGGTAAGCCGTCCGGTGTATTTATACGGTTACGTTCCTGGTAGCCAACGCCGGCATTATGTATAACAGCATCAAAGGCACCTAATTTATTTGCCTGCTCGGCTACTTTAATAGTTTCCTTAATACTCGAAAGATCGCCAGGTATTACGCCGGCCGCGCCCGGCACAGCAGCCATTGCTTCGTCACCGCGCTTGTTGTTGCGCGCATGGAGTGTGACCTCGTGGCCTTCGCCAACCAATAACTTTGCTGCCATTTGGCCTAAGCCATCTGCCGAACCGGTTATGAATATTTTAGCCATAATATTAAATGATTACCGTTTAAACAACGTAACAGCAAAAAAGATGTGCCGTGTTTACAAATGCCTGTTTACTGACAATAATACTTATTTTAGCCGGACATGAGGAACACCGCTTTACTACTTTTGGCAGCCATTATACTAGCCTCTTGTGGCGGTGGTAAAGCACCTGCAAGCACCAACGGTGCAGTTGCTACCCCATCGCTTAAAGCAAAACTATCTTCTGTTTACCAGGGTGTTTGGGTTAAAAGCGACTATATCGATAAAGTGGCCAGAACCAAGTCGGTACTGGCATCGGTGGACCTTGTAACCGGAATGAGCGGAATAAGTATTGACACCAACCTGCTCCGCGGGGACAGCATGCTAGTAAACGTTAGCTGGGACAACCACAACAATGGCGAGGTATTGCTAAAGATCCATCCCGGGAAAAACCCGAATACGCTTAAGTTTGGTGAAGATGAACTCGGCTATTCAATTACAAACGGCGACACTACGCTCCTGTTGTACCAGGTATACAAAGGCGTGCTTTATAAAACCGCATACCGTAAAGTATTCAACACCAACCCTGAAGAAAACGTAAGTTATGCCATCAATTACGCGATAAATAAAGCTTTACTAGCCGGCGATTATCTTCTTAAAACCGGTGAAAAGAACGAAAAAGTAACGTTTACTCCAAGCGGTGAGGTGATTGGTTTACCCGGGGTAAAAAGCTACCAGGTAGATACCGATATAAAGTATGGTACCATGCAGAATGTGGACCAGCTCACGTTCGATTCTTTTACCAGCCATGAGCAGACTTTCGCTTATGTGATCAAGGCAAATACGCTCAGCCTTTTTAAAGTAAAACCCAATAGCAAGCAAACGCTGCTAACTATTGGCAAGCTAAAATATAGCTTAGTACGCGTTAAGTGATCCGGCGTAAACGTTATCCTCAAAAAACTCACGTACCAGCAGATTGATAAACCTGCTTAGGTAAACTTCGCTAAAGAACACGTTGGAATAATTATCGTACCTACGGCTTTGTACACCCAGGTAAAAGAAATACAGCGACACGCCGAGTACAGGCAGCATCCGCCGCTCTTCATCAGTAAGTTTGGTTACTGACTCGTACCCGGCCAAAAAGCTTTTCTTTCTTTCGTTCAGTTCAGCAGGGTCCTTTTCAGTACTGTGCAGCTGCAATATGTAGTACGCCACATCATACGCCTGCCAGCCGTTTCCGCAAAAATCAAAGTCGAACAGTGTCACCCGGCCATCTTCTGTAATGTTGAGGTTGTCAAACCAAATATCCAGGTGAATGGCACCTTTGCGCATCAAGGTATCGTCGGCACCGGCAATTTGTTGCAGCAGATACTTTTGCGCAGACCTCAACCACAACATATCTGCGTTATCATCTGGAAGGAAGTTCTTTAGATGGTTAAATGGCTCAGTAAGCACAACATCAGGCGTATAGGTAACCCGCTGCAGTTGTACATTGCAGGTAAGCTTATGTAATTGCGCCATAACACTACCAACATGATAGTGCAGATCGGCCGAAAAGTTAAGCATCTTGCCACCTTCAGCAAAAGAGAACATTACTCCATGCCGCATTCCCTCAGGAGCGTTTAATTGCTGGATATATGTACCAGCAGCATCTGCAATGGGGTATGATACATTTATACCATCTTCTTTAAGCAAATTCAGCAACCTTATTTCTTCTGCTATCTCGAGTTCGGTACGCCAGTTAAGATCATATATCCTGAATATCTGTTTAGCATTGCCATCAGTTACCAGGTAAGTATGATTGATGCCTGCTTTGAGCAACTTGCAGGTAGTTCTGGCTGACAAGGCATATTTGTCCTTGAAAAATTCAGTTAAATGCGTAGCCGAAAGAATAGAGCTAATAACGGGAAAGGTTTCCATGGCAGTTTTTTTAAGGGGGCGCAAGGTAGTAAAAAACAAAATCCCCCAATGGGGGATTTTGTTTTTTATACAGCGTCTGACAGGGAGCTGAAAGTGAAGTCCCTTATCTTCATTGGCGGGATGAGGTAGCTGCGGTAGCTTTCTACGCTGATGCTTCGTTCCTGTTTACCCAGGGCTTCCAGGTTGTTCAGCATGATCACCGGACTTTCGTTAAAACGGAAATTCTTAACCGGGAACTTGATCTTACCGTTCTCAATATAGAATGTACCGTCACGTGTAAGGCCTGTAAGCAGTAACGACTGTGGATCCACCATACGGATGTACCACAATCTGGATACCAGGATGCCGCGTTCAGTACTTTTGATCAGGTCTTCAAGCGTGGCATCGCCGCCTTCCATAATAATATTAGTAGGGCCGGGAACAGGTGCTACACCCTTCTTTTGTGCCCAATAACGGGAATAAGAAAGATTTTTTACCACACCTTTGTCTATCCAAATGGTCTTCTCACGCGGCAGGCCATCACCGCCCCAGGTAGAGCCGGGCAGGTCTGCGTTAAACGGATCCGAATATATGGTTACTTTAGGGTCCATCAGTTGTTCGCCAAGGCGTGTACCTCCACCCTTCTTGCTCAAAAAGCTGCGCCCTTCTTCCGCGCTACGCGCATCAAAACGGAACATGTTCTCCAGCATATAAGTGGCAGCCACAGGCTCCAGTATCACGGTGTATTTACCAGGTTCTATAGCACGAGCACCTTTAGATGCATTAGCTTTCATGGTGGCTACACGTGTTGCAGCAGCGGTATCCAGTTTGCTGACATCGGTAAAACCCCGGGCTGCATAGCCCGACACTGTGCCGGCCTCGTCACGGGTGGTTACCGAAAAGGTAACATCGCTGCTTTTATTGTAAGCGAACAATCCCTTAGAGTTCATCACCGCGTTAAAGCCGGTAGAGTTTTCCAAAAAGCCTGCAGCGTTCAGGTTAGCGGCTTTGGTCACCGCCAGGCTTTTGCCTACCATTTCGGCACGGCTTTCCGGCGTCATGGCGGCTGTATTGGCGTTGTAAGTTATTGCTTCTTTAAATTCTGACTGGCCAAGCATTGGCATGTACTCGGGGTTCTCCGGTGCTAGCTGCGCCAGTTCTTCTGAGCGGCGCACCACGCGTTCCAAAGCTGCATCATCAAACTCATTTATGGTTGCCGAGCCCGCCTTTTTGCCGTAAACCGATGTAACAGCTAAACCAACACTGCTGATGTCTCCCGCTGTCGACACCGCGTTCAAGGCGTAACGAACGTTACCACCTTCGCTGCCGCCTAGGCTTACTTCGCACTCATCGGCTTTTGAATAGCTAAGCACTTTCTTTAATAAAGCTTGTGCCTGTTCTTTTGTATATATCGCCATAATTATCCGATCTTTCTTTTTGTATTGATGACGTTAACGCCGTTGAACCTTGTTGTAGACGAACCGTGCGATACCGCGCTGCTTTGGCTTGGCTGTCCCTTACCATCGTTAAATGATCCGCCTAAACGGTAATCGCGTTCATCACAAACGGCAGAGCACGAATTCCAGAACTCGCGGGTGTTGGCCTGGTAGGCTACATCGTTAAGCATACCGGTGATCTTACCGTTAGTTATCTCGTAAAACAACTGGCCGCCAAACTGGAAGTTGTAGCGTTGCTGATCTATAGAGAATGAGCCGTTACCTATGATATAGATACCTTTTTCTACGTTCTTGATCATGTCATCCACACTCAACGGGGTTTTACCCGGCTGTAATGATACGTTAGGCATACGCTGGAACTGTACGTCCTGCCAGCTTTGTGCGTAACTGCAGCCCTGCGATTCTTTAAGGCCAATAATATGTGCCTGGTCGCGAGTGGCCTGGTAATTCACCAGCACACCGTCTTTGATGATGTCCCACTTTTTGGTGGCCACACCTTCGTCGTCGTAACCTACCGCGCCAAGTGAACCCGGCTGCAGCTTATCGCCAACAACGTTTACCTTATCGCTACCAAACTTGAAATTGCCAGACTTCCATTTATCAAGTGTAAGGAAGCTGGTACCTGCATAGTTTGCCTCGTAACCAAGCACACGATCCAGCTCAGTAGGGTGACCTACTGACTCATGTATAGTGAGCCACAAGTGGCTTGGATCCAGCACCAGATCGTACTTGCCCGGATCTACCGACTTGGAAGCGATCTTTTCTCCTGCCTGCTTAGTGGCAAACTTAATATCTTCCAGCATGTCGTAACGCTGCTTGTAACGCGGGGTAATGCCCTGCACCGTCTCAGATGCTTTTGGTATCAGGTACTCATAACCCATACCAACCGGTGAGCTAAGGGCACCGCGTGTTTCAAAAGAACCTTTAGCAGAATCTATCTTGGTTACGGTAAAGCTTGGAAAAATGCGATGGATGTCCTGGTCTATATAAGAGCCATCTGTAGATGCGAAATACTTCTGCTCGTTTACAGCAAAGATGTTGGAGTTTACAAAGTTTGCTCCGCCCGCCATTGCTGCGCCGTTAGCGCCTAAAAGCAGGTCCACCTTTTCTTTGATTGGCACTTCAAAAGCGTTCTTCTCTATAGGTGTTTTCCAGCTAACCTCACCGTAGCCTTTTTGCGGTGCCAGTTGCACAGGCGCGCTGCCCAGTTTAGCGTTAGCCTTGGCAACAGCAACAGCACGCTGCGCTGTTTTAGCTATACCTTCTTTTGTTACCTCGTTGGTAGCGGCAAAGCCCCAGCAACCATTAGCGATAACACGTATGCCTACCCCGTATGATTCGGTATTGGCAACGTTAAGCACGCGGTTCTCCCTGGTGATTACGAACTGGTTAAGGTAGCGGCCAATACGCACATCGGCGTAGCTGGCGCCTGCGCTCTTAGCCGCATTAAGGCCGGCATCCGCCAGTACCTTTTTAATCTTGGGGTCTACATACTCCAGCGCCTGCTGTGCATCTATCTCCCGGCCAAATGCCGACAGGTTTGGCAGCGCAATAGCGCCTGCGCCAAGCCCGGTCAGGTAAATAAAATCTCTTCTTCTCAACGTTGTTCCTCCGTTTGTTTATGCTTTGATGTATCTATCATGAAAACTTGTTTTCTATCCACAGGAAAGTGCATGCCGCAAGTAGCAGGATATAAAAATATACTTTCGGCACCTGTATCCAAATTTTTTGCTGTATCTGTTTTGTTACACGGTTTACAGCCGTATGTTCAGATGCATATCGGGATGTACCCCGTGTCCGCTCAGCCGCCGCAACGCCCGGCCACGATTTAGCTTCATAAGTGTACAACCAACTTTTAAGGCCGTCTATATCTGCCTGGTGCCACCCCGCGGACGCAGGCCAGTACCGTGCGCTCCATTGAAAAGGAATTGCCATATGCTGCTGAAGAGGAACAGGCACACCATCAACCTTAAAACTCCCGACGCGCGCCTTTGTCAAGAGCAGTTCTGCAGGTTCATTGCTATAGCTAATTGCTGTTTGATCGATATACGGGTACGTCGTGTTTGCTTTTTTTGCAGCGTTGCTGATAAGTGCCGACCAAAAGGCTGAGTAGTCCTTTTGCTCGCCGGCCAATGCCCAACTATAAGTATTATTGAGGGTGGTAAAAACTTCTTTCCCGGTGCCAATTAATGTACTTGCTGCCAATAAGCCGGCATTAGAATTTATGACCAGGGGCTGCGTGTCTTCAATACGCCGGATATGCAAGCTTCCTGTATTAAGTTTAATGGAAGCTGACCGATTTGCTCCAATAATTACAGATGATGTAGTTAAAGTGGTTACGCTCTTCCCTACCTGGAACTTTTGTTGAAGCCAGCTTACTTTGGCAGTACTGTCGAACCGTGCGACAATACCGGTACCGTTATCCATAATGGCTTGCTTCAATGCCGCGTTTTCACCATCGTTGAGGCTGTTAAATGACGAAAGATCACCAATAACCACATCAAATTTTTTCAGGGTGCCGGCAGTAAGTCGGTCCAGGCTAATCTGTGGCATATTGATGTACGCGCTGCTGATCTTTTCTTTACTGATGACCGACCGTACAGCAAGGCCATACCCCTGTTCGCTCAACCAGTTCTTAAGAAACCTTGTTTCGAAATCCGGCGATGCAGAAAGCATTAATATGTTGAGTGGTTTTACGGGCTCTACCTCAAAAGGCAATTCTCCGGCGGTTAGGGTGTCGTTATCTGCTACTATCTGTAATGTGTACACCAGCCTTCCGGTTGTTTTAGGAACCGTTGATAATTCAAAATTAGAAACTCCTTCCTTATCTATGGTCTGATTTGCCGCAACTGTGTTCAGCCCTTTAAGTATTAGCGTTACCTGTCCTGATGCTGAATTCCGAAAACGCCCCTGCACCAGTAATGGCTCTCCGGCTTTAAGATGCCTGGGCCAGTTGACTGAGACAACGCCCTGAATCATTCCCGATTGATGAAATACAACCGGCACATTATCAAGTTCATCAAGATCATATTGATGCAGGCCAGTTCCATAAATATGCAACTCAGCGCCATGCAGGGTGTCTGTAAGTTGACTTATCCCACTTAGCAGTGCTGCTTTATTATACGCCGCCTTGATGTTCTTATCTAATGTATAAACGGGCGCTCCCGACTGAGCCTCAAGGCTGTCCGTAGCGAAACCTTCCGTAAGCAGTATAACTTTACCTGTTTCTTTCATGGAATCACCTTGGTAGCGTAACGGCAGTGCAATGCAGGCAAGTGCCAGGGTAGCCACAAAAACGGCAATTATGCGCCATACTAACCGGGCGCCGTTGGCACGTTTTACTTCCAGCCAAAGCAATACTATAGTAAGCAATACACAAACGCCAATTACAATATATGTCCACTGCCCTGCCATTATTGCCTTTTGCTTTTTAGTTGTTTATAGTAACTGCGTGACAAGCCCATATCATCCGCCTGTTCTACGGGTGCAGGAGTAGCTTTTACAGGTGTAAGCGTCCTTTGTATGGCTTGCTCTGCCACGTTTACATCCAGGATATCTGCACCCTTTGCGGACAGCAATCGCCTTACAGCATTCAGGCCTGGCAAATACGCACCCGGCGAACCAGAGGCTACAGTTGCTAATTGCTGATAGCCGGCTTGTAATACACCTTTTTGACTAGCTGTAATAACCGTATGCTGCTTTAATTGCTCCAGCACCGCAATAGCGTTTTTTAGGGCGAGTAACCGGTCGGCAGGCGGTTTAACAGCTTCCTTGTTCATCGGTTGTAAAACTTTATCCAACTCTCCGCTAAAGCGCTTTTCGGGTTTTAGCGGCGGTGGGTTATAAGATGTTTTAGCCACAAATGAACGCGACTTTTGCTGGAGGTCCTTCAGCAGGCGGAGCGCCTTGTAGGCGAATGGCAACGCAGCTTGAGGCTTGTACAAACGCAACTGCAGCTCGGCTTTCCACATCTCTGTGAGGGTTGCCTTTAATTGTGCCTTTACTGCCGGCTCAAAAAACTGGGCATCCTCAGCCTTGTCGTGATCATCGGTATACTCCTTTAATATCTTTGCTCCATTACTAAAATCTTCCGGCGCCGAAAGATTGTCGTTGCCTTTTGGTCCTTCTACCACTTCGTCCTCTTCACCTAAAAACTTACCATAGCGCAGGCGAAGCAACTTTTGGTCTATGCCGAGGTCATTGCTCCGAGCATTAAATTTTTCCGCGCTGATAGTATCCCTGTCCTTAATCAGCTTTTCCGCGTCTATAATGATCTGCCGTTCGCTGCGGAAGAATTCAGGTTTCAGGCTTGCGCCGGTGACAATCCCATCCATGCTTAACAGCTCGGCTGTATCCTGCAGCACTACAGTAAACACATCGGTGCGCGTTTCCTGATTGTGGGTGTCCTGCGCTTTAACGTAAAAGTAGAGCTCATCGCCGGGCTCCATGTTAAGTGGCTTTAGCTGAACCAGCTTTTGAGCGGTATACTGTGGTAAATGCGAGCTGAAGTTATTGTTAAAGGCTAATTTGTACTCTTTAAATTTTACGCCTTCTCCCCGGCCTTTTGCCACGGTAGCGATAATTTGCGCACCGGCTACGCCATAATCGTCCGTTAAGGAGGCGTTGATATTTACCTGCTGCTGCTCACCGGCATCTATATAAGTGTACTGCTTGGGCGTTTTTACATGAACCACCGGCACAGCATCTTTAATGGCCTGAACCTGGTAAAGGTCTGACAGTTTACCATTGATACTCACCTGGTAAAAGCCAGAGGTATTAATGACCTTTTGTGCTGACCATTCCCTGCCATCCTTACTTTTTAAACTGACCCGCTCCTTGTTATTAAATAAAAGGTAAGCATTCCTGATGAGCACGTTGGTGCTGATATGCCAGGCTACGGCAGCGCCTTCTTCAACGGAAAGGTTGAATTTATCCTGCCTACGCAGTGCTTTACCGGTGTAAGCAGGCGGTGTAATGGTTAGTTGCACTTCGTCTATTTGCGGCAGTATCTTCTCAGGCGGCATAGGCTTGCCATCTGCTGCGATATTTGAAGATCTTTGCACGATGTGCGTGTAAAATCTATTTGTTCCGATGTAAAAGGCTGCGGAAATAAGTAGTAGAATAAGAGCTTTCATCAATCTCCCGGCAAAGTACCCCGACCCTACCTTCAAGTCTAAAAGCACAGACTCGGCCCTAGAGCGGGCAAGGCTTTGCAGCATGTTTAGCTCTCCCGATGGCAATAGCATCAGGGCTGTACTTTCCTGCAATTGCGGAAACTCCTTATCCAGGAACGCGGCTATTTTTTCGTAACCCACTAACCACGGCTGATGGACCGACAAAAGCACCGACAGCACCACCGCAAATACAACCGATAACCACAACACCGAGAATGCAAGCAAATAGAACAACGCCCCTGCTGCCAAAGTAACGGCGGCAGCCAGCACCACATCGGCAAGTATGTAGTAAACCACATAGCGCCTGCGCAGGTTACGTATAATATGTATGCCCTGCTCAGCCATTTTTTGCCTGTTTGGTTTTGTAAGCAACAATACGCTCTGCCAGCAATACCACCACAAGCGCCAGCCAAAAGTACCAGGAGATATCTACCGGAAGTTCTTTAGTAGATGATATCGGCGCGGAACTATCTGATGTAGAATCCGGCTGTAGTTGCTGATTGCTGAGTATGCGACGGTCGTATTTTGCAGGTACCTGACTATTCTCGCCAGTTAGTAAAGCTAAAATTTGTTTAGGAAAAGCATCGTTCCAAACGAGGTCGCCCCACGACGGGTTAAAATGGCTGCTAAAAGTGTAGACGTTGGTCTTACGTTGTTTTACCCGGCTTAACACTCCATTGCCATAACCATCCGTCCACACCGATTCGCCTGTTTGCTTTGGCGTGATCAACTTGTTGATTTTCGTCCCGCCGGGGTAAAGTTTTGTAGCAACATCTATCGGCTTACTAGCCTGGTACTTGAAAACGTTGGCGGCCCTATTCATTAACGCGCCGTTGATCTGCTGTGCAGATAACCAGAACAGCCATGTTTGTGCAGAAGGTATAAAACTTGCTTCATTATACGTTTTTACTACCGCCTTTCTCCCGGCAAAGTTCACAGCAGCATCAAGCGCAGCTTTCAGATATTTTGCATCAAGCGTGTTCTCGCCGGCATAGATCGCAATATGCAGCGTCGATGTATCCACAATTACGGCTTCCTGCTGGGTATTTTTTAAAGAAATTAAAGACTTGCCATTGTTTATGCTGACCTGTATTTGCCCATCGCCACCGGGTTTAACAACGCGTGACGTGTAGGTAGTTCCGGTTGGCGAACTGTTGCCTTCAGATACCATAATGTTACCCTCTTTGTTCAGCCATGCGCCGGAAATAAAGCGAGCTGTAGAATCCTTTTGAGTGTAGGTTCTCAAGTTCAAACGCAATGCCGTTGCTGGTTTTTGTCCTCTAAAATGTTGTGCGCTGTTTGAAGTGAACACATACACCGGCAAACCTGCAGGTACACGTGACCCAGCCAGGTTAATGAGCTCCCAATAGTTAAGACTGCCATCGTCTTTTATACTGTCAGATACCAATTTCGCAATTGGCGTTTTCTTTAGATCGGGCTTAGCAAAGTCTTTATGAAAAAAGTGCAGTTCGTAGCCTTTCGGCAGTAAAGAATCTACACTGGGCTTAAAGTGCTGATAGGTTTCGTTGAAGTTTGCATAAGGTACCAGCACCCAGCCTTTTGCCTGCTTTGCCGGAGAGTTGTTTTTCCAAATTGGTTGCGCAAGGAAAACGGCAAGCAACACCAATAGTAAACAACGTAGTATCAGTAACAAGATATCCAGCAGTTTGAAGCTGCGGCGGGTGCTTTTAGATGCTTCTGTAATAAGCGATATGCTGCCTACTTTAAGCGTTTTGCCAGGGCGGATGCTCCACAGGTGTATTGCCACCGGGATGCTGAGTGCAGCCAGTGCAAAAAACCATATGAGGGAAAGGAACATGATGATGGTTAGTAGTTAATGATAAACTCGCGACTTAAAACTTTAGACTTTCTGACTTACGGACATCCCGACTTAAATAAACCCTTTCTTACGTTGCACCAAGAACTCTCGCAATGCTTCATCCAGCGGTTGGCCGGTGCTTACCATCCGGTAGGCAATGTGCTTACCGGCAAGGCTAAGCCGAACGCTGGAAATATAGTTTTGCAGGCGCTGCTTATATTCGGCTTGCGCTGTGCGGGTGTTTACCTGCACTAATTCACCGGTTTCCAGGTCTTCCAGAGTGCTGTAACCTTCAAAATCCATGTCTAGTTCGTTCTGCCCCATTAAATGAAATACAATCACCTCATGCCTGAGGGCGGCAAGCGAATCAAGCAAAGTGCTTATCTCGCCATTCACCTGGTACATATCAGTAACAAAAACCAGCAGCTCCTTACGCCCATTGCCAGCAAACAATTCTTTATAATGAACCGGTTTGGTAAACACACCAGCCGGACTTACCTGCTCCAAATGGTAAAACAGCCTTTGTAAATGCTGAGGGTCGGCTTTGGAGGGCAGTGAAAATAACCCGCCATCTTTAAACACATTCAGCGCAACCGAATCTCCCTGCAAATTGGCCAGGTAAGCCAGCGAAGCCGTTAGGAACCGAGCATAATCAATCTTTTGTACGCCATTGCTGTCCACATGATCCATTGAGGCGCTGGCATCTACCAGGAAACGCACGGAAATACTGGTCTCTACTTCCGACTCGCGGATGTAATACCTGTCGCTGCGGGCAAACATTTTCCAGTCCAGCCAGCGCAGGTCATCGCCCGGCTGATAGCTGCGGTATTGGCTAAACTCCAGGCCGGGGCCTTTAACTGAGCTTTTGTTGAACCCGTTCATAAATCCATCAATAACCGTTTTCGCCAGCAACGGCAAATCCTTAATGGTCATTAATGTTTTCGGATCAAGCATGAGAATTACGATTTCAGAAATACAATGTTATCCGTAGCAGTTACAAAGAACCTTTCCTCTTGATAACTCTTATCAGTTCTGCCGTTACTTTGTCAGATGTAATACCCTCTGCTTCCGCTTTAAAGTTCATCAGGATGCGGTGCCTGAGTACTGCAGGCGCCATTGCATGAATGTCTTCCATCAGCACGGTGTACCTGCCTTTGAGCAATGCACGCGCTTTGGCGGTAAGTATCAGCGCCTGCCCCGCACGCGGACCAGCGCCCCAGCGTACCCACTCCTTTATGTATGCTACAGTGGTGGTATCTGGCCGGGTAGCACGGATGATGTGGCTCACATAGCGGGTAAGATCTTCGTTGATGGTTACCTGCCTTACTAGTGCCTGCGCCTGTGTTATTTCTTCAGCGGTGATCACCGCCTCAATCTCGTTCTTCTTAGCACCGGTAGTGCGGTTTAACACCTCAAACTCCTCCTGCTCGGTAGGGTAGCCTATCTTCACCAGCAGCAGGAACCTGTCCAGTTGCGCCTCTGGTAAAGGGTATGTGCCGGCTTGTTCGATGGGATTTTGTGTCGCGAGGATAAAGAACGGCTTATCCAGCGGATAAGTTTGGCCGCCGTAGGTCACTTCAAACTCCTGCATGGCTTCCAGCAGGGCCGACTGTGTTTTAGGCGGGGTCCTGTTGATCTCATCTGCCAGTATAATGTTGGCAAAAATTGGCCCTTTGTTAAACTTGAAGAAGCGTTTGCCTGTTGCGTGGTCCTCTTCCAATATCTCGGTTCCAATAATATCGGTAGGCATCAGGTCGGGCGTGAACTGTATACGCCTGAATGCCAGGTGCAGCGCCTGCGACATTGTTTTTACAATAAGCGTTTTGGCCAGGCCGGGCACACCTTCCAACAGGCAATGTCCGCCTGCAAGGAACGCTACCAGCAACTCGTCCAGAATGGCATCCTGGCCTACAATCACCTTTTGTATCTCTGTTTTCAGCAGTGGCAGCTTCGCAAGCAATGCCTTTATGTTTGCTTCTGTAAGTTCCAATATGTTGGTTAAATTATATTAATAGCTTCTACTCACCCCGGCATTGCTTCGCTCGCCGACCCTCTCTACGCTACGCGCAAAGAGGGTCAAGATAAACTCCCCCTAGCTACAATTGTCTTGAGCCGGATGTGAGTCCAAGATATTACCCTTTTAACTAATTACCATGTATTTTAACAGAAATTCAATAAAGTATCTAAAACTTTACAAGACCGTTTAACCAGGCAACTGCTCCGAATAAAATTTTGTACTAATTTTAGAGTTTTAAAACAGATGGGTTACGCGTCTAAATTTATTTTTGCAAGGTTAAGCTACCATAGCGGGGATTGGGATACCGATCAGCGGATGCCATCTAATTTGCTCAATTCTCTAATTGAGTATACCACCATCGCCGTAGAGCCGCACGAGAAGGTGGTGCCACTAAGCAGTAACGACATCTTTAACTATCCCTTCTTATACCTCAGCGGCCACAAGCTGGTACAATTTGACACGGTTGAAAAAGCTAACTTCAAGAAATATGTGCAAAATGGCGGCTTTGTGTTTGTAGACGATTGCAACCACGATATTGACGGGCTTTTTGCAAAATCATTCGAGGCACAAATGGCAGCTTTATTTGGCCCCGCCGCATTAAAAAAGATACCCAACAACCATAAACTCTACCACTCCTTTTTCAGCTTTGATAAAGGCCCGCCTACCACCACCTTTGAGCTGAACGGCTGGGGCGATGACCTGGTTCACGACTACCTGAAGGCCATTGAACTAAACGGCCGCATAGGCGTTTTATATAGCAGTAAAGATTATGGTTGCGAGTGGGATTACGACTTTCGAAATAAGCGTTTTATGGCCGAGGATAATACCAAGTTTGGTGTGAACATTATTGTTTACGCTATGAGCCTTTAAGCTGCCGCTTATACGCTAAATCTCTTATTGGCTAACTCTAAAATTCATTATCTTTCGGGAATGATCAATAGCTATTACCTCCTTATCAATAACGAAAAAACAGGCCCATATACCCAATATGAATTAATGGATATGGACCTTGATGTAAACACGCTCATCCTGTCGCCCCTGGCAGACGATTGGCAAGACATGTCTGACCTGCCAGAGTTCGCCTATTATTTTGAGAACCGTGGTATTTACCTCCCGAGAAAAGCAAATTTAGCTTCTTTCTGGTGGCGGCTGCTGGCCTACGTTATCGATTACATTATCATTATTATAATCGCCATAATTTTGGGCGTTATCTACTTTTCTATAAAAGCATTTGCCGGCGGTACTATAACAGCAGAAGATAATGCAGCAAACGAAGGAATTTATAACATAATAGGTGTTGCCCTGATGATCATCTACCATTCTGTTTGCGAGGCTACCACCTTACGTGGCGGTATTGGTAAAGTAGCATGCAAGCTCTCCGTTGTTGACGTTGACGGCAACCGGCTTACATTTGGCAAGGCCTTCTCACGTAATGCGGGCAAGTTACTATCCAGTCTTGTGCTGGGGATAGGGTTCCTGCGTATATTATGGGACGACCACAACCAGGCCTGGCATGATTCAATCGCTAAAACGTACGTTATCCGCAGGAATTAGGTGTTAAAAATTAAGTACTGCTACTACTTTGATGTACTTATAGTTTATATTAGTCAAATAATCATATCACTTTGAAAAGAAAAGATTTCCTTTACCTCACCGGCATGGGCATCAGTGCATCTATGCTGAGCAATTTTACGGCCATGGGCTCGCCACGAGTGCCCGGCACCGTACTCAGGGATGTGGATGTGGCGCTTAAAAAACGCATGGCCGATGTTGCCCTGAACGCCGCCCGTGCAAAGGGAGCAACCTATACCGATGCCCGGATAGGCCGCTACCTTAACCAGTTTGTAGTAACCCGCGATAAAAACATCGAGAATGTTGTAGATACCGAATCGTACGGGATGGGTATACGCGTTATTGCCAACGGTTGCTGGGGCTTTGCCGCTACAGACAAGCTGGATAACGACAGCATTGCACGCGCAGCCGAAACAGCTGTTGCCATTGCTAAAGAGAACTCGCGCATACAAAGCGAGCCTGTGCAGCTGGCCCCGCAAAAAGGCTATGGCGAGGTAAGCTGGAAAACACCTATAGAAAAGAACGCTTTTGAAGTACCTATGAAGGAGAAGACAGACCTACTCCTTTCGGTAAACGATGCTGCGTTTAAAAACGGCGCCAACTACGTAAACTCTATCCTATTCTTTGTTAATGAGCAGAAGTATTTTGCCAGTACAGATGGGTCATACATCGATCAGGATATACACCGTGTGTGGCCGGTATTTGGCGTAACAAAAATTGACGAGAAGAGCGGCAAGTTTGAAACCCGCAGCAGCTTAAGCGCACCACGCGGGATGGGATATGAATACCTGGTGCCGCGCGAAAGCGATAAGATACATGGTGTGACCACCCTATACCGCGACCGTTATGATATGCACGAGGATGCCACTGCCGCGGCTTTGCAGGCAGCACAAAAGCTGAAGGCTAAGAGTGTAGTGCCGGGCAAATACGATTTGGTGCTGGACCCAAGCCACCTGTGGCTAACCATCCACGAATCTGTTGGGCACCCAAGCGAACTGGACCGCGTGCTGGGTTACGAAGCCAACTTTGCAGGAACCAGCTTCCTGACGCTGGATAAATGGGAATCGAAGAAATTCAACTTCGGCAGTAAGAACGTAAACATTGTGGCTGATAAACTGCAGCCAGGCTCGTTGGGCGCAGTAGGTTACGACGACGAAGGCGTTGCTACCAAACAGTGGGACATTATAAAAGACGGTGTACTGGTGAACTACCAGGCCATACGCGATCAGGCACATATTATTGGCCTTAAAGAATCGCAAGGCTGCTGCTACTCGCAAAGCTGGCAGGATGTGCAGTTCCAGCGCATGCCAAACATATCATTACAGCCGGGTAAAACGCCACTAAGCGTAAACCAAATGATTAAGAATGTGGAGAACGGCATATACATCATTGGCGATAGCTCTTTTTCTATCGACCAGCAGCGCTACAACTTCCAGTTCAGCGGTCAGCTTTATTACGAGATAAAGAACGGAAAGATAACCGGCATGCTTAACGATGTTGCCTACCAGGCCAACACCCAGGAGTTTTGGAACTCCTGCGCGGCGGTTTGTGATAAGAGCGATTACCGCCTGGGCGGCTCCTTTTTTGACGGTAAAGGGCAGCCTATGCAGTCCAGCGCGGTATCACACGGCTCGTCAACCGCATTGTTTAAAGGCGTAAACGTTATTAACACAGCAAGAAAGATTTAAAGATGGCTATATTTACAGAAGACGAATGCAAAGCGCTGCTTAAAAAAGCGCTGAGCTACTCCAAAGCCGACGAATGCGAAGTTAGCATTAACGGCTCCAACTCGGCCAACATCCGCTATGCGCGTAACTCGGTATCAACTAGCGGCTCGCTTAGTTCATCAAGCATGGCTATCTCATCAGCTTTCGGCAAAAAGCTGGGCATTGTTACCCTGAACGAATATACAGACGAGGCAATATCCGCAGCTGTAAAGCGGTCTGAAGAACTAGCACAGCTAGCACCCGAGAACCCGGAGTATATGCCAATGCTTGGCCCGCAAACCTATGGCCCTGCGGCGGCAACGTTTGTTGCCGCTACTGCAGCTATTACGCCTGCAAAGCGCACCACCATGGTAGAGCAAAGCCTAAACGTAGCCAAGCAAAACAAGCTTACTGCCGCCGGCTTCCTGCAAAACAGCGCAGGTTTTTCTGCTATGATGAATTCCAAAGGCCTGTTTGCGTATAACACATCTACAGACATCAACTTTTCGGTTACGCTGCGTACGGCAGACAGCCAGGGTTCTGGGTATTCTACAAAAGGTTATAACGATGCAGCTAAAATGGACACGACCGCGTTCACCAAAATTGCCGCGCAAAAGGCAAGCGGGGCGGCTAACGCACGGGCCATTGAACCTGGTAAATACACCGTGATACTGGAGCCTGCAGCTGGAATAGTTCTGCTGGAGCAACTTTATGGCTCGCTTGATGCACGCAGTGCAGATGAAGGCCGCAGCTTTTTAAGCAAGCCTGGCGGTAAAACACGCTTAGGCGAAAAGCTGGTTGATGAGCGTGTGAACATCTACTCGGACCCATCTTACCCGGACCTGCCTACTGCCAACTGGAGCGGCGACGGGCAACCGCTTAAAAAGATGAGCTGGATAGAAAAAGGCGTGGTAAAGAACTTTAACTATTCACGCTTTTGGGCTCAGAAAAAGGGAGTACAGCCAGTACCTTATCCAAGCAACTTTATAATGGAAGGCGGCACCCAAACCCTTGATGAGCTGATAAAAGGCACCGAAAAGGGAATATTAGTGACTCGCCTGTGGTACATACGCCCGGTAGACCCGCAAACGCTGCTGTTCACCGGCCTAACCCGCGACGGTACTTTTTATATAGAGAACGGCCAGATAAAGTTCCCGATTAAAAACCTTCGCTTTAACGAGAGCCCGGTTATTATGCTGAACAACCTGGACGCACTGGGCAAAACAGAACGTACAGTAAGCGGCGAAAGCAGTCAGAACGCCATGATTCCACCTATGCGCATAAGGGAATTTACGTTTACATCCCTGTCTGACGCGGTGTAAGGATAAAGCGCTTAGCCTACCAATTATAAAGGTCACGAAGTTTATTGCTCCGTGACCTTTTGGATTAACGTTTCTTCAGTGTCCCAGCTCTGCGCTCCTGGGTGTCCCACGGCCAAATTCCCGCAAGATTAAAAAATCAACACAAGGGGCTATTATTCAATAGTTTACGGGGATTACTTCAGTTTTTTTGCACTGTCCCGCAGTGTCCCGCTTGTTGTACTTAAATCATTGCAAAACAGCATCTTATACCTTTAAGGTGTCCCGGGTGTCTCGTTTTCTAAGCGGGACATCCGCAGGAGACCGATAGTACTTTCCGATGCTATATATTGAACGTGAACTTTGCCAGGAAAAACCTTCCGGGTATAGTGTAAGAACTGGAGGTGAACGTATTTGCCGATAAGTACAACGCGCTGTATGTTTTGGTATTGAAAAGATTTTGCACGCCTATCTCCACATCAGCTTTAACCTTTTTAAACTTGTACCTTATGCTGGCATCGGCAAACGTGTACACCAGGTTATTTGCGCGTTGCTGGTGGGTATAGTAATGGTCACCTGCTACCTTCAGGAACAAATTATCGCTGATGTTATAATTCACTGATCCCTGCTGTGTAATTCGCTCAAATTTGTTCTCAGAATCAGTTACTGTTGATTTACTACTGGTACGGTCATAGGCAGCTTTATAGCTAAAGTTTACCTTGTTGCTCAACCTGGTATCGGCACCGAATGTAGCACCTGTAGAAATGGTTTTGTAAGGCAACACTACATTATTAAGTATTTGATTCAGCTTAGTAGTTTGATAGCTTACCCCCGCGCTGAAGGTGGTACGCAGGCTAAAGGCATACTTGCTTACCACGCCGTTGCCCGCCCACGAATCAATGTTGTTATCGTAAGGTAATACAATACGCTGCTGTAAGTTATCTGTAACAATACTTGACGATATGCTGTTAGCATCCTGGTGCGTGTAAGATGCGCTCACCCCAAAGAAGAACAGCGAAATGGCCTTGCGATAGTTGTAGCCCAGAGAAGCCGACTGTGTTTTGCGTTCGGTAAGGTCGGCATTGTTGGCAAACAAACCACGGTAGTTCTGTAGAATGTAGCCACGGTATACATCCTGTATATTCCCAACGTCATTATTAAAATTGTATCCTGCGGATATATAGTCCTCTATACCGGTTTGATACTTAATGCTCAGCCGCGGGTTAAAGTAAAGGCGTTCGAGGTTTTTCTTCAAACCGTAATAGCTGTCTTTATAATCGATGTTCAGGTAATTAACCGGAAGGATGACCGTAAGCTTAAGTATACTGCCGGGAATATCATACCGTGCTTCGGAATACAACTTTCTTTTAGTCCAGTCGAGGTTGTTCACGGCACTGTCTGACAGGAGAGCACTTGTACTGTTTTGCTGCAAAAGGCTCAAATTAGATGTTAAGTTTTGTGATTGTAGCATAAAGCCGGCCTTATAGCTTTGGGTTAACTTATTACCCGGCACCTTGTAAGAAAGGTAGTTATTGGTGAACCAGGTTGGTATATTTACATTTTGCACTAATTGCTTGTATGGAACACCGTTGTTAAATATATCCGGGTTGAGGCCAGGTTCTATTATGCGGTTTTCAGGCTCGGTAGATCGGTTAAGGTAACTGTAGAGTTCAATTATATTGTTGGTTTTAAAAGTCTTCATGTAATTGAACTCGTTTGAGATATCCGTCAAGTTGTCTTTCAATACCTGGTTCACAGGAGTACCGTTTGTCACAAGTGCAGAGTAACCGGTGTTTTTGGCGTAATCGGCTACAAAATTGTTGCTTAGATAGTATTCTTTTTTGTTGATGTTAAGCGAGAACAGGCTATGCAGCAGATCGGGCTTTTGCCGGTTGTCCTGTACCTCAGCGTAGCGTACAGTGCCATTAGGAAGGTAAAACTCGCTTAGTTTGGTATACTTCTGCTTTTGTGTATCATGCAGGTAAGATACGTTGGCGCGTAGTTGAACGTCGTTCTTTAGGTTCACCAGGTTATTCAGGTTGAGCATAGCAGCCTGGTTAAACAGGTAACGGTTTGTTGGCAAGTCAGGATCGCCGGCAGTACCAAGCGATAAAACAGATCCGGGCTTATCATTGTCCAGTCGCGACATAAAACCTCCCCTGTTGTGGGCTATTACATCATTAGCAAGATCAAGACTGGTATTATTTACCTTTAGCGCATTGATAGCTTTGTACTTGTCTTTAAACATCATGGCATTCAGGTCAGCGTAATACTTGTCCGGCAAACCGGCTCCAATAGTCTCCTGCCCTACCAACTGTAGTTTTGCATCCTTTTTAATGGTGAGATTCATAGCGACATCGTCGCTTACCACCTTATTTTGCAGCATTTTTACAGGTTGGTGATTCTCTATCACCTGTAACTTGTCCACAACGCCGTTCGGGATAGAACTTGTTGCAATGTTGTATTTGTCGTCAAGCAGGTTATCACCACCTATGTAAAAGTTGGATATAGCTTTGCCGTTATAACTGATCTTACCATCCTTATCAACTGTGACACCCGGCAGCTTTTTAATCACATCACCTATAACTCTATCCTGAGGACTAGAAAACTCTGAAACCTTATAGTCGAGCGTGTCGCCATGCGTCCGCAAGTTAGGTCTGTTATCTTTTACCACCACGGTTTTCAACTGATTGGTAGCACCGCTGAGTTTAAAATTGTACGCGGCGGCAAAGTCACTTACCTTTTGCAAATCCTTTTTGTAGCCGAGGTGGCTGGCCTCAATAAGCAAGTTTGCCTTATCTGCATCAGCAGGAATATTAATGCTGTAGGTGCCTTTGTTGTTGGTGTTGGTATAAGCAACAATCAGGCTACCCGCCTTAAGGTTTACACTTGCAAAGGATAACGGCTTCCCCAGGCTATCTGCAACGGTGCCTTTTAAGGTTTGGGCCAGGCAAAAGCCGGAGCATAGCATGGAGAAAATGTATACTACACTCATTTTATAAAGCCGTATCATTTCTTTTCGGGAAGTTCTATTGGATTGTTCATTTGAGGACCACCCATACCCGGCCCAACGTTTATAACCGTACGCACCGGTCCACCCGTTATTGCACCACCTCCGGAGCGCACAATATTACCACCCGGACCGGCACCGCCGCCCATTGCTGCCATAAAAGCTTGCGGGTCTTTACGCATAGCATCCTGCAGTTTGTTAAACTCCTTCTCGGTAGTTTTAACGGCATTGGTTGGCACAGATATTAAATTAGGGTCGCCCTCTTCATCGCCGTTAAACTTCATAATAGCGCCTGTCGGCGAAGGCTGATCGGCTACCTTGGCAACTGGCTTTGTTGCGTCAACCTGCTCTAAGCCATCAAACTTAAACTCAACTTCTTTTTTAGCGTCATAAGCTTCCACAATCAATCCGGGCAGCCCATTGAGTTTCCACGGGCCTGCTCGGAAAGGCAGCTCCGGGCAAAACCAAGCCGTATAGTCACGGCCGCGAAAATGGCCCGTTGCTTTTTGGCACTTGAGCGTACCAAGAGTAGCTGTGTCCGCTGTTATTTTCCAATTAATGGCGGGCATTGTTTCTTCTATCAGGTAGGGCGTAATCAGCGATTCCTTACGCATTAGTTTACCCACTGCAGGGAACTGGTATATTTCCGCCCGGGTTGTAGGTTTGTTATTGGTTATCTTAAAATTCATATTAGCATTGCCCTTTTGCTCAGCTATTTGCTGTTCCAGCTGTTTCCGCATCAAGGCGTCCTGAGTTTTCTTATCAAAGCTTTTGTAAGCACTGGATGTTTCTCCTAAAAACAGCACCATATTTTCGGTGTAGGGCTTATCGCGCATGGTTGTATCGCGCACATGCAAAAATTTGTAATGCACAATTGCTTTAGCCATTTCAGGTGTTTGTGCTTTTGCTATAACCGCTGCAAAGCAGCACATCAGGAACAGGTTTAACTTTTTCATTTCTTAGTGATATTGTTGAATTAAGGTTGAAAGTCATTAACGACAATCAAATATAACTATCCGATTAGTTAAACTACGATAGTTTCGTAGAATTTAACAGTTTTTAACAGATGGTCCAGTGAGACCTTGTATCAGAATTTAACTGTTTATTTGAACACTAGCCATCAAGCCGGCCTTTTATCACCAGCGTGTCCGCCATCAGATCGTGCAGGCATTGCTGCTTTTTGTTAAAAAAGCACATAAGATAACCTATAAACAGCGTAAGGGTAGAAACGTATTTAGCCAAATTTCGGCTCAGAGCTTTGGATGAACTGACTTGTTCGCCATATATGTCGCACACGCGGATGCCGAGCAGTTGTTTGCCATAGGTCCCCTGCTTGGGTCCGCTTTCCATTTTGGTGTTATAAATGATCTTGGCGATAGGTATTAGTGCTATAATACCAATTGTGACAACAGCTCTAATAAATTTATCAGGAATAATGAGCATGGCTGCAAACGCGATAAACACAAACCCGGCGGAAACAATCAACCAATCCAGCACGGCAGCAATTGCCCTTTGATCGAAACTACCAAAGTACTGCAGCGGCAACGCTTGCTTTTTAAAGCCGAAAAGCTGCCGCAGTTCGGCAACTTCATGAGCTTCTTTATAATCGTCCATAACGCCGTTACGTACAAAATCAACAGGCTTGACCTTACGCGCCTTAAGCTCATCAATAGAATAAGGGCCTTCGGGCTTACCATTAACTACAAGGATGTAGGTATCAATGGAGGGTTCAGAAATGTTAAAGCCGGAAGGTTGCATAAGGTCAAATCTAATCAATTTAACTGTTATGCCCTCTCCCGGCTTTTAAGGTTAGGTGGGGTAAAGTTTAGTACCTGTTCACGTTAAAGTCAGATACTCCACCCTTAAGTTTAATGTACATTTTATTAGTTGCTGTGGCGAAACCCGGGGTTTCCCAACGGTTATCTTCTTTCTTATCGAACTCGTCAAAATCGTTTGATGACAGGCCTGATTGTGTGGTGATCTGGCAAGCGGCACCTTTTGGTATGCGGATGTGCACCTCAGATACACCGGTTGATACCTCGATGTTAGTTGTTGCAAGCGGCATTCCCATTTTGATGTCGTAAGATGCTGCGCCCCCGTTGATATTAAGCGATTTCACCTTGAATTTGCTCAGATCAAAGTCGGTTTCGCTGGCACCTGTTTTAATATTTATCTCCCACTCCGGCGTTGTATTCAGTTTCAGGTAAGCGGTGTTTGTTTTGTCGCTGTCGAAGTTGAAGCTGTTGTTCTTCCTGTTCTTCATTCTGAAATCTATTACCGGTATGTTACCGTCCATGGTTTTTACGTACTCATAACGGTTAACAAACTCTTTGGTCTCTGCAGAAAACAGCTCGCTTGTGGTGTCTTTTAAGTCGAATACAGAGGCGCCACCATTAATATTTAAACGTGCGGTAGTTGTGCCTGCGGTGAAAGGTTCATTAAACTTACTGCTTCCCTCCACCTTAATTACACCTTTAGAGCTGGCGGTATCATCTCCATCTGAATCATGATCGCTGAAATTAAAGTTGCCGTTATGATGGTTCCAGTACACACGGTTTCTCTCAGGAGCAAATATCAGCAGGCCAAATGCAAGTATAACTACCGCCACCTTAACAACCGCTGCCCAAACGGTGTGGTTGTTTGCGAGCACCAGATTAACGCCGCCCATAATCAGGAACACAGGCCAGAGGTAAATAACGTTTCCCCAGTGAAAGTCGATAACGTTATAATTATTCAACAAGAATATTGCGCCTATTAAAACCAGGATAATGCCCGGCATAATTTTGTTACTTTTCATGATTATATAGTTGTAGGGTTATCGTTGTTAGGTTCTTCGCTCTTTTTATTCAGGTCAATACCTGCGCCTTTTTCTGTAGACTCACCTGCGGCAGGAACTTCGGTTTCAACTGTCTTGTTCCAGCCTTCTTTTTCCCATGGCTGCTTTTTTTGGCCGCCATATATTACTGCTATGCCAGCTACTACCAGCAACACAGGCCAAAGTTTGTCAAAATCCCAATCGGGAATAATGTTTAGCTCGTCCACAAGGAATAATGAGCCAAGTGCTATTAGTATACAGCCGAACACCATGCCGGCATTTGAAGGCTTTTTAGGTTGAAAAGGCACCTTGAAATTAGGATCAAAGGGTGGCGGCGTACCCATTCCGCTAAAATGTTGGAACGGTGGTACCCGGTAATCTACACCCGGATTAAAGTTGGGGTCCTGATAAGCATAGGGGCGCTTAGGCATTGCTATTAGCAAGATGATGTACATTAAAAAGCCGGCTCCATGAGTTACGAACAACACCAGGAACACCAGGCGTACAATAGTTACATCGATGTTTAAATAATCGGCCAGGCCGGAACAAACACCACCTATCATCTTGTTGTGTTCGTTTCTATAGAGCTTCTTTTCCATTTTGTTTAGTTTTATAGTGTTAATAATTAGATCTGTCCGTACTTCGGTGTAACGATCATCTCATCAACATTGGCACCCGGGCTCATGTTATAAATGGTCAGGATTGCGTCGGCTATATCCTCCGGTAAAACCATCCTGTTCTTATCTACATTAGCACCGCGCCATGAGTCTGTTAATGTCGAGCCCGGGATTATGGCGGTAACCTTTACTCCATGTGGCTGCATTTCGAGTTTCATTACCTTATTAAGACCTAATAACGCATACTTTGTTACTGTGTACACCCCTGCCTCGGGTACGGGTGCAAGGGCTGCTATAGAGCAAATATTGAAGATGTGCCCTTTACCGACAGAAACCATGCGTTTACCGAAGAAACGATATAGTTCATAGGCCGGCATAAGGTTGGTATCTATCTGTTTTTGGAAAGAATCTTCGCTGTCTTCCAGTATAAAGGAAGGCTTGAACATACCTACATTATTCACTAAAATGTCGACAAAACCCATGTTTTTGTCGGTGAATTCGGCAAAGTTTTTCACATCTTCGCGTTTACTTACGTCTGCTACCATGGTAAACACTTGTATTTGGGGAGCGATTTGCCTTAGTTCGGCTTTAATATCTGATAATTCTTGCGCGTTACGAGAACAAATTGACAAGTTTAATCCTTGTTTAGCAAGTGCGATGGCTGTGGCACGGCCCATGCCTTTTGTTGCTCCGGTTATTAATGCGTTTTTCATGATGATAAATAATGTGTTTTTGCTGTGAATAACGTGTGTGCTATTAAAAGTAATTGAATTATAACAAGCCGTAAAGCTTAAAATTAAAAACCGTATTTTTAACCCAACTTAGCCTCCAAGGATGTTCCACAGTTTAGGAAAATATATACTTCTACTTCGTTTAAGTTTTAAAAAGCCCGAGAAGTTCAGTGTTTACTGGGCAGAAGTAATGCGCGAGATGGTCTCTATAGGTGTAGGCTCATTAGGTATCATATCTATTATTTCGGTATTCATCGGTGCGGTAGCTACCATACAGGTCGCGTTTCAGCTGGCTAGCCCGCTGGTACCAAAAAGTATCGCAGGCAGCATCGCGCGAGACTCTACCATTCTCGAGTTTAGCCCGACCATATCGGCTCTGGTGCTTGCAGGCCGTGTTGGTTCCAGCATTGCGTCGCAAATTGGCACCATGAGGGTTACTGAACAGATAGACGCATTAGAAATAATGGGCGTAAATGCTCCGGGGTACCTTATTGCCCCTAAAATATTAGCCTCTATAGTAATGTTCCCGGTATTAGTTGTTCTATCCATAGTTCTGGGTATGCTTGGCGGTTATCTCGCCTGCGTATTCAGCGGCGATATTGCACCTGCTGAATATGTAATGGGGCTTCATGATGGCTTTGACCCGCTAACCATACAGGTTGCATTAGTCAAGTCTTTTTCATTCGGTTTTATTATAGCTTCAATATGTGCTTATCAAGGCTTTTATACATCGGGCGGTGCGCTTGAGGTAGGCCAGTCGGCTACAAGAGGCGTAGTATACAGCTGTGTTATGGTTTTATTTGCAGATTTGATGATCACCAGGTTGATGCTATGATAGAAGTTAAAGACATTTATAAAACCTTTGGTGATAACGATGTGCTTAAAGGCATCACCGCTACTTTCCAAACGGGTAAAAACAACCTTATTATTGGTGGTTCAGGATCAGGTAAAACCACCCTTTTAAAGTGCATTGTAGGTTTGCATGAACCCACTAAAGGCCAGGTGTTTTTTGAAGACGAGAACTTTACCGAGATGGACTTTGAGCAGCGTGTACCTATACGTACCCAAATTGGCATGCTCTTCCAGAACTCGGCACTGTTTGACTCCATGACTGTTGAGGAAAACATCATGTTTCCGCTTAATCTTTTCACAAATCAATCAGCAGCAGAAAAGCGCGACAGGGCAAACTTTTGCCTTGAACGCGTAAACCTTAAGGATAAGAACAAGCTTTTCCCGGCTGAACTTTCCGGCGGTATGAAAAAGCGTGTAGGTATAGCCCGGGCAATATCTATGCAGCCAAAGTACCTTTTTGTGGATGAGCCTAACTCTGGCTTGGATCCTAAGACATCCATCCTGATAGATGACCTGATCAATGATCTAACATCTGAATACAACATGACCACTGTAGTAGTTACGCACGATATGAACTCCGTAATGGGCATTGGTGATCACATCATATTTTTACACCAGGGGCAAAAGTGGTGGGAAGGCAGCAATCAAGAAATATCAAAAACAGATAACCAGGAGCTTAATGATTTTGTATTCGCCAGTAAGTTTATGCAAGCTGCAAAAGGCAAGCTGTAGCCTCAAACTTGCGGTATACAGTTTACAACAGGCATCATATAAGATTAGCTATATTTGCACTTTTAAATGAGCCAAAAGCGTAACTGCAAACCGGCAACTGCAAACTGAACAATGATCCAACTCCTTACACCAACCCACTGGAAAGATTACGAACTAATAGATTGCGGCGATTTTGAAAAGCTGGAGCGATTTGGTAACACTATACTCATACGACCAGAACCACAAGCTGTTTGGAGTAAAGCCTTAAGCGAAGCTGAATGGCAAAAGCTGCACCATATTAAGTTTAAAGGTCGTTCTGCAACATCCGGCGAATGGTTGAAGAAAAGTCCGCAAACGCCTGACCGCTGGCACATCGAATACAAAAATAAAGATGCAGCTATAAAATTTCGGTTGGGCCTCACATCATTTAAACACGTAGGTATTTTCCCTGAGCAAGCTGTTAACTGGGATTATATATCCGGCAACATTAAGAAGTTTAAAACGCCTGCTCCAAAGGTGCTTAACTTGTTTGCCTATACCGGTGGTGCTTCATTGATAGCAAATGCGGCGGGAGCCGAAACCACACACGTAGACTCAATTAAACAAGTGGTCACCTGGGCAAACGAAAACCAGGAGATAAGTGGTTTAAAAGATATCCGCTGGATGGTAGAGGATGCTTTGAAGTTTGTAAAGCGCGAAGTAAAACGCGGTAAAAAATACAACGGAATTATACTTGACCCACCTGCTTACGGCAATGGGCCTAACGGTGAAAAGTGGAAGCTGGAAGATAACATTAACGAGATGATACATGATGTTATTCAGCTATTGGATCCCGAAGAACATTTCTTGATACTGAACACCTACTCTCTTGGTTTCTCCTGTGTGATCATAGAAAACCTGATCAAAAGCGCATTCCCGAAAGTGGAAAACCTGGAGATTGGTGAACTGTACCTGCAAGCCACTGCCGGCCCTAAATTACCGCTAGGCGTGTTTGGTAAATTTTATAAAAATAGGGCATGATAGTCGGGTCAATTTATATCTTTACAAGAATAATATTTAGCTAAACAGAAAAACATACCGGGTTATTAATACCTCAACTTAAGCAACTTTACCTCACCTATGAAATTCAACCGCGCGCTTTTTCCTGCCCTCTTTGTGCTTTGCACAGCCATTTTCTTTACTAATTGCACATCAGACACAGGCAAAAAAGCCGATGCAAAAAAAGCCGGTGACACCACCGCCAAAAAAGACGAAGACCAGCCGGACACCCTTGGTGTAGTAAAATCAAGCTATCCGCCAACAGACAAGGCTCAGTATGATTCGTTATTAAAGTTTAATGCTCACGGCGATACATCTGGTCGCTGGCCGGTAAAGGGCGCTCCTTACCCACTAGGTGGTGCTATTTTGCCATACAAACGTGTAGTTGCGTTTTACGGTAACCTCTACTCTAAAAAAATGGGTATTTTGGGTGAGCTTCCGCCTAACGAAATGCTGGCCAAGTTAAAGGGCGAAGTAAAACACTGGGAGAAAGCAGATCCTAAAACCCCTGTACAGCCTGCCCTGCACTACATTGCTGTAGTTGCACAAGGTGATGGCGGTAAAGACGGAAAATTCCGTTACCGGATGCCATTTAAACAAATAGACAGTGTATTGGTGCTTGCTAAAAAAGCTCATGCAATTGTGTTTTTGGATGTTCAGGTGGCCTTAAGCAACATACAGGCAGAATTACCTTTATTTGAAAAATATCTTAAAATGCCGCAGGTACATTTTGGTATGGACCCGGAGTTCTCTATGAAAGATGGCAGCAAACCTGGCAGAAAAATAGGTACTTACGATGCAGCCGACGTTAACTATGTATCGAACTATCTGGCCAACATTGTAAGAAAGAATGGCTTACCACCAAAGATATTGGTAGTACACCGCTTTACTAAAAAAATGGTGACCAACTACAAGAACATTAAACTGCGCCCCGAAGTTCAGGTAGTAATGGATATGGATGGCTGGGGTGAACCGGACCTGAAAACCGGCACTTACCGCTACTTTATCAATCAGGAGCCTGTACAGTTCACAGGCTTTAAGTTGTTCTACAAAAACGACATTAAAAAAGCGCCGCACCACATGCTTACACCAGAAGAAGTGTTATCGCGCTATAAACCATATCCTATTTACATCCAGTATCAATAATTAATACAGATGCAGGAAATTAGAAGCCCTGAGTTAAACAACTCAGGGCTTCTTTTTACTTTTATGTTTTAGATTTTACAAGTAATATGAAGTGGGGTATTATTGGTTGCGGACGCATTGCGCACCGCTTTATGCACGGACTAAGCGCTTTGCCGCAGATGCAGCTTGTGGCATCATGGTCGCGCAGGAGGGAAACTGTTGAAGCCTTTGTAGCACAATATGGTGGCAGGGCTTGCAGCAGTGCAGAAGAGCTGCTTGCCAGCGACATTGACGCGGTTTACATTGCCACCTTACCGGATAGCCATGCGGATTATTGTATACAAGCATTTAACGCCGGTAAACCGGTGCTCTGCGAGAAACCTGCAACCGTAAACCTGCCTCAGTTAAACGCCGTGCTTGCTGTTGCACGCGAAAAGAAACTGCTGTTTATGGAAGGCATGAAGCCGCCCTTCTACCCACTATACACCAAGCTGAAGGAATACATTCAACAAGACCCGATAGGCTCTGTCGAATACGTGCGGGCAGGCTCATCAGTTGCAGACATTCCGCGTGACCATCCTAACTTCAGTTATGAGCTGGCAGGCGGCAGCCTAATGGGTATCGGCATTTATGAAGCCTTCCTGGGACTGGATTGGCTTGGCGACACTCATGAGGTGCAGGCGATGGGCCGCTTTAGCGGGATGGAGATTGACATGTTCGGCATCTTTCAGACCAGCCACGAGCGTGGTTATGGGCAATTTTACACCGGTTTTGACCTGCATGGCAAAGGCGACGCGCTAATATGCGGCACCCTGGGCCACATCACTATTCACAAAAATTGGTGGAATCCTGCCACGGCTACTATCAACTATCTTGATGGCCGAACGGTTGTTATCGACGAACCGTTTACCCATGGAGGACTAAACTACGAGATACAGCACTTTGCCGATCTTTTTCGCGCGGGTGAGTTGGAGAGCCCGATTATACCTCACAAAATGTCTCGTGGTATGATCTCGATGATAGATGAGGCTCGGAAAATTGTAGGCCTGAAATTTAAGGGTGAATAGTTTTACTAAACTGTTTCGGTTAGCAGAAGCGAAACACCCGAAACACTTAAATACTATAATACACTAATAGTCAAATCATTACAATTTAGGGCGAAACAAAGCGAAACAGCAGTACTAGTAGATACAAGACCACAAACTACTGTTAATCAGCATTCTATTATAAAAGTCGAACTTTAGTCCAGAAAGCGAAACAGTCAGACCGAAACACTTCAACCTTGTAAAACATCACACATCAATGATAACTAAATCTTCTTAATACAAAAAAGTCCCGTTGCGTTTATCACACAACGGGACTTCATTTATAATTCTAGCTTTATTAAGAAACCATTTGCCTGCGGATGATGTTAAGCGCGCCGCCTGCTTTAAACCACTCTATCTGCTGTGCATTGTAAGTGTGGTTCACCTGGAACTGGTCGGTTGTACCATCAGCGTGGTGCAGCACAACGGTCAGTTGTTGGCCCGGTGCAAAAGTTGTCAAACCTACTATATCAAAGGTATCGTCTTCCAGTATCTTATCGTAGTCGTTGCTGTCGGCAAAAGTAATGGCCAGCATACCTTGTTTCTTCAGGTTGGTTTCGTGTATACGGGCAAATGATTTTACCAATATGGCACGTACACCCAGGTGGCGTGGTTCCATTGCAGCGTGCTCGCGAGATGAGCCTTCGCCGTAGTTCTCGTCACCTACTACAACTGATCCTATACCGTGCGCTTTATAGTCGCGCTGGGTAGCAGGCACAGGGCCGTACTCACCGGTAAGCTGGTTCTTAACGCTATCAGCATTAAGGTTAAAGTAGTTTATAGCACCTATGAGCATATTGTTAGATATGTTGTCCAGGTGGCCGCGGAACTTCAACCATGGGCCTGCCATAGAAATGTGGTCGGTAGTACATTTACCTTTAGCTTTTATAAGCAGTTTGAGGCCGGTCAGGTCGGTACCTTCCCATGCAGCAAACGGATCAAGCAATTGCAAACGTGCAGATGTAGGGCTTACAATTACCTCTACTGCGCTGCCGTCTTCGGCTGGTGCCTGGTAACCTGCATCTTCAACAGCATAACCTCTTACTGGCATTTCTATACCCATTGGCTCATCCAGTTTCACCTGCTCGCCGTCCTTGTTGGTCAGCGTATCGGTAAGCGGATTAAAGGTAAGGTCGCCTGCAATGGCCATAGCCGTTACAATCTCAGGTGAAGCCACAAACGCGTGTGTATTTGGGTTACCGTCCTGGCGTTTAGCAAAGTTGCGGTTAAAGGAGGTGATGATAGAGTTCCTGCGGGTAGGATCGTCTGTGTGGCGGGCCCACTGGCCAATACAAGGTCCACAAGCGTTAGCTAATACAACGCCGCCCATAGCTTCAAATGTACCCAGGTAGCCATCACGTTCTACCGTATAACGTACCAGTTCTGATCCGGGGGTTACTGTAAACTCAGCCTTGGTTTGCAAGTGCTTATCAATAGCCTGTTGTGCAACAGATGCTGAGCGGGTAATGTCTTCGTAAGATGAGTTGGTACATGATCCAATCAGGCCAACTTCCAGCTCGGTAGGCCAGTTGTTCTCTCTGACCGCTGTAGCAAATTTAGAGATAGGCCAGGCCAAATCCGGTGTGAACGGACCATTGATGTGTGGCTCCAGTTCGCTCAGGTTAATTTCAATTACCTGGTCAAAGTACTGGTTAGGGTTAGCATAAACTTCTTCGTCACCAGTCAGGTGTTCTGCAATAGCATCAGCCATTTCAGCTATCTCAGCACGCTTGGTACCTTTCAGATAGTCAGCAGCTTTTTGGTCGTAACCAAATATTGAAGTGGTAGCGCCAATTTCGGCACCCATGTTACAAATGGTAGCTTTACCAGTGGCCGACATAGAACGTGCACCTTCGCCAAAGTATTCTACTATAAAGCCTGTACCACCTTTTACAGTAAGTATACCGGCAACACGCAGGATAACGTCTTTAGCAGAGGTCCAGCCTGATAGTTTACCTGTTAACTTTACGCCCAGCAGCTTAGGGAACTTTAGCTCCCACGGTAAGCCGGCCATAACGTCGCAGGCGTCAGCACCGCCAACACCAATAGCAACCATACCCAAACCACCCGCGTTAGGTGTGTGCGAGTCGGTACCTATCATCATACCACCAGGGAAAGCGTAATTTTCTAACACTACCTGGTGGATGATACCTGCACCGGCTTTCCAGAAACCGATACCGTATTTATCAGATACAGAAGAAAGGAAGTCGTAAACTTCTTTGTTAATATCTTTAGCAGTGCTTAAGTCGGCATCAGCACCAACTTTAGCTTGTATAAGGTGATCGCAATGTACGGTAGACGGAACAGCAACCTGCGGGCGGCCTGCCTGCATAAATTGCAGTAAAGCCATTTGCGCTGTTGCATCCTGCATAGCTACACGGTCAGGTGCAAAATCTACGTAGTCGTTACCGCGTTCAAAAGCTTTGGATGCATCACCTTCAGAAAGGTGGGCATATAATATTTTCTCAGTTAATGTAAGTGGTTTACCGGTCGCTTTACGGGCAGCATCCACGCGGGTGCTGTAGCGATCATAAACCTTTTTGATCATATCTAAATCAAAAGCCATATTGTTTGATTTTTTTAGTGGTGAAAAAGAGGTTGGCCATCCATTCCGGCGGTCAGCCGCGAATTTACAAATTATAACATTTATTCACAGTCAGGGGTTTGTACAATTCTTATTTGGATATGTTCTAAATAGACGCCCCCTAGCCCCCTGAAGGGGGAACTAAATAAACTAACATTTACTTAGCTAACTAAAGTCCTCCCTTTAGGGCGTTAGGGGGTTTTGGTTACCTTTATGATCTTGTCATTACTGCCGGTGCTAGTAATAATGTATACATCACCAGCCGGGCTTATAGCTACATCGCGTATCCGGCCGTAAGTACCCTTGTAAAAAGTATTCACCGTCTCCACTTTGCTGCCATCGGCACTTAGCTTTAGCTGCAGTAGTTCCGAATCTTTAAGCACAGCCAGCAGCAGCGAGTTCTTCCACTGTGGTATTGCATCGTTGTTGTAATAATCTATTCCGGAGGGAGCGATGGTCGGGGTCCAGGCGTAAATCGGTTCGGCAACGTTGCTTATCGGGCAAAATCCCTGCTCAGCGCTGGTGTTACAAAATCCCTCTACATTCGGCCAGCCAAAGTTGCGGCCCTTCTGGACAATGTTTATCTCGTCATCAGTAGTGTTACCATGTTCGGAGCTGTAAAGCCTGTCGCCAACAAACACCAACCCCTGCGGGTTACGGTGACCAAACGACCACAAGGCGCTACCAGCAATAGGGTTATCCGCCGGGATACTGCCATCTAAATTAATCCGCTGTATTTTACCTGCCATGTTGGTTTGGTCCTGCGCCCGGGACGATACAGAAGCATCTCCGCTGGTGATGTACAGCTTTTTATCGGTAGAGATCGCAAGGCGGGTTCCGTTGTGTATGCCGGCAGCAGGTATATTGTCCAGCAGCACCACGGGGTTAACCAGCGTGGTACCATTATAGGTGAACTTCACAATCTTTTTGGTGTAAGCTCCTCCTTTGTTATAATTATAGGCAACAAACACTTCGGGCGTCGCGCTAAAATCAGGGTGCAACACCATTCCCAGCAAGCCGCCTTCGCCCTGCGACACTACATCAGGCAGTGTGGCTAACGACGTAATAGTACCGCTTGCCGGGTCTACCCTGCTTATTTTGCCGCCACGTTCGGTTATCCACAGTTTATTATCCGGCCCCCAGAGTATTTCCCACGGGAACGTCAGGTTTTGAGTTAGTACAGCGTCGGTAAGTTTTGCATCGGCAGGCGGATTGCCACCGTTATTTTCATAAGAAGTTTTCCCGCATGCGCTAAAAAGCACCACGGCAGCCATCAGGGCAAGCGTAATCCTGTTCCTCATATCCGTAAGTTTAAGATGGTTTATGATTGATGAACAGGCAATTGCCTTAAATGTTGCATACAACAGCTGCTTAGTGCATTAGCCAGGCGTAAAACTTCCCAAAAACATGTTGCCACTGTGCTTCGTTGTGCTTGGCGCCCTTTATTATCAACGGCGCAGGCACATTAGTGCGAGTTAAACCGCTGGCAAGCAGTACAGTGTCCATCTTCATTACATCTGCCACCTCATTGCCCTCCTGATCGCCACAAGACAAAAAGATTTTTGCTTTTTTGTTTACCCCGGCCGCTAGCGGATATATTTGTGGATTGAGCCAAAATGATGGCGACAACACCCCGGCAGTACCAAACACGTCCGGATACTTGATAACAGCGTACATAGATATTAACCCACCCATAGAGCTGCCAATAATAGCGGTATGCTTAACGTCCGTAAGCGTGCGGTAAGTACTGTCAATATGGGGCTTAAGCGTTTTTACCAGAAATTCCAGGTAGGCGTCACCCTCAGCTTTGCCATATTTGCTGTCGGATGGGCTATACTCGGTTATGCGATACTTATCTCCATGGTATATGCCAACTATTATAGACTGCTTATTAGCAGGCACAGCTTTCATTGCCGAATCAATATACCAATTACCATAAGGTGCCTTAACATCGCTGAAAAGGTTTTGCCCGTCATGCATATAAACAACAGGGTACTTCTTTTTTGATGACGCGTACCCCGCAGGCAGGTAAACCCTTATAGTGCGCTCGCGCTTAAGCTGCTGAATGTTTATTTTAAAGGTGATAATGCGGGCGGTATCTGCAGCTATGTTTTGCGCCTTTGCACCAAAACTTAACAGTATGCAGGCAAGTAGTAACACTATTTTTGAAGATTTAAACATGATGTAAGATAAGAAATATCTGTCGCCGATCAGTTCCATTCTTTTGTACTTCCGTTATAGCGTTAGTGCTTCAAAGTTATAACCTGCTTTGCTCCAATACTCCAATGCCCGGGGTAGTACATATTCCAGCCGTTTGAATGCCTTTAAGCTATCGTGAAAAACAATGATAGAGCCTGGCCGCGTATACTTGATTACTTTACGCAAGCATTCGTCCGGGTCGAGGCTGGTATCAAAATCCCCGCTTAACACATCCCACATAATTATTTTCAGTCCCGGGCGGCTGTCGCGAAGCATTTTTATTTGCTCCCGTTTAATGCGGCCATAGGGTGGGCGGAAAAGAGCAGACTCCATCAGTTCGTCGGCCTTCAAAAAATTATCGAGGTAGGTTTCATTATCCGTATCCCAACCACGCAAGTGATTGTAAGTGTGGTTACCTATGGCGTGACCGGCATTTTTCACCTCATTATATACCTCAGGATGGCGGGTAACATTATCTCCAATACAAAAGAAAGTAGCCTTAGCTTTATAGGCTTCTAAATTTTTTAATACGAATGGTGTAACAATGGGTATAGGGCCGTCGTCAAACGTCAAAAAAATGGAACGGGCAGCCGGTTTAACGTCCCAAATAAGTGAGGGATAAAGCTTTTTGAGCAGCCCGGGAGTTTTAATAAGGTACATTTCTGCAGTTTGAAATGATCTGGTCCGCTAACAAAGGTATATGCAAAGGCAAATATCTTTTACTTATTATCGTACGCCACTAATTATGAAACTAAAATACTTACCCGCAAAAGTAACCATTGCCTGCTTAGTTTTACTTGCCACGGTAAACATTAAAGCCAATGCCCAGGAGGTAATTACCCTGCAAAAGGCAGTTGACCGCGCATTGGACCGCAACCTTACCATAAAACAGGCGCAATTTACCGAGGCGCTGAGCACCGAAGATTACAAGCAATCTAAATACAACCGGTTGCCGAGTGTAAGTGCAAACCCGCAGGCCTCTTTTAACTTCGGCCGTAATATCGACCCCACCACCAACCAGTTTATCAACCAACGTATATTGGCAGTTAATGCCGGTGTAAGCGCGCAGGTTCCCTTGTTCCAGGGCGGACAATTACGCAACCAGATCATCCAAAACCGCATTTTGGTAGATGTTGATAAGAGCAACACCGCAAAGGTAAAGAACGACCTTATCCTGAGTGTGGTTACTCAATATTTAACTATCCTTACAAACCAGGATTTGGTAACAGCAGCAAAGCAACAGATAGAAATCTCGAAAATAGCGCTTGACCGCGCGCAAAAACAGTATGATGCCGGTAACCAAACCCTGGCAGACCTTTCACAAGCAAAAGCCCAGCAATCTACCAACGAGCTTAACCTTACCAACGCCCAAAATCAACTGGACCTTTCAGTACTGATATTAAAACAGTACATGGAGATGAATCCACTAGAAGAGATAACAGTAGAGAAGCCCGACATCAGCAAATTAAACGATATAAAAACAGTTTACAACGAGGCGGACCTGCTGAAAAGCGCTTTAGAAATAAACCCTGACGTTAAGTTAGCAGAAACAAGACAAGCTGCCGCCAAACAAGGCATTAAGGTAGCGTTGGGCAACTATTATCCCAGTTTAATATTGTTCGGCGCAGCAAACTCATACTACTCTGATGCCAGGGTTAGAATAGACGGAAGCTTTTACCCGTTCTTTAGCCAATTGAACGACAACTTTAACCAGGCAATAGGCATACAGTTACAAATTCCCATCTTTAACAGGTTCCAGGCACGTACAACTGTCAGGAAGGCTAAAATAAACTTTGAGAGCGCAGCCGTAAATACACAACTGGCAAAAAATAACCTGAGCAAAATCATCATCCAGGCAGTGTATGACCTGCGTGCCGCAGAGAAAAGACTGGTTAGCACAACACAAACCTACCAGGCAAATAAAGATGCGTTTAACACCGTTCAGCAACGCTTTAACGTAGGGCTGGTGAACTCGCTTGACTATAACACATCATTAACCAACCTTAACAAATCACAGTTCGACCTGATCAATGCCCGTTACGAAGTGGTGTTCAGAAGTAAAGTGATAGATTATTACCTTGGCAACCCTATAACACTATAAATTAACTAATAAACTCCTGAAATTACGTATCATGGGAAAGACTACTAAATATATCCTTTTTAGCATCGGCGGTGTTATCGTACTGCTTTTTGTCCTTAAGGCTGCCGGTGTAATTGGCAAACCTAAACTAACGCAGGTAGCCGTAGAAAAGGCTGAAACACGCGACATTAACGAGAATGTATCTGCAAGCGGCAAAATTAAACCTCACCTTGAAGTTAAAATAAGCCCCGAGGTAAGCGGCGAGGTTGTTGAGTTACCTGTAAAGGAAGGTGACGTGGTAAAAAAAGGCCAGCTGCTTTGCCGTATCCGCCCGGACATCTTAAAATCAGGTTACGAGCGTGCGGTAGCATCATACAACACACAAAAAGCCAGCGTTGGTAATTCTGCGCAAATGTTAAAGCAATCCGAAGCTACTTTCACCAACCAGGCCTCTATATTTAAACGCAGCCAGGAGTTATACAAAAATAAAGTGCTTACCACTGCCGAGTTTGAACAGGCTAAGGCAAACTACGAAAGTGCCAAAGCTTCTCTTGAAGCAGCAAGGCAAAACGTAGTAGGGTCTAAATTCGGGTTGGAGCAATCATCTGCGTCTGTTAAAGAAGCGCAGGATAATCTGGCAAAAACCACCATTTATGCACCGGTGGACGGCGTGATCTCAAAACTTTCTATCGAAAAAGGCGAACGTGTTTTGGGTACCCAGCAATTTGCCGGTACCGAGATCATGACCCTATCCGACCTGAATAATATTGACGTAAACGTTGATGTTAACGAGAATGACATTAATCGTATTAATACCGGTAACCCTGCACAGATAGAAATAGATGCGTTTTTGGGTAAAAAGTTTGAAGGCAAAGTTATAGAGATCGGCAGCTCGGCAAACGTAGTTGGCACCAACGCCGACCAGGTTACCAACTTTACTGTTAAGGTGAGGATAACTGCGCAGTCATACATTGATCTATTGAAAAAGAATGCTGCCAACCACTCTCCCTTCCGCCCGGGATTGACTGCAACTGTGGATATACAAACCAATCACGTAAGAAGCTTAGCCGTTCCTATACAATCAGTCACTACCCGCGACGAAAAGAAGGCTGAAACCAAGCCAGACAATAACAAAGATGATAACAAACGTACCGCAAGTACGCCTATAGCTAAAGAATATGTATTTGTGCTTGATAAAGGCAATAAAGTAAAACAAGTGCAGGTAACTACCGGCATACAGGACGATACCAACATCCAGATACTAAGCGGCCTAAAGGGTGGCGAAGAAGTAGTATCGGCACCATTTGCTGCAATCTCAAAAACGCTTAAAGACGGAGAAGTAGTTGAGAAAGTAGATAAATCTAAACTGTTCAATACAGAAGGGAAAAAGGATTAATCCAACGTATGAGATACGCAAGAAGGGCAATGGAGATTCCATTGCCCTTCTTTGTTTTACAGCTGTTTGAGTCTCAATTTTACTTTGTAATTCAGGTAGCTGTAATTATGCTTTATAATTCATTAATTTGTTGTGGCTGGCAAACCAATGTGCCCGCTATTACTTTGTACTATTAATGCTGAAGCAAATCAACAAGATAACTATAGTAGGCGGTGGCAGTTGGGCTACAGCCAACATCAAAATGCTTACCGATAACACGGTAGAAAAGGAGATATTTTGGTGGATGCGCAACGCGCAGGCCGCCGAGCACATCATCAATTTTGGACATAATCCAAATTATCTAAGTTCTGTAGAAATAAAAGTTCCAAAAGAAAATATTTCCTGCGACCTTAAAAAACTGATTAACCAATCTGATTGCATCCTGTTGAACGTTCCGGCCGCCTTTCTTAAAGAGGCGCTTGCCGGCATAACACCGGAAGACTTTGCAGGAAAAAAGGTGGTTTCGGCAGTAAAAGGCATAGTACCTGATGAAAATCAGATCATAGGCGAGTTCATGAACGAAAAATATAAAGTATCGTTCGACGATTTTATGGTGATCAGCGGGCCATGCCATGCAGAGGAAGTAGCGCTGGAAAAATTATCGTATCTTACAATTGCTTCCCAGGATACTGCGCTTGCAACGGAGTTTGCCAGCATGCTAAACACCAGGTACATTAAGACCATTGTGTCCGACGACATATACGGCACCGAGTACGGCGCAGTACTTAAAAACATTTATGCCATTGCCAGCGGTATCTGCCACGGCGTTGGTTACGGCGACAACTTTCAGTCGGTATTGATATCAAACGCGATACGTGAGTTGGAGCGTTTTGTAGATACCGTACATCCTATTGATCGCGACATTAAAGAATCTGCCTACCTGGGTGACCTGCTGGTAACTGCTTATTCACAGTTTAGCCGTAACCGCACTTTCGGCAATATGGTAGGAAAAGGTTATACGGTGAAGTCGGCCCAGTTGGAGATGAATATGATTGCGGAAGGATATTATGCAGTAAATTGTCTACAGCAGGTGAACTTACAATACAACGTTCCTATGCCCATCTGCGAAGCGGTTTATGCCATTTTATATAAAAAAAGCCCACCAGCGGCAGAAATGCGTAAACTGGCAGAAAAATTGAGTTAACAGCTAAGTAACTTAATAAAACTACCATGAAACGTATATTCACCACAGCCCTGTTTGCGGCTGGTTTATTTGCCGCATCAACCACCTTTGCACAAACACACAAAGACACTACTCTTGGTCAGAAAGTTGGCAGCACAGCAAAAAAAGGCTGGCATGCTACCAAGAAAACAGCCAGTAAAGTAGGTAACAAAACTGCTGAAGTAACCTCAAAGGGAGCATCTGCCGTTGCCGACCAAAAAGTTAAAGACAAAGTTGCTCCCGGCGGACAAACAGTTTATGTTGACGGAAAATCGCGCTATTATTACGTAAGTAAAAAAGGCGGGCACGTTTATGTAAAAGAGTCTGCACTTATAAGCAAACCTTAATATTTACGGAGGCACTCAGGTGTCTCCGTACTTCTTTACCACCTATGAAAACCTTCGCCCTCACTTTCATCCACATTGCTTGTGCCATTGTCTTGCTAATGGCAGCCTGCCACAAGAACGATTCTACGTCTAAAATAAAAGGTAATTGGAAATCTAAAGATGGAACAACCACTCTGAAGATTACCGATAAGCAATTCACGCTGGATAATGAATCTCCTGTTCCGGAAGATTACTTTGTTAAAGGTGATACTATTTTCACATCCTTTGAAGGCAACCAGCCTTACACCAGGTTTGTAATTGAAAAAGCCGACGAAAAGAACTTGAACTTATTGTTTCCGGACTCTGTTACGGTTGAGTTTACCAGATAAAACAAAAGCCTCACGGATGCTTGGCAAACGAGAGGCTTTGTAAACAAAACTAAACTAAAACTGTGTTTCCGGTTAACTACTCCGGAAACTCTTATGAAAACTAAACTAAACTTTTAAACTTAAGACCTTCTGCGGCGTTCGGGTTTATCCTCGCGGCGCTTTCCACTAAAGTCGCGGAAACCACCACCAGTGTTACCACCCGAGAAGCTTTTTTCGCGAGAGCCACCTTCACGTCTTTCGCGGTTAAACCCGCCCTCACGTTTTTGGTAGCCACCCTCGCGCCTGTTACCACCACCGCCACTACGGCTTGTGCTAACACCTTCGCCGGATATCTCTATCCTAACGGGACGACCTTTAAACTCAACGCTTTTAAAGTTGTTCATTACTTGATCTACATCGCCGTTGTTCACTTCAAAGAAAGAGTAAACACCTTTAACATCTATCTTACCAACGGTGCGGCCACTTATTTTAGCATTGTTGCAAATATAACCCAGCAAATCGCCGCGGTTAAACTCGTCAACAGAACCCAAGTTGATGAACAAGCGTGTATATTCTGAACGCATACCATCGCGGTTAAAGCTTTCGCCTCTTGCACCTTCAGCACGACGGAAGTCGTCAGCAGGAGCATTAAGGTCTGGCGCGTTCTTATAGTAATCAAGGAAACGATTAAATTCCAATGAAGCAAAGCGTTTAATTACTTCTTCTTTGCTCAATTCGGCAAACTCATCCATTATACGTGGAATGTACTGCTCTATCTGGCTCTCGTTAACTTCTACATTATGTACTTTATGTACCAGCGCAAAGAGTTGTTTTTCACAAACATCAAAACCTGTTGGTATCTCTGCTTTAACAAACTTTTTACCAATAACACGCTCTATCTGGCGTATCTTACCAAGTTCCTTGCTGTTGATGATAGCGATAGATACACCTGTTTTACCTGCACGTGCCGTACGGCCGCTGCGGTGGGTGTAGTTTTCTATCTCATCAGGTAACGAGTAGTTAATAACGTGTGTAACATCATTAACGTCTATACCACGTGCCGCTACGTCAGTCGCTATCAGTAATTGAAGGCTGCGCTCACGGTAACGTTTCATTACCTTATCACGCTGTTGCTGAGAAAGGTCGCCGTGCAAAGAATCAGCATTGTAGCCGTCTTTAATAAGCGCTTCCGCAATTTCCTGCGTTTCTATTTTGGTACGGCAGAAAACAATACCGAATATCTCGGGGTTAAAATCTACAATACGTTTAAATGCTGCGTACTTGTCACGGGCACGTACTACATAGTATTCGTGATCAATGTTGGCATTACCTGTATTTTTTTCGCCCATGGTCAACTCAAAAGGGTTGTCCATATATTTTTTAGCGATGCGCCTTACTTCAGAAGGCATTGTAGCCGAGAAGAGCCAGGTTTTTTTCTCTTCGGGCGTGGTGGACAGGATGTTGTCAATGTCTTCTTGGAAGCCCATGTTGAGCATTTCATCAGCCTCGTCTAACACAACATATTTAACCTGCGAAAAATCGATCGCTTTACGGTTAATAATGTCAAGCATACGGCCGGGGGTTGCAACAACAATTTGCACACCGCGGCGTATAGTACGCAGCTGGTCGCTTATGCTTGCACCACCATAAACAGCAACAACGTGTACGTTGCTCATTTTTTTGGCGTAGTTGTTAATGTCGTTCGTGATTTGTAAACAAAGTTCACGAGTTGGGCATAAAACAAGAGCTTGCGGATGATTTTCTTCGAAATCGAGCAGTTCTAATAGCGGCAGTCCAAAAGCAGCTGTTTTACCGGTCCCGGTTTGGGCTAATCCGACAAAATCGTTGCTGCCTGTTAACAATACCGGAATTGACTGTTCCTGGATTGGTGTAGGATTTTCAAATCCTAACTCAGAGATGGCATTAACAATATCATGACGGATCCCCAGTTCAATAAATGGGTTGTTCATGAATTAAAATAACGTCTTCGGCTACATCGCCAAAGCGGCTGCAAAGGTATAGTTATTTAACTTATAAAACAACAGCAATCTTTACTTTTGAAAGAATTGCAATAAATAGCTGATCTCAACAACACAAGTGACTAATAATCAATTAATTTAATAACAGCAAACAACAACTATTATAAATTCATTACTTTGCAGTAATAGATTACATTTAAGTAATAGAACTTCCCATTACATCGAAAACAACTGATTCTTTCATCGCAATTAACATTTTGCAACTCAACTTATGGGCAAGAACAATTGTTATGATATATAAGGTAGCGCCCTAAAAGTCATTTGAGGCGATCTATTTGCAACAGAAGAAATTACACATTCCAGAAATACATGGAACTGCTTCACTCCGTAATTACCGCGCTGGTATCAAACTGCTTGTGCAGGTACATGTAAACTATTACACCGGCAACCAGCAACAGCAGAACTATCAAGCCTAATTTACCGCTGCGCTTGTCCTGCCGCATCAGCCATATCATAAACGCTATAAGCGGCAGAACGAATATTGCCCAAAAAATAAGTGCGGAAGCGGTCATAATTACTTGTAATTAAAATATCATTCTTGCCATTGGTGCAACGTCCTGCCCTACAAAATCTTTTTTGAGGTATTTATAGTACCCCGCTATAGCAATCATAGCTGCGTTATCTGTACAGTATTCAAACTTAGGAATAAAACATTCCCAACCGTTCTCCGCACATAAATGCTGCAATCCTAGTCGCAAACCTGTGTTTGCAGACACACCACCCGCAAGGGCAAGCTCTTTTATATTGTACTGTAATGCCGCACGTTTAAGTTTGTTCAACAGGATTGTTGCAATGCGCTTTTCTACAGAGGCGCAAATATCATTAATATTCTCCTGTACAAAGTTCGGGTTCTTGGCTACGTTATCTCTTATAAAGTAGAGGATTGATGTTTTTAACCCGCTAAAGCTAAAATCAAACCCTGGTATTTGTGGCTCAGGGAACTTATAAGCGTCCGGATTACCATTTCTGGCATTCTTATCTATTAAAGGGCCACCTGGGTAAGGCAAACCAAGTATCTTGCTGGTTTTGTCCATAGCTTCGCCTGCCGCATCATCCAGGGTTTGGCCAATTATCTCCATATCAAAGTAGTCTTTCACCAGCACAATCTGGGTATGCCCGCCCGAAACGGTAAGGCACATAAAAGGAAAAGACGGCTTTCTATCCGCAATAAAATGTGCCAGAATGTGCGCCTGCATGTGATTTACCTCTATTAACGGCAGGTTTCTGGCCAGTGCAAAAGCCTTGGCGAATGATACGCCGACTAGTAATGAACCTAAAAGGCCGGGGCCACGCGTAAAAGCTACTGCATCAATATCATTTTTGCTTACTTTTGCGTTAGATAAAGCCTGTTGTACTGCGGGTACGATGTTTTGTTGATGAACCCTGGAGGCAAGCTCAGGCACAACACCTCCATAAGCTTCGTGAATGGTTTGATTGGCAATAACATTGCTTAATATCTGACCATCTACGCAAACAGATGCAGATGTTTCATCACAAGAAGATTCGATAGCTAATATTACAGGCACTTTATTAATAAATGTAGTAAGAAGTAAAACAGTTCAAGCTTTTTTGAATTCTACTTCTGAACTTCCCAAGTCGCAAAGTTATTAAAAAACTACTCAAAATAGCGCTTAGCATTGTCTTGATACTCCTGCTGTTCGTCAGCGCAGTGTTAATTGTTATTCAATATAAGCCGGTACAAACATGGGCAGCTAAAAAAGCAGCCAAATACATGTCGAAGGAACTTAACACCACCGTGGAAGTTAAGAGCCTCTACTTTGTGCCTTTTAAATCTGTAGTGCTCGAAGGATTCTACATTCTGGATAAACAGCGCGACACGCTTTTAAGCACCCCAAAGTTAGCAGTAGGGGTAACAGGATTTTCTGTTTTCAACAGTATTAAGAAACGGGTCATCAATTTTCAGTCTATTCAGCTGGATAACGGCTCTTTTTATTTGAAGAAGCAAAAAGACAGCACCACCAATCTGAAGTTTATACTCGACTATTTTAACTCGGGTGGTGATACTACAAAAACCACCAAAGTAAGTAAGCCGTGGTCGCTGAACTTTGATAAGATAGCGGTAAACAACTTCCATTTCAGGTATAAGAATAAGCTGCGCGATACGGTAATGAGTGGCGTAAACTTTAATGATATTGATGTAAACCGCTTTAGTATAGTGGTACGCAATATGGATGTTAAAAACCACTTGTTTAAAGCAAATGTAACCGGTCTTACACTTCGTGAAAAAAGCGGCTTTTTTGTTAGAAACTTTAATGCGAACACTACTATTGATACTACACAAGTGTTGCTGCAGGACCTCAATCTTTTAACACCAAATTCAAACGTCAGGAACTACTTCAACATGCGTTTCAAAAGCTTTAATGATTTTGACGATTTTGAAAACAAAGTGACCATGGATGGGGATTTTAAGTCGTCGCACTTGTCGTCAAAAGATGTTGGATATTTTACCAGTTCGTTAGGGAAAATAAATTTCGAACTCGGTGTAAATGGCCGAATTCGCGGAATGGTAAACAACTTGCGTGCGAAGAATCTTACGGTTACAGCTGCTAAGGCAACCTATATAAAAGGAGATTTTCACCTGACCGGATTGCCGGATTGGGATAATACCTTTCTGCAATTAAATTTTGATCAGATTGCTACAAACAAGCGAGACCTTGATTATCTCTACAGCCATTTCACCGGCAGACCAAACGTAAAAACGCCGGCCATTGTTGGCAAATTTGGCAACATTAACTTTAACGGACGCTTTACCGGTTTGCAAAACGACTTTGTTGCTTTTGGTACATTTAAAACCGCGCTAGGCAGGCTGGATCCTGACATTAACCTGAAAATAAACAAAAAAGGCACTCCAAGCTATAGCGGCAAACTCAAGGCGACCAACTTTGATGTCGGTACACTTATTGATGACCGTACATTAGGGCGTACTACCTTATCAGGCAACCTTACCGGCAGCGGCGACGATCTTAGCACCCTTTCTGTTAAAGGAGATGCACGCGTTGCCTACATAGGCTATAAAGGGTATAATTACACTAACCTTACTACAAGCGGCACCTTTGCTAAAAAGGTAGCAAAAGGAAAAGTTGCCATAAACGACAAGAACGTTAAGCTTAACATTGCCGGTAGCATCAACTTAAATCCAAAGCTGCCCATTTATGACTTTGTTGGAAATATCGAAAACGCCCGCCTCCAAAAGCTTCATCTTTTGAAAGATACCATCACGTTTACAACTCAAATGAATACCAATTTTTCTGGTAATAACCTAGAGAACTTAAACGGAAGCATCTTACTTACCAAAATCAGAATAGTAAACCCGAGAAATAATTACGTTGTTGATACGGTAGCGATAAATGCTGGCGGAGCAGGTAACGACCGTACCATATCCTTAAAATCCGACGTAGCGGATGGTAGTATCAAGGGGAGCTTTAACCTGGCTACGCTGCCCTCCTATTTTAAAACTATTGCTAAGAAGTATATTCCATCGCTCAAAACAGATATCACCCCACCCAAATCGCAGCATTTTGACTTCAACTTAACGCTTAAGAACCCAGATCCTGCGCTGGCGATGTTTATGCCTGACCTCAAAATTCCGGAACAGGGTACATTTGTAGGCAAGTTTAATTCAGATGATAAAACAGCTACGCTCAACGGCTTTGTCAAGACATTTAAGTATGGCAAAATTGTGTTTCACGATTTTATTATTGATGAGAGCACAAGCGACGATATGCTGAACCTCAACGTATCGTTAAGCCGGGTAGACCTCACAGACAGCCTGTACATCAAGAATATAAGCGTCGCTAACTTTTTAAAGAAGGATAGTTTAAACTTCAACGTGAAACTGTCTGATAAAGATGCAACCAATCAGTTGGACCTTTATGGCCTGGTAGAGTTTGGCAGGGATACTACAGCCAAGTTAAAATTACTGCCTTCTGATGTGGTGCTTGAACGGCAGAACTGGAAGATACAGGAGCAGGTGCGCATACGCTTGCTGGACGGAAAAACGCATGTACAAGGTTTCGAACTCTCCAATGGAGAACAAAGAGTTAAGATCAACGGGTTTATATCTGACAATCCTGCCGATGAATTAAAAGTAACTTTCGACAGGTTCAATATGGCGACGTTGAATCAGTTAACCAAACCATCGGGGATATTGTTAAAAGGCGCCTTGAACGGCGATGTTGTTGTTACATCAATATTGAAAAAGCCCGGCATGGATGCTAACCTTACAATTGACTCGCTTACCATGAATAAAACACTGGTAGGTGACGTTAATATAAAGTCGAAGCTGGACAATGCACGCGAGCAAGCCGATGTAAAGGTTAACATAACACATAAAGGCCTGGAGACGTTGAATATTGCCGGTGTTTATACCATGGGGCACGGGGCTGGCGACAATCTTGACTTTGATATAAAGATGGACGGCACAGAAGCCATCATCTTTGAGCCCTTTGTAAAAGGGTTAGTTTCAGACCTGAAGGGAACTGTATCCGCAAATCTTAAAATGTCAGGCTCTCCCTCTAACCCGGAATTAAATGGAGATGTCACATTAAATAACACCGGGTTAACTGTAGATTATCTAAAAACTGCTTATACCGTACAGCATAAGCTTACAGTAAACAATAGTATTATTAATGTTGACGGCCTGGTGTTAAAGGATAATCGTGGCGGTACCGGTACCGCAAATGGCAAAGTAGACCTGGCCAATCCATCAAACCCTAATATTGACATTACTCTTCAGGCAAAAAACCTGCTGGCGCTAAATACTACTTTTAAAGATAATCACCTGTATTACGGTACCGCTTACGGATCCGGCACTTTCAAGTTCAATGGCCCGGTTGATAACATGAAGATTGATATTACCGCAAGTACCGAAGCGGGTACAATCTTTAATATACCGTTAAACACGTCTTCAACAGCTGCAGAATACGATTTCATTCGCTTTGTGGACCATAATGACACAACCCGCAAAGAGGTAACAAAAGTAAACAGATTTAACGGGGTTACACTGAACTTTGACCTCTCAGTTGATGAGAAGACTATTGTGCGGATTAGTACAGACTACGGCGTTCTGGAAGGCTCCGGACAGGCACGTAATCTCAATTTGAAAATAAACAGCCTTGGCGATTTTGAGATGTTTGGCGATTTCCTGATCACGTCAGGTAAATTTGAGTTTACTGCCAAGGACTTTATCAGCAAGAATTTTACTGTAAGTCAGGGTGGCACTATCAAATGGACGGGCAGTCCAAACAATGCAGAAATAAACTTGAAAGCCCTTTACGAGGTACGTACAGATATTGCACCATTATATAATGCTGCCGGCTTACAATCGCCGTATGGGCCAAAGCAGGTGTTGGTACAGGCAGAGTTGCTGATCACCAAATCCCTTATTCAGCCTACTATCGATTTTAGCTTTAACTTCCCTGTAGATCCCTCTATTAAAGACGAATTAAGCACGTATCTGTCAGATAATGCCAATCGCAGCCAGCAGGCGCTTAGCATTATCGTTCGGCGCAATTTTGCATCGGGTACGGGCAGTAATATAACTAACCAGGTGTTAGGTACCGCCCAGGAAGCGGTAAGCGAATTTGCTTTCAATAAGCTAAATAACCTTATATCACAATCAAATATCAAAAACCTTGACCTTAACATACGCGGACTGAGCGATGCCAGTGTAGGTCTTCGTTTTGATAATGATCGCTTTTTAATAAACGCGAGCTTTTATTCCAATACCGGTAACAGTAATATTTTTGATAATAGAAACAGCTTTTTTAATGCTGATTTCCGGTCACTTAATAAGGACTTTGAGATACAATACCTCATTCGAAAAGATGGCAACTTACGGGCCCGCTACTCTTATCGCGCGCTTAACAGCACAACATTAAATACGCTTAACGACCAATTGGGTGTACAATACGTAAATGGTTTAGGGTTGGTTTATCAGCGTGATTTTGATACTTTTGGTGAGTTTATCAGAAATATCTTCAGGCAAAGCCGACGCAATCAAGCACCAGTAAACCCGCTGCCTGTAGCACCAACCACAACAACACCAGCGGTAAGCGGTGGTTCTGACGACAGGAATAATGATGATAACCCTGAGGATTAATGTTCGCGCATAATGGCGTGATCCATTTTGTCGCGCTTAGTTCTTAAATATGCCTCGTTATGGGGGTTTGATGCAATCTCGATAGGGATATTCTCTACTACTTCCAAGCCGTAACCTATCAATCCCGCACGCTTCTTTGGGTTGTTGGTAAGTAATCGCATTTTTGTGATACCAAGGCTCCTGAGTATTTGCGCGCCGATGCCATAGTCGCGCTGATCCATGCCGAAGCCGAGTTTGATATTGGCCTCTACAGTATCCAGCCCGTTTTCCTGCAGGTGATAAGCTTTTAATTTATTTATGAGCCCTATGCCGCGCCCCTCCTGATTCATATATACGATAACGCCTTTACCTTCTTTGCTTATAATCTCCATTGCCTTATGCAGCTGAGGGCCGCAATCGCACCGGCAGGAGCCAAATATATCGCCTGTTACGCACGAGCTATGTACACGCACCAGCACAGGTTCGCTGGGCTGCCACTCTCCTTTTACTAAAGCCAGATGGTTTTCGCCGGTATCCAGCTGCGTATAGGCTACCATATTAAAGTCGCCCCACTCTGTTGGCATTTTAACAGACACCTCGCGCTGCACCATCGACTCTGTATCCAAACGATACGCAATAAGGTCTTTTATAGATATTATCTTCAGATCAAACTCTTTGGCCATCACCAACAGCTCAGGCAGGCGCGCCATTTCGCCATCTTCACGCATTATTTCGCAGATAACACCAGCCGGCTCAAAACCTGCCAGCACCGAAAGGTCTATCGCAGCTTCGGTGTGACCCGATCTGCGCAGGACACCACCGTCTTTTGCTATAAGCGGAAAAATGTGCCCAGGACGACCTAAGTCTTCAGGGCGCGTGGATGGGTCTATTAATGCAAGCGTGGTTTTCGACCGGTCAGTGGCGGATATACCGGTAGTACAGCCATGCCCCAGCAAATCAACAGACACGGTAAAGTTGGTTTCATGCGAAGTAGTATTGCGGCTTACCATAGGCTCAAGGTCAAGTTCCCGGGCACGCTCCTTTGTAATTGGCGCGCACACAAGCCCTCTTCCGTACCGTGCCATAAAGTTTATAGTTTCGGGCGTGGCATTGCGCGCAGCCGTAAGAAAGTCACCTTCATTCTCGCGGTCCTCGTCATCTACAACAATTATGGTATGGCCGGCCTTAATAGCCTCTATAGCTTCGGGTATGGTGTTAAGCATTTCGTTAAAATTAGTAAGGCTATAAAACTATAAGCCTTCAGCACACACAAATTTACGTGTAAGTTGCGGCATTAAGGTCGGCATTTTGTAAAGTTAAACCGCGTGTTTTTTACGGATACGCAGCTTTTTAAAGAAGCGTTTATAAAGATCCGTGTCAAACAAAGCAGAATCAGTAGCTGCTTTATACGTCAGGAAAATACCGATGGGAAAGAGTACAGCAATAGCCATCCACGAGCCTGCCAGGGGCGAAAGGTCGCCCTCCTTGGCCGACTTTTCGCCGATGGTATTAATAATATGATAAATAAGAAAGAATACTACGGAGACTACAACAGGCAAACCCAGCCCACCTTTGCGGATGATGGCGCCAAGAGGGGCACCTATTAAAAACAACACAATGCAAGCAGCCCCAAGGGTAAATTTCTTCTGATACTCCAGTATATACCTTCGGATGTTTTTAGTTGCGTCCTTGTAGTTGTCGGTACGGTTGCGCAACATATCCTGTACCTGCCGTACCTCGCTTGCTGCGTTATTTAGCGCATTCAACTGATCGTTAAAACCATTTAGCTTACTTACATTGGCAGGTGCAGCCTTTAAACCTGCAGTTGTGGGTTTTGCCGGTATGGTGTAGTACTTAAAGTAGGGTTTAATTAGCTGGAAGTTTGTATTAACTGTACTATCTACGGTATGGCTGGCTGAATCTACATAATGATCAATCTGCTTAAGGTTCATCATCATTGATGCGCTCCTAAACTCATTCTCATCAGTTCTTTTTATGTTAAACTCGGAAAGATCAAACCGTTGTTCAGTTTCTTTAAACCTGAAACGGGTAAGTTTTTGCCGTTGCAAATAGTTATTCTGACTTGGAGTTTCTTCATACCTTACGCCATCTTTAAGTTTTAAAATAAGATAAAGGTCATCTTTTGAGCGGTACATTAATCCGGACTTAGCAAAGGTGACAATGTGGTTAATCTGTAGAGCACCACGCTCATATATCATAATGCCATAAAGTGTCTGGCCGTCCGGGTCTTTTTTCTTTACCCGGATGGAATAGCCGGGGAAACGATTGCTGAACACGTTTTCCGGCAGCAAATTACCCGACTTCTGCTTGCGCACATCGTATAATAGCGAGTAATATTTCAGGTTGGCACGGGGCAACATCCAGTCCGAAAAGGCAAATGCGGCAATGCTTAACAATACAACTACAATTATCATGGGGTACATGGCCCGTCGAAGTGAAATACCAGCAGACTTAATAGCCACCAGTTCGTAGTTTTCGCCCAAGCTACCATACGTCATGATAGAGGATAACAGGACGGAGAGCGGAAGGGCCATTGCCACGTTTGTGGCAGAGTTATACATCATCAGCTCCAGGATGATATACCACTGGAAACCCTTGCCTATAAGATCATCGATGTATTTGAACAGAAACAACATCAGCAGCACAAACATCACTATCACTAAGGTTACCACGAAGGGCCTGATAAATGATTTTAGCAGCAAAAGATGTATTTTCTTCATTACCTGAAATTGCGCAATACTCGCGTAAGCATAACTATAATTAAGTATTGCTTATTGTACAAGTAGCGCAAAAATAGAGTTTTAAGCCGAGTTAGGCGCCTAACACGCTAATTAGGTAATCTATCTGGTTGTCCCAAATCTGCTTACGTTCGGTAAGGGTATCTTCAGTCGCATAGTCGGTTACGCTTAAGGCCACATCATTGGTAAGCTCATCCTGAACAATCTCCATCTCGAAATAGGTTTGCGGTTCATCATCTACCCACTTAAAACGTATTAACTTATTTTCTTTAATGGCTATCAGCTTGGCAACCTGCTTTTCGTCGTCCCAGGTAAAGGTGTAAGTTTGGTCCCGAACGGTAACATCATCAGCAAACCATTGGCTCAGTCCGTTAGCTTCGCTCAGGAAGCTATAAAGTATCCTTGGAGAAGATTTTATCTCGTATTCTATATTGAATTTTTTCTTTTCTGGCATTGTGGGTTTATAGTTGGCAACTAGTCAGGGCGTAAATGTTAACATTTTTTCTAAAGAAAACGAATTTCTGCTATATTTGCAAACCTTTTTCGGACCATCAACCTGGCGGGGTAGCTCAGATGGTTAGAGCGTAGGATTCATAACCCTAAGGTCGGCAGTTCGATCCTGCTCCCCGCTACACTTAAGATCAGCCTGTTACATCTTCATGTAACAGGCTTTTTTATGAAGTACGACTATATTGAGTATTTTCCTCCACACTAGCACTAATTCAGCTGTTATCAGGCTATTCTTATATATGAAAGTGGTAGTAAGAATATATTTTGTTGCTTGAATTACAAGTTTTTGATTTTCCGGTATTTCAATTTGACAGGTCAACAATATCCTTTACCACCGCATCCAGGTTGTGCGCGCTTTGAGTTAACATGTCTAAAAGCTGTTTCGTATCGTTGTCGAGTTGAGAATTCTTCTCAAGTAGCCCTAACAACCCCATTATATTTGCTAAAGGGGCTCGAATAAGGTGGGCCTGCTTGAAAGCAATAGTTGTTAATGCTTCAGCTTTGGCCTCGTTATCTGTTTTAAACTGTTCTTTTTCTATCATCAACTGCGCTTCATATTTTTTCCTATCAGCTATTTTAAAAATAGTGCCGCTAATGATTCGTTCGTCACCATTATTTAGATGATGGGCAACAGCACTGAACAACATTGGAAAGCTGCTGTCAGCCGTTTGCATTTCAAAGCTGATTTCGTTTATCCTTTCATGCATCTGAAGGATAGGATGAACAAACAAATTGTAATATAATTTACCACCTTTAAACAAAAGGTCAGGAAAGTTTTTAGTCTTTATTTCATCAGCATTAATGCTTAACCACGTTAACAACGTATTATTTGCATGTAGAATGCTTCCGTCAAGCCGGAAGATTATCAAACCGCAAGCGGCGTTTTCATATAGCTCTTCATAAACTGCAGAAACGTTCATACTCAGTTTTCCATAATCGGAACACCTATATAACCACGAATTGCTTGTACAGTTTCATCCGGAGCACTTAAGTGAGGGCAATGCCCTGTGGCTTTCAGAACAACTAAAGAGTTATTCGTAGTACGCTCCTGTATATATTGGGCTATTGCAGGGGGCACTAACATATCGTTGGTACATTGCAGCGTAAGGCTGGCAACGGTAAGTTTCTCCAAATCGGCGCGACTATCTGACAGGAACGTAACCCGGGCAAACTCACGGGCAATGGCGGGGTCATTGGAACAAAAAGTTGTGGTAAGCTCTTCTGTCAATTCAGGTTTATCAGCGTTGCCCATTACCATAGGAGCTATCATACTCGACCATCCAAGATAATTGCTATCCATGATAGCAAGCAAATCCATCAGGTCGCCCCTTTCCATTCCTCCCTGGTAATCTCCATCATTAATATAGCTGGGAGAGGGCGTAACTAATATTAGCTTACTAAAGTAACGCGGCTGCAATATTGCCGCTCGTACACCTATCATACAACTTACCGAGTGGCCAACAAAAATTGCATTGGTGAGCCCCAAAGCCTCAAATATATCCAACACATCCTGCGCATAGCCGTCTAATGATTGATATTTGGCTTTATCGTAGGCTTCTTTATCTGATGCCCCTGCACCCACATAATCAAAAACCACACATTTGTAATCAAAGTGGAAAGCTTTAATAAGATGACGCCATACGTTTTGATCGCAGCCATATCCATGAGCAAAAACAAGCGTTTCTTCCCCGCTGCCGATGACCCGCACGTTGTTCCTTTCTAACACGTTAATTATACTCATCGATTTAATATAACTTCGGGCGCTTACGGCAAATAGTTGCCTTTTGTTTCAAACTGCAAAAATCTTTGCAGCGTTTTACACACACGACAAAGTAGTCATTTATCACTAACGTGGTTATTGATAATCAGTTTCATACTGACAGTTTTAAATTTTGCAATCAGCTCCGTGCAGCAAGATAGCTGTAGAGGGGAACCTTTCTTATAAACTGTAGCATGTTTGCTCTAATACGTGTTTACCCACCTTTCTAGAGTTGGCAATATGAAAAAGGCAGCTGACATAATGCCCGCCGCCTTTATTCAGTTAAGCAGTATTATGACTGAATGAACTCCAGCAAATCTTTGTTAATGGTTGCTGCTTCGGTTGTTGGCATACCATGCGGGAACCCCGGATAAGAGATTAACTTACCGTTTTTAAGAAGCTTAACAGCATTTGCACCGGTATTTGCAAACGGTACTATCTGATCGTCCTCGCCGTGCAGCACTAATACCGGCACGTCTACACTCTTAAGATCTTCGGTAAAGTCAGTTTCAGAAAACGCCTTTATACAGTCGTAATGAGCTTTTATTGCGCCCATTAGGCCCTGGCGCCACCAATTCTCCCTAACACCTTCAGATACCTTCGCGCCCTCACGGTTATAACCGTAAAAGGGCATGGTAAAGTCTTTAAAGTACTGGGTTCTCTGAGTCGCTGTATTCTCGCGTATCTCGTCAAAAACAGCCATTGGAATACCGTCAGGGTTGTTTTCTGTTTGTACCATAAGTGGCGTAACAGCGCTTATCAATACTGCTTTAGCGACACGGCCCGTGCCATGTTTTGCAACATAGCGTATTACCTCTCCGCCACCTGTAGAGTGCCCGATGTGGACAGCATCTTTAAGGTCAAGTGCTTGGGTTAGTTCGGCAACATCTGCTGCGTAAGTGTCCATATCATGACCTTTATCGGTCTGGCTTGACCTGCCATGACCTCTGCGGTCATGAGCGATAACCCTGTATCCTTTCTCCAGGAAGAACATCATCTGGGTGTCCCAATCGTCGCCGGATAGTGGCCAACCGTGGTGAAATACAAGTGGTTGCCCGGTTCCCCAATCCTTGTAATAAATCTCAGTTCCGTCTTTTACTGTAATTTTGCTCATCTGTTTTCTGATTATGGTAGTGAATTAAAAAGTGGAAATGCAACACCGCTTGCATAGAGTAATGGCAGGTATAAATTACTTTATTACTCCATCAAAGGTCCTTAAACGTGGCCTAAACTGCCGCCAAGTAAAATAAAAAACGAAGGACCGAAGCCTGGTCGAAACCCAAAACTAGTAAATAAATTTTGGTTGTTTTACCAGCTCACGAAAATTTAACACTGGCGAAATAATCATAAACTGACTTTTGCCATTTTATGGGTTTTTGAATATGTGAAGGCGGTTTTCGCTTTAAAAATCTGCAAAAACCACATTTTTTTAAACGTGCCCGGGCAGGTAAAAATCAGTTGCTGCACCAATTACTACTGGTTTTGCAAAGTGCAATTTAGCGAACGTTTTTTCACCTTTTTACCAAAGTAACCATTAGCACTTTAGGCTCGGCGCCAAAGTTTGGTCCGCCGGAATCTGTCTCGTCTCCGTTGAGGATGCGCAACGGTTTAAACACCCCGTTCTGGTACGTGCCCTCCTCTACTTTAAGGTACTGCCAGGCTTTTGCCGTATTGCTTCCTGCTGGTTTAAAAGTAACATGGGTAAGGGTACCGTTCAGCAAAAATTTGTCTTTGGCAAGTTGCACCACCATTAGTGCACCAAAGGGTTTCTCGTTAGGCTGAAACCTTCCTACGCTTTGCTGCCCGAACGTGACTACCGCGGTCCAGTCGCCAAGGTCAATATTTTGTTCGGCATGGTCATCGTGTTCTACCACGGCTTTTATCTTTCCTTCAAACGCCCACTGCGCCAGTTCGCGCATCATTGTAGCGGCAACCTCATATTCGCGGCCGTAAACCGATAAGCGTTCCGCAACTTTAGCGATAGCGGCGGTTTGTCCGTTAGCATCTATCCCGAATGGTGAAAATCCAATGCCGCCTTTAGCAATCACATCGTACAAGTATTTGGCATTCTCCGGCAGCAGGCCGGCCTCTGGTACAAACAGCGCGTTGTCGGGCCGGCTGTATAGTTCCATAACTTTAAGCACCCGTTCGCTTCCGCTCAGGTATATATCAGGTGCCAACAGGTCAATGGCTGGTGCCGCTGCTTTCCATATAGCAATTACATTATCTGTAGGACCCCCACTTTCGTAGGTGTTGGCCATAGGGTTTGTTAACGGATCGCGCAGGGCGGCGTTCACATACAATGGCAATGGGTATTCGGCTTTGCCTGCTGCAGCAACCTTACCAATAAAAGAAGCTACCGACCATGCGTGGAAATACTCATCGGCACGATCGCCAAACACCTGCTTCCAGGTACCTTTCGCATTTAAGTCTGTATTAAGTTGTTTTAGTACTTCGGGTGTTAGCAATGCGGCGGGCACCTGCTGCTCAAACAGTTGCTGTGCTACGGGGGAATAATCGCGCACGCTGTCCCAGGTGCCAGGCTCATTCTCTACCTGCACCATTATCACAGTGCGCGCTGCGTCGGCTTTTTTAAGGTAGCGCATTACAGCTGAAAACGCTTTCATATCAGCATCTAAAGTAGCTATTGCATGCGGCGACGGCGAATCTATAGGGTTGTTCTTCTTACCAACAACATTGGGATACCTGGTTGCATCCTGTTTCATCCATTCCGGCATGTAATGATTGCTGCCATTTTTCCAGGTACCAAACCACAGGAATACCAATCTTACTTTATGTACCCTTGCTTGTTTTATCAGCGTATCCACTACAGAAAAATCAAACTTGCCCGGCGCAGGCTCTATCTGCTCCCAATATAATGGCACTTCCAGGGTATTTAGATGAAGCAGCTTTGCAGCCTGCCAAACCTGCGGCATCATGCCCGGCCACGCGCTGGAGTTGTGCGCCTGGCCGCCAAGCATCAGGAAGGGTTTTCCATCTACCAGCAGAGCATGCCTCCCATTTTTATGAATCAGCGACGGCACAGCCGCTGTTTGCGCCAGGCTGTTTAGTCCGGAAATAATCAGGTAAAGCCCCAGCAGTAAATTTCTTGTAATTTTCATAAAGCACAGGTAATATCTATTGATTCTGCAATATACTGTCTGTTGTACATTTATCACCTTTCCCATTTATTTTTATTTATAACACGTATAAAGTGCATCTTTAAAGGTGTTCTTCAAACTAAATAAGCTACTTTGCGTATAACACCACTAAACTAAACCCTTTCCTACATGAAAATATGGTGGCCGGCTTACGAACGTGCTTTAAAAAGCAGGCTATCCATACACTTCAACCGCCAGGAGTCGGATCTCCGTTTTTGGCAAAACAAGCTTTTTCTTAACTTTTTGGTGTACTGCCTGCCGGTAAGTTTTATAGCCGTTGTTCCGGGTGTTTTTATGGCTTTAAAAGACGGCTATACTTTTGTAGCTGTTATAGATCTGCTTGCCCTTTTAGGAGTAGCCTTCGCTACCTACTCTAACAAATTATCTTTTCGGACGCGCAAAATCATCATTATTACCGTCTTTTATCTATTAGCCGTTTGCCTCATCAACACACTTGGGTATGTTGGGCCTGGCGTATTCTACCTGTTTGTCATCACTATTTTAATGGCTTTGCTTTTTAAAACACGTTATGCTTACTGGTCTATTTTCTTCAATACAGTTACGTTGCTTGCCTTTGCATTAATTATAACTTTCAAGGCTTTTGATTGTGCCCTTATTGGTGTTTACTCTCCCGGACAATGGATAGCTTTCAGCTCTAACCTTCCTTTCCTGAGCATTGTTATTGTACTGCTCATCGAGCGTATTTTTAGAGGCTTGCAAAACACGATTGAGTCTAAAGACTACCTGCAGGAACGATATAAAAATATCTTTCAGCTCAGCCCTTTGCCCATGTGGCTATTTGATACCGAGACCCTGCGGTTTTTAGATGTGAACGAGGCTGCAGTGAGACATTACGGATATAGCACCAAAGAATTTATGTCGATGACGATCAGGCAGTTGCGACCAGTTGACAAGGTATTGGCTTTAGAACAAATAGTAAGGCAAAACGCCGCTACCGGCAACTTCTATAATGATCGGGCAGATCACATCAAAAAAGATGGTACTGAGATAAATGTAAGAATAGAAAGCAGCCTAATTGTACTTGACGGCCGTAAAGTAAGACTGGTACTGGCAACTGATATAACCGAAAAAGTAAGAAATGAACGGGGACTCGCACTGGCAACAGCCAAGCTTAGGGAATCAGAAAACAACTTACGGGCTATATTTGATAGCGCAACGGAAGGTTTTCTACTGCTGGATGCCGAGAGTAATATAAAAGCATTCAATAAAAAAGGCGAGGAATACATCAAATTAAATTCCTTCACTTCCGATTTTAAAACAGGCATAAACATATTTGACATACTGGAGCCCGGGCGTGTAAGCTACTTTAAAGACAGTATTGCACAGGTTTTAAAGGGTGCCATAATACAGTACGACCGCAATTACCCAAAAGCAGGCGCAGATGACCTTTGGATGCAATACACTTTAAGCCCCGTGTACGAGGACGACCAAATTTGCGGTGTTTGCGTGACCGGGCAAAATATAAGCAACCGAAAAAACTACACCCGTAAAATTGAGCAGCAAAACAAAGTTTTCAGGGATATATCGTGGATGCAATCGCACCTGGTGAGGGCTCCGCTAGCCCGTATAATGGGCCTTGTAAGTTTGTTGGATTCGGCCCAGGAACACGCCGAACGGGAAGAGATTCAAGAATACCTTAAACAATCAGCCAATGAGTTGAATGATGTGATCCTGAAAATTACAGAAAGTACGACTAAAAGCATACTGGAGTAACGGCGAACAATAACCCGTGCTTTTATCAGTCTTTTATAAAAGCAACGCCCTCTTCTTTTTCGGTTTTTTTAAGTTGAGCCTTTAAGCCTTCAAAGCTGCGCATTGGCCCTTCAGCTGCAAACAAATTTATTAACCAGGCCGGTATATTACCTCCCGGATCAACCTGAAGAGTATAGTTTATGTGCACTTTGCTTTTATCCAGCGGAGTTATCACCCATAAGCCTTTAGAGGATGATATTCTTACCGCATCATCTTTAACAGGAACCATACCGGGAACTGCGGGCCCATCTACAGTTACCACCTTAGTATCCGGATTTTGGCTAACAGTTAAGTGCGCAACGAAATCACGGTTGGTTGCCGGCCAGGGCACATTAATTTCCGAATAATAGTAAAGCTCCGAAGGGGACACCTGTTTTACCAGGCTGCAAGACTTGGTTTTGTAAACCCACTCGGGGCAGTGCTTAACATCCAGTAATACCCTTACCAACTGCGATGCCCTGGCATTTACATCACACTCAACTTTCACCGCCTTTATTTTAGACCCTGTAACCAAACTGGTGTACACCTTAACACCATCCTTGTCGGACTTGAGCGTCCAGTTATATTGCGCGGAAACGTTATTGGCTAAAAACAGCAGCAATAACCCTAATAAATATTTATACATCTGAAATTATCTGCAACAAAACTATAACATCCCGTTTAATCTTAATTTCCCCGCAGCTATTATGACATTATTATGCACTTGCTAAGGTAATACACAACTATAATTAAGCAAAAACTAAAAATAAGGAAGGCATTAATTAAGTTTGTTAACCATCTGTAAGCCTCTATGAAATTAAAGTTTATACCTTTTGTTGTGGCATTTGCCTTTATGGTAAACCTGGCACTTGCGCAAACCGGCACTTACCTTAACAACCGCGCACCGCTGCGCCAGAACCCTTATATAGAACTGCCGTTGGGAGCTATAAAGCCACAGGGCTGGCTGCGCGAAATGCTCATTCGCCAAAAGAATGGTGCTACAGGTAACCTGGATAAGCTGTACCCCATTGTAATGGGCAGGCGCAATGGCTGGCTTGGTGGCGACGGCGACCAATGGGAACGCGGCCCGTACTGGGTAGACGGCCTGCTGCCGCTGGCATATATACTGGACGATAAAGAACTGATAGCAAAAGTAAAGCCCTGGGTAGAGTGGAGCATAAAAAGCCAGCAGCCCGATGGCTACTTTGGACCTGCTAAAGATTACGGTGACGAGCCGGGCATACAACGCGATAACACGCGCGACTGGTGGCCCAAAATGGTAATGCTTAAAATATTGAAGCAATACTACTCTGCTACGGGGGATAAAAGGGTAATAAACCTGATGACCAATTACTTCAAATTCCAGTTGAAGGAGTTACCATCTGTACCGCTGGATAAGTATACTTTTTGGGCGAGGTACCGCGCGGGCGATAACCTGATGGTAGTATATTGGCTATACAATATAACGGGCGACAAATTCCTGCTGCAACTGGCAGACCTGCTGCACAAGCAAACCTATGATTTTACTGATGCGTTCCTGAACACGCCGCTGCTTTCTACCGACGGCAGCATACACGGAGTGAACCTGGCGCAGGGTATGAAAGAGCCCGTGATATACTACCAGCAGCACCCCGAACAAAAATATCTGGATGCTACCGTTAAAGCACATACCGACCTGCGTAAGTACGACGATATGGCGCACGGCCTGTTTGGCGGGGACGAATCGTTGCACGGCAATAACCCCACGCAGGGCGCCGAACTGTGTACCGCTGTGGAGATGATGTTTACGCTTGAAAGCACACTGGCCGTGACCGGCGATGTAAACTATGCCGATAAGCTGGAGCGCATTGCCTTTAATGCCCTGCCTACACAGGTGTCTGACGATTTTGTGGACCGCCAGTATTTTCAGCAAGCCAACCAGGTAATGCTCACCCGCCAAACCCGCAACTTTGATGTAAACCACAGCGGTACCGATGTTTGCTATGGCTTGCTTACAGGTTACCCTTGCTGCACATCTAACATGCATCAGGGCTGGCCTAAATTCACGCAAAACCTCTTTTACGCTACCGCTGATAAAGGTATTGCTGCGTTGCTTTACTCGCCAAGTGAAGTAAAAGCTTTAGTTGCTGATGGAAAAGAGATCAGCCTGAAGGAAGAGACCAATTACCCTTTCGGCGAAAGGGTGAAGTTTACCATGAACCTGGGGAAAGCCAAACAACTCATCTTTCCGTTTCATTTACGCGTGCCTAAATGGTGCAATAATGCATCCATCAAAATAAACGGCAAAGTAATGCAGCAGGCTACCGCAGGCGAGATTGTGAAGCTGGGCCGCGAATGGCATAACGGCGACGTGTTAGAGCTTACCCTGCCTATGCACATCAGCAAGAACAACTGGTACGAAAATTCAGTGTCGATAGAACGTGGTCCGCTGGTGTATGCGCTGAAGATTGGCGAAGAGGTTACCCGCGTAACCAACACGAAAGACCCGATAGATTACGGCAGTAGCTATGACGAGATACGCCCTACTACGCCATGGAACTACGCCCTCATCGATCAGCCGGACAACAAACTTGAGGAGAACTATAAGGTAGAAACATCGGCCGTATCATCATACCCATGGAACCTGCAGAGCGCGCCGATAACTATTAAGACCAAAGGGAGGCGCATACCATCATGGAAGTTGTATAACGATATGGCAGGGCCTATCCCTTATACCTTCATATGGGGTTCTGATGCCGAGCAGCCTGACGACATTATACTGGTACCTTACGGCTGTACACGGCTGCGCATTTCACAATTCCCCCAGGTAAGATAAACAGAGGCACCCCATACCAGGGTGCCTCTTCTCCCCCAACAATTACGCCGACACAGTAAGCGAAGTGCCATTTATGGCAACGTTATATTTTTTAAGGCTGGCTACTGCAGGCCCTTGTACCACTGCGCCGGTTTTGCTGAATTCGGAACCGTGCAGCGGGCAGATGTAAATTCCCTGATCTCCATGGTATTGTATTGCCGTACCCTCGTGTGTACAAGCCACCTGCACCGCCGAAAAGGAATCGGCAGAGTTGCCGGCTGCTATACGGGCGATAATAACTCCATTAGAAACCTTTTGACTGCCTACTGTGAGTAACTCACTATCCAGGTTCACACTAAACAGCGCGCCGCTGCCCGGGGTTGGTGTAGGATCGCTGTTTTTTGCACCGCTGCCGCATGATGCTATGCCGCACCCGGCGCATACCGCTGCCAGGCCCAGGCCAAACTTTGCTAAAAATTCTTGTCTTTCCATAACTGTTGTTGTGTTTAATATTTGTTTGATGCTTCCTTTTTCTTGCCGTTGAAACTGAACATTCTTGATATGGTAAAGCCCAGCCTGAACTGCCCTTTGCCCCAATCGCTCTGGGTCGCGCTCAGGTAACTGCTTTCTGTAATGGCCTTGGCATTGCTGAAGATTACCGTGAAAACGTGGCCGCCGGTCTCAATCTCTATACCTACACCCAGCGGGTCGTAAAAGCGGTTATCGCCGGTGGCATTATCCCTGAACTTGGAGAACGGGTGCGCGTAGTCTACCACGATGCCCATCCGTTTAGTCACCTTCAGGCGGCCGGCAATCCCCATAGCAAAAAAGTTGTTTTCGTTACCGGTAAGGAATGGGAAAGGAGAGTTATTGCGTACAAACGTAGGCGTTACCTGCAACGAGAACTTTGACGAGAACTTACGTGCAATAATTGCCTGCGCAACATAAGCCAGCCTGTCTTCGAAAGTAGGGAAAGCGGCATTGTCGTTATAGGCTTTTATGCCCGCCTTGCCCAGCAGTGTAACCGCGAAGGGCATGCTGTTATCTGATGTTTGGTGGAGCATGGCATATTTTAGCCCCAGATCAACCTGCTGGTTAAACTTACTGCGGCCAAAGTCAATGTCCAGGTTATCGGTAAGGCCGTACTCAAAGCCAATGTAGATGTCGCTGGAATTATCTAAACCGAACAGGGTTTTGCCTCCGCCTTGTGATCCGCCGATGTCGCCAAAGCGGTGTATCACCAGAAAGTTAAGGTTCTTCTTTTTTACGGTCTCTGTAGTGGCGCCGAGTATCAGCCTGGTAGACTTGAACGTGGCAATAACAGGTTCGGCCTTTTCGGTACCTTCCATACTGCTCAGCAGCGAGTCGGCAGCTGTTTTACCGGTGGCAGGATTGGTTTGTGCCCTAAGGGCGGTACTGACAAGGGCTGCAGCTGCAAATAAAATCAGCTTTTTCATAAGAGTTGTGTGGGGGTTTTTAGTTACTATTTTGCAGGGGTATAAGTTGCCAAAACGTTCATCTTTATTGTTTCGGCTATGTGTTTAAATACCAGTGTGGGTATATCTATTTTGTGGTCAACACACTTCACCATAAACTCTGATGTCATGCTCAGTGTACCATTATTTACGGTTATGGTTCCGGGGATGGTGCGGGTTTGCGTAACGCCATGCACGGTAAGGTCTCCGGTAGCGGTAACTGGGTACGTACCATTCTTGCTTACGTCAACCTTCTCGTTCACCTTGCCTTTGAAAGTGGCTCGCGGATACTTGTCGCTCTCTATGTAATTCTCGTTAAAGTGCTCCTGCATAAGCGACTTCGGGAACTTGAACGAGCGGATGTTTACGCTAAAGGCGAGGTCTCCGGTGCCGGCGTTGTATACCGATGTACCGGTGTTTGTTGATGCCTGTATATCCTCCAGCGGTGCGCTTGAAAACAGGCTGATCTTCGCGTTTTTACAGGCATAGAGGTCCTGCCCCACCTGGTTTAAACTTAACCAGGTGAGTAAAATGAAAGCTATGTACTTCATACTACTAGGGTTTTGTAAAAGAATTTATGTTCCAGTTGAAGCCGACGGCAACACCGGTGGTATGCAGGTTCACCTGGCTGTAACCTACCGCTTTTAGTGGTACTTTCAAGTAAGGCTGCACGCTCAGGCTAAACTTAGGACTCAGCTGCCGCTCGAAGGTAGCGTTGAAATTAACCGCACTCATGAGGTAGCTTTGCGGATTTGGCACTACATAGTTAGCCGGGCCGGCACCACTTCCCGATGCATAGGTATATTTGTAGTTTTCATGCAGCATTACGTACGAGGATAAGCCCGTCCCTAGCGCAAACTTGTTGCGGCCGCCTTTATATACCTGGTAGCTCACGTTCAACGGGATATCAAGCATGCGGCAATCTGCTACAACGTCTAACGGGTTCTCCGGAAACATATACCCCGAGTTGCTATTATAATTGCTGAAGCTGGTAGCGTATGGTTTTATCGCGTAAACTGCACCGGTAGTGAATGTCAGCTTCTTAACGGTTACAGAGAACGATACACCAAAGTTGCTGCCTACTTTATTCTGTGCCAATGAGTTTACGCCGTTTATATCTGATGAGGCTATGACACCCAGCGCAAACTGCGGCCGTATTCCGGCAGCTTTTCTAACCTTTACAGCGGAGCTCTTTACTGCTACAGGTTTAGTAATATCTGCAGCAGCTACTTGTGATGCTGCAGTTGTACTTGCCACTGCTGTTGGCGGTGTAGTATCCTGCTGTATGGTGTTGCCAATGGTACCAGAAGCACTAGCCACTACCTGTTGTAAGGTATCTGCTCTTTTCGAATCTCTGGCTGATGGCGGGATCACCGGTATGTATATCACCTCGGGTGATGTAGTTCGTGAGCCACTGCGATTCTTGGAATCTTCTTCATTTTTCGCAGCAACTGGACTGGTAAATGAAGTACCCGCAACTTTGTTCACAGTATCGGCAGTAGCAGGTACTGACTGCTGTTTCGGCTTAACTGCCACCTGGCTTTGATCCGGTTTGTTTTCGGTTTGGTTATTTGTTTGCGGTTTAAACAACATCCATCCGAAAAACAGCAGCAACAAGGCAGCAACGGCACTGATGATTGGCCACCAGAGTATTTTACGCTTTTTGCCTTTGTCCAGCATTCCTTCAAGGCTATCCCAATCGGCATCATTAAAGGCCAGGTGGTCGCCCGGGTCTTCCAACCGGCTCCTGAATAGTTTATCTATATGATCCTGCTCCTCGTTCATTTTCTGAAACCGTTTGTAAAGAAAGAAGCCTTAACATCCGCAGCGCAAATGGCCACTATGGAGTTATAATCCATGCCTCTGTCGTAATTGTTGTTCTTTGCACTCTCCTCCGATTTGAGGATCATCTGCTTTAGCTTATGCCGTGCTTTATGCAGGTTTGATTTTGATGTACCGGAGCTGATGTTCAGCATCTCTCCTATTTCCTCGTGCGAGTACCCATCTATAGCAAACAGGTTAAACACCGTACGGTAAGCTTGGGGTAATTGCTGCACCATTTTCAGCAGGTCCTCATAATTCAGATTATGGTCTACCGGCTTGCCGTCACTCAGGTGCTCGGCCTTATCAAGATCGTCTGTGTAAGCCATCTTAAGGTTGGCCCGGTAATAGTCTATAGACACATTCATCATAATGCGGCCAAGCCAGGCTTTAAACGGCCGCTGTGTATCAAACCTTTCCAGATGCGTAAACACCTTAAAAAAACCCTGGTTCATTACCTCAGCGGCCTCCTCACGATTATTTGCATACCGCAGGCATATCCCCATCGAAAAGCCATAAAATGCCTTATAAAGCATCTTCTGACATTTTCTGTCGTGGTTTATACAACCTGTTATCAAATGGTGTAACTCTTCTTCGCCCATAAGGGTTAATGCTGTGATGTGACGCTTAGTTCAACCTTTTATACCTACATCACGAAGGCAGCACTTTAAAGGTTGCCTTTTAAAATTAAAAAAAAGCAGCAAACTGCTAAGTGGTTGATTATTTGGCGGTAAAATTATCCCGAATGCCATACCTTACTCTTCTTTGGCATACAAGCAACCATTAAGCTAACCACTCCGTCATGGTTGTAAGGTCATAAAACCAACCATAACTTGTAATTGCCACAACGTGTCCAGCATCAATACAAATATATTAGCTACCCTGGCCTACTTCGATATGTTCGAGTATCCGCTCACCCGGCAGGAGATATTCAGGTTCTTGTTTTACAAACATTGTGAGGAAGATGTGAGTTGCGCTATTCATGATCTTGTTACCGAAAGAAGGATCTACCAACTAGACAAGTTTTATTCGTTACGGAACGACCCACTAATAATCGCGGAACGTTCCAAGGTAGCTCTGGCAGCGCGTAAGTTCATCACTAAAGCAAGTGCCCGGGCAAAGTGTTTGATCAGGCTGCCCTTTGTGCGCGGCGTTGGGGTATCCGGCACCTTTCATAAGAATTTATGGGAAGAGCGTGCTGATGCCGATATGCTCATCATCACATCTAAAAACCGGTTATGGATAGCCCGCATGCTTGTGAACTGCTACAGGTTATTCGTTTTCCGCAAACAGGAAAATGCCCTGCAGTTCAACTATTACATAGACGAACAAGAGCTGGAACTGAGTGAGAAAAACCTTCATACAGCTGTAGCTATAAACATGCTTGTTCCACTGGAGGGAGATATTACTTTCGAGAAATTCTATGCTGCAAATGCCTGGGTAAGGTTATACCTGCCAAATAAGCTGATGCGTGTTTCTTCCGCAGCCCCGTTAAGGAGCCCTGCTTTAAAACTATGGGTTGAAAGGATGTTCGACAACAGGGCGGGCAATAAATTGGATAACATCCTGATGCGGATATCTTCCTGGTGCAAACAAAAAGGCTTACAAAACACCATGCTTGCCGGCCAAAGTAACTGGGGCAAGCACTTTAAAAAGCCGGAGCGTGCCGGCTTTTCTTACTGGATGGACCAACGGTATAACGAAAAGGTTATCCGGCTGATTGGCGAAGCCGACCACCGGATAGCTCAATAGCGATTCCTATTTGGTGATCAGATTGTACAGCTCGTCTAACTTAGGTGTCAGCACAATCTCTATGCGCCTGTTCTTGGCCAGCGCATCGGCAGTTTCGCCCTGCTCTATTGGTTGGAACTCGCTTTTACCGGTAGCAGTAAGGCGCTTGGGGTCTACGTTTTCAACCTCGGTTAAGTACCGGGTTACTGATGTTGCACGTAAAACGCTCAGGTCCCAGTTATCTTTAATCTGGCCCAGGTTCTTAATCTTCTTGTTATCGGTATGGCCTTCCACTGCTATGTTGATGTCGGCCTCTTTGTTAAGTACACCTGCGAGAGATTTCAACGCCTGCTTGCCTTTTTCATCAATAACAATACTTCCTGATGGGAAAAGCAGCTTATCAGTTAAAGATACATACACCTTGCCGTTGCGGATATCCACCGTAAGGCCGCTTTGCTGGAAGCCCAACAACGCTTTCTGTAACTTGTCTTTAAGCGCGTTGGTAGCTTCGTCGCGCTTGCGCAAAATCTCTTCAACTTCTTTTAGCCTTGCTTCACGCTTCTGCAGGTCATCTGATAGTTGTGTAACCTTTGATGATGTAGCACTATAATTTTTGTCCAGCGAATTATACTTGCCATTAAGCGCATTGTAGTTGTTTGTTAAATCGGCAAGGTCGCTGTGCATCCTGGCGGTGTCGGCCATTAATTTGGCCCTCTCCTCATCAAGACTACCAGCGCGGGTTGCCAGCGAATCGCGCTGGGCTAGTAACGCTTTATACTTTTTTGGAGATAGTACCACACAAGAGTGCAGCGAAGTGGCTATAACGGCAACTAACAACAAGTACTTAATTTTCATGGGGTGCAAGGTTAACTTATGGCGTTCTTTAAAAATACATTTAGCGGATATATTCTGGCACAAAGCGCAGCAACTTCGTCAACGGCTTTGGCACTCATCACTTCTTTGTCTTTAAGCTGATGGAACACCACAAAGCTTTTAAGTTTAAGCAGATCTATATTCTCGTTATCTGATGTGTAATCCTTCGGCGTTGTTTTTAATTGTTCCTGCTTACGGAAATCACCGAAGAGTTTTACAAATGAAGGTTCATCAATTACCTTCTTGAGATCGGCAGCATTGTAATCTATCTCTTGGCGTATTGCTTTAAGATGCTCTGCTTCGGGCATCCAGTAGCCACCCGCAATAAAGCTTTTACCGGGCTGTATTTGCAGGTAATACTCCACGCCGCCCAGTTTGGAGCCATGCGACGGAATGCTTACTCCGAAGTTGTTTTTGTAGGGTGTTTTATTTTTACTAAAACGAATGTCGCGGTAAATACGCATCACACATTTTTTTGGATCAAGAGATTCGCTTACACCAGGGTCAATCTTGTGTATTTTTGCAAGCAGATCCGTGGTGAAGGCAATCAGGTTCTGGCGCGCATCTTCGTAACGCGGCCGGTTGCTCTCGAACCAATCACGTTCGTTATTCTCCGCAAGATCTTTTAAAAACTCAAGCGTAGTTGGGTTTATCATCCCTGCTCTGTAATATTATTCTAAGGTGTAGCTGTTAATTTAAGTTGAGCTTTTCCTGGCGAATGTTCAGGTCCACGTTTTTGCGGCGGTATTTGGTATACCAAATATATCCCGCTGCAGCTACCACCAAATAAGGAGCTGCCAGCAAAAACATGATGCCGGCATTTAACCCGCTAGTTGTTTTACTGCCGCTTTGCGCACTTGATTCTACCGATGCGGTACAGGCAGCGCACTGCGCTTTAACATCAATGGTAGATGCCGACAATACTGTAAATAAAAGCGCAACCAGAACTAATTGAATTTTTTTCATGTTACCGATATTAAAAGTGGTAATAAGGAGAGATCATCAAATATACAACTACTCCTGACACTGTAACGAATAACCATATTGGAAACGTCCATCTTACCAGTTTCTTATGTCTTTCTACCTGCATTTTAAGGCCGTAGTTAAAACTTAGCAGTACCAACGGTAATACTCCTGCCGCTAATATTATATGGGGGGTAAGTATGCTGAGGTAAAGCGTACGTAAGCCACCTATAGCAGCACGCTCTTCAGCGGACAAAATGCCATCGCCATTAGCATCTCCGTAAAGGGTATCCCTCCGCATTAAGTAATGAAACAATATGTATGATACAAGGAATAGCGATGATAGTATAAACGTGGTAATGTTAAGCCTTTTATGAACCTTTACATTACCGTGCATGATATAATACAACGATGTAACAAGTAATATGCTGCACGTACCATTAAGTATGGCATTAAGCATGGGCAGGTAAGGTGTAAAAGCAGGTGGCGTTTCCGGGCCAGGTATCAAATGCCGGTTAAGTACAATAACCACCAGAATTACAAAGACAGTAACGGCAGCTACAAAACGAAAGATGAATCTATCAGTCATAACAGTAAGATAAGTAAGCGGCAGGACGAAGGCCGCACATATTAATATAAGGCTTTGTCTACCTTGCGCAGCTCTTCAGAGATCAACACCTTTATCTCATCGCTTAGCTTAACCATATCCGTAGTTGACGTACCCGAGTAATACCCTCGTATGCGCTTTTCTGCGTCTACCAGCACTAGTTTATCGTCGAGTGCGAAAGAGCCATCCGCCATTTTAAAAGCATTTACAAGCAGGCCATTGCGCGAAAGGTTGTAGATGTTTGTAGTATCGCCAGTAAGAAAAAGCCACTTGCCGGCTTCCTTAAACTGCGATGCGTAATCTTTTAGCGCAGCAACATTGTCACGATCTGGATCAATAGTTACCGTAATAAAGTTTACCATTTTGTTATTACGATAGTTCTTCACCAGGCCGCTGAGATTGGTGTTTACCGTTTTACATACATCAGCACAGCCGGTGTAGAAAAAGCTGGTTACAAATATCTTCTTGTCAAAAGTTGCGGGTGTTACGGTAGCTCCATTTTGGTCTGTCAGCTTAAAGTTGCCAACCTTGTGGTAAATGGTGTCTGGAATGTACTTGCCGTGAAACTTATGGCCGGTTTTTGCAACCTCTTTAGGTCCGTAAAAAGGCAGCGGTTTATACCTGTTTTTGCCCTTTGCGGTTAGTAAATAATATAAAAATCCCGGTAATGCTAAAATCATTACCAGGATTACTATCTTTTTAGGAAGACTTGTCTTACGCATTAAATATCTTAAGGTCTACCCAATAATGACTTTCGTTTGTAAGTACCAGGATAAGCCCGATGATGAAAAGGATAGGAACAATAATGGCGAGCATTAAACCTACCTTCTCAAATTTAAGGTGCATGAAATAAGCAACAATGTAGAACGCCTTTAACAGCGTTAAAATTATGTAAATAGGGTTAGCAATGTGCTGCGGTACACCTCTTGGTACCAACACCAATGCTATAAAGAATTCAACAACGGTAATACCCAACAGTACAAAAAATACTCTCCAGATCTTCCCTTTGGTCATTGATTCGTGTTCGCCATGCTCTTCGTGGTGAACTTCTGTTTTTTCTGCTGACATATCTTTGTTCAGTTGATTGTTTTAAACTAGGTAAAAGAAGGTAAATACGAACACCCATACAAGGTCTACAAAGTGCCAGTAAAGGCCTACTTTCTCTATCATCAGGTAACTTCCGCGTTTCTCGTAAGTACCGGCAATAACATTAACGAGAATGATGATGTTGATGACAACCCCGCTAAATACGTGGAAACCATGGAAACCAGTGATTGTAAAGAACAGGTTAGCAAACTGCTGTGTGTAAGTAACAGAGCCGGTGTCAAATGTCTTAACAGCTTTAGAGGTACTTGAAAAGTACTCTCCTAATTCATGAGGAATGCTTCCCCACCAAAAGCCTTCATGATGCAGGTGTGTCCATTCCAATGCCTGGCAACCTAAGAAGGTAAAGCCGCCAATAATGGTCCAGATCATCCACATGGTAACTTCTTTCTTGGCCATACGGTGACCGGCCTCAACAGCAAGTACCATAGTAACCGAGCTCATGATGAGGATGAAGGTCATTAAACCTACGAACACCAGAGGTGCTCCACTATTCAGCAGGCCCGGAACTGACTGAAATATAAGATCGGCAGCAGGCCAAACGTCAGCACTGAAACGCAGCGCGCCGTAAGAGATCAATAACGAAGAAAAGGTAAACGCATCCGACAGGAGGAAAAACCACATCATCATTTTGCCATACTCCACTTTAAACGGCGAGCTGCCGCCAGACCACGGCGTGGTTTTTACTTCATCAATAGGTGATACTTGTGCACTCATGAGTTTTTATTGTTGGTTCAAAAGTAAAAAAACATACAGATAAATCCATATAATATCGACAAAATGCCAAAAAATAGAGGACATCTGCATTCTAAATAAGTTCTTGACTTGTGGTATGCCGCTGTAGCTTCCCCACATGGTATTGGCAAGCAACAAAATGCCCGCCAGGATATGCAAAAGGTGCATTCCGGTGAATACATATACAAAAGACTGCGACGCGTTAGGGTTGGTAAAGTACACCCCCATTTGGTTCACCATGTACGACCATGCGTATATCTGTATAACAAAGAACGCTACGCCTAAAGCGATTGTAATACCTAACAACAGGCGCTGTTTTGCAAACTGTAGTTCGCGCGCTGCTTTGGATGCCAACTGCATTGTTATACTGCTTACAACAATTGTAATAGTGCTGTATATAAATGCCGACGGCAGCTTCATACCAAGCGCATGGCCTGTACCGCCGCTGTATACAATAAAGCCACTGGTTAAAGCAGCAAAGAACATAAATGATGTGAATACGAATATCCACATATTGAATTTTTTTGGGGCCAGGTTTAGTTTATCTTCCTGTTCTATCTTAGCCATTATCATTTTACTTTTCCTATAAAATCAAACAAAAACATAAGTTGCACCACCGGCAGATAATAAAAAGAGCCAAACATCAGCTTCTGTGCTGCCTTGATGTCGCGCATCTTAAGAAGATTATAAGCCTGGTACAAAAATAAAGTACTCATTACCACAGATACTGCCCCTACCAAGTAACCGCCATAACCGTAAATAGTTGGCAGTAAACTTACCGGGAACATGATCACGGCGAATATAAACGTAACAATAGCGCTGGTAAGATCTCTTTTACCTGTAGGTAATAACCGAAAACCGGCTAATTTATAATCATCATCAAGCACCCAGGCAATTGCCCAGAAATGCACAAATTGCCAAACGAACTGTATCCCGAACAAGATCAGCGCTATCTCGTCAATCTTAGGGTGCGCAGCCACGTAACCAATAAGTGGTGGCAAAGCTCCGGGTATAGCACCAACAAACACCGCAATAGGCGATTTACGTTTCAGTGGTGTATATACAAAAGCATATAGGATTATAGAGAATACCGACAAATAGCCGGTGGTAAGGTTAAGCTTGCCCAACAGGTAAGTGCCAAACAGCGCCATAAACAACCCTATTACCAACCCCTGTCCGGTTGTCATACGGCCAGCCGGCATCGGGCGGTCCGATGTGCGTTTCATCAGCCGGTCAAGATCCTTCTCAATAATTTCATTAAATGTATTTGCAGCCGATGTTACCAGGAAACCACCCACGATCAGCATCAACCATTTGGTCCAGAAATCACGTCCGCTCCAGTCGATCGGGCCGTTTACCTTACTTCCTATCACGAAAGATATAGAAGCCGAGAAGGTCACCAAAAAGGTAAGCCGCAGTTTTATCAGCTTACTAAAGTCGCTCCACTTCATCTGTGCGCCTCCTGTATATTGTTCACCGAACTAAACAAGTTTAACAACAAATAAAACTGCGCACCAAAAACCAGGCTTGCTAACACAATGTGCGCGGCCTGCGCAAATGGAGGCAACGACCAGTACGAAAGCAGAATGCCTGTTACAATTTGCAGCATGATCATCAGGAACGTGAAGCTCATGAGTTGCTGCTGTACAGAGTGCCTGGAAAAGTTGCGACGAACCAGCGCGTACAACACAATGTTAAGTGCCAGTACAACCAACGCCATATCGCGGTGTTGATTAAAGATGTCGCCGGCGCGTGAGGTCCAGCTGTCGCGGTAGCTGCCTTCGAGGTGGCTTGCTACAGCGTCAATCTTTTCCCGTACTTCGGTACCAAAGGTTATTTGCAAAATGCTTAATGCTAGTACTATTAACGTAACTACCGCCAGCAGCGGCTTAACCGTAAGTTTATACCTGCCGCTGGTTTTGGCCATATGGTAAGTAGCGATGCTTATAGCCAATATGGCCAGGGCCAATAACATGTGTACGGTTACTATCCAGGCTACCAGGTTTGTTGACACCACAATAGAGCCCAACCATGCCTGAAAGCCTACCAGTATAAGGTTGAGTATACTTAATATAACAATGAACTTGCTACTCTTCCAGTAACGGAAAGAGTAAACTGCAGTCAACAACAAAAAGATACCTGATATTGCACCAATCAACCGATTGATATACTCTGTCCAGGTACGTGCACTGTTAAACTCTTCCGGGACAAGTATAGATTTATCGTTGCGAATACGCATAGCCAGCTGGCTATATCCAAAAACATCAAGCATTTTAGCGAATTTCTGGTTTTTAGCCATGCGTCCGTTTGCGTATACTTCTTTGTAGTTGGCAGGCAGTTCAGAAATGTCTGTTGGGGGTATATATTGTCCGAAACATTTAGGCCAGTCAGGACATCCCATTCCCGAACCCGTACTGCGCACTACCCCTCCTGCTAATATTAGTATAAACAGCAGGATTATTGTTGCAAGATTGATGTTTAGAAATCTACTACCGGATGCGTTACTGCTCATTCAAAAATCCTTACTAAAAAATTAGGGTAACTGTGTAAGTCCGAAGTTCCTGCTCAAAAGTCTTAAGCCCGAATGTCTGACTTAGAACTCCTGACTTGAGGCTACCGACTTGAACAGCTACCCTAAAAGATCAGATCAGTATATTATTACTTTACTTCTTCGTTGCTCTTTTGAGTACTTACCCACTTAGCGTGTGCCTCAAGGCCAACAGGGTTGTCCTCAAAGTCATGCGGAAGGTTAGAGCTCATAGTTTGTGATAGCGGTACAGTTTGCTGGATGTAATCCTCTTCTGCGCCAGGCTTGCTGTAGTCATATGGCCAACGATAAACAGTTGGTATTTCACCAGGCCAGTTACCATGGATGTGCTCAACAGGTGCTGTCCACTCCAGTGTATTTGCTTGCCAAGGGTTCTGAGTTGCCTTCTTACCAAAGAACATTGAGTATACGAAGTTGAACAGGAACGCAACCTGAGCTACTGCTGACATGATAGCTGCCCATGTAACAAAGGTGTTTACAGATAACCAGCGCTTCATCGACTCAAACTCTGTGAAAGCGTAGTAACGACGTGGTACGCCATCAAGGCCCATAAAGTGCATTGGGAAGAACACCAGGTACGCTCCTATGAAGGTAAGCCAGAAGTGCAGGTAACCTAGACGCTCGTTCATCATGCGGCCGTACATTTTAGGGAACCAGTGGTAAACACCGGCAAGCATACCAAATATAGCTGCGGAACCCATTACAAGGTGGAAGTGGGCTACCACAAAATAAGTATCGTGCAAGTTGATGTCTAAAGCAGCGTTACCAAGGAAGATACCTGTTAAACCACCCGAGATAAAGAAAGACACCATACCAATTGCAAACAGCATAGCAGCGGTGAAACGGATATTACCGCGCCACAATGTTGCCAGCCAGTTGAAAGTCTTTACAGCTGATGGTACCGCGATTATCAGGGTGGTAATCATGAACACACCGCCCAGGAACGGGTTCATACCCGTAACAAACATGTGGTGCCCCCAAACAATGAACGACAATACGGTAATACCTATCAGGGAGTAAACCATCGCGTGGTAACCAAAGATTGGTTTACGCGAGTTTACAGACATTACTTCTGATGATATACCCATAGCAGGCATAATTACAATGTACACCTCAGGGTGACCCAGGAACCAGAACAAGTGCTGGAACAAAATTGGGCTACCACCTTCATAAGGCTGAACCTGGCTGCTGTTTAAAACAATTTCTGAAAGGTAGAAACTTGTACCAAAGCTACGGTCAAACACAAGCAATACCACACCTGCAACAAGTACAGGGAATGCAAGGATACCCAAGATAGCCGTAAGGAAGAACGCCCAGATAGTCAATGGCATTTTCCAAAGATCCATACCCTTAGTACGCATATTTAATACGGTACTAACGTAGTTTATAGCGCCCATCAATGATGAGGCGATGAAGAACACCATGCTGATCAGCCACAGCGTCATACCCATACCAGAACCAGGCATTGCCTTAGGTAGTGCAGATAATGGCGGATAAATTGTCCAACCACCGCTGGCAGGGCCTTTTTGAACCATGAATGAAGATAGCATGATAACACTGGCTAAAAAGAAAAACCAGTAAGACAGCATGTTCATGAATGGCGATGCCATATCCCTGGCGCCTAATTGCAATGGGATAAGCAGGTTACTAAAGGTACCGCTCAAACCCGCAGTAAGTACAAAGAATACCATTATAGTACCGTGAATGGTAACCAGTGACAGGTAGAAGTTAGAATCTAAACGGCCACCAGGAGCAAACCTTCCTAAAAGGGTCTCCATAAAAGGGAAAGCCTGATCAGGATAAGCTAACTGAATCCTGAAAAGTATAGATAAAACCATCGCTATAACCGCCATGGTAATACCTGTAACCAGGAATTGCTTGGCAATCATTTTGTGATCCTGGCTAAATATATATTTGGTCAGGAACGTTTCATTATGATGATGGTGTCCGTGATCGTCTTCGTGATGTGCTACTCCGTGATCGTGAACTGATAATGTTGACATACTCGCTAATCTTTTAGTCTTAATTGTTTAACGCTAACCTGTTTTTTTGTGCTACCGGCTTTACCTCAGCAAATTTCAGATCTTTTTTGATCTGATCGGTAAGGTAAGGCTTCTGTTGAGCCAACCACGCCTGGTATTCAGCCTCAGTTACCACACGAACTATCTTTTTCATGTTATAGTGTGCACCACCGCAAATCTTATTGCAACGCACGTCATATTCAAAGGCAGGGTCACCAAGTTTACGCTGCATTTCTGCAGTGGTTATAGTTGGCGTAAATTTGAAATAGGTTGGCAATCCCGGTACAGCATTTAGCTGAACACGCATGTGTGGTATATAAACGCTGTGGATAACATCCTGTGCGTGAATATTTAGTTTTATGGATTTACGTACCGGCATATACATAGTATCAGCCTGTAAATCGTCCATGCTATATCTGTCTTTGAAATCAACACCAACTTTATTGGTACCGCTTACCAATTTGTAATCAGTTCTGCCTAATCGTCCGTCATTACCTGGGTAACGTAGTTCCCATGCAAACTGGTGACCGGTGATATCAATATTGATGGAAGCTTGCTCACCTTTAGCATCAACAGTGTTCATGATCTGCTGCCAGGTGAAAAAACCAAAGATAACCAATACGGTAAGCACAATTGCAGGTGCAATGGTCCATATTTTTTCTATGGTATTGTTGTGAGGCAAATAATGACCGCGGCGTTTCTCTGAATAACGGTAACGGAATAAAAAGGAAAACAACAATATCTGTGTAACAAAGAAAACAACCAGTGTAATACCAGTAGTAGTCCAGAACATCTGATCTATTTTAACGCCATGTGCCGATGCTGATTCTGGTAATATTTGACTTCCCTGTACAGTAAGCGACCAATATGCGCCATATAAACCTGCTATTAAGAATACCAGGCAAAAAATGCCCATTACATTGTTCCAGTTAATTGGCTTTTTATTCTGGATCTGTTGGGTAAGATCATAAACACGCAATATTTTACCTACAATGCCTATTACAAAACATACTACAATAAACAGCAATACGTAGTAGCCCGGGCCTAGCCAAACACTTGGTGCAGCATCTCCCTTAAGAGTGGTAGCGCCCGGATCTTTGGTTGCGTCCTGAGCCATCAGCAGGTTTGTGCCCAACAGCATAAACGCAGCTAATAGCGAAAGCATTTTTTTAGAACTAATTAAACTTTTGAATCCCATTTTATTGGTTTTTTGATGCTGTATTTCAGTTTGCAAATTTAACAATTATTATATGTGATGGTGCAGACTCTCCTGTAAGAACGGATGTTTTTTAGGCACCAGGGAACTGAACTTGCTCAGCGCAGTAAGCATGCAGAAGGTAAATAAACCGGCAAAGCCAATAAATGTACCCAACTCTTCTACGATTGACTTACCAATGTTCATGGTACCCTCTTCAACAGTGCCCGGCATAACCATCAGGTAATAATCTAACCAGTGACCGATGATAAGCACAATACAGGTAAGTACCATACGGTTCATTAAACGCTTGGCGTCTCTTGACATTAACAACAGCAAAGGCGCAAGGAAGTTAAGAACAATGTTAAGCCAGAACCACCATTTGTACTCAGGCTCCCACCTCTTGTAGAAATATACAGACTCCTCAGGCATGTTAGCATACCAGGTTAAGAAGAACTGTGCAAACCATACGTAAGTCCAGAATATTGAAAAACCAAATATCAGTTTACCAAAATCATGAAGATGGTTCTCAGTAACCCATGTAAAGTGGCCCTTCTTCTGCAGCAGTACAATAGTAAGCGCCATGATAGCTAAACCTACAACGTGCATAGCAGCAAGGTTATACCAGCCAAACATAGTTGAAAACCAGTGAGCCTCAAGGGACATGATGGTGCCGAATGCAAATATTGGGAAGGTAAAACCGAAAATAACCAGGAATATACATGACAGCTTAAAGCTTTTGTCATAATTGCGCATGCCACCTTCTGAGTCTTCGTCATTTGATGCTTTTGTTAAAGCCCAGCCGAAGTAGCTGTATGCAGCTAATAACACTACAAGCATACCGAAGAAGAATGGTATATTAAGGAACGGTGCTTTACCTGCAATAATAGGATCATAGTTTTCCGACGCCGGATCGGTTAAGCCGTGCGTAGCCCAATGTGCATACAGGTATGGAACCATCTCCTTTTTACCGTGTTCTACAACCTCGTGTGTGTTAATAAGACCTAAAGTAACAACGATGATCAATATAACACTGGCTATAGGCAGCACTTTTGCAAATGCCTGGGGCACCCTTATAACCGATGCAGACCAACCTGCCTGTGCTACATACTGGTACGCCATAAAAAATACGCCGCAAGTACATACGCATACAAAGTAGTATGACATCAGCAGCAGGTTGCTATAGGTGGTTTGCACATGCTCGCCGCCCATAATAAAGCCGGCCGCAATACATATAACACCAATTACAATGGCAACCAAACTCCACGTTTTGGCTGTACCGCCAAATTCAAATTTTTCTTCTATTGTATTATGATGAGCCATTTTCTTGATAAGATCTTATTGTTGTTGTAATTGGTGAACATACATTACTATCTTCCAGCGCTCCTCCGGAGCCACCTGTGATGCGTAAGAGCCCATGGCATTTACACCGTAAGTAATGGTATGATATATCTTTCCATCGGTAAGGTCTTTCATGGCGCCACCGCGTGATGATTGCCCTTTTGAGTACGACGGCGGAGCCGGATATCCATGCTGTACAACTGTACCATCACCTTGTCCGTTTACACCATGGCACGGAGAGCAAAAGGTGGTGAACAGTGCTTTTCCATCTGCAAGGTTTTGTGCATTTGCAGCAAGCGGATTGGTTACTTCAGTGCTTGCTAACTGATACCCTGCGTTATTATTAGGATAGTCAAAACGTTTAAAGCCGATAGGTATAGTACCAGCCGGTGGTACCTGCGCGGTTTTCCCATCCTTAAAGTTTGGGTTAGCCTGGTCGTATTCGTATGCGATATGCTCGTACATATTGGGAGCGTATTGCCAGCCCGTGCTACGCCTATCCTTGCACGACGTGATAACGATCGATGCAGCGATAACGAAAGCCGTTGTACCCAATATTTTTATTTTATTCATAGCTAACATATTTTCTGTTGTTATGCTTTACTTCTACAGCTCCTGCTTCTTTTAATAAATTGGTTATATCCTCGTGAGGTACGTTTCCTTTAGCGTCAACTGCTATCACGAAGCGGTCATCGGTAGCACGCAGGTCCATTACCCTTGGCGCACGTCCGGGGAAAAGGTGTGTTGCTGCGAAAAAGGTAAGTGTCATACCAAATGCCGTGAATAAGATGGTCCACTCAAATGTGAAAGGAACAAAGTTAGGCATGGCAAAGTGCGGTTTACCACCAACGTTCATTGGCCAGTCATGCACAAGCGTGTAATAAAGGATGCTAAATATTACCGTCGCACCCAGGCAACCGAAGCAAAAAGCTGCATAGCCCAAACGAGATTCCTTAACACCCAGTTTGTCCTCAATACCATGGATAGGCATTGGAGTGTACACGTCATAAATCGGGATGCTATTTTTCTGCAGCTTCTCTATCCCGTGCATCATATCATCGGGATCATCAAATAAGCCTAATATAAATTTTGTGCTACTCATTTTTATACTTTTTCGTAATCAGACATGTCAACACTGTCAAACTTCACCAGCGATTCTTTATAGTACTGCACTTCTGCAGGGTCCAGGTGACCTTCGTCAATTAATTTCTTTTTAGACTGCTCGCTTGCTGATTTCAGCAATAGTTTCACTTCGGCCATTGCCACAGATGGCAGCACCCTGATGAACAGCAGGAACATGGTAAAGAACAAGCCTATAGAGCCGATGAACACGGCCACATCTACCCATGTAGGATAGAACATTACCCAGCTTGAAGGGATATAGTCGCGGTGAAGAGAGGTTACGATGATCACGAAACGTTCGAACCACATACCTATGTTCACGATGATAGACAAGAACCAGGAAAACTTGATGTTTCTGCGCAGTTTACTGCTCCAAAACACCTGCGGAGAGATCACGTTACAGCTCATCATGCTCCAGTATGCCCACCAGTACGGACCGGTAGCACGGTTGATGAAAGCATATTGTTCGTATTCTACACCAGAGTACCAGGCAATAAAGAACTCAGTGATGTAAGCCACACCTACGATAGAACCGGTCAACATGATGATCTTGTTCATCGACTCAATATGGAACATGGTGATGTAGTTCTCCAGTCCTAAAACCTTTCGGGTAACCAACAGTAGCGTTTGCACCATTGCGAAACCAGAGAAGATAGCACCGGCAACGAAGTATGGAGGGAAGATGGTGGTATGCCATCCCGGTTCCAGTGAAGTTGCAAAGTCAAAGGATACAATGGTGTGTACCGAAAGTACCAGTGGTGTTGAGATACCTGCCAGGATTAGTGACACGGTCTCGAAACGCTGCCAGGTTTTTACTGAACCTGTCCAGCCGAATGACATTACCGAATATATACGGCGGCGTAAGCCTGTTGCACGGTCACGGATAGATGCGATATCAGGTAACAAACCAGTGTACCAGAATACTAATGATACAGAGAAGTAAGTAGAGATCGCAAACACGTCCATCATCAGTGCCGAGTTCCAGTTTACCCAAAGTGAGCCGTACTGGTTAGGAAGCGGCAGTGTGAAATATGCCAACCAAGGGCGGCCCATGTGCGCTACAATGTATGTAGCGGCGCAAATTACCGCAAAGATGGTCATCGCCTCTGCAGAGCGGTTAATAGAGTTACGCCAGTTTTGGCGGAACAGCAATAGTACCGCAGAGATAAGCGTACCAGCGTGACCGATACCTACCCACCATACGAAACCGGTGATGTCCCATGCCCAGCCTACTGTTTTGTTCAATCCCCATTCGCCAAGGCCATACCAAAAGGTAAGGCTGATAGCTATTACCCAAAGTAAAGCGCCCATGCTGGCTACGGTAAAACCTATCCACCAGGCTTTATTCGGTTTATTTTCTACAGGGTACAATACATCGTTAGTAATCTTGGCATAGGTGATGTCCTTGCCCGTAATTAACGGTTCCCTGATTATCGATTCACTGTGAGATGCCATATATTATAAATCTCTTGTAATAATTAAGCCTGTAATTCTGATAATGTATTCCTTACTTTAACCTGGTAGCCAATACCTGGTTTCACGTTAAGCTCTTCTAACACGTAGTAAGTTCTTTCGCTCTTAAGCGCTTTTGATACTTCAGAGTTAGGGTCATTCGCGTTACCAAATATGATCGCTTTAGCCGAGCAGGTTTGCGCACAGGCAACCTGTACATCACCATCCTTAAGCGGGCGTTTCTCTATTTTGGCTTTAAGCTTACCAGCCTGTATACGCTGTACGCACATAGTACATTTTTCCATTACACCGCGGAAACGGGTAGTAACATCAGGATTAAGTACCAGTTGAGTATGTTCGTTGCTCAGGTAGTTGTCAAAACGTGAATCGTTCCAGTAGTTAAACCAGTTAAAACGACGTACTTTGTAAGGGCAGTTGTTAGCGCAATAACGTGTGCCTACGCAACGGTTGTAAGCCATTTGGTTAAGGCCTTCTGATGAGTGTACGGTAGCTAATACCGGGCAAACAGTTTCACAAGGAGCATGGTCGCAGTGCTGGCAAAGCATTGGTTGGTGCACTACAGACACATTGTCAAAGTTCTCCAGCTTATCAATATCTTTTTCTTTGGTTACGTCAAGGTTACCCTTGCCATCATCGTAGCTGTAGTAACGATCGATGCGGATCCAGTGCATTTCGCGACGGCGTCCAACTTCTTCTTTACCTACAACCGGGATGTTGTTCTCTACGTTACAAGCAACCACGCAGGCACCGCAACCTGTACAAGCGTTCAGGTCAATGGCCATTACCCAGTTGTATGCAGGGCGTTCGTACTCGTCCCAAAGATCGTATGTTTCTTTTTCTTCTTCCTTGCCGCTGTTAGAGGCAGGGTTCTTTAAGTAATCCTTCAGCGTAGTTTCGCGGATAACATTGCGGCCCTCAAAAGAGTGGTGCGTTTGTGTTTGCGAAAGCGGGAATACATCACCGGTAGCAGTTACCGTAGCCGGCGCGCTGGTTTGGAATGTACCATTGCGGAAGCTATGGAAAGGGAAAGCATTTTTACCAACACCATTACCAACTAATCCGGCATGTGTACGGCCGTAACCAACAGCTACAGATACTGTACCTTGTGCCTGTCCTGGCTGTGATAATACCGGCAGTGAAATAGAATAGCCATTGGCATCTATTGTAACTACTTCAAATTCTTCTAAACCAAGTTTTTTAACGTCAGACGGAGACATGGCTGCAAAGTTGTCCCAGGTAACTTTAGATACCGGGTCTGGCAGCTCCTGCAACCATGGGTTATTTGCTTTTTTACCATCGCGCATTGCTACGGTTTGGTAAATCTGTAGCTCTACCTTATTGCCTGATGCTAGTTGGTTGCTATGGTTGATAATGGTTTGTGCTACAGCGTTCAGGTCTAAATTGAACGTGTAAGTACCGGCCGGAGCAGCAGGGGCTTTAATAAAGCCGTTTTGCAATACGGTTTCCCAACCTGCCTGTCCTGCTAAGCCACCTTTAGCCAACAGGTTTGTATTCCAGTTATTTCTAACGTAAGTGTAGTAATCTTTTACAGGGTTGTTGCTCCACAACAGCATGCTTTGTTCGGCCTGGCGTGTATTGTACACCGGATTGATAGTTGGCTGCTGTATAGTGTAGTAACCGGCAACAGCGTTATCATCACCCCATCCCTCTAAGTAGTGGTGGTTAGGGGCAACAACATTACAGGTGTTAGCAGTTTCATCCAGGTGATGAGCAAATGATACACGAAGTTTAACTTTCTTTAAAGCTGCCTGTATGTCTTTTACATTAAAGTAATCGTATACCGGGTTAGCATCCAGGAAGAATACCGCGTCAACTTCGCCGCGTTTTGCTTCGTTTACAAATTCAACCAGTTCCGCGTCGTTACCTTTATATTGTAATGACGGATTGTCCAGATCGATAGTAGTACCGTAGCTGCCCAGTAAAGAGTTAATTGCGTTTACCAGTACTTGTGTTGCCACATCATTGCTGCCGGCAACAACCAGTGCGCGCCCTTTTGCTGCAACAAGTTCTTTAGCTGCCAGGATAATCGCCTTATCAGCACTAGCGTTGGTCAGCTTTTTCGAACCTGGTAATGTAGTTCCGGATATAGCGTTGTAAAGGTTAACCAGTGCAATACCTTCTTCAGACGGCTTTATTGGCATACGCACGTCAGCGTTAGTACCTGTCATGCTCATACCAGTTTCGAACTGGATGTGGCGCGACATCTTTTTGCCTTCAAGCGATTTGTTATTCCTGTTAGTTACGTACTGGCTGCTAAATTCTTCACCAGAGATCCAGGTACCCAGAAAGTCTGCACCAAAGCTTACAATAACATCAGCTTTACCAAAATCATAGTGAGGGATAACTGCCTTACCAAAGCTGTTTTGGTTAGCCTGTATAATACCGGTATATGATACCGCGTCGTAGTTAATGTGTTTAGTGTTCGGATAAGCAGCAACAAAATCAGCAATAACAGCTAACGTAGATGGGCTGTGTACGGTTGATGTAATGATGCGTATCTTTTTACCACCCGCTTTTATAGATGCCAGGTTGTTACGAACAAGAGCGTCAAGCTGTGTCCAGCCTGTTTCACCACCGTTAACCATTGGCTCTTTTACACGCGTATTGTCGTATAGTTCAAGTACAGACGCCTGCGCCTGTGCACTTAAGCCACCTTTAGACAAAAGATCGTTAGGGTTACCTTCTATTTTAATAGGGCGGCCTTCGCGTGTCTTAACCAGTATAGCATTACCTTCAAAAGTAGATGTATAATAGTTAGCCACACCAGGAGTTACCTCTTCAGGCTTTATTAGGTATGGTATTGATTTATGTACCGGTACTTTTTGGCAAGCAGCCAATGTTACCGCACCCACACCAAAACCAAGCGCCTTTAAAAAATCGCGGCGCGGTGTTTTGCTGGATAAGCCACCACCGCTTAATACCTCTTCGATAGGTATAGGCTCGGCAAACTCATGTTTGTTCTTCTCAACAAATTCTGGCGTCCTGTTTAGTTCCTCTAAACCTTTCCAGTATTTTTTATTGCTATCCATTTAAGCTATATAAACTGTAATGTTAAGTTCTCTTGTGTTGTGATCTTGTTATTAATAGTGGCACTTAGCGCATTCAAGGCCGCCCAGCATTGCAGGAGTTACTTTCTCGCCTTTCTTGATCTTATCGTGAGCAGCAAGTATTTTGTCGTAGTAAGCGCTGCCTTTAGAGTTGATCTCGGTGCGTTTGTGGCACTGTATACACCATTTCATTGTAAGTGGCGAGTACTGGTAAACTTCCTGCATGTTCTGCACCTGGCCGTGGCAAGTCTGGCATTTTATTGCACCAACCTTAACGTGTTGTGAGTGGTTAAAGTAAGCCAGATCTGGCAGGTTATGTATACGCACCCACTGAATAGGGCGAGCCTTAGTGCTGTCGTATTTCTGCGTCTCAGGATTGTAGCCCAAAGCATCATATATCTTATGTATCTCCGGAGACTCTGTTTTAACCACCTTGTGGCAGTTCATACAAACATTAAGCGATGGGATAGCTGCGTTCTTTGATTTAAATGCGCCGGTGTGGCAGTACTGGCACTCAATTTTCATTACACCTGCGTGCAACTTGTGAGAATATTTTATAGGCTGTACTGGTTGGTAACCCTGGTGAACGTTGGTATTCCACATAGTAACCCAGCTCCAGCTGCCTAAACCAATAACACCGCATAGCACTATAAAGAATACCAGTTTCTTGTTTTTGAGAGCGCGTTTTACGCCTGCAAGCCTGTCAGCTTTTACAGCTTCAACTTCAGTAACCTCTTCGTCTTCAAGCGCTAAACCACCTCTTTTAAGCAATAAGCGCTCCAGTGTGGCAATTACCTTGTTTAATACAAGTATAACGATGAAGGCAATAACGATTACGCCAATCAGTCCCCATATTAACAACGAGCTTGGGCCGCTTTCTGCTGCAGCACCTGTAGAACCAGCCTGGCCGGCAGCAGGCTTGTCCTGCATTTTCTTCCATTCACCGCGTACATAGGTAAGCACATTAGCAACATCAGCATCGCTCAGCTCGGCAAAAACCGTCATGTTGGCCTGGTTGTACTCGTTGTAGATCTTCAGTGCCTTTGGATCTTTAGCCGCAATAAGCGCCTGATTGTTCTGGATCCATTTAGTAAGGTACTTGTCGTCCGTTTCCTGGGTAACCTGCGGACCAAGTGCCGGGCCGGTCATCCTGGTCTCGATCTTGTGACAGGCGGTACATTTAGATTTGAAAATTGCTTCTCCTTTTGCCGCATCTGCCTGGGCATTTGCGCTTAAGCTGCAAATAGCCAAACCGGCAACCAGTAAAAGCGATTTTGAGAATTGTTTAAAGATCAATGAGATATTTCTCATAAAGTGTATTTATGCTAAATAATTATATTATTAATGTGTGAAACGGACGTAAAGATGTATGTTTTACCCAATTTTTCAGCCACAAAAGTATGATTTATTACAGTACGACTGACAAATTAGTGACACTAAACTCTAATTTATAATCGTTCTAAACAAATCAAAAAACCCCTCTAAACATATCGTAAAGGGGGTTTTTGAAAGAAATTTATCGTTAAAAGAAAACTTCAGATTTTTTGATTTTTTCAAAAAAATGGTTATTGTTTTAATATCCACGCAAAAATGAGTGGTGCAACAATTGTCGCATCGCTCTCTACGATAAATTTGGGCGTATTGATGTCGAGTTTGCCCCAGGTAATCTTTTCGTTTGGTACTGCGCCTGAGTATGAGCCGTATGAGGTAGTAGAATCTGAAATTTGGCAGAAGTAACTCCAAAACGGAATGTTCTCCATCTCCATATCCTGGTAAAGCATAGGTACAACGCAAATTGGGAAATCTCCGGCAATACCGCCGCCTATCTGGAAAAAACCAAGTCCTTTACCGTCCGAATTTTTAACGTACCAATCAGCAAGCCATGCCATGTACTCTATACCGCTCTTCATGGTGCTGGCTTTCATCTGGCCTTTTATAACGTACGATGCAAATATATTTCCCATAGTAGAGTCTTCCCATCCGGGTACAACTATTGGCAGGTTGCGCTCGGCAGCTGCCAGCATCCATGAGTTCTTAGGATCTATCTCGTAATATTGCTCCAGCTCTCCGCTAAGCAATATCTTATACATAAACTCATGCGGAAAGTAGCGCTCACCCGCGTCATCAGCATCCTTCCATATCTTATGAATATGTTTTTGCAAACGGCGAAAAGCTTCTTCTTCCGGTATACAAGTATCGGTAACACGATTGTAGTGGTTCTCTAAAAGATCCCACTCGTCCTGTGGGCTCAGGTCGCGATAGTTTGGCACACGCTTGTAGTGCGAGTGGGCAACCAGGTTCATGATGTCTTCTTCGAGGTTAGCACCTGTGCATGATATAATATCTATCTTACCCTGACGGATCATCTCGGCAAGCGAGATGCCCAACTCGGCAGTACTCATAGCACCGGCCAGGCTAAGCAGCATTTTACCGCCTTCCAGCAGGTGGGTCTCGTATCCTTTGGCCGCATCCATTAAAGCAGCAGCATTAAAGTGCAGGTAATTTTTCTCTATAAACTGAGATATAGGGCCTCTTTCTGTACTCATCTTCTTAATTCTTAATTATTTTGCAAAAGTAGGCATTTTGAGCACACCAATATTTTTAAATTCCAATTTGAACGTCACGGCGGTTTTCAAGCTATCTTAGCCGCCTTATCGTATGAAAAAATTTGCCGTTACAATACTTCTTGCCCTGGGCGTTATACCTGCCTTTTCTCAGATAAAGAGTATTAAAAAAGTTATTTACCGTATGTACTTCGAGAAGGACAGTACAAAAAAGCCCAGTTTTGTATTACTGCCGGTCATCAGTTCGGCACCGGAAACAGGCCTTGAACTTGGCGGTTCTGCGCTGTATTCTTTTTATACCGATACTGTTAACGCATTCACCCGCGTATCTAACATCTTTGCCTATGGTACACTTACCAGCAAGGGACAAAGCCGCATAAACCTAAGCACCAACTATTGGCTGCCCGGCAACAAATACCATATTACTGCCGCCGTGGGTTACATTAACTTTCCTTTTGATTTTTATGGAATCGGCAATAACACGATAAAAGCCAATGCTGACAGGTTAGGTCAGAAACGCTTCCGCTTTGCTTTTACTGCTGAAAAAAGCATAGGAACAAACGTTTACATAGGGATTGTAGGCGGAGCTTTAGATTACCGCTTTAAGGATGTTGATAATGCCGGAATTTTTGAGACCGACCCCAATATTAAAGGGCGGCACGGGGGTACAACGCTTTACCTGGGGCCAAGCTTTGTTTATGACGGACGGAATAACAATACTTACACCACCAAAGGAGCTATAATAACCAGCTACTTTGATTTTAGAAAAGGTACGGGCAATAACAGCAGCTATAACGGCGGGTTATTCAATTTTGAGTACGCCCAATTTTTTAGGCTAAGCAAAAGGGTTGTACTTGGCTTTGATGTGCAGGAACAAAGTATGACCGGCGCGCAATCTCCTTTTTACTTATTGCCCGCTTTGGGAAGTGACGAAATGATGCGGGGCTACTATAACGGCCGTTTCCGCGATCGTAACCTGCTGGCTGCACAGACTGAACTTCGGTATCGTTTAAGCGACCGAATTGGGGTAGTAGGTTTTGCAGGCACCGGTCAGGTTTTTAACAAGACCTTCAGTTTTGACGAATTTAAACCCAATTACGGTGGAGGGTTGCGATACTTCTTTGACACCGAAAAAGGGCTGAGCATCCGCGTTGATTACGGGATCGGAGAAAAACGCGCCGGTGAGAGCAGGCAAAGCGGCTTTTATGTTGGTTTAGGAGAAGCGTTTTAGGTGTCCCACATTGCCACGTTTTGGGTGTCCCAACGACTGATTAGAAAAAGGTTGTTTTTGTCGTTATAATATTAAATTTAAGACACTTAACTAAGTCCAGGTAAAGTTTTACAACTGTCCCGCTTTCGAAAATGAAACATCGTAAATAGCTGATAGTCAACAATGATGTATCCCAAAGTGTCCCAGCTGTCCCGCTCGCCAAGCGAGACACTTAATGATACGCAAACGCCTTAAAACCTAATCTTGAAATGCTCTTTTTGGGCGCGGTCCTTTTTAAAGAATACCAGTCCTATCCAAAAAAGATCAACAGTGATCATTACTTGAGGATGCGACTTTATCTCGGCCCAAGCTTCTTTCATCCCTTCGCTCCAGTAAATATCGTCAAATATCAACAGCGTATTTTCATGTACGCGGGGTAAGCATTGGTTAAAGTAGTTTAAAGTGGCCGCTTTAGTGTGGTTACCGTCTATGTATACCAAATCGAGCTGTTCTTGTCTGCTTAAAACGCTATCAAGTGTATCGTCAAAGTTGCCTGTCACCAGCTCTATGTCGTTCACGCCGGCTCGTTCAAAAACCTCTTTAGCTACACCAGCGGTTTGCGGGCAACCTTCAAGCGTGTATACTTTCGCTTCCGGAGCAGCCTCGTGCAGATAAAGCGATGTTATGCCAAGGCAAGTGCCCAGTTCTACAATATTGCGCGGCTTTACAAATGCTGCTATGCGGTAAAGCAATTGTGCAAGTTTTGGCGGTTTAAGCGCGTTAATGGTTATATCACTAATTTTTTTGCGATTGCTCTTGTTAACGCGCGAACCTGCACCAAGGTCAGTAACGTTGATATAGCGATCATCGACCAACAATTGATCGCGTTCCTGTTCTATTTTATCGTAAGCAGCTTTGGGCTTTAAATCGTAGATCACTCCATCTACCAGTTTGTAAACGAATGGCGAGTGCAAACCATGACGGTTTTTTGACGTTAGCCTGTGCAACAGAAAATCCTTGGTGAACGTTAGTTTAGACATCAGTATAATGCTGTAAAAGTATACAAACTTTATTATTTTAGCAGATAGAGATATGATCAATCCAACAGAAGTAAATTCCCTCATACGTTTACTGGACGATCCGGATGCGGAAATTTTTGGCCATGTGCACCAAAAGCTGCTTTCCTATGGCGCAGAAGCTATAGAGTACCTGGAGAGCGCATGGGAACAAGCCTTTGACCCTATACAACAAGAACGCATAGCAAACCTGGTGCACGAAATACAATTCGGCACCGTAAAAAACGACTTACAATTGTGGTACCAGGGTGGCGCGTTCGACCTGCTGCAGGGTATACTTATTGTTAACCGCTACCAATACCCCGATCTTGATGAGCAAAAGGTTATAAACCAGATTGAAGCCATAAAGCGTGATATATGGCTGCAAATGAACAATGAAGGCAGCCCGGTGGAGCAGATAAAGCTGATGAACCATGTTTTTTATAGCATACATGGCTTTAGCGGCAACACCAGCAATCACCGCGATCCTCAGAATAGCTACATTAACCAGGTACTAGAAAGTAAAAAGGGTAACCAGATCTCATTGGCTATCATTTATTCCATAATCGCTCAAAAGCTGGATATACCTGTATATGGCGTTAACCTGCCTCAGCACTTTATACTAGCCTATATGGATGAAAGCCGCGAATCCGACTTTGAGGGCGGTATATTGTTCTACATTAATGCGTTCAACAAGGGCTTTATATTTGGCCGCAGGGATGTAGATATGTTCCTGAAGCAGCTTAATCTGATATTTGATAGGCAGTTTTACGAGCCATGCTCTAACACTGATATCATTAAACGTGTTATTCGCAACCTAATAAGCGCATACGAGCATGCCGGGGCATCGGAAAAGGTAGATGAGTTACAGGAGTTACTTAATATACTTGATCCGCTTACTCCCTAAATTATTGTTTCAACCAACCGTTATCATTCATCCATATTCTAGCCCAATCAAACCAGTTGGTTGTGCTGCGTGGGTTTTTTAAACCGAAACCGTGACCACCAGACGGCACTATGTGCAACTCTGCTTTTACCTTTTTTTTCACCAGCGCTTCGTACATCATTAGCGCGTTTTCTACAGGCACCACATCGTCATCTTCTGCATGGACGATGAAGGTGGGCGGTGTGTTTGAGGTAACCTGCTTCTCGTTAGAGTACAGGTCTGCCATGTCCTGCGATGGTGATTTACCTATTAAGTTTTCTTTAGAGCCTGCGTGTGTCTTCTCTCCGAAGGTAATAACGGGATATATCAGCATCATAAAGTCCGGGCGGACACTGATGTTGTTCTTATTGTCTATTACTACGTTATCGAAATGTGTACCCGCGATTGATGCCAGGTGACCTCCCGCTGAAAAGCCTATTATGCCTATGCGATTGGCACTTACCCCCCATTTGGCGGCATCCTGCCGAACCATTTGAATGGCTCGCTGCGCATCTTGCAGTGGCCCTATGGCTTTGTCTTTCATAATGCTATCGCTTGGTAGCCTGTACTTCAGCACAAAGGCTGTTACGCCTATTTTGTTGAACTCCTGTGCTATTGCCACGCCTTCATGTGCTGATGCAAGGCCGGCATACCCACCACCCGGAAACACAATAACAGCAGTACCATTAGCAGTACCTTTAGCCGGAATATAGGGCGTTAATGTAGGTACGCTTACCTTAGCTATCCACGAGGTCTCATTAATGGTTTCTTTATAGGTTGCCGGCGTTGGTTTAGAGTTGGGCACACCATTAGGGTACAACGGAATGGCCTTTTCCTGCCCTAAAACGGCTGATGAAAATAGCATGGCAAGCAGTATAAGTTTAACACTTTTCATGAAGATTGGTATAGCTGGTTATAAAAGCTAATGTATAAAATAGACACTGATTAAACACCACCAAAAACACCAAAGTGTTCAGCTTTTTTTGTGCCCGATGCATTTGAACACCTGTTGAACGCAACATCATCTTTCCGGTAAAAACCGCAAAATTAACTACGCCGGCACAGTTTTACGCCAAAAATCTATTCAGCAATCTTCAAAAACCGCAGCTTTTTACAAGGCTATTTTCAATTTTATTTGCAGTGAATAGTATAAAATACAGGTTAAATTCCAGCACTTTTCACCAATAAAAAAGGCTGCCCTTACAAGCAGCCTTAAAGCATTATCGGTTGGTTATTTATCACCACCAAACTCCATCAGGTAAGCCTTCAGAAATTCGTTGAGGTCGCCGTCCAGCACGGCGGACGCGTTGGAGGTTTCATGATCGGTACGCAAATCTTTCACCAGCTTGTAAGGATGCAGCACATAGTTGCGAATCTGCGAACCCCACTCTATCTTCTTCTTGTTGCCCTCAATAGCGTTGGTCAGCTCCATGCGCTTGCGCATCTCAATTTCATACAACTGCGATTTAAGCAAGCGGATAGCATTATCTTTGTTCTGCAATTGCGAGCGCGACTCCTGGTTTTTAATGATAATGCCCGACGGTTTGTGGTATAACCTTACGGCGGTTTCTACCTTGTTCACGTTCTGCCCGCCGGCACCACCAGAGCGGAAGGTTTCAAACTCTATATCAGCAGGGTTTATGTCTATCTCTATTGTATCGTCTACCAACGGGTATACATAAACCGATGCAAAAGAGGTGTGCCTCTTGGCATTTGCATCAAACGGCGAAACCCTTACCAGGCGGTGTACACCATTTTCCCCTTTCAGGTAGCCGTACGCAAAATCGCCTTCCAGCTGCAGGGTTACGGTTTTTACACCGGCAACATCGCCCGGCTGGTAATCCTGCTCGGTAACCTTATAGCCGTTCTTTTCGCCCCACATAATGTACATGCGCATAAGCATACCTGCCCAGTCGCAGCTTTCGGTACCGCCTGCGCCGGCAGTTATCTGCAATACGGCATTCAGCTGGTCTTCCTCGGCGCTCAGCATGTTCTTAAACTCCAGCTCCTCAACAGCGGTAACAGCCTGGTTAAACTGCTCCTGCATTTCCTTCTCGGTAGCGTCGCCCGCCTGGAAGAATTCGAAAAGCACGCCTGTATCTTCAACAACCGACTCTACCTTCTGGAAGGCGTCGGTCCATACTTTTTTAACTTTTATGGAAGCCAGCACCTTTTCGGCTTCTTTCGGATGATCCCAAAAGTTTGGACCTATGGTTATCTCCTGTTCTTTTTGCATTGCATCGAGTTTATTATCGATGTCAAAGATGCCTCCTCAGGGACGTTACTCTGTCCCTTAAATCCTGAACGTTCTCTTTAGTCATGCCGCAAATATATAAAATTGGAAAAAGCGCTCCACAAAAAAGGCCTGCTTTGCAAATGCAACGCAGGCCTTCAGTATTTAGTTTTTGTTTTATGCTATCTTAAGCTGGGCCAGCAGCATGCTCATGTCTGCTACGTCGCCGCCCAGTTTGGTCAGTATAGATCTTAAAGCAAAATCCTTGTTCTGCTCGCTTTTAGATTGTTTTATCATCTCCTGCATTACCGGCGGTACAAGCGCTTTGGATATCTCCATTGCCTGCGCAGGAGAAATCTGGTAAAATTTATCAAGCTTATTGGCAAACTTGTTAACGGCGCTGCTAATAAGCGGGCTGTTGTAAATACCCGTGAACTGGAAGTATTTTACCAGCTCTTTAAGCTTACCATTTTCCATCTGGCCTTTAAGCACTTCAATAATAGTACTTGAGGCATCATTCATCACCGCTTCATGGTATTTTGCATCCACAGCAGGGTTGTTAATAACAGCCTCTCCGGCGTTATTTTTAACAAGGGTATACAGTTTGCTGAACATAACAATTAAAGTTTTATAAGTAGATTGAGAGATTGATGACGAACAGGGGACTTGTTTATCAACAAAACAAATATAACAAAATTATTTTTTGAAAAGTAAAATAATTAGCGAACTATGTTGAAAAAATGACAATTATCAGGTGTATGATTTACACTATGTTACAGGTGTAAAAAACACACTCTGCAACACCTAAAAGCCATAATTTCAATTTTAATTTACTCGGGTAAATTAACTTCTTACTTTTACTAAAAACATAACAACTATGCTGCCTAACGTTGATTTTACCACTACCCAATCTTATAAATACCTGGCCGACCACTATGTAGATATTGCGCCAAAACACCTTAAAGATTTATTTGACGCTGATGCTGAACGCTTTAAAAAGTTTTCGCTGCAGTTTGACGACATCCTGCTGGATTACTCTAAAAACCGCATAGACGAGGAAACCCTGGCATTGCTTATACAGCTAGCCCGCGAGTGTGGTGTAAAAGATGCAATTGATGCCATGTTTTCTGGTCAGAAAATAAACATTACCGAAGGCCGCCCCGTACTGCATGTGGCCCTGCGCAACCGCAGCAATACACCCGTACTGGTTGACGGTAAGGACGTAATGCCAGATGTGAACCGTGTGCTTGACCAAATGAAGACTTTTAGCGAAGCGATCATCTCGGGCGAATGGAAAGGTTACACCGGCAAGCCCATAACTGACGTAGTAAACATTGGCATTGGCGGAAGCGACTTGGGGCCGGTAATGGTCACGGAAGCACTAAAAGCTTACAAGAACCACCTGAACATGCACTTTGTGTCAAACGTGGATGGTACACATATAGTAGAGACACTTAAAAGTGTTAACCCGGAGACCACGCTGTTCCTTATTGCTTCAAAAACCTTTACCACGCAGGAAACTATGGGTAACGCGCACAGCGCGCGCGACTGGTTCGTAGCCGCCGGTGCTAAAGACGAGGACGTAGCCAAACACTTTGCAGCCCTCTCTACCAATGCCGAAGGCGTGGCCAAGTTTGGTATCGATACAAAAAACATGTTCGAGTTTTGGGATTGGGTAGGCGGAAGGTATTCTTTGTGGAGCGCCATTGGCCTGTCTATCGCGCTTAGCATAGGCTTTGAAAACTTTACGGAGTTGCTTGCCGGGGCACACGCCATGGATAATCACTTTAAAAGCACAGAGTTTGAGGAAAACCTGCCTGCAATACTTGCATTGGTAGGCATTTGGTATAACAACTTCTTTGATTCGGAAACTGAGGCTATACTACCTTACGACCAGTACATGCACCGCTTTGCAGCATACTTTCAGCAGGGCGACATGGAAAGCAACGGCAAGTATGTAAGCCGTGCCGGCAAACCGGTGGACTACTCTACCGGCCCTATTATCTGGGGAGAGCCGGGGACCAATGGGCAGCACGCCTTTTACCAGCTGATACACCAGGGCACAAAACTGATCCCATGCGACTTTATAGCGCCAGCACAAAGCCACAACCCGCTTGGCGAACATCATAACATGTTACTCTCTAACTTTTTTGCTCAAACCGAGGCACTGATGAACGGCAAAACAGAGGAAGTGGTGATTGACGAGCTAAAGAAAGCCGGTAAGAGCGACGAGGAGATAGCTAAGATAGCGCCATTTAAGGTGTTTGAAGGCAATCGCCCAACTAACTCTATACTGGTTAAAAAGATTACTCCGCGCTCTTTGGGATCGTTGATAGCCATGTACGAGCACAAGATATTTGTACAGGGTATAATCTGGAACATCTACAGCTTTGACCAATGGGGCGTTGAACTGGGTAAACAATTGGCGGGTAAGATACTGCCTGAGCTTAAAGGTGGTGAAGAGATCAGCTCGCATGATTCCAGCACTAATGGATTGATCAATCAGTATAAAGCCTGGAGGTAATCTGGCTCATATACTGACAAAAAGCTCTAATAACCTAGAAGTTGTTAGAGCTTTTTCGTTTATATGATTCTTTTATGTTTATGCGTACAAAGTAGTGACTCTCGTCTAATCAGCATCCGGGAGTAGATTTCCTGCGGCATTGCTCGTGTTGGTTATGAACGCATGTGATTGGGGCATAGCATAGCCTGTGCTCTTACTTTCTTTTTTTCCGCAAAAAAGAAAGTAACAAAGAAAAAACTCGCGGCTGTATAACAGGCTGTTTAAGTTAGTCTTCCTTCAGTGTCTGTGCTGGCCGCCTGTTCTAAGGCCGCATTGCTTGGAGTCGTTATGTCCGTCGCCATTATATTTGAAAAGAATTAAGCGTGGGCAAAGTCAGAGCAAGCGGGCCAGTGCAGGCGGGAATGGCGGTTTAGCTTTTGTATGATGCGGCCAAAGGCCGTCATCCAAAAAAGCGTAAGAACCGGCAGGGCGCGTAGGGTAGCATTTGCTCTGACTTGATTTTTCTTTTGGTTACTTTTCTTTGTATCAAGACAAAGAAAAGTAACATCCACAAGCGTGTCGATAAACAACTGCCATACCTAAGTAGCACTAAATCAAAGACTACCCCTGTTTTTCTTTCTCCAAATCCTTTTGCCCGTAATTTGCTGTTGGATAGTAGGCACGCTCCTGCTCTTTTGGACTAGGGCCATACTCATTAGAATGATATTGTCCGTCTGCCAATAACAACCAAAAACTATAAAGGGGTATCAGCTGAAAAAAGCCGCTGTTGCCCAGATCGTGGCAGCGCTTTGCGCCCTGGGCATACCTGAACCAGAACAGCGGGATAAATCCAAGCGCATAGGTGCCGCTTTGCTGGTGTGCAATTTGGGTGCAAAGGAAAACAGCACAACCAATGGTAATAAGGACCGAGTAACCGTACTCCTGCCGTCGTATACGGCCGTCGAAAGAAAATGGGTCTGTGAACATGGCTTTATTTAGGTTGTATAAATATACAAATACCTTATTATTCTGCAAACGAACGTTAATGCATCAGCACCACGTCGGAACCTATAAAGAAGTGAAGTACAATGTTGGCTACAATATACCAAAGCGTTCCGTAACAACCTAAGAAGATAACGGGTTTATCCCCAACTGAATACCGTAACAACCACAACAAAGTTACCCGAACAACAACTCAAACAATGGCAAACTATTAATACCTTTACGCCGTAAATTCCCTAAGTGAAGTCTGCTATAAATAAGTATCCTGTAGCCGCATTTGTTGTGCTCACCTTTGCTATAAGCTACCTTGTTGGGTTGCCGCTGAAGGTTTATGTACTGAACAAAGCACTGGAAGGATCAGAAATCGGGTTAAATTACCTTTCCAAAATATTCGTAGTATTCGCACCTGCACTTGCAGCTATAGTTGTAACCAGCGCTGATAATGAAACCGGTGAGCTTAGGGCTTTGCTAAAGAAAGCATTACCCGATACTGAGCACATTATCTGGTGGCTGGCGCTCCTATCCGGCGGCTTTGTTGTAACAATGGTTTCGTTTATTATTGCAGGTTCCAGCTTCTCAGGTCTTATAGGACTGATAACCGCCAGCAGCCCGTTACTTTTGATATTTCACCTGTTAGGCGCATTACTTTTGATAGGCATTGGGGAAGAACTTGGCTGGCGCGGATGGCTGCTACCCCGTTTAATTAAGGACAGCACACCCGCGAAAGCAACGTTAATTGTTTTTGCTATTTGGGCAGCATGGCATTTACCTGTATTATTATTAGGGTACCGCGTTGCTATTCCTTTCCTGATAGCGTGCCTGGCACTATCAATAATTTTGACACGTTTTTGGCATCATGTAAATGGTAACGTGTTTGTTTTAGCCGTTGCACACGCAGCAGTTAACTTTCCCGAAGCTTTTTTTGAAGGCAGGCTAGGAACAGGACAGGAGCACGAAATACTAAACGCATGGACAGCAGCCAGCGCGATATACCTGCTCATGGCAATAGCCGTAGTCATCTATGACCCTAAATGGTGGATCAATCCTTATAAACCTGCTCCTAAAGAAATAGAGATCCCGATGGAAGACCGCCCGGGACTGGACTTATAATCTGCCCCGGGGCTATTTCTTAGTAAATTTCACCTGGAACAGCTTGTCCCACTTTTTTCCTGTTACAAAAATACGCCCTGTACCTTTATCGTAGGCTATACCGTTAAAATAGTCGGCGCCCGGGTTACGGCTGGGATAAAGGCTTACCATACCTGCACGCTGTAAAACTGCCCCGGTTTTGGGGTCTATTACAACAATCTCGTCTGTTTCGTATACATTAGCGTATAGCTTGCCGTCTATATATTCCAGCTCGTTCACCTGGTTTACCGGGCCTTTGTCGTCGTAAACGTCAATAAATCCTGTCTGGTGATAATTATCTTTATCTAAAAAGAATATACGGTTGGTTTTATCATCCATATACAGCTTTTGCCCATCAAAGCACAAGCCCCATCCTTCTATGCCCACGTTGTTGGTAAAGGTGTTCTCCAGCGCAAAAGTGTTCTTGTTGTAAACAAACCCTTTTCGTTCGGTATACGTAAGCTGGATGATCTTATCCCCTACAATAGCAATCCCTTCCGCAAAGATGGTAGGGTCGATATCCACTTTCTTTAATACTTTTCCGGTTGCAAGGTCAACCTTCCTCAAGCTGGACTGCCCGCTGCCCTCAGCCACACGGCCACCATCACTTTCATAAAGTACACCATCCTGGTAAATCAAACCTTCGGTGTAAGATGATGTATCATGCGGGAAGACCTTTTCTACTGTAAAGGCCAGCTCTTCGGGTGCTTTTGCCGCAAGCAATACAATATTGGTTGTTACATCCTGGCTTTTGCCTGCCCGGTAAACTTTGGCGGTAATTACGCGCGCGCCCAGCACCAGGGTATCTGTTTTAAGCTGCACTGCAGATGAATCCTTAACGCCCCCAATGCGCTTATCGTCCATCAAGTATACAACAGAATCGGGTTTTACCTCAGCAGGATATTTAACGCTGATGTTTACCGCATCTCCTGCCTTGTAAGTAGTTCCGGCTTCGGGGGTAATGGTTATATCCTGGCCTTCTTCGCTTTTGTTGCTTTTGCAGCCATTGCAGCCAGCAGCAAACAGGGCTATGGCCAGTAAATAGAGTAGTCGCTTATTCATGTTCATATAGCAGATGGCCAAAAGGCATCTTCAATGTGTTTGAGTTTATAGTTGTTATTACGATCGAAAAGTACGGATATTATATCAAACCGCACTTCGCCCTGGTGGTTCATGAGGTAAATGTACTCGTCGGCAGCTTCTACAAGCAGTCGCTGCTTGCGTGCATCTACAAAATCTTCCGGTTGGCCAAAGCCCGTGCCACTGCGGGCTTTTACTTCAATAAAAATAATGTTACGGTCTTTGTAAGCTATCAAATCGACTTCGGCTTTGCCAAAGGTCCAGTTCTCATCCATTATCTCATAACCGGAAGCTTCAAGGTGTGCTTTGGCAAGGGCTTCTCCCCTGCGGCCAAGGTCGTTGTGGGTAGCCATTATGGTATGACAGTCCCAAGGTAATCAGCAATTGCCTTGTGAATCCTTTTTAACTGCATCTGTTGCTGCATTATAATTATTTGGTTATCGGGATCTATTTCATTAAGAAGCTTCTTCGTGAGCTCATCGATCATAGTCTCGACCTTATTTTTTTTTATGTGGAAAATAGCACCCAAGATAGTTGCTTTCATGTTGGCAGTTTCATCGGTAACTAAAATCTTATGCATGCCATACCAATTTTCGCTGAGGGTGTACTTTGTTGCGATCGCAGTAACAACTAAATCCACTATAGATTTATCTTTATGATGAATAAAATGCTGTTCATTTGGTATTACTCCGTTATCGATTTCTTGACGATATAATTCTAACAACTGCTTGCAGGCAGGCTGGTCAAACTCTACATCGCTTAGCTCCGCTATCATAAACGGCCCTATATAGGTATTTGCAATGCCATCCCAGTCTATCATCCGGTTACCGTACAACAGCAACAGGCGAACAATTTCTTTTTCCTGCGTGTCGCTTTCCTTTATCTTCTTTTCCTGCGGTTCGTCAAAAAACTGGGGCTCGTCCGGCACAGGGCGCGGCTGCTGTTGCTGCTCACCCTTTTTTGCCTTCGCCAGCCGCATCTTGTTCAGTTCAGACAGCAGCGCACGCTCATCTATCTGCATGATATGGCTGCATTCCTTTATGAATACAGATGCTTTGATAGAATCAGGTATTTTGGCGATGCTTTCTACCACATCACGGATGATGTCAGCTTTTTTTATAGGGTCATTACCGGCTTCCTTAAGCAGGATATCGGTTTTGAAGAGTATGAAGTCTTTTTTCTTTTCGTCGATGTGCTTTTTAAAAGCCGCCGTACCCATCTTCCGCACATAAGAATCGGGATCGTGCCCGTCAGGAAACAATACCACTTTTACGTTGAGGCCTTCTTCCAAAATTAGGTCCAGACCACGCAGGGAAGCCTTGATACCGGCCGCATCACCGTCATAAAGGATCGTGATGTTCTTGGTAAACCTGCTGATCAGCTTTACCTGTTCAACGGTAAGCGAGGTACCGGACGAGGCTACCACGTTTTCTATACCAGCCTGGTGTACTGATAGCACGTCAGCATATCCTTCTACCAGGTAACAGTTATCCTGCTCTCTAATGGCCTTCTTTGCAAAGTACAGCCCATATAGTATATTTGATTTGTGGTAAATTTCCGACTCTGGCGAGTTAACGTATTTAGGTACGTTCTTGTCTGTCTTGAGTGTACGGCCACCAAACGCAATAACGCGTCCTGTAAAGCTATGTATCGGGAACATCACACGACCACGGTACCGATCATATAACGATCCGTTGTCGCGCTTTACAGATAACCCGCTTTCTACCAGAAACTCTTCCTGGTAACCTTCTTTAACAGCCTGAGCGCTGAACGCTTCCCACTGATCCGGCGAGTAACCCAGTTCAAATTTCCTGATGGTCTCATTGGTGAAGCCACGTTCTTTAAAGTAACTAAGACCAATGTTCTGCCCTTCTTCAGTCTCCAGCAAGCTGTCGTGGAAGAACTTAGCGGCATAGCCCGACACGATCATGAGGCTCTCGCGGCGGTTATCTTCTTCGCGGTCCTCCTTATTCTCTACAGTCTCTTCTACTTCAATTCCGTATTTCTTGGCCAGCCATTTCAGCGCTTCGGGATAGGTGAACTTTTCCAGCTCCATCAGAAAAGTAACAGCACTGCCGCCCTTACCCGATGAAAAATCTTTGAAGATACCCTTAGCCGGTGATACCGTAAATGACGGCGTCCGTTCATTGGCGAACGGCGACAGTCCTACGTAATTAGCACCACGTTTTTTTAATTGTACAAACTCGCCTATCACCTCCACAATATCTGTGGCTTCCATTATGCGGTCTATGGTGGGCTTCGTTATCATTCAATTAGAAAATGGGCGGATACAAAAGTAAGAGATACCTTTCGTTTAAAGATATGAAAATATTGGAAAGTATCTGTTTACGCAGATAGCGTCCGCTGCTTTATGAACGTCACCCCTATCCCAATCAGTACAATGATGCTGCCGATAATCTCGGTAACCGACAAATGCTCGTTAAGCAAGCCACCTGCCAGTAAGCCGGTAAAAACGGTTTGGCTCAACAAAGCAATAGCCACCTTGGTGGACTCGAGGTACCTTAACGAGTAATTTATGGTGAGCCAGCCAATTAACTGGCAAATGATTCCCATACCCACAAAGCACAACCATACTTTAAGCGAGAAATGAACCAGATCGTTCCCTAAAAATGCGCTGATGATGAGCAGGGTGATACCTGAACTCAGCATGCTGTAAAACATAAAGGTAAACACATCTATGCCGCCCATGATATTCTTGGTGATCATGATGTACGTGGCATAAAAAAAGCTGGCCAGCAGGGCAAGCACAATACCAATGTTAAACTCCAGGTGAACGATGTGATTGTAACCAACCAGTACTACCATACCTGCGATTGCTACAAAGGTGCCCAACCAGAACATGACACCAGAGCGCTTACGCAAGATGAGAAAACTTAGTAATCCCACCCAAACAGGTGCCAGGTTAGCCAGCAAAGTAGACACGGTTGCGCTGATCTTTAGCAACGAAATATTCCACACTGCAATATCTGATGCGAACACTATACCGGCAAGTACTGCTATTATTAGTTGCTTCCGTTCTATCTTAAGCTTGTTTTTTATAATGCAATAAGGCACCAGACATATCCATGCAAAAAAGACCCTGTAAAATGCCAGCCCGACAGGCGACACACCAGCCACCTTTACAAAAATGGGCGAGAAAGAGATACACAGAATGCCAATTACAAGGCTGAGCTTTGGGTTCATAACGATTTGCGGGAGCAAACTTACATTTCTGAATCAGGATTTTTAGGATTAGAGGATTTACAGGATGGATTATATCATAAGGTAAGTTGCCTGAATCAAATAAAGAATTTAAAAATCAATACAATACCGGTTCGTAGTATTAGCTTCATCACTTTATACATTCTGAAAATTCTCCAATACTGTGAATTCTGATTCAGACAACTTCTGTAAATTCCTATTCAGACAAATTATCGTATTTTTGGCGCTCAAAAGATATATCATATGAGCCAACGCACAAAAATTAAAGCACTGCTGCAAAGCCAGGAAACCGGCATTGATGTAACCGTAAAAGGATGGGTAAGAGCATTCCGCTCCAATCGTTTTATTGCTTTAAATGATGGCTCTACCAATAGCAACTTACAAGTTGTTGTTGATTTTGAGAAAGAAGACCCGGCTGTACTTAAGCGCATTACCGTTGGTGCAGCTGTGGCTATAACCGGCAAACTGGTACCATCATTAGGCCAGGGCCAAAGTGTGGAAGTTACTGCCGAAACAATAGAAATACTGGGCGACAGCGATCCTGAAAAGTATCCCCTTCAGCCTAAAAAACATAGCCTGGAGTTCCTGCGCGAGATTGCTCACCTGCGTTTCCGCACCAGCACCTTTGGGGCAATATTCCGTGTTCGCAACACACTGGCCTTTGCCGTTCACCAATTCTTCCAGGAAAAAGGATTTGTATACCTGCATACGCCTGTAATTACAGCATCTGATGCTGAAGGTGCAGGTGAGACATTCCATGTAACCAACTTCGACCTGGCTAATCCGCCAAAGACTGATACCGGCGAAATAGATTACAAGCAGGACTTTTTTGGCCGTGCTACCAACCTTACTGTATCCGGACAGCTGGAAGGCGAGCTTGGCGCTATGGCACTAAGCGACATTTATACGTTCGGACCAACCTTCCGTGCGGAGAACTCCAATACTACACGTCACCTTGCAGAATTTTGGATGATAGAGCCGGAAATGGCTTTTTATGACCTGCACGACAACATGGACCTTGCCGAAGGTTTACTGAAGTACGTTATTAAGGTTGCCCTGGAAAAGAACCGCGAAGACCTGGAGTTCCTGAACCAACGCCTTGCTGATGAAGAGAAACAAAAGCCGCAGAACGAGCGCTCGGAACTGAGCCTGCTTGATAAACTGCAGTTTTGCTTAGACAACGATTTTGAGCGCCTTACCTATACAGAGGCCATTGAGATATTGCGCGAATCGACGCCTAACAAGAAAAAGAAGTTCCAGTACCCGGTGGAGGGTTGGGGTACCGATCTACAATCGGAACATGAGCGTTACCTGGTAGAAAAGCACTTCAAAAAGCCGGTTATCCTTACCGATTATCCGAAAGAAATTAAAGCATTTTATATGCGCCAAAACGAGCCGGATGCACAAGGCCGCGAGACTGTACGTGCTATGGATATATTGTTCCCCGGAATTGGTGAGATAGTGGGCGGATCGCAGCGTGAAGAACGCCTGGACCGTTTGGAAAAACGCATGGACGAAATGGGAATACCTAAAGAGGAACTTTGGTGGTACCTGGACACACGCCGGTTTGGCGCTTGTCCGCATGCAGGGTTTGGTTTGGGCTTTGAACGTTTGGTACTATTTGTTACCGGTATGGGCAACATCCGCGATGTGATACCTTTCCCACGATTCCCGAAGAATGCGGAGTTTTAGCCCCCTAACCCCCTGAAGGGGGAAGGAAGTTTTCATAAATAAAAAGGCGAATGGTAGTTACCGTTCGCCTTTTACACTTTTGTTCCCCTTTAGGGGGTTAGGGCGCTTGAGTATATCCTTTCTGCACAATCAGAAAGCTGGCGCGTTCCTCTGCGTGCAGTGGCACGTCCCAATTACCCTGGTAGGTAACTTTTGTAGGCAGCAATTCTCCACCAAAGCGGTTCAGTTCAATGTTCATCTGTACATTAAAGTCGAACAGCATATTACTATACTTCATGTCTACATACCGGCCAAGTATCTGAAAATCGCGTGCATCAAATATCGTCGTCATTTCCTTGATCATTGTGTCGCCATCAGCCGTGCTGGGCTTTCTTACTACACGGAAACGATATACCGGAATGCTGTCCAGATAAGTCCCTCTTGCAAACTGGTACAGGTAATAATCGCGAAGGTCCGGACCAAAGATCTCGGTTTTGCTGCTGAGGAACGGGATACCTGTAATCTTCCTCCCGGGAGTAAAAATGAGCTGCTTTAACTTGGCTTTGTAGCCTGCATTCTTGCCTTTAGCATCGCCAGGCAAACTGCCGGTCCTGCCGAAATCAGAACTGTAAGCATTCCCGAAAATGTAATCGAACATTTCTACAGTATACAATTGGTACTTACCGTTTTTCTTGTAAACGCTGCCTGTATCCTGTTTGGCCAAATAGGTTATCTTATTACGGCCGGCTTCGTTACTGTGCTGTATCTTGCGGTAAATGCGTCCGTTAACTTTGTTGTACTTATCATAGGTGTAAATGCGGTTTTCCGCAACAAAGCTGTATCGCTTCATATTCTGGAAGGCTTTGTAAAAGCTGGTATCGGCCAGTACCGCATCAATAAAGTCCTGCGCATTTAACCTATGCGAACGGATATTAGCAACCGCAGTATCAATAACAATGGTGCGGATAGTATCAGGGTTATAGCGCTTAATCTGTTGAGCTTTTAAGCTCAGGGCAAAAAGGATAAAGCAAAAAGAAAAGAGGAGTTTACTTTTGTTCATGAAAGTGTTAATCCCTCTTTGAGGAGGGATTGGAAAATCAATTACCCAGTTGCTTAAGTGCCAGATAAGCCATTAAGCCGGTGCTGATCTTAAAGGCGTCTTCCTCTACATCAAAAGTTGGTGTGTGTACTGATGAGGTGATACCGCGTGCTTCGTTACGTGTTCCCAACCTGTAAAAGCAACTATCTGCAGCTTGTGAGTAGTACGCAAAATCCTCGGCAGCCATCCATATATCCAGGTCGAGTACGTTCTCCTTGCCAAGGTAATCTTCCGCGTGGCGGCGTGTGGCTGCTGTAAGCTTTTCTTCGTTTATCAGGAAGGGATACCCTTTCATGATATTGAACTCGCAGCTACCACCCATACTTTCGGCAATACCTTCGGCCATCTTTTTCATTTTGATATGTGCCTCGCCACGCCATTTCTCATCCATGGTGCGGAAGGTACCCTCGAGATATACCTCGTTAGGGATAACGTTGGTAGCACCATTAGCAATCACTTTACCGAAGGATAGTACCGACGGGCTCTTAGGATCCGCAAAGCGGCTTACCACTTGCTGTAATGCAGTAAGAATATGCGCGGTAATAATTACCGGGTCCACGTTCTGCTGCGGTTGTGCACCGTGGCCGCCCTTACCTTTAACGGTTACATAAAGTTCATCCGTTGAGGCCATGTATTTGCCCGCACGGAAGCCCACCTTACCTGCATCTATCAACGGCATTACGTGCTGACCCAGCACCGCGTTTGGTTTCGGGTTCTCCAATACGCCCTGTTGTATCATCAGGCTGGCACCGCCGGGAAGCTTTTCCTCAGCAGGCTGAAAGATCAGCTTAACAGTCCCGGTAAATTCACTTTTTAATTTGGTGAGTATGCTTGCTGTTCCCAATAAAGATGAGGTATGCGCATCATGACCACAGGCGTGCATTACACCGGCGTTTTGCGACCTATATGGAACATCATTAGCTTCCATTATTGGTAACGCGTCCATGTCCGCACGAAGCGCTACAACGCCGTTGCCCGGTTTGTCACCTTTAATCAGGGCTACCAAACCGGTGTCTGCCATTTTGTGATACTCCAGGCCAAGTTCTTCCAGCTTATTTGCAACAAACACCGAGGTTTCTACTTCGTGAAAAGAAAGTTCGGGATGAGCATGCAAGTGGCGCCTGTTGGCAACCACCTCGTTAAATATCTCTGCTGAAAGCTGTTGTATCTTGTCCTTAATCATTATTGATGACAGTTTTGGGAGGATTTATCTTTTCTGAAACGATGAACATTGCCGTAAAAGCATTGCCCAATTGGCTTTTAAGCCGCTCGGCTTCTAACCTTGTACGGAAGTCGCCTGCCCGTACTTTAAAGTTAGGCTCCCGATAGCTGATGTAGGTACGCATTTCGGGAAAGTCACGGTTGAACCTGTCTTGTGCCGCATAAGCTGCACTGCGGTTGCTGCCATTATATATCTGCAGCCGATATCCGTAAGATGATGTAAATCTCGCCACAGATGAACCGCCTTTTCTATTAAGCAAAGCACGTTTTGCCAGTAAGGTATCAAACAGCGGGTCGCGCACTACGGTAACCTTACCTTTCTGCGCAGAAGCCACAGTAGCTGATAACATCAGCACAAAAAAAGAGCAGCATTTGATAAGGCGTGTTAAAGCTGTATTATCAAATGTTGCTCTTTTCATATTAGAATATTTTAAAGTTCCCTCTTATGAGGGATTTGGGCGGTTTAGCCCTGCCCTACTCCATGGCAGTTTTTAAACTTTTTACCGCTACCACAAGGGCAAGGGTCGTTCCTGCCAATTTTTTGTTCGACACGTACAGGAGTAATTTTCGGTGCTTCCTGGATTTCATCTACCGGCATACCGCTAGAATCCACCAGCTCCGGTTTAGATGTACGCATATTTCTTAAATCCATTTTCGGCTCAGGTTTAGCTTCCCTTACCTGCTCCGGCTCTTGCTGTACGGCTATACCACCGCGGAACAAGAAGCTAACCAACTCTTTATTGGTATTGGTAAGCATCTGGCGGAAAAGCTCAAATGCCTCAAACTTGTACACCAATAATGGGTCCTTCTGTTCGTAAACGGCGTTTTGTACTGATTGTTTCAGCTCGTCCATTTCGCGCAGGTGTTCTTTCCATGCATCGTCAATCAGGTACAGGGTAACATTCTTTTCAAATGATTTAAACACCTCAGTACCGTTGGTTTCAACAGCCTTTTTGAGCGGAACAGCTACCTGTATGCCATGTACTCCATCCGTAAACGGAACCATAATGTTTTCTACATACTGGCCGCGTGTATCATAAACGTCTTTAATAACAGGGTAAGCCTGGTTAGCAATAAACTCCTGCTTGCGTTTGTAAAAATCAATTACCTCGTTAAAGGTGCGGTCTACCAGGTTGTTTAACGATGTAGCTGCAAACTCTTCCTGTGTTAGTTCCGGATCAACAGAGAACAAGCGGATAACTTCCATCTGGAAGCCTTCGAAGTTGTTGCTTTCTTTATACTCGGTTACCACGTCCTCAACAACATCAAAAATGGTATTGTTCAGGTCTACGTCTAAACGTTCGCCAAACAGCGCATTCTTACGTTTTGAGTAGATAACGGTACGCTGTGAGTTCATCACGTCGTCGTACTCCAGCAAACGCTTACGAATACCGAAGTTGTTTTCTTCAACCTTTTTCTGTGCACGCTCGATAGACTTGGTGATCATAGAGTGCTGGATCACCTCACCTTCTTCGATGCCCATACGCACCATCAGGCCGGATATACGCTCCGAACCGAATAAACGCATCAGGTTATCTTCGAGAGATACGAAGAACTGGCTGGAACCCGGGTCGCCCTGGCGTCCTGCACGACCACGCAACTGCCTATCTACACGGCGGGATTCATGGCGTTCAGTACCTACAATAGCTAAACCACCGGCCTCTTTTACACCCGGGCCTAATTTTATATCCGTACCACGGCCTGCCATGTTGGTGGCAATGGTAACCGTGCCACTCTGCCCTGCTTCAGCCACAATGTCGGCTTCCTTCTGGTGCATTTTAGCGTTCAGTACGTTATGTTTGATACCGCGCAGCTTAAGCATACGGCTTAGTAATTCAGATATCTCTACCGAGGTGGTACCTACCAGTACCGGACGGCCTGCTTGGGTAAGCTTAGTTATCTCATCAGCAACAGCATTGTATTTTTCACGTACAGTACGGTATACCAAATCCTGGCGGTCGTCACGTGTGATCTTTGTGTTGGTTGGTATTTCTACCACATCCAGTTTGTATATCTCCCAAAACTCGCCTGCTTCTGTAACCGCAGTACCGGTCATACCGCAAAGCTTGTGGTACATCCTAAAGTAGTTTTGCAGGGTAATAGTGGCAAAGGTTTGCGTTGCATCCTCTACCTTAACGTTTTCCTTAGCTTCAATAGCCTGGTGTAAGCCATCGCTATAACGGCGGCCATCCAGCACACGGCCGGTTTGCTCGTCCACTATCTTTACCTTACCATCGTCAAGAATGTACTCGGTGTCCTTTTCAAACAAGGTATATGCTTTGAGCAATTGGTTAACCGAGTGAATACGTTCAGATTTAATAGAGAAGTCACGCATTAAAGCGTCTTTACGGGCAACTTTCTCGTCTGCCGGCAAATCTGCTTTCTCAATGTTCGCTATCTCGGTACCTACATCAGGCATCACAAAGAAATTAGGGTCTTCGCCCGACGCGGTGATCAGCTCAATACCTTTTTCGGAAAGTTCAACAGAGTTGTTCTTTTCATCAATAATAAAGAACAATTCCGAATCTACCTTAGGCATGTCCTTACCCTGATCCTGCATGTAGAAGTTCTCCGTCTTCAGCAGTACCGATTTATTGGCGCCTTCACTCAGAAATTTGATTAACGCTTTGCTTTTTGGCAATGCACGATAAGCGCGGTATAAGGCTAAACCGCCCTCGTCAACACCGCTTTTGCCATCGTTTATAGCTTTTTTAGCCTCATTTAAAACGGTGTTCACGTAAGTTTTCTGTGCATTTACCAACCGCTCTATACGCGGCTTCAGCTCGTAAAACTCGTGTTCGTCGCCACGCGGAATTGGACCGGAAATGATCAAAGGTGTACGGGCGTCATCAATTAAAACGGAGTCAACCTCATCCACCATTGCAAAATGCAGCTTACGCTGCACCAGCTCTTCAGGGCTACGTGTCATATTGTCACGCAGGTAGTCAAAACCAAATTCGTTATTGGTACCAAAGGTGATATCCGCCAGGTATGCTTTGCGGCGTTCCTCAGAGTTTGGCTCGTGCCGGTCTATACAATCAACTGAAAGGCCGTGGAACTCGTACAAAGGCCCCATCCATTCACTGTCGCGTCGTGCAAGGTAATCGTTCACAGTTACAATGTGCACCCCTTGGCCTGCCAGAGCGTTAAGGTAGGCAGGCAGCGTTGCAACCAGCGTTTTACCCTCACCTGTAGCCATCTCCGCAATTTTACCCTGGTGCAGTACAGTACCGCCAATCAGCTGCACATCATAATGCACCATGTTCCAGGTAACCTCGTTGCCGGCAGCTATCCAGGTGTTGTGGTGTATAGCTTTATCGCCTTGTATTATAACGTTGTTCTTGCGTGCGGCAAGTTCGCGGTCAAACTGCGTGGCCGTAACTTCAATAGTTTTGTTTTCCGCAAAACGTTTTGATGTTTCTTTTACAACAGCAAATGCCTGCGGTAATATATTAATCAGGATGTCTTCCAGTTCCTTATTACGGTCTTTTTCAAGCTTATCCAGTTGGGTATAAAGGCCAACTTTCTCGCTTACGTCCATATCAGGTTCGTTTTCAGTACGATCCTTAATAGCTTGTATCTCTGCATCAATGCCCGAAAGGCCCTGGGCAATTGTTTCTTTAAAATATATGGTCTTAGCCCGGAGCTCGTCGTTACTCAACTGGCCTAACTTGTCATACTCCGCTTTGATCTTCTCGACCATTGGTTGTATGCTTTTTACATCCCGCTCTGACTTGCTTCCGAAAAGCTTACTGAAAAATTCTAACATGTTATTTTATTATGATACCACAAACTCAATAATTGCGCCATGGTAATTTCAAGGTCATTTTGACAGACAAAGGTACAATTTTGGCCTTAAAGCTGAAAGGCAAAAGACTAAAGCACGGCCGATATAACAGGTTGATTGTTTATTGGTCAATTAACTATCTGCAAATCGGCGCACCTGCATATCCGCACATTAATTTATCTTTACCGCCATGAACATCCTCATCCTTGGATCGGGCGGGCGGGAAAGCGCCTTTGCCTGGAAGATATCACAAAGCCCAAAGTGCTCACAGTTATTTATTGCTCCGGGTAATGCCGGTACCGGTCAGTATGGCACTAATATAAATTTGAAGGTTACCGATTTTGAAGGCATTAAAGCATTTTGCCTCACAAACTCTATAAACCTTGTACTGGTTGGCCCGGAAGAACCACTGGTTAAAGGCATTCATGATTTCTTTTTGGCTGATGAGCAGATAAAGCACATCCCAGTGGTTGGCCCGCAGCGGGAAGCTGCCCAACTGGAAGGAAGTAAAGATTTTAGCAAAGCGTTTATGCAGCGCCACAATGTGCCCACGGCTGCATCAAAATCATTCACCCGCGATACCTTGCAGGAAGGTTTTGATTACCTGGCAACAGCAGGGTTGCCTGTAGTACTAAAAGCAGACGGACTTGCTGCCGGCAAAGGAGTATTGATATGCCTTACACTTGAAGAGGCACGGCAGGAACTTGCCGAAATGCTTACTGAAGCAAAGTTTGGCGATGCTAGCTCAAAGGTGGTTATAGAACAATTTCTGCAAGGCATAGAGCTTTCCGTTTTCGTGATGACAGACGGCAACAGCTATAAAATACTACCAGAAGCAAAAGACTACAAACGCATTGGCGAGGGCGATACTGGTTTAAACACTGGTGGTATGGGTTCAGTCTCTCCTGTACCTTTTGCTGACGCAGAATTTATGCAGAAGGTTGAAGAGCGGGTAATTATACCAACTGTAGAAGGGCTGAAAGCGGAAGGCATACCTTACAAAGGATTTATATTCATTGGCTTAATGAACTGCTACGGCGAGCCTTTTGTTATAGAGTACAACTGCCGCATGGGCGACCCGGAAACAGAAAGCGTAATGCCACGTATTACTTCCGACTTTGTTGATTTGCTTGAAGGTGTAGCTGAAGGCAACCTGGTTGAAAAACAACTGGAGATATCTGAGAAAGTTGCTGCCACTGTAGTATGCGTTTCCGGCGGGTATCCTGGTGAATACTTAAAGGATAAAGCTATCAGCGGAATAGAAAACGTGAGAGACTCGCACGTTTTCCACGCAGGAACAAGCTTTAGCGGTGAAGATGTGATAAATACCGGCGGCCGGGTGCTCGCTATCACTTCTTTACAAGACAATATGTTTGATGCCCTGCAGCAAGCCACTGCAGACGCAAGCCGAATTTATTACGATGGTGTTTATTTCCGCAAGGATATAGGTTTTGATTTATTATAGTCGGACAGTACGAAAGCCTGTAAGTCTGTAAGTATAAAAGCGAAAACCTCGATGTTGTAAACACCGAGGTTTTCGCTTTTATTACAATTTTGTTTTTACGACTGGTTATATCTTTCCGAATAACTCTGCAAGCTTATCGTTAAGGTCATCACCTCGCAGGTTTTTGCCGATTATTTTTCCGTTAGGGTCTATTAGAAAGTTTTGGGGAATAGCGCGCACACCGTACATACCCGCTGCTTTGCTGTCCCAAAACTTTAAGTCTGACAACTGGGTCCAGGCTAAGCCATCCTTTTTAATGGCAGCCAGCCATTTGTCCTTAGCATTCGGACGGTCAAGCGATACACCAAGAACGGTAAAGTTCTTGTCTTTATAGTTATTAAATGCTTTTACCACATTAGGGTTTTCGGCACGGCAAGGGCCACACCATGATGCCCAAAAATCTATCAGCACGTATTTCCCACGGAAAGATGATAGGCTCACCATTTTTCCAGTAGTGTCAGCCTCTGTAAACTCGGGAGCAGTTGCCCCTAAGGCTACAGCTTTTAACTTTGGCAATATTTCGCCAAAAGCCTTACCACCCGCAGATGCTTTAACATCAGCAGAAAGAGATTCGTATAATGGCGCTATATCAACATAGTCAGCACTGTACGCAAATGATTGTAAAGCGTTAAGGCTAACGTAAGAATCAGGATGATCTTTGATAAATTGCTGGTTAATCGCTTTTTCTTTCGATTCTATCGCCTTTTCATCTGCTTTAGCTTGTTTCTGAAACTCCGGTGAAGACGCTTTATCACCGGCAGCCTTCTCCTTAGCTTCCATTGCTTCGTAACCTTCGTTAACCGGCTTCATAGCAGCCTGGTACATCTGGTTTTCACGGTTTGTTTTGCCACCATCAACTTTAGCGTTTTTAAGTTCATCTACAGTTACAACTGTAATCGTGCCGGGTTCGATGTACAACTGTTTATAATCGCGTGATGAATTCATGCCAGATCCCTGCGGATTGAACAGCAAATAACCACTTGCAGGTACAGCAGCAGCTTCGCCGGTAAATTTAAATTTACCATCAGTAAGTGAAACTGAATCTGAAATGGTCTTACCTTCTCTACGATATTGCAGATAAACCTTCGCAGGCGCACCAACCTTACCAACGTTCCCCTGTATTGTAAATTTTTTATCCTGTGCAAAAAGCATTGTTGGCAACAATGCTAAAGCGCTTAGTGTTAGTTTTTTCATGTATATGTATTTGAAGCCCTAATATGGTGCTTTAAGCTTAAAAATCAAAGCATTGCTTTAATATAACTAACAGGTGACATAAACTTCAATAATACAAAGACGCAAGCATAAGGGTTATGCCCGACCAATACTATATAACTCTGTTTAACATGAAGCTATATCTTACCGAATAGCTGTTCCAATTTGGCATCCAGATCGTCGCCGCGAAGGTTTTTAGCTATGATTTTACCTTGCGGGTCTATAAGGAAGTTTTGCGGGATAGATTCGACACCATAAAGTTTCGCCACAAGGTTGTCCCAAAATTTAAGGTCAGATACCTGGGTCCAGTTTAATCCATCACTTTTAATAGCGGCCAGCCATGCTGCTTTCCCGTTGTCTCGGTCTAAAGACACCCCAAGTACGGTGAAGTTTTTGCCTCTATATTTATTATAAGTGCGCACTACATTAGGGTTCTCCTGACGGCATGGGCCACACCATGAAGCCCAAAAGTCTATCAGTACGTACTTCCCTTTAAACGAAGAAAGGCTAACCGGTTTACCGTTAACATCTTCCTGGGTAAAGTCGGGAGCCATGCTGCCAATTGCCGTGATACGTAATTTATCCAGAGAATATTTTAGTTGCTTGCCCTGATCTGAGTTCTTTAACTCTTCAGACAAACCGTTAAACAATGGTTCTACTTCATTAACATCCGGAGAGGGGCCGCTTACGCTGGCAAGCGCAAGCAAGCTCAGGTAACTGTCTGGGCTAGCCGTGATAAACGATCGGAGCGCGGTTTTTTGCTTGTCCTGCAAGGCTTTAAACCTGCTTTGCATACTGTTTTGAAAAGCTGCTGATTGCTGCTGTGCAGCCGTTGCTTTCTGTGCTTCTTTACTTAGTGTTTGCGCTTCTGCTATAATAGGTTTAAGCTGCGTTTTAAGCCTTGCATCATCGTCATTCAGTTTAGAGCCGGTGATTTTTGCGTTTTTCAAAGAGTCGGCAGCCACAAGATTGATGGTGCCTTTTTCTACATAAAACGGGAGGTAATCGGCACCGGCAATCGGCATACCTCCTTGCGGAAAGTTTTGCTGAACATATTTTTGGAAGCCTAGCCCTTTATAATCCAGCATCAATGTGGCATTTACCGGGTTCATTACTTCGCCCGTAAATACAAACTCGCCGTTCTTAAGCACTACAGAGTCGGTGACCGTGTTTGCACCTAAACGGTAAGCCAGGTAAGCCATAGCGGGCGCATTTATGTTACCAACTTTTCCTTTTACGGTAAATGGTTGTGAATTTTGTGCAAATGCCACCGCAGGCAATAAGGCAAGCAGGCCCAGAAAAAAGTTCTTCATGTATTATAAGTAAATTTTTATAACGGCTAAACAGCCAGCAGATTGCGGCTTAGTTCAACTTTTGGTAAGTGCGCCACCAGAGATCGGGCATTTCGCCGGAGCGGGCTGTCGTATAATCTTCATACCGGCAAGGTACCAGGTGAAAACGCTCGTTTTTAGATCCGCCTGTTGGATAAGGTACCTGCATCCACCAACGGTCGCTTTTCTTGCTTTTTACAAACACCAACTCGTGGTCTTCATGCTTAAGGCTGGTTTTATAGATGAGGTACTGTGATTTTGGATTGAGCGGAAAATCCTTCTTACGGTTATAAAACCCATCTATAAAATACCACACCATTTGGGAGAGCAGCATGGCAGTTTGTCCATTATTATCATAAGCGGGGTTGAACTCATAAAAACCTATTGAAGTAAGTTTGTCACTAAAGCCCGCGTAGCGGCATATTTGGCAGGCGTCTTCCCCGTAAAAACCATTGGGTTTAGCATTTGCATTTCCGGCAGCATCTGACGAGCGAATGGCGCCCATATCAAAGCTTACCATATTTGCATTACGGATAACAGGCTCCGTGACCGTAATATTCCCCGCAAGTTCGCCAAGGCGGTGTGCATCAAAGTACAGCTTACCCATAACCGTAAGGCTATCCTGGCTGTTCAGATAAGTTTGATAACCCAGGTTACTAAAGTTGAACAGGTAATTTGGTTCGTGAAGGAAAATCTTGTTCAGGTATCCGGCCGAGGTGGTCTCGATGCTGTCGTGAAAACCATCGTCTTCCAGGTCAAACTGTGCATCAACAATCAGTACATCTACTTTCTGCTCAAGCTTTTCATAACCCAAATACTGCGCATAGGTAAGGTCTTGCCCTCCGCCAATTATTAGCGGAACGATATCTTTTTTAAGTAATTCCTCAACAACCGTCTTCAGTGCGTAATAGGTATCAGTTATCTTTTCACCCCTTACTATGTTGCCGAGATCTACAATATTTGTCTTGTAAGCGCCCTCGTGTAATTGATAAAGTTTCTCACGCACATAGTCGGGCGCCAGCGCACAGCCGGAATTATTAACGGCATTCCGGTCATCCATCACACCGATAATCGCGATATCGGTTTTTTCTTCCAAATCAGGGAAAGCTACTGAATGATGGTTGATCTTGTCACCAAGCTGGCTGGTAAAATAGCCCCCTTTCGGCAGCATCTTTTTTAAGTCAATCGGTGTGAAAAAATCGGCTAAAGACATGTTTAATATGCAGCTGTGGTGATGTGCAAATGTGCAGATTTTTATTGATGTGCAGATGTATTGATGAGCAAATGTGCATATTTGACGAATGATATTGGTTACAGGCGCTACGGGCTTTTTGGGTGCAGAACTGGCTAAAGAGTTGCTGCTGCGTGGCAACAATTTGCGCTGTACAAAAAGGGCTTCGTCAACCCTCCCCGAAATACTGCTACCTTATTCGGCACAGATAGAATGGGTTGAGGCCGATCTGATGGATCTCTTCGCGCTGGAGAACGTGCTGGACGGTATTACTCAGGTTTACAATTGCGCTGCCTGGGTATCACTAAAAGCCGCTGATAAAGAGCCGATGATACTGACCAATGTTAAAGGCACAGCTAACTTGGTGGACCTTTGCGTTGAACGTAATATCCGACTGGTACACACCAGTTCGGTTGCTGCTGTGGGTGAAGCTAAGCCCGGCGAACAAATTACAGAAAACCATCACCTGGACCCCACCACCGAAGAGGACGGCTATGCAATATCTAAGCTGGAAAGCGAAATGGAGGTTTGGCGCGGCATAGCTGAAGGATTGGATGCAGTAATTGTAAATCCAACCATCATAATTGGCGCCAGTGCGGGGATAGAAGGGAGCGGGCAATTATTTGAGACCATCCGTAAAGGGCTAAAATACTACAGCGGCGGTATAATGGGTTTTGTTGATGTACAGGATGTTGCTAAATGTATGATATTGCTGATGGAGAGTGACATAACAGCAGAACGCTTTATCATAAATGCTGAAAACCGCGCCTATCAACAAATATTTACCGAAATAGCTACTTGCCTTGGCGTTGAGCCGCCTAAGAAACTTGCCAAGCCTTGGATGCTGGAAGTAGCCTGGCGAGGGGCATCAATATGGGGCACTATTACCGGGAGTGATCCGGCGATAGACAAAACCAGCGCGCGGGCAGCATCAGTAAGCCGTAACTTTGATAACAGCAAGATAAAACAAGCGGTAAACTTTGAGTTTAAACCGCTAAGCAAATCTATTAAAGAAGTTTGTGCACAGCTTAAATCCGCGATTTAAGTTGCAGCAACACAACGTTCTCTACATGCTGAGTATGAGGGAACATATCCACAGGCTGTATCTTAACAGTGTCGTACTTTTCCTTAAGTACTAGCAAGTCGCGGGCCTGGGTGGCCGCGTTACAGCTTACATAAACAATCTTGGGCGCTGCTATCTCCATCAGACGGGCCACTACATCAGGGTGCATGCCGGCGCGCGGCGGATCGGTAATTATCACGTCTGGCTTGCCGTGCTCGGCAACAAACTCCGGTACCAGTACATCCTTCATATCACCTGCATAAAATTTAGTATTGGTGATGTTGTTGATGGCCGAGTTCACTTTAGCGTCCTCAATTGCCGAAGGGACATACTCTACTCCTACCACTTGCCGCACATGGGCTGCAATAAAGTTGGCAATAGTACCTGCACCGGTATAAAGGTCATAAACCAACTCATTTCCTGTAAACCCGGCGAAGTCGCGGGTAATCTGGTACAACCTCAGCGCCTGTATGGAGTTGGTCTGGTAAAAAGATTTAGGACCAACTCTGAATTTAATAACATCTCCATTGCCGTTCGGCATCTCCTCATGAATGTATTCAGGCCCTTTCCAGCTGATCACGTCCTGATCAAATATGGTGTCGTTCTTTTTGGTGTTAAGTATGTATAGCAGCGATGTTATTTGCGGAAAACTTGCATCAACAAAACCCATCACCGCGTTAACCTCATCTTCGTTAGCATGGGCGAACACTACAATTACCATGATCTCACCTGTAGAAGAGGTGCGGATAACCAGGTTACGTAACGCCCCTGTATGCTCCCTTACGTCATAATAACTAATGCCTTGCTCCCTGGCAAAACGGTTTATGCTGTTGCGGAGATCGTTAGATGGATCTGCCTGCAGGTAGCAATGCTTCACGTCTAATATCTTGTCAAACCTGCCGGGGATATGAAAGCCGAGCGCGTTCATATCCAGCTGTACATCCTCCCTGTTTTCGCCATCATACAACCAGCGTTTGTTAGAAAAGGTAAACTCCAGTTTATTGCGGTAGTAGCGGTCGGCAGGAGATGGTACTATGGCATCCATATGGGCCACCTCTATCTTGGCCAGGCGCGACAAAGCATCGTGCACCGCCTTTTGCTTGAATCTTAATTGGGCATCATACGTCATGTGTTGCCATTTGCAGCCACCGCACGTACCAAAATGCTCGCAAAAGGGTGTGATACGGTGCTCAGATGGTTGAACCAGCCGGGTTATCTTGGCTTCTCCAAAGTTCTTTTTAGCTCGGTATACCTCAACATCGGCAACATCTCCGGGCACGGCTTTCTCTATAAAAAGCACGAGGTCATCAGTTTTACCTACTCCTTTACCTTCTTCGGCAATATCAATTACCTGTACGTTCTCGAAAAACTTGTTGCTGAATTTTTTTCCGCCTCTGCCCATAAGGGTGCAAAGGTACGTGTCTGAATCAGAATTTTAGAATATGCAGAATTTTTAACGTGTATTTCGGAGCAAATACTACAGGAATTTAAAGGCAATAGCAGTTGGTACAGGCTAATCACATTAACCTTTCACCGGCCTCATTTTAAAAGGAGAATTACAAGAAAAAGCTTAGCAGCTTATCAAAGTAAACTTCAATAATAAAGCTATCTATTTCAACCTGCTCGTCTATCTGATCTGAAAAGTCAATTAATTCCTGGCTCATGGTAGTGATGTTTTACTATGCAAACATAGTAAATACTATACCAAAAACCAAAACGGTATTTTGATTTAATTGGAACGACAGTTGTTTAGGTATCATTTCACCACATGGTTTAAACCAGAATAGCCGCCTTTACGAGGTAAGGCAATATTTCTTTTTGGAAGGATACGAAGTTTTTGCGTACGTCGCTGTCGCTAACGGAGGTAAATGCAAAGCTGAATACGATATTCTTACTGCATTTTATCAGGAAGCGTAGCCGCTGCTGATAGGTCTCGTGCTTGCGGATGCCTGCAAGCTGGGTAAAAGATTGCACCAACAGTTCCTCTAATTCATTAGAAAGGTTCTTAAGAAAATCCTGTGAGTTGGTACTTTCCCGAATAAAATCCCAGCCTATAAACTCGTTACACACGGTATAACTAAGGCGACAGGTTTTCATGATGAGGTTACTTAAGTGCTTCTCCTCGTCCATCTCCGGTGCGTCGGTGTTTATCAATTCATCAACACTCACCTTTATATAGTCCATCAGCAATACATGCAGTATAGCTTCTTTACTGTCGAAGTATTTATAGATGGTTGCTTTAGCAATTTTTGCCCGCTTAGCAATCTCGTTAACGCTGGTTTTATGATAGCCGAATTTTCGGAACAGTTCCTGCGATGCCCTCTTTATGCTGTCTTTAATTTTATCGGCTTCCATGTATCAGTTAGATACAAATATCTCAAAATTACTCACATTTACGCTATAAACGCGTAAAGACCTGGTAGCAGGGGCTTTTACAGGGCTACCGTCTGACAGGGAGAACTTAGCCCCGCTGCATGGGTCGGTAGCGGTAAACCCGCTTTCATCAGGCGAAACGGCACATAGTTTTTCCGGCTGATAGCTGCTGCAACGGTCGTAAGCAACATAGCTACCATCAGCTCGCCTGTAAATTAAGATGCCTGCAACGCCATAGCCTGATATAGCAACAGACCCACCCGGGCTGTTGAGGGCAGCCAAACGCGGATCTGTTTTTGAGGCGCGGAAGTTAACCGGCACACTGGGCACTGCGTTTTCCGCTTTGCCACAGGAAAAGAAGATTATAGCAGTAATTATAACAAAGACTGCTTTCCTCATATGATCTCTGTCTGGAACTGTTTCAGGAACCGTACGTCATTTTCAGAGAATAACCGAAGGTCGCGGATAACATACTTTAAATTGGTAATACGTTCTATACCCATACCGAAAGCAAAGCCGGTGTACTTTTTACTATCTATACCGCAATTCTCCAGAACGTTAGGATCAACCATACCGCAGCCCAATATCTCCACCCAGCCGCTGTATTTACACATGTTACAGCCCGAGCCTTTACAAATGGTACAGGAGATATCCATTTCGGCAGATGGTTCTGTAAACGGAAAATAAGACGGACGGAAACGAACCCTGGTTCCTTCACCGTAAAGCTCCTGCACAAAGTGGTATAACGTCTGCTTCAGATCAGAAAAAGATACGTTCTCATCTACATACAAGCCTTCTACCTGGTGGAAGAAGCAATGTGCACGGGCAGATATTGCTTCGTTGCGGTAAACACGTCCTGGCATTATAGCGCGGAACGGTGGTTTGCCGCTCTCCATCATCCTAACCTGTACTGATGAGGTGTGGGTACGCAGGGCAATATCGTCGTTCCCCGCGCCTTTACGCACGAAGAAAGTATCCTGCATATCGCGTGCAGGGTGTTCCTCCGGGAAGTTCAAAGCCGAGAAGTTATGCCAGTCGTCTTCAATCTCAGGCCCTTCTGCTACTACGAAACCCAGGCGTTTGAAAATATCGATGATCTCGTTACGTACCAATGATAACGGATGGCGCGAGCCTACTTCAAAACCGTCTCCCGGCAGGGTAAGGTCTTGTGAAGAGTCGTGGCTTTTAACTCCCGAGTCTAACGACTCTTTAAATTCGTTGTACTTTTCTTCAGCAAGTTGTTTGAACTGGTTAAGCACTTTACCGAAGGTGCGTTTTTCTTCAGGACCGACCGTTTTAAACTGATCGAACAGGTCTTTTATGATCCCTTTTGTACCCAGGTACTTAATACGGAAAGCTTCCAGCTCCTCTGCTTTTGCAGCGGTAAAGGCTTTTATCTCGCTGGTATATTTATCTATCTGCTCCTGCATTTCTCTTGCTTGTAAAAAACTGAACTACAAATATAAGGCTATTATTTTAACACGCCGAGTGCTGTACCCACCTTGGTGAAAGCGGCAATAGCCTTATCTAAGTGTTGGTTGTCATGTGCGGCTGATATTTGCACACGTATACGGGCCTTACCCTGCGGCACCACCGGGTAGTAGAATCCTATTACGTAAATACCCTCTTCCAGCATTTTAGCGGCAAACTCCTGCGCCAGCTTAGCATCGTACAGCATCACGGGCACAATCGGGTGAACGCCTGGCTTTATGTCGAACCCGGCAGCAGTCATTTTCTCGCGGAAGTATTTGGTGTTACGCTCAAGCTTGTCGCGCAGATCGGTGGTTTCGCTAAGCATATCCAGCACGGCTATAGATGCACCTGTAATAGCCGGAGCCAGTGTATTGCTGAACAAATACGGACGGGAGCGCTGGCGCAGCATATCAATGATCTCTTTACGGCCCGATGTAAAACCACCAGACGCACCACCAAGTGCTTTACCCAGTGTGCCGGTAATGATATCTATCTGGCCCATTACGTTATGATGCTCGTGCGTGCCGCGGCCGGTTTTACCCATAAACCCGCTGCAATGGCTCTCGTCAATCATCACCAAAGCATTATATTGTTCTGCAAGCTGGCATATTTTGTCCAGCTGAGCAATTGTACCATCCATACTGAAAGCACCATCGGTAACTATAATACGGTGACGAAGTTCCTGTGTAGCTTTAAGTTTCTCTTCCAGGTCGGCCATATCATCGTGCTTGTAACGCTGGCGTTGAGCCTTACACAGGCGAACACCGTCAATTATTGATGCATGGTTCAACTCGTCAGATATTATCGCGTCCTGTTCATTAAACAACGGTTCAAACACACCACCGTTCGCGTCAAAGGCAGCAGCGTACAGGATAGTGTCTTCAGTACCCAGGAACTCCGATATTTTTTGCTCCAGCTGTTTATGTATGTCCTGCGTACCGCAAATAAAACGTACAGACGACAGCCCATATCCATGGGTATCCATTACAGCTTTGCCGGCTTCTATTACTTTAGGGTTACCAGACAGGCCCAGGTAGTTATTAGCGCAAAAGTTGATCACTTCCCGGCCGCCCTGCACGGTGATATCAGCACCTTGCGGTGAGGTAATAATGCGTTCGCGTTTATATAATCCGGCTTCTTCTATAGATGCGAGTTCCTGCTGCAACACAGGCTGTAAGGTTTTGTACATAATAACAGATGTTAGCCTGCAAAATTAAGCATTACAGGCAAATGCACGCAAAACCGTTCAACTTTAAATATATTGCTGCATGAACAAACCTTTTAGGCATAAAATGTATTTAAGTAACAGCTATATGAAAAGATACCTGCTTATACTATTTCTTACGCTTACTGCTTCCGCGGTTTCGGCCCAGCAACACTTGCTTTCCGGCCATATTACCGGGCCAAAAAACGAGTTGATACCCTTTACTTCCGTTTACATACGCAACTCTACTTATGGTACCACAGCCAATGAGGATGGCAACTACCAGTTCCGCCTTGCGCCGGGAAGCTATAAAGTTGTATACAGAATGGTCGGCTACCGCGAAAAAGCTTACGATGTAACCATAGGCGATCATGACGAGCGACTTGATATTCAGCTGGAGGAAGAAATATTTACTCTAAAAGACAGCACAGCATACAACGAAAAGACCGACCCTGGCATGGATATAATGCGCAAGGTGATAGCCGCACGCAAGCAGCACATGCAGGAGTTTAAAAGTTACAAGGCTACTGTATACATTAAAGGCGTACAGCGCCTCATTAGCGCACCTAAGGGGCTTATGGGCGAAACGGTAAGCCGCCAACTTGAGTTGGACTCAGTAGGACGCGGCATTCTTTACCAATCAGAGTCACTTTCGGAGTTTAACTTTGAGCAGCCATCTAAATTTAAAGAGATAACCATAGCCTCTAAAACAGTTGGCGCAAGTCCGCCATTTAGTTATAATAAAGCTTCAGATCTGCAATTGAACATCTATAATGATGTATTTGCTATTAATGGGTTAAGCTCTCACGGTTTTGTTTCACCCGTGGCATCAAACGCTTTAAGCCACTACAACTACAAGCTGGTGGGTACAACGGTAACCAACGGCCGTACCATACATAAAATACAATTGCTGCCCAACCACAAGCACTCCCCTACTTTTAAGGGTAATATTTACATAGTAGACGGCGACTGGCGTATTTACAGCGCCGACCTGATGCTGACCAAGAAGAATGATAACCTTAACCTGATAGATACTCTTAACATCAGTCAGCAGTATATACCTATTCGTGACAGTGTTTGGCTACCATCAGCAATACAATACAGTTACAACGGCAATGTACTTGGCTTTGAGTTTGGTGGCTACTACCTGGGTATTTACAACAATTATCGTATCGACCAGACCTTTCCTGATAAATACTTTAACGGAGAGGTACTCAGGGTTGATACTGCTGCCAACATTAAAACATCCAATTACTGGGCAGCTACCCGCCCGCTTCCATTAACCAAGTCCGAAGCAAGGGATTACGTTAAGAAAGACAGTGCCGAGGCATTCCACAAAACAGATGTTTGGAAAGAAGTTAATCAGCATAAGAAGAACAACATTAATTACTTCAGTTACCTTATCTTTGGCTATGATGCCAGCAGCCGCGATGAGCGGGACTCTTTATACATCTTCCCTTTCCTGCAAACGTTTTATTACAACACGGTTGAAGGTTTTGGCATAAATGCCAAGGTAACGTACACACACAAGGTAGATGACTTTCATTCATGGAAAATTACGCCTGCGCTTCGCTACGGCTTCTCAAACAAACTCTTCAGTGCTAACATGCTGGGTGAGTACCTGAATGATCCGTTTCATAACTCTAAGTTTTGGGTAAACTTCGGCAGCGACGTACTCGATCTTAACAACGTAGGTACACGATCCTTATACTTTAACACGCTTAGTACACTGCTTTACGAAAACAACTATGTGAAGTACTACCGTTCACAGTACGGAGGTTTTGGCTACCAGCGCGAGTTGGCTAATGGTGTTATGTGGAGCGGAAGTTTAAGCTATTCTGGTCGCCGGCAGTTGTACAATACATCGTTCAGTAAAATAAGGGATGTAAAAAATAAAGAATTTACATCAAACAACCCTTTGGCTCCTGCAGGTACCCCTGCGGATGATCAATCGTTCCTGTTCCCTACCCACCAGGCACTTTCGTTCAACACTTCGGTTGCTTTCACTTTTGATCAACAATATATTACCCGGCCAACAGGTAAATTCAATCTGCCGTCCAAATACCCTACACTTACTTTAAACTACCGTAAAGGGATCAATAAAGTATTTGGCTCTGATGTAGATTATGACTTCGTCTCGGCGGATATATCACAATCTAATATCAGGATAGGATTATCAGGATATTCGTCTTTCAAGCTTACCGGGGGCGATTTCATCAATAATCATAAGCTTTATTTTATGGATTACTACCACTATTTGGGTAACCAGGGCACCACCTTCGATCCATTGTATATCGGTAGCTTTCACTTCCTGCCTTTCTATACTTACAGTACCTACGGCGCGTTCTTCGAGGCACATTACCAGCACAATTTTGCGGGGTCTATACTCAACAAAATACCGTTTATGCGTAAGCTCAAGCTGGAAGAGCTTATCGGTGCAAACTTCCTGACCACCAGAGGAAACCCTAACTATAGAGAATTCTATGTGGGTTTGCAACGTTTAATCTTCCGTGTAGATTATGGTATCTCTTATACAGGTAACAACAAGTATATACAAGGCATAAGAATATTCTACGGGATAAGATAGTTCCGGAGCCTGAAGTTCGTAAGTTGTGAGTCGGAAAGAACCTGAATTAAGCAATTGATTTAATTTAAAGATTAGCAAATTTTTGAATTCGTTTCAGACTTTACTGACTTCCGACTTTCCTACTAAAACCTTATCTTTGCACCTCATTTAACGCCGTTTGCAGCGGCATCAATGAGTTATGGCAAAATACAACACACTACTGTACTATTGTTACTCAACAATAGAAAACGGCGAGCAATTTGCTGCCGATCACTTAAAATTTTGTAGAAGCTTAGGCTTAACCGGCCGCATTATAGTGGCAGATGAAGGCCTAAACGGCACCGTATCCGGTACGCCTGAAGCTTGCGAAACCTACATGAACACTTTACATGTCGATGCCCGCTTTGCCGACATCGACTTTAAAGTTGATGAAGTAGACGAGCCTTCATTTGTAAAGATGCACTGCCGCTATAAATCAGAGATCGTGCACTCCGGCTTGCGCGATCCCAACATCATTAACCCGCAAAAACAAACAGGTAAACACCTCGATCCGAAAGAGTTTTTGGAAATGAAGGATCGTGAAGATGTTGTAGTGCTTGACGTACGCTCTAATTACGAGCATAGCCTTGGTAAGTTCAAGAACGCGGTTACGCTGGATATCGAGAATTTCCGCGACTTCCCGGCAATGATCAACGAGTTGTCGAAGTACAAGGACAAGAAGATACTTACCTATTGTACCGGCGGGATTAAATGCGAAAAGGCTTCTGCTCTGCTGTTGCATGAAGGTTTTAAAGATGTTTACCAACTGCATGGCGGTATAATAAAATACGGCAAAGAAGCAGGCGGGCAAGACTTCGAAGGCAAGTGTTACGTTTTTGACAATCGCCTTTCGGTTGATGTGAACAGCGTAAATCCGGTGGTGATATCTACCTGCCGTAATTGCGGCAAGGTGACGCCCAAAATGATTAACTGTGCAAACCCCGAGTGCAACGAGCACTTTACCCAATGCGATGAATGCGGTACTGCTATGGATGGCTGCTGCAGTGATGACTGCAAGGCTCACCCACGTAAACGCGTTTACGACGGAACAGGGTATTACGTTAAAGTGCCCCAGCCTGTTAACACCGCTAAAAAAGCCTCAAAACAGCCGGCAACTGCCGAATAATACATGGATAAGCTTACCTGCGGGTAGGCTTATTTCTTTTAAACCCTGCCAAAGCGTACTTTCGTATACAAAAGTGTTTGCCAGGCACTTAGATCATCCATGCGTAAACCAGTTCTGTTATTACTGCTTCTATTATTTGTAAAGTGTTTTGCTTTTGCTGCTGATATCAAAAGCATCGGTGTACCCTATGTGCAAAATTACACCAAAGCACAGTACCAATCTGGCAATCAAAACTGGTCGGTAACACAGGACGAGCGCGGCGTAATGTACTTTGGCAACGACGAAGGCCTGCTCTCCTTTGACGGGAAATACTGGCAACTGAACCGCATGCCCAATGGGCTTATAGTGCGATCTGTAGCTGCCGATAAAAAGGGGAAGATCTATTCCGGTGGGTTTGGCGAATTTGGCTATTGGGAAAACCGCAACGGCTTTTTGAAATATCGTTCGCTAACAAAGCTTATCCCGCAAAAATATCAGCCTGTAAAAGAAGAGATATGGAAGATCTATGTCGACACGGATCGCGTTATCTTTCAGTCGTTCGGTGCTATTTACATCTACGCAAATAGTAAAATAACGGTTGTAAAGGCATCTACTCCTTTTTTGTTCTTGTTTAAAACAGGGCAGCGTTATTTTGTTGAACGGGTTGGCGTTGGTCTTTTCGAGTTAAAAGGTACCAAGCTACAGCTTATACCGGGGAGCAATATTTTAGGCAGCCGGGTACTCTCTGTCTTACCTATCGCCCAAGGCCGATATCTTATCGGCACTGCAAATAACGGTTTGTTCATCTTCAATGGCACCAATATCACACCCTGGAAAACTCAGGCTACCGAGTTTCTAAAAAACTTTCAGCTTAATAATGGGGCAGTGATTCCCAATAAGTACTTTGCTTTTGGCACAATACTAAACGGTATTGTAATTATAGATACCGCAGGCAACGTTGTGCAACATATTAACAAGGCTAGTGGTATGCAAAACAATACTGTACTGAGCCTTTATACCGATGCGGAGCAAAACCTGTGGGCCGGGTTAGATAATGGCGTAGACCGCATTGAAGTAAATTCGCCACTGTACTTTTACTTCGATAAAACCGGGCGTTTCGGCACGGTATACTCGAGTATAATTTACAGAGATAAAATTTATTTGGGCACCAACCAGGGTCTATTCTATAGCGACTGGCTTAAGGGCAGCGGCAACCAACTTCTGCAATCGTTCGATTTTAAGCTAATACCAGGATCACAGGGCCAGGTGTGGGATCTTTCCCTGCAAGATGGGAAACTACTCTGCGGCCATAACGATGGCACCTTTCAGGTAAACGGCAGCACTATAACCAAAATAACATCTCTTAGCGGCGGCTGGACAATAAAGAAAATCAGCACAGATCAACTTATACAAGGGTGTTATACCGGGCTTATTATCTACCGTAAAGATATTGCGGGCAACTGGATCTTCGACCACAAGATAGAAGGTTTTGGCGAACCATCGCGTTATGTAGAACAGGATAACAAAGGACAGATATGGGTTAGCCACGCTTACAAAGGCATTTACAAAGTGACATTAACTGCTGATAAGAAGCGTGTAGCATCTCAAAAATATTACGATAAACAATCCGGCCTGCCAGACAGCTACAATGTGGGCGTATTTAACCTTGATAACAGGGTAGTTTTCTCCTCCGACTCCGGCTTTTATGTTTACGATGATATAACAGATCGTTTCTATCGTTACAACCAGCTTAATTCAAGGCTAAAAACCTTTGCATCCAGCAATAAGGTAATATCAGCCATAGGTAAAAAGTATTGGTTTATCAATCATGGGCGTGTAGCATTGGCGGACTTGTCTGTTCCAGGGAAACTTACTATCGATAGCAATAGGTTTAGCATGCTGAACGGGCAAATGGTGCAGAACTACGAGAACATCAGCCTGATAAACAACCGCATTTACCTGATAAGTGTAGATGATGGCTTTGTGATTGTGAATGATGCTGACGCGCGCCGTGGCGGTAAGATAACTTTGCCCCAGGTACTTATCCGTAAAATTGAGAATATTACCGATAAAGTAACCGTAATAAACGATATGCACAGCAGTACGGATACTGAAATTAACCTCCCGTATAATCAAAACAACATTCGTATTGCTTACGCGCTTCCTTACTACCGGCAGGTAAAAATACAGTTCCAATACTACCTGGAAGGCTATTCGAGACAATGGTCAGACTGGAGCATCCAGAGTCAAAAAGAATTTACAAACCTTAATCACGGCACTTACCATTTTAAGGTAAGGGCGAAGATAAACGACGAAAACGTTTCAGAAATTACCGAGCTTTCATTTGAGATACTGCCGCCATGGTACTTAAGTAAAATTGCATTAGCCTTTTATATACTGTTGTTTATACTAGCCTGCTACCTTATCAGGAAGTACTATCTACTTAACCTGGATAAGCATCAACGCCAAATACAGGAAAAACTACAACGCGAAAAAGAGGAGTTCCTGCAAAGGGAAGCCATAGCCAACCAGCAACACATTGTTACCCTTAAAAATGAGCAACTACAGGCCGACTTAGCCAGCAAGAGCCGTGAGCTGGCAAACAGCGCTATGAATATTGTGTATAAAAACGAGCTGCTTCAGAAGATCAGTGATGAAATAAATAAATTTCGTGACAGCACCGGTAAAAAGCTACCGGAAGATCAGCTTAAAAAACTTCACAAAGTAATTGATGAAGGGATGAATGACGAACGGGATTGGAACGTGTTTGAAAGCAGCTTTAACGAAACGCATGAGAACTTTTTTAAGAAATTAAAACACGACCACCCGGATCTTGTCCCTAACGATCTTAAGCTTTGCGCTTACCTCCGCATGAACATGAGCAGTAAAGAAATGGCATCGTTATTGAACATTTCTTTGCGGGGTGTAGAGATAAGACGCTACAGGTTGAGAAAAAAGCTCAATTTAGAGCATGATAAGAACCTTAGCGAGTTTCTCATGGAGCTATAATACTACATCATTACCTCTCATAAGCTCTTTTCGCCATCGTATGTACTTTAAGAAGTTTGTAGTATGTATTTTATACACTACTATCGTCGCAACCGATTACTATTCAATTAGTTATATTTCTGTTTAAAATTGAGTGAGAAACCGTTTAACCTGTGATGTATTAATGTAGAGGAACATTATTTGCTAAAAATCTATTTACTCCGCAACTTCGACCCTACGAAAAACCAATTAATCTCAAGTACTAACAAATTTAATCACCCACTATGAAGAGAATTTACAAGATCTCGGGGTTACTGCTATTGTTTACTTTTTTCTCCACAGCTGTTTTTGCACAAAACATTACCGTAAAAGGTAGAGTTACAGATGCTGCGACAGGCGAAGCGCTAATCGGCGTTACTATAGGGGTTCAAGGCACACCAGCAGGTACCCAAACTGATGCAACAGGCGCTTACTCGTTAAGCATTGCATCATCTGCTACATTACAAGTATCGTATATTGGCTATACTACTCAAAACGTATCTGTAAGTGGCCGCAACACTATCGATATTAAATTAGTTGGATCCGCTAATCAGTTGCAACAGGTAGTAGTTGTAGGTTACGGCACCCAGCGCAAGCTTGATGTCACTGGTTCTGTTGCTTCGGTAAAAGGCGAAGAGATAACCAAACAGGCATCTGTAAACCCGGTATCGGCTTTACAAGGCAAGGTAGCCGGCGTACAGATCACCAATTCTGGCGCACCCGGCGCATCTCCCGAAATTAAAATACGCGGCACCGGCACCATTTATGGTAACACTAACGTATTATACGTTGTAGATGGTGTTTGGTATGATGACATCAGCTTTTTAGCTCCAAGCGACATTGAAAACATGAGTATTCTTAAGGATGCCTCCAGCACGGCAATTTACGGTATACGCGCGGCTAACGGTGTGGTATTGGTGACTACCAAACGAGGTAAAGCAGGTGCCACTACTGTTAATTACAACGGCTATGCCGGCTGGCAAACTGTTACCAACCCTGTTAAAATGGCAAACGCAACTGAGTATGCAACAGCTATCAACGAGTTATCGGTTACAAACGGCGGTTCTCCATTATTTAACGATCCAAATAGCTTTGGTACTGGTACAAATTGGTATCAACAAGTCTTAAGAGATGCATTTGTAACCAATCATAACGTTTCCGTTAATGGGGGTACAGAAAAATCCAAATACAACTTTTCGTTGGGTTACCTTAATCAGGATGGTAACGTTAAGGGCAATAATTACAAACGTTACACAGCGCGGCTAACCAACGACTACACACCTTATAACGGCATCAAGTTAGGCTACAACGCAAGTGGTTTATACAGCAAATCTAATGACATACCAGGAAGCATCTTTCATCAGTTGTATGCTGCAGGCCCGGTATTGCCTGTATATTACGCTGATGGCAGCTATGGCGACCCTAATGATTACAATTTAGGCGGCGGCAACAACTTTAACCCGCAGGCAACGCTAGACTTTTATAACCAGCGTTCGCAAAATTACCGTTTCACCGGTAACGCGTATGCTGAAGTAGATTTTCTAAAACACTTTAAGATACGCACAAGCTTTGGCGGCGATGTTGGTCAGGCCGAGGTGCGTAACTATAACCCGGTATACACTGCTACACTTGCACAACGTAATGCGTTAAGTGTACTTTCTGTAAGCCGTACAGAAACTCGCAATTGGATTTGGGAAAACACGCTTACGTATGATAATACCTTCGCGAAAGATCACAGGTTAACAGTGTTGTTGGGCCATACTGCCCAGCGTTATAAATCATACAACTTTAACGCTACTGCACAAAACGTGCCTTATAGCAATGGCGACGCCGACTTGTACCTGCAGTTAGGTAATACAACAGGACGAAACGTAACCGACGGTGGATCATTAAATACTGCGTTATCCTACTTTGGACGTGTAAATTATGCGTTTAAAGATCGCTACCTGTTAAACGCATCTATCAGGCAGGATGGCGCCTCTCAGTTTTATGGCAGCAATGTATGGGGTTATTTCCCTTCAGTTGGTGCAGGCTGGGTGATCAGCAACGAGCCGTTCATGAAAGATCAAACCATTTTTGATAACTTAAAGCTTCGCGGAAGCTGGGGTAAAGTAGGTAACTCAGGCGTACCATTTAATCCAACTACTTTAAGCGTTACGCAGGCGGCCTATTTGACAGCAATATTTGGTGGCCAACCTTATACCGGAGCTAGTGTTAACTCGGTTGTGCCGCCGACTATTTTCTGGGAACGTGGTGTTGGTACCGATATAGGCTTAGAGGCTGGTGTACTTAATAACCGCCTTACCTTTGAGTTGGATTATTACAACCGCAAAACACAACAAGCTATATTTGCTATTCCTATACTGTCATCAGTAGGTACCGGTTCAGGTTCGATTGTTGGCAACCAGGCAGATTTTGAGAACAAGGGTTTCGAGTTGTCTGCAACCTGGAGAGGAAAAGCAGGTGCTGACTTTAGCTACACGGTAGGCGGCAACATCGGGTATAACAAAAACAAGGTCTTATCAACTGTTACAGGTGCAAACCCCATATACTCTGGTGGCGGCGGTTTAGCTAACGGGGCACTATCTACACGTACAATTTTGGGCAGCCCTATAGGCGAGTTCTATGGTTATAAAGTTGCAGGTATATTCCAAACTGCTGCTGAAGTAGCAGCATCGGCACAGGCCTCCAGTGCTAAGCCCGGTGATTTCAAATATGTTGATCAAAACGGCGATAAAATCATCGATGGTAAAGACCGTGTTTCGCTCGGGGATCCAAATCCACGATACACGTTTGGCCTAAATACTACTTTTAACTACAAAAACTTTGATCTTGCAGTTGATGCGCAGGGTGTAGCAGGCGTAAGCATTTATAACGCCAACATTGCTTACCGTTTTGGTAACGAAAACTTTAGCAAAGATTTCTATGACAACAGGTGGACCGGCGCTAACAGCACCAATGTTTATCCATCGGTAAACGTAGGTTCTACTACCAACTCGGCACCAAACTCGTTCTATGTAGAAAGCGGCGCTTATGTACGTATACGTAACATTCAGTTGGGTTACTCTTTACCTACATCTTTAACCTCAAAACTGAGAATGCAACGTGTACGGATCTATGCCAATGCTCAAAATGCTCTTAACTTCTTTAAGTATCGTGGCTTTAGTCCGGAAATTGGCGGCGCTCCGCTTAACGCCGGTATCGACAACAGCGTGTACCCGTTATACGCTACGTACAACTTTGGTGTAAACGTTACTTTTTAATTGATTAAAATGAATTCAAAAAAATATTACGTGCAAAAAGTAACAGGTATTGCTCTTTTTGCAACACTACTCTTTAGCGCACAATCGTGCAAAAAAGCTTTTCTTGACGAACCTCGCCAGGCAGCTACGCCAGCAGTACAGTTTTGGAAAACTGAAGCTGATGCAACCAAGGCAGTAAATGCTATGTATGCCAACTTACGTGAATGGAAGAACATTGCATTTGCGCCGATAGCTATTGAAAGTGTACCCTCTGACGATGCTGAAAAAGGCAGCAGCCCTAATGATGCATCGTTCTTTAACAACTTCGATAATTTTACAGCTTCATCAACCGAGGGCCAGTTTGCAGATTTTTGGGCGGGCCAGTACCAAACTATCAATTTTGCAAACCAAGTAATTGGTAATGTTCCGGGGATTAATATGGACGGTAACTTAAAAAACCGTTACCTGGCAGAGGCAAAGTTCGTACGTGCTTACGCATACTTTAGATTAGTGCGTGCCTTTGGCGATGTTCCATTGCGCTTAGCGGTACCTAAGGATGCTACCGAGTACAACATCCCACGCACACCAAAAGCTGAAGTTTGGGCTGCAGTAGAGCAAGACCTTACAGATGCTGCTGGTGTTTTGCCACAGAGCTATGGCGCTGCAGATCGGGGCCGTATAACCAAGGGTGCAGCTCTTGCGTTACATGCTAAGGTGGCTATGTATCAGAAAAAATGGTCGGACGTATTAACTTACACCAACCAGGTAATGACCCTGGGTTACTCATTGTTCCCTAACTACGAGCAATTGTTCCGCACAAATAACGAGAACAATTCAGAATCGGTATTTGAGATACAAAGTGACCTGATAACAGGCAATGCAGATGCTTCTAACTCCCAATACTCACAAGTACAGGGTGTAAGAGGTTCTAACGGAGGCGGCTGGGGCTTTAATGTGCCTACACAGGACCTTGCCAATGCTTTTGAACAGGGCGATCCTCGACGCGATGCCACTATCATATTCCGTGGCGAAACCACGCCTGAGGGAGATGCTATACCTGCAACGGGCGACAATCCTATGTACAATCAAAAGTCGTACGTGCCATTTAACATGTGGGTGAGCGGCTATAATGAGGGTGTTCAGCAAAATATCCGTGTTATTCGTTACGCAGATGTATTGCTGATGAACGCAGAGGCTGCCAACGAAACGGGTAACACTACGCAGGCGCTGGCCTCGCTTGAAATGGTAAGGGCACGCGCAAGACAGGGTAACGCCGCTATCTTGCCGAAGGTAACCACTACCGACCAGGCAGCTTTACGTCAGGCAATCTGGAAAGAGCGCCGTGTAGAACTTGCTATGGAATTTGACCGTTACTTTGATGTTATCCGCCAGGGACGCGGAGCAGAAGTGTTCGGTCCAAAAGGATGGAAAGCAGGCAAAAATGAAGTTTGGCCTGTCCCACAGTCAGAAATAGACCTGAGTGCAGGTGTATTAACCCAAAATCCAGGTTATTGATCAATCTTATAGAACGTCATGAAAATAAATACATACAAATTGATGGCTATATCTGCGTTAGCAGTAGGGCTATCTGCATGTCAGAAGAATTTTGACCCATCTACATATGCTCCGCCCTTATCTATCGGCGGGTACACCAACACCAGCGAAATTGCCAAGGGCAGTCTTGTGGCTTACTATCCATTTAACGGTAACGCCGTAGATAGTGTGTCAAATACCACCGGAACTGCAACCGGCATAAGTTACAGCGCTGGTATAAAAGGCTCAGCATTACAGGGCGCAACCAATGGTTATGTGCTTGGTAACACTGGTGCATCTGTAACGGGCTTAACCAGTTTTACTGTAACTGAATGGTTTAAAACGCCTGCTCCTTCTAACGGCATCATCGGATTATTCTCTTTGGCCAACACCTCAAACTTTTGGGGCAACCTCGAGTTTTTTATCGAGAACGGAAGCACTAACGACGCCGGTAAACTGCGTATACACGTTTTTAATGGTACTGATGACCGCACACTTGAGATTAACAACGCTGTTAACCTTTTTGATAAATGGAACAGCATGGCGGTAACTTATAACCAAACCAACTCTACTGTTAGCGTATACCTTAATGGCTCATTACTTAAGTCGGGCACTCTTGCCGGCCTTACAGGTCCGCTTGCTTTTAAGAACGTAGGCAAGTTTGTATTCGGAACTGTTCAGTTTATGACAAGCCCAAGCCAAACGTCATCGCATGGCGCAGAACCATGGGCAAGTTACCTAACAGGGCAGCTTGACGAAGTAAGAGTTTACAATAAGGCTTTAACTATTGACGAAATAAGCGCCCTCGTTAAACTCGAAGGTCGCGGAAAATAAACATTGATTGAGGAAGGTTGTCCCGGGTGTAAACCCGGGCAGCCTTTTTTTATGGCTTACTTAGAAGGGGAATAAGATGAAGATGACTAGATTAAACGCATTTAAAATATTTGCGGGCACCTGCCTGATAATAACTGTTATGGCTTGCGGTAAAAGCAGTTCGCCAGGCCCTGCGCCTGTTCCGATACCTACCCCTTCAAGTTTTAGTTTTAACACGCTAAAAGTAAATGGTGTGGTTAATGGACTCACATACATCAACATTAACAGCACGCCCTCTATCAAAATATCTTTTCTGGCAGCGCTGGACCGTAATACAGTTAATAGCGCGGTTACATTAAAAGACCGCAATGGTGCTACTGCAACCTACAACCTTAGCTATGAAAATAATGACAGCACAATTGTGGTTACGCCAACGCTTGGTTATATCAAAAAATATAACTTGAGTGTGAGTACAGCGCTTAAGTCTGTCGCAGGCGGGTATCTTCAGTCTGGTGTTAATGCAACGCTTACTACCGCTGTTGACCCTACTGATAAGTTCCCGCTGATATCTGACGATGCCCTGCTGGACCTGGTTCAGAAACAAACGTTTAAATATTTTTATGATTTTGGGCATCCGGTAAGCGGCCTTGCTCGCGAACGCAATACCAGCGGAGACATTGTTACCACAGGCGGATCAGGCTTCGGCATTATGGCGCTGGTGGTTGGCGTAAACCGCAATTATATCAGCCGGGCAGATGGTTTGGCCCGCATGCAGAAGATTGTAGGTTTCCTTAAGAACACTGCCGCTAAATTCCACGGCGCCTTCCCGCACTGGCTTAATGGCGCAACCGGCGCGGTACAGCCATTTAGCGCGTTGGATAATGGCGCAGACCTTATAGAAACATCTTTCCTGATGGAAGGTCTGCTTACCGCGCGCCAGTACTTCAATGGCGCGGGTGCGGAGGAGACTGCATTACGTGCAGACATCAATGCTATTTGGCAGGGGGTAGAGTGGGATTGGTTTAGGCAGGGTAACCAAAACGTGCTTTACTGGCATTGGAGCCCAAGCAACGCATGGGCTATCAACATGAAGATAAGCGGATGGAATGAAGGCCTTGTAGCGTACGCGCTTGCTGCCTCATCACCAACACACAGCATACCTAAAGAGGTTTACGATCAGGGTTGGGCACAAAATGGCGCCATGCGCAATGGCAATACTTTTTATGGTGTAAAACTGCCGCTGGGGCCACCCCAAGGCGGGCCGCTGTTCTTTGAGCATTATTCGTTTTTAGGAATTAATCCCACCGGGTTGGCAGACACCTACGCCAACTACGATGAGCAAACCAAAGCACACAGCTTAATTAACTACAACTACTGTGTGGCAAATCCTGCTAACAAGAACGGCTATAGTGCAAATTGCTGGGGATTAACTGCTAGCGATATTGATAATGGCTATACCGCAAGTTCTCCAACCAATGATGTTGGGGTAATTGCGCCTACCGCGGCTATATCTTCATTGCCGTACACCCCTACACAATCGTTAGCTGCACTTAAGTTCTTCTATTACAAGCTTGGCGATAAAATGTGGGGCGATTACGGGCTTAAGGACGCGTTTAATTTAACTGACCCATGGTTTGCCGATTCATACCTGGCAATTGACCAGGGGCCGGAGATAGTGATGATAGAGAACTACCGCAGTGGCCTGATATGGAATTTATTTATGAGCAGCCCGGAAATTAAAACCGGTATGCGCAAGCTGGGCTTTACCAGCCCCAATTTATAACAGATTAACTTAATGAAAAAGATACTTGTATTTGCGCTGCTACTGATGACAGCGTTGCAGGGCTTCTCTCAAAAGCAGGCAAAAAGCGCTGATGGCATAAAGCCCGTCGGTATCATCAAAAACTTACATGACAGCGCCCTTCTTGACGTTGTTCAGCGCCAAACCTTCCGCTATTTTTGGGATTTTGGCCACCCGGTAAGCGGCCTTGCTCGTGAGCGCAGCAACACGTCGTTTGACTATGGCAACGAAGTAGTGACCACCGGCGGATCAGGCTTTGGCATTATGGCCCTTATTGCGGCAGACCACCGTAAGTGGATAACCCACGAGCAGGCTGTTAACAGGATGGTGAAAATTGTAAACTTTCTGTATAAAGCAGATGCTTACCATGGCGTATTCCCGCACTGGCTTAATGGCGAAACCGGCAAAACCATTCGCTTTGGCCGTAAGGATGATGGCGGCGACCTGGTAGAAACCTCTTACTTGTTTGAGGGCCTGCTTTGTGCACGCCAATACTTCACTGCCAATACTGCAAGCGAACGCCGCATACGCGATGTAATTGGCTGGATGTGGGGTGAAATAGAGTGGGACTGGTATACTCAGGGCGGCCGCGACAACCTGTACTGGCACTGGAGCCCAAACAATGGCTGGGCCATGAACTTCCCTATCCGTGGTTTTAACGAGTGCATGATCACCTATATAATGGCCGAGTCGGCGCAGCGTTATCCGGTAAAGGCCGAGATATATGAACGTGGCTGGGCCCAAAGCGACTTCTTCAAGAACGGCAGAACTTTTTACGGCCATAAACTACCGTTAGGCTTTGATTATGGCGGCCCGCTATTCTTTTCACAATACACCTTTATGGCGCTGGACCCAACCGGCTTAAAAGATCAATATGCCGACTACTGGGAGCAAAATCAAAACCACACGCTGATAAACTACGACTACTGTGTAGATAATCCTAAGAAATTTAAAGGGTATGGCGAAAACTGCTGGGGCCTAACAGCAAGTGATAATTACGAAGGCTACAACGCCCACTCGCCAACTAACGACCTGGGCGTGATTACACCTACGGCGGCTTTATCCGCATTCCCTTATACGCCCAACCAGTCTATGAAGGCGCTTCGCCACTTCTACTATGACCTGGGCGATAAAATATGGGGCGAATACGGCTTTACTGATGCCTTTAGTGAAAGCAAAAACTGGTATGCAAATTCATACCTTGCTATTGACCAGGGGCCAATAGTAGTAATGATTGAGAACTATCGCAGCGGCTTGTTATGGAAACTTTTCATGAGCTCTCCGGAGATCCAGCAAGGCTTGAGAAAGCTCAACTTTCAAAGTCCGTATATCAGCAAAAAATAAGCGTTAATACGCGTTTTTAAAAAGGGCCGGTTCAGCATTTACTAGATCGGCCTTTTTGTTTTAAGTCCATGCCTTATCTACTCCCCGGGCATAAACTTTTGTGTGGTTTTTGATGGTTTTGGATCACAGCCGGTTCGCCAACTTGGAAAAAACTTTAGGCACCGCGAACGATTTGAACTCTTCTTGCGTTATAGCAATTACACCATTGTATACCTACATTCATCAACATGACCGTGAAAAGATTACTAACAATAACTTTCCTTGGCGTACTATTTTTAACACTCTCGAACGGTGTTAAGGCTCAGGTAAACTCCGCTTTTGACAGGGGATCCTTCATTAACAAAAAAGACACACTGCCCTATCGCATCCTGTTCCCAAAAGGACTTGATCCGCGCAAAAAGTACCCGTTAGTGTTTGTCTTGCATGGGGCAGGCGAACGCGGTAACGACAACAATGCCCAACTGGCTTATGGCCCTGAGTTATTCCTTAATGATACTGTAAGGCAGAAGTTTCCGGCCATTATAATTTATCCGCAGTGCCCGAAGGATAGTTACTGGAGTAACGTACTAATAGATACTAACAGCACCGGTAAAAGACAGTTCCATTTTCGTGAAGGTGGCGAACCTACCAGGGCAATGGCTGCACTCATAGGCTTGGTAGAGAAGATGTTAGAGAAGCCGTATGTAAACAACAAGCAGGTATATATAGGCGGTTTATCTATGGGAGGCATGGGTACTTTCGAGATACTGCGCCGTAAGCCAAACGTGTTTGCCGCAGCTTTTGCCATATGCGGGGGCGACAACACCAATAACGCTAAACGTTACGCCAAAAAAGTGCCGCTTTGGATATTTCACGGCGTAAAAGATAGTGTAGTACCTTACGACCACTCAGTTGTGATGGTTGCTGCTATCAAAGAAGCCGGCGGGGATCCGAAGTTCACCTCCTACCCTGATGCAGATCATAACAGCTGGGTTAACGCATTTGCAGAGCCCGGATTGATGCCATGGCTATTCTTGCACAGTAAGTGAATTAGTTAACCACACCCGGATTGCCTGCATCATCATTATTAGTGATGGCGTTATCGGCATTTAGAGCTGGTGAGGGTTCGGAGTCGCTAAGGGTGGTTTCTATAGCCTCCGTATCAGCAATAACATTATCCTGATTTACAACTTTATTGCTCTCTTCGGTATTGGTAACAGCATCCTGCTGATTTGATTCAACAGTGTTGCCAACGTTGGCATCCTGTTCAGGTGCTTTGTTTTTTGGATCGCTCATGGCTGCTTTTTTTTAAGCAACGCATGAGGATTGAGGATGTTTGGACTATTGAACTTTCAAAAAGTGCTCAAAAGTATCGCTTCTAATTCCCAAGCGCAGGGTTTCTAAGGGGATAATATCTGCCGGTGCAATATTGCCCAGGCTTACGTTAGCGCCGATAAGTTTTATGAACCACACCTGCTGCGCTTTCTGCGGCGCCTCCCAAATAATTTTTTCTTCAGGTATTTGGGTTAGAATCTCATCAACAAGCCCCTGGCGTACTTCTCCGGAATCACGGTAGATACCTACGTTTCCGCTTTCACGGGCTTCCGCTATAACTTTCCAGGATCCAGCCTCAATTTCAGCATTCATCAGCTTAATCCACTTGTAGGGTGCAAAAATCTTTTGCACGTCCTTAGAGCCAACTTCAGATATAACTGTAACCAGCTTGCTCAACTTTTGGATGTACTCACATTTCTCGTCGTGCTCAATGGTGATAGAACCGTCGGAAACTTCGGCGTATTCCATCTGATACTTGTCTAATATCCTACAATAATCGTCAAATTGGCCACGCACAATCATCGCTTCAAATAATGTCCCACCAAAATACACCGGCAATCCTGCTTCTTTGTAAAGCTTAAGCTTTGCATCCAGGTTTGCACTAACGTAAGATGTTGCCCATCCCAGCTTTACAAGGTCTGTAAAGGGTGCACCTACCTCAATAAAATCTTCTGCCTGACGTGTACTCAGGCCCTTATCCATAACCATGGTGAGGCCAGCATTGCGGGGTTTGGCAGTACGTTCAGGAAGATCGTTTATGTGGTAGTTCATGAGCAAGCAAGTTATAGCTTATAACTAAAAGTTTTAACGCTGTAAAGGTCGCTAATGATATGCAGATGTGCAAATGATGTTTATCAGCACTTGTATACTTATCAAGTGCTTTAAAACAAAAAATGTGCAAGTGATAAGTTCACTTGCACATTTTTGTTTATTTAGCTATTACGTAAATTAACGCGTATACCTGTTAATAATGTCGATAATAACCTTGTTTTCCTGTAATTGAGGCAGGTAGTCGAACAGGATGTAATGCTTTTCAGGGTCAGTTGTTAAGGCTATCTCCAGTTGGTTGAGTGCTTCGCTATATTCCCCTTTAGCGAAAAGGTAGGCTACCATACGGTAGTATAGTTCTGCTGCTTCCGGGTTATTTTTAATAGCCGACGCGATCACCTCTATAGCACCCGAGAGATTTTGCTGCTCATATAAAATGGACGAATAATCCAGCCAGGCATCCACATCCAGCGGGTTTAATTCCACCACCTTTTCGTAAGCATGTTCTGCTTCGGTAATATGGCCCAATTTGTACTCGGCATCAGCAATGGCAAACCAGAAATCCGCATTGGCTATATCCAGGTCGAGGGCCTTTTTGTAAAAATGCAACGCCTCAAAATATCGCTCCTCGAAATCAAGCGTTACCCCTATCCCAAACCAGGCATCTGCAAGCTTAGGGTCCATCTTAACCGATTTTTTATAGAACGACCGCGCATCATCCATTTGCTCCAGCTTCTCGTAGCATTCGCCGATAGCGCAATACGTATCTGCATTGGGCTGCTCATACTCGAATGTCTGACGGTAAACCTCTATAGCTTCGGCATATTTTTCAAGGTTAACCAGCGCGTTACCCTTATTGAAGTAGGCTGATGCAAAGTTATCCTTGATTAAAATAGCATAGTCGTACGCATCTATTGCCTTTTCGAACAAGCTTAGCTTGGTGTAAGCATTGCCCAGGTTATACCAGGCAGCATAACTGTATGGCTCGTTATCTATATACTGCATATAGAACTGCACGCTCTCCTGCTGGTTATCCAACACGTCATAGCAAAAGGCCAGTTCGTACAAGGCATCCTGGTTCTCCATATTCTGCTTAAGGCAAAGCTTAAGGTAGGTTATGGCAGTATCATAATCGCCCATGTTTTGGTAAACGTAGGCTATATGCAGCAGTATTTCGTCGGTCTCTTCGGCAAGCTCCAGGGCTTTTTCATAGTTCTCGAGCGCTTCGGTGTTGCGCTCCATGCTTTCGTAAAGGTTCCCGCGGATAATATAAATGTCGGCATCGCTGGCTTCCAGCATAGCCGCTTTATCAAGCGCGGCGAATGCCTCGTTGGGCTTGTTGCTCACTACCAGCAGTTGGGCCTGCTTTATCAGGAAGATAGCTGCGAAAGGGTGCTGGTTGCGGGCGTACTCGGTAACCTGCAGGGCCTTAGCCGGATCATTCTTCTCGATGTAGTAATCTATAATATTTTCAAAAGCCTGCGCATCAAAAAAGTACTGGTCGTGATTTCGGATCATCTCCTCGTACCGTTCTACAGAGAATTTTGGGTCCTCAGTAAAACCAAATTCAAAATCTTCTTCCATTCAAGTTTATTTGAAGAACACATGTTCCTTCGGACAGGTTGCGATCCGCAAGGCTCTACTGAGTTCAAATTACAATAATAAGACGCTTTGAAGCAATTAAGTTTTCAACATACACACATTGTTAACACCCCTTTATACAAGTGCCTGATAATAAATAGGAAGCATTTGGAGCGGACGGCGGTGAGGGGTATTAATTGCCTTAAAGATTTTTACCTTTGACAAAAGTACAAATTATGAGCCTTTTAATAGCTGATATCCTTCATCATTTACATATTAACGACACTAACCACGCCTTTAGTACAGGCAGCACCTGGGGCAGCAGTGACGACGCAGAGATTAAAGATGTATTCTCTCCTGTGGATGGTAAAAAAATCGCCTCGGTAAAATATACTACCGCAGAGGAGTACAACGCCGTTGTAGAAACCGCAGCAAACGCTTTTAAAACCTGGCGAACCGTACCTGCGCCTAAGCGTGGAGAAATTGTAAGGCAGATAGGCGAACAATTGCGCGCCAACAAAAAAGAACTCGGCGCACTGGTGTCATACGAGATGGGCAAGAGCCTACAGGAAGGCTACGGTGAGGTGCAGGAGATGATAGACATCTGCGACTTTGCCGTTGGCCTGAGCCGCCAGCTTTACGGGCTTACCATGCAAAGCGAGCGGCCAGAGCACCGCATGTACGAGCAGTACCACCCACTGGGCAGTGTGGGGATCATCTCCGCGTTTAACTTCCCGGTAGCGGTATGGAGCTGGAATGCAGCACTTGCCTGGGTATGCGGTGACGTATGCATTTGGAAGCCAAGCGAAAAAACACCGTTAACGGCTATTGCCTGCCAGCACATTGCGCAGCAGGTTTTTAAAGCTAATGATATAGAAGAAGGCGTAAGCTGCCTGGTTATTGGCGACCGAAACATAGGGGAGCTAATGTCTAACGACACGCGCATCCCGCTGGTATCGGCAACCGGTTCTACCCGTATGGGTAAAGCTGTGGCGGCTGCCGTGGCTGCCCGCTTAGGCAGAAGCCTGCTGGAGCTTGGCGGTAACAATGCCATTATCATCAGTCAGCATGCTGATCTGGACATGTCTTTAATTGGCGCTGTATTTGGCGCTGTGGGCACAGCCGGGCAGCGCTGTACCAGCACGCGCAGGCTCATTATTCACGAAAGCGTTTACGAAACCTTTAAGCAGAAACTTGTTAATGCTTACGGGCAAATTAAAATAGGCAACCCGCTGGATGAGAACAACCATTTGGGGCCATTGATAGACCAGGAAGCCGTTGCCCTTTACCTCGACTCAATTGAAAAATGCAAAGCACAAGGTGGTAAATTTGTGGTAGAAGGGGGCAAGCTGGAGGGTGAGGCCTATGCCTCCGGGTGTTACGTTAAGCCTTGTATAGCCGAGGTGGAGAACCACTACCCTATTGTGCAGCACGAAACCTTTGCCCCTATTCTTTACCTTATCAGGTACACCGATCTTGATGAGGCTATCAAATTGCAGAACAGTGTTCCGCAGGGACTATCATCAGCCATCATGACCACTAACCTGCGCGAGGCCGAAACTTTTCTGTCGGCGGCGGGTTCTGATTGCGGCATAGCCAACGTAAACATCGGTACATCCGGCGCGGAGATTGGCGGCGCGTTCGGTGGGGAAAAAGAAACCGGCGGCGGCCGGGAGTCTGGTTCTGATGCCTGGAAAGTGTACATGAGGCGCCAAACCAATACTATAAACTATTCTAAAACGTTGCCTTTAGCACAAGGAATAAAATTCGACCTTTAATAAAATTACTAAGAAACAAATATGTTTATACCCAATAAGTTTGTACTTGCCGCCGCAATAGTCGGCGCTACTTTCCTGAGCTTCGACAGTATTGCACAAAAAGCACCTGCCACGGCCGAACTGCCGAAAAGCTGGCATACCATGGACCTGAAGACCGACGGCTATGTTGGCATCAGCCTTAAACAAGCCTACCAATTGGTCGCTGGCAAAAAGAGCAAGTCAGTGGTTATTGCCACTATTGACAGCGGCATTGACACCGCTCAGACAGATATTAAACCTGTTCTCTGGATAAATACCAAAGAGATACCCGGCAACGGCATCGACGATGACAAGAACGGCTATATAGATGACGTACATGGCTGGGACTTTCTAGGTGGACCGGGTGGCAAGTGCGACTTTACCGAAACCACCGAAGAAGTACGCGAGTACAACCGTTTAAAAGGTAAATACCTTAATGTAACTACAGCACCTGCAGGCAGCGAAAAAGAATTTGCTTACTGGGAAAAAGTGAAACTACAGTATGATGAAACGGTAAGCAAATCTACCAAGGAGCTAAACGACCTGCAGCCTGCTATGAACGCGCTGATGGCAACCAGTGGCTACATTAAACGCGCGCTTAACCTTAAAACAGACGGCACTTTCACCGTTAAAGATCTGGCTAAAATAAAAAGCAGTAACGATACCATTAGCCGAAGCGTTTATGTTTGGCAGTCCGTTTTTGAACAGGAAGGCGGTGCTGCCGACAATGCCAAGGTAATTAATGATCTGAGCGAATACCTCGCAAAATTGAACAATGACGTTAACCCAGACCTGGATGCGCGTAAACGCATAGTAGGCGACGACCCTAATGTACAGGATGGTAAACCTTACGGTAACAACATCCTAAAGTTTGAAGATGCATCGCACGGTACAGGCGTTGCCGGCCTGATTGGCGCTGCACGTAATAACAATTACGGCATCAATGGCGTGGCGGATAATGTTAGGATAATGGCTATTAAAGCAGTCCCTAACGGCGACGAGTACGATAAGGATATTGCTAATGCTATACGCTACGCGGTAGATAATGGCGCGCGAGTGATCAACATGAGCTTTGGTAAAAAGCTATCTCCCCACAAAGAGTGGGTGGATGCGGCATTTAAATACGCGGCATCTAAAGACGTGTTACTGGTACAGGCATCCGGTAACGATAACCAGGATGTGGATGCCAAGCCGGAGTTCCCGAATGATATTTTTGCAGATGGCTCTGGTACAGATGCGGATAACGTGATCAGCGTGGGTGCATCAGCCGCAAAGCTGGACGAGAACCTTGCAGGCTCTTTCAGCAACTATGGCAAAAAGAACGTAGATGTGTTTGCACCGGGCGTAAAAGTAACCTCAATTGATAAGGATGCCGAATTTAACACTGCCGATGGCACCAGCTTTGCTTCGCCAATTACCGTAGGTGTTGCTGCTTTGGTATTGGAGTACTATCCAACGCTAACTGCCAAACAGCTTAAGCAAGTGATACTGGAATCGGCCTCTCCGCTTAATGGCACCATGGTGCTTAAACCAGGCACCAAAGAAAAGGTTGATTTTACTACTTTATCTAAAACAGGCGGCGTAGTTAACGCTTACAAAGCTTTAATGATCGCTTCAAAACTTAAAGGCGAAAGAAGTATCTAACGCACCAAATGCGCAATAATAAGAAAGCCGGGCTCGAAACGAACCCGGCTTTCTTATTTCGTACCGTGTGGTCTAAATTGTGATAGCCTTTTTAAACGTTTCATCGTTCTCGTTAACCACCCGGTAGTAAGCATTAATGCCCCATTTAAAACGGGCGGCATTTGCCTTAAGCAATGTGGCAATAGCCGGAGCATCGGCGCCAACATCTTTGGCTTTAACCTCCTTAGACGCTTTTTCCGCATACGATAAAAAGTGCGATAGCGTAGCACTGTTCACCTGGTAGTCTTTTATAAAGCTATCTGCAGTAGGGTACTTTTTAAGCAAAGGCTGCATGGCATCAATTACATAAGCGCTAAATAGCTGGTTAACCAACAGTGCGCCTACCAGCCGGCTTTCGCGTGTGGTATCGTCAGGTACAAAAACGTCTGGCATTATGCCGCCTGCGCTCAGCACCTTTCGCCCCTTTGTAGTATGGTAAGTTGCAGCGCCAACAAAAGCGCTATCCGTTAAGTTGCTTTCTTCAGACAGTAGCTCGCCTTTACGCACCCGCTCGGCCAGTTCATTACGGTAGCTTTGCGCCCCATGTTTATAAGATTTTTGAATGGACCGGCCCGACGGTGTATAGTACCGCGCCACGGTAAGGTTAACTGCAGTACCATCGCCGAAAGGGAATTGCTGCTGCACCAGTCCTTTGCCAAACGATCTGCGGCCAACAATTGTAGCGCGGTCAAGATCCTGCAGGGCACCCGCCAATATCTCACTTGCCGATGCAGAATATTCGTCAATTATAACAGTCAGCTTACCCTCCTCATAAACACCCGAGTCGGTAGCAGTATAGTCCGTGCGTGGTTCATGCGCGCCCATGGTATAAACAATAAGCTTATCCTTAGGTAAAAACTCATCAGCTAACGCAGTAGCAGTGTTCAAGTACCCGCCACCGTTTCCACGCAGGTCTATCACCAGTTTTTGCATACCCTCTACCTTTAACCGTGCCAGCGCCAACCTAAAATCAGCATCCGTAGTTGATGCAAACTTACTTATTTTTATATACCCCGTATTGCCCGTTACATACGCCGCATCCAGGCTGCTTAGTGTAACGTGCCCGCGCTTAATTATAAAATCCTTATACTGCCCCTCTGGTGTAAGCACCGTGAGCTTTACTTTTGAGTCTTTCTCTCCCCTGAAATTTTTACTTACCCGTGCAAGTGTAAGCCCGGTACCAGAGAATGGCTTTCCGTCTACCTCCAGCACTTTGCCACCTGTTTGTACCCCCGCGCGTGCTGCCGGCCCATTAGGGTAAACCATAGTAACCACCAGGGTGTCGCGCAATAACTGATATTCAAGCCCTACCCCATCAAACCCTCCTTGCAGGCGTTCGCTTATGTTACGTGCCTGTTGCGCAGGCAGGTAAACCGAATGCGGATCGAGGCTTTGCAGCATATCGTTTACGGTAACGCCCTCAATGCTGTCGGTATTCACACTATCTACATAACTGCTGTTTACCAGGCCAAGTACCTTTGATATTTTATCTTCTCCGGACGAGGTGGTAAAAAAGCGGCGGCCCGACCGTTTGTCGGTAATAAAAATACCAAGGCCAATGCCAATAAGCAGTAAAATAAGTGTGCGGAATATTACCGCTGCCGTGTGTTTCATCAGATGTATCTACGACAAATTTAATCATTACGCTTCAGCACCTATAATTTATATCATCTTCGTTGCTTTGTGTAATTTTGTTCAATTTTGCTAAAAATACCTGCTAATGGAACGCACTACGGAAAAGGATTCTAATTACACCGGGCTGGAGCATATGCCCCTGGGCGAACTGCTGCGCAGCATTAACAACGAGGACAAAACGGTTCCGCTTGCAGTAGAAAAGGCGATGCCGCAGATAGAAGCACTTGCTGCTGTTGTTACTGAGAAAATGCGTGCCGGCGGCAGGTTGTTTTACATTGGCGCGGGCACCAGCGGAAGGCTGGGTGTGGTTGATGCTTCAGAATGCCCGCCAACCTTCGGCGTTCCTTTTGATTGGGTGGTAGGTATAATAGCAGGGGGAGATACAGCAATACGCAAGGCAGTAGAATTTGCCGAAGACGATACAGAGCAAGCCTGGCGCGACCTGCAGGCTTTTGATATAAACCAAGGCGATGTGGTAGTGGGCATAGCGGCATCGGGCACTACCCCGTATGTGATAGGCGGACTTGAAACCGCTAACGAAAAGGGGATTGCAACCGGCTGCATTGTTTGTAACAGCGGCAGCCCTGTAGCAGGCGTGGCACAGTATCCGGTAGAAGTAGTTACCGGGCCTGAATTTGTTACCGGAAGCACCCGCATGAAGGCTGGTACTGCGCAAAAGCTGGTGCTGAATATGCTGAGTACAAGCGTAATGATACAATTGGGCCGTGTAAAGGGTAATAAAATGGTAGATATGCAGTTAAGCAATAATAAGCTGGTAGACAGGGGGACCCGGATGGTGATGAACGAGACTGGTTTAGACGAGCAAACCGCCGCCAGGCTGTTAAAAGAACACGGCAGTGTACGTAAAGCTGTAGAAGCTGCAAAGTAGTTCGCAGATATGCAAATTCAATAAATGATTAAAAAACTTAAAGCCTCTCCCTTCAGGGGGAGGTTTGGAGGGGGCTTAGGGTAAATGCACGAGATAGAACCATATTATAAATGGCGCGATGATTACATAGCATCGGAGGACGAGCATTCGCCCTTTTACGCCACACAGTATAACGAGTTTGAGTACGATAAGCAGATATATAACTACCTGTTGCACCCGCAGTGGGATTCATTCGGCTCCAATACATTATATATAAAGGTGTTGTACGTAGACTATGACCGCGGGTACAGCATTATAGAAATGATAGGCGAATGGAACGATGCCATTAACAACGACATTATGATGCTCAAACGTGAAATACTGGAGCTGATGATGGATGAAGGGGTGAATAAGTTTGTGCTGATAGGCGAGAACGTATTGAACTACCATTACTCTGACGATAGTTATTATGAAGAATGGTTCCAAGATGTTGAGGATGGATGGATAGCAGGCATAAACTTTAGGGAACATGTGCGGGACGAGTTCAGGCACAGCAATGTTGACTACTACATTAACTTTGGCGGCAGGCTCGACGACCTCAGCTGGCGCACACTAAAACCGCTGCAAGTATTTAAACAGGTAGAGGAACAGCTCCAAAAACGCCTCAATTAATTGATCATCCGCTTGCAAGCTTTAAAAAGTATTACAACATTTACAGCGATTATCACGTTTTAAACTCAAATAACATTTCAATAAAAAAATGGAAACCAAAACAACAAATTACGTTTACGATAGCGTAAGTCATATAGAGGATGCCGAGGCGTCGCGTAAGTTCATTGCAAATGTATTTATGTGGATGTTTGTGGCGCTGGGCATATCATCGGTATGTTCTTACATCTTCGCCTTCAACCCCGACCTGAGCTCGATGTTGAGGAACAACGTTACCGGCCAGAGCAACCTGCTAGGCATAGCCGTTATGTTTGCCCCGCTTATATTTATTATCGTTGCAGGCTCACGCTTTCATAAAATGAGCTTTACTTCGCTAATCGTGCTGTTCATTGCATTTTCGGCAGTAATGGGCATCAGCCTTAGCTACATATTTTACAGGTACTCTATCGGTACTATTTCCAGCGTGTTCATCACGTCGTCAGTGGTGTTCGGCGTCATGGCGATAGGCGGGTATATTACCCATCAGGACCTTACTAAATTCGGTTCTATTATGATGATGCTGCTTGTAGGCATCATTGTAGCCAGTGTACTTAACTTTTTCATGCACAGCGACAGCTTAAGCGTGATCATTAGCTACATAGGTGTTGCAGTGTTTGTAGGCCTTACTGCTTATGATGTTCAAAAACTTAAGCGCCTTGGTGCCGAAATAGGCTACGCCGGCAACGACGCTAAAAAGATGGCCATTATGGGTGCAATAACCCTTTACCTTGACTTTGTAAACCTGTTCCTGTTCATGCTGCGCATATTTGGCGGCGGCAACCGCAGGTAACATTTTATTAACGCTATTTACAAAGGCTGCTCCTCAAAAAGGCAGCCTTTTTTATTCGACATTTTAACCTGTAATTTACCTTATTACTTGCAAATAAAACTGAAAATAGCGTTGCAAAACAGTGTGGTTTTTAAAGAACGCACATCGTATATTTCATGAAAAACTGCTATGGGGTGTTCATTTAAGCATTTTTTACAGGTTTTAAGCAGGTGTTCAAAAACGGGTGTTTAATGGACCGGCACAAAAAAAGCTGAACACTTTTGCAGTTTTGAAGGGTAAATTATCCTAAGGCAACTTCCTTCATAGCGGCAGGCGCGGCCTTGTACAATACAACATTAATTTTCATATTTGTAGTGCTTATGGAGAAAGGCGGAGGGATTAGACCCTGCGATGTCTTAGCAACCTGTGCTTACAAGGTGCTACATTCTACTTGGCCCAAACAACAATGGCCGGGAAAGATAAGCGAAAGTCAATACCGTACACCTGACTTTTCGATATAAGCCGTATATGTAGTTTCGGGTTTGCAGAAGCAGTAATTGCCAATGCAACATGCGTATCTGCATACTGTTAACTGTCAACTGCTCACTGATACAATGGATATTAGAAAAGAACTGGAGAAAAGGATATTGGTGATTGATGGCGCTATGGGCACCATGATACAGCGCTACGAGCTTACTGAGGATGATTTCCGCGGTGAGCGCTTCCGCGATCATGCAAGCGACCTGAAGGGGAACAATGACCTGCTTAACCTTACGCGCCCTGATGTTATTAAAGCCATCCACTGCGAATATTTAGCCGCAGGTGCGGACATTATAGAGACTAACACCTTTAGCACCCAGCGCATCTCCCTGGCTGATTACCACATGGAGGAACTGGCTTACGAGTTAAGTTACGAAGGTGCCCGCTTAGCAAAAGAAGCGGCAGATGAGTACACACAAAAAGACCCGTCAAAACCGCGTTTTGTAGCGGGTGCTGTTGGGCCTACCAACCGTACGGCCTCTTTATCACCCGATGTAAATGACCCCGGCTATCGGGCCGTTACCTTTGACGACCTTGCAGAAGCTTACTATGAGCAGGTACGCGGGTTAGTAGACGGCGGCTCGGACGTATTGCTGGTAGAAACCATATTTGATACACTAAACGCTAAGGCTGCACTGTTTGCCATTGACCGTTACAAGCACGAGTGCAAAGCCGCAGGCAAAGACATGGCCGCCTTCAGGCCTACCGGTGGTGTAATGATCTCGGGTACCATTACCGATGCCTCAGGCCGCACCCTATCAGGGCAAACAGTAGAAGCATTCTGGAATTCGGTTAGTCACGCAAACCTGTTATCTGTAGGGTTAAACTGCGCCTTAGGTGCCAAGGAAATGCGCCCGCACCTGGAAGAACTTTCAGCTAAAGCAGGTGTGTACATATCTGCTTATCCTAATGCCGGTTTGCCTAATGAATTTGGCGCTTATGATGAAACCCCTCATGAAACAGCGCACCAGGTAGATGACTTTATGGAGGCCGGTTTAGTTAACATTGTCGGCGGATGCTGCGGTACTACCCCAGACCATATTCGCTGTATTGCCGAGAAAGCCGCTAAATATCCACCGCGCAAAAAACCGCAAATTGAGCCTTATCTGCGCCTGAGCGGCCTGGAAGCGGTAACACTTACACCGGAAACCAACTTCGTGAATATTGGCGAGCGAACCAACATAACCGGCTCACCAAAATTCTCTAAGCTTATCCTTGCTGAAGATTACGAAGCAGCCCTCTCCGTAGCCTTACAACAGGTAGAAGGCGGCGCGCAGGTGATCGACATCAACATGGACGAGGGCATGATCGATTCGGAAGCAGTAATGGTTAAGTTCCTTAACCTTGTTGCAAGCGAGCCGGATATTGCCAAACTGCCCATCATGATCGACTCCAGCAAGTGGACTGTGATTGAAGCTGGGTTGAAGTGCTTACAAGGAAAGGGTATTGTAAACTCTATTTCCCTAAAAGAAGGTGAAGATAAATTTAAAGAATACGCACGAAAGATACTAAGCTATGGTGCGGCTACAGTGGTAATGGCTTTTGACGAAAGAGGCCAGGCAGATACACTCGAGCGCCGTAAGGAGATCTGCGAACGCAGCTACCGGATACTGGTTGACGAGGTCGGCTTTCCGCCGCAGGACATTATATTCGATCCCAACATCCTTACTGTTGCAACCGGCCTTGAAGAGCACAACAATTATGCGGTTGACTTTATAGAAGCTACCCGCTGGATAAAACAAAATCTGCCGTACGCCAAAGTTAGCGGTGGTGTAAGTAATATATCTTTCTCGTTCCGCGGTAATAATGTGGTGCGTGAGGCAATGCACTCGGCATTTCTTTATCACGCTATTCGCGCCGGTCTGGATATGGGTATCGTTAACGCCGGCATGCTGGAAGTTTACGAGCAAATTCCAAAAGACTTGCTGGAGTTGGTAGAAGATGTGCTGCTTAATCGCCGCGACGATGCTACCGAGCGACTGGTAGAATTTGCCGATACTATAAAATCCAAGGGAAAAGAGATTGTCCGCGATGAAGAATGGCGCAAAGCTCCTGTAGAAGAGCGGCTTTCACACGCCCTGGTCAAAGGCATTGTTGAATATTTAGATGACGATGTGGAAGAAGCACGCCAGAAATTTGCCCGACCTCTGGAAGTTATAGAAGGTCCTTTAATGGACGGCATGAACGTGGTTGGCGATCTGTTTGGGGCCGGCAAAATGTTTCTCCCGCAGGTAGTAAAATCTGCACGTGTGATGAAAAAAGCTGTGGCTTACCTGTTACCCTTCATTGAACTGGAAAAGCAACGTGTTATAGATGCCGGAGAAGATAGCAGCGGCAGTCGCGCTAACGCGGGGAAAGTGCTTATGGCCACGGTTAAAGGCGATGTGCACGACATTGGCAAAAACATTGTCGGCGTTGTACTGGCCTGTAACAACTTCGAGGTAATAGATCTCGGCGTTATGGTACCAGCACAACGCATTATTGAAGAAGCTAAAAAGCAGGAAGTAGACATCATTGGACTGAGTGGCTTAATTACTCCTTCGCTTGATGAGATGGTGCATTTTGCCAAAGAAATGGAGCGTGAAAAGTTCACTATTCCTCTTATTATCGGCGGAGCCACCACTTCGCGTATACATGCTGCCGTAAAGGTTGCGCCTAATTATTCGGGTCCCGCTATCCATGTGTTGGATGCCTCGCGTAGCGTTACTGTTTGCAGCAGCTTAATGAACAAAGACCAGCGCGACGGATACATCCAGGGTATAAAAGATGAATATGCTAAAGCACGGGAAGCACACGCAAATAAAAAGAACGACAAACGCTTTATTAGCATAGAGGAAGCGCGTAACGCCAAGTTCCAGATCAGCCTGGACGGCGATGTTGCTTCAAAACCATCCTTCACGGGAACAAAGGTGATAGAGGACTACCCGCTGGAAGAGCTAGTGCCTTATATTGACTGGACTCCTTTCTTCCACACGTGGGAACTGCGGGGCAGTTATCCAAAAATCTTCGAGGATAAATACGTAGGCGTAGAAGCTAAAAAATTATTTGACGATGCACAGGTGCTGCTTAAGCGAATATTGAATGAAAAGCTTTTACGGGCGAGTGGTGTTATAGGCTTCTGGCCGGCCAACAGCGTAGGTGACGATATAGAAGTATACACTGACGACAGCCGTAAAATACTGCTAACACGTGTTCATACTTTACGCCAACAGGCAGAAAAGGCAAAGAATGAACCATATTATGCCTTGTCAGACTTTATCGCGCCTAAAGAGAGTGGCGTTCCGGATTATTGGGGCGGTTTTGCAGTAACTACCGGCTTAGGTTGTGATGAGTTGGTTGCTGAGTTTGAAGCAGATCATGATGACTACAACAGCATCATGGCGAAAGCACTTGCCGACCGGTTAGCCGAGGCTTTCGCAGAGAAAATGCACGAATTGGTACGGAAAGACTATTGGGGTTACGCTAAGCAGGAACAACTTAGCAACGATGACCTGATCCATGAAAAATACCAGGGAATACGGCCGGCGCCAGGTTATCCTGCATGCCCTGACCATACTGAGAAGACTACATTGTTTGAGATATTAAAGGCAGAAAGCAATGCACATATGCACCTTACCGAAAGCCTGGCAATGTTGCCGGCGGCATCGGTAAGTGGTTTTTACTTTTCGCACCCACAGGCAAGATATTTCGGCTTGGGCAAGATCAGTAAAGATCAGGTAGAAGATTATGCAAACCGCAAAAACATGTCTGTAGACACAGTAGAAAGATGGCTGGGGCCTAATTTAAATTACTAAATGAAGATAACTGAACATATAGCCAACGCGAACGGCAAAACCTTATTCTCGTTTGAACTAATACCGCCTTTAAAAGGCGAAAGCATACAGGGTATTTACAACGCCATTGATCCTTTGATGGAGTTTAATCCACCGTTTATTGATGTTACATCGTTGCGTGAGGACTACATCTACAAACAGCACGACAATGGTTTGCTAGAAAAGCTTGCCTACCGTAAACGGCCTGGTACAATAGCAATCTGCGCGGCTATCATGAACAAGTATAAGGTGGATACTGTACCGCACCTGCTTTGCGGCGGTTTTACGAAGGATGAAACAGAGAACGGCCTTATTGATCTCCAGTTCCTGGGCATTGAAAATGTTTTGGTATTACGTGGCGACGCGCGAAAAGGAGATGCCTCTTTTGTGCCGACACCAAATGGTCATTGTTATGCTACAGATCTGTTGCAGCAGGTGGTAAATATGAATAATGGCGTTTATCTTCATGAGCACCACGAAGGTATTATGAAGAGCAATTTCTGCATCGGCGTGGCTGGCTATCCCGAAAAACACTTTGAAGCGCCGAACCTTAAAACAGATTTTAAATATCTTAAGCAAAAGGTAGACATGGGTGCCAATTTTATTGTTACCCAGATGTTTTTTGATAACCAGCGTTATTTTGATTTTGTAAACGGTTGTCGTGATAATGGCATAACCGTACCTATCATTCCGGGATTAAAGCCAATCACCTCATCCAAGCAATTGGTTACCTTGTCAAAAACGTTCCATATTGACATTCCCGAGGATCTGAGCGATGCCATACAAGAAGCAAAGTTAGAGAAGGATGTAAAAGACATAGGAATTGAGTGGATGATCGATCAATGCAAAGAGCTGGTTAAGTTTGGCGCACCTGTATTACACTTTTACACTATGGGCAACCCTGGCCCTACAAAGCGTATTGCAGAAGCAATTTTCTAACAGCAGCTTATAAGCTTGCTCCTGTCCCGGTAGTAAAGAACATATTTACGCTTACCGGCAGGCGGCCTATTGGCTTAATTTGACCAGTAATAACTTTAACGGCGGCGCGTTGCAGCGGGTCTTCTTTCTGGTAACAGGCAAGTACCGCTCCGGCTTTTTCTATGCCAGGCAGTCCCGCGATGGTATAAGCATTTGCAAAAACGCTGATTACAGAGTTGGGTTTAGCCGCGAGGTCTGCAATCAGCAATTTAACATCGCTGCTATAATCCAGTTTGCTCTGGGGGCGTAATCTGGTATCATGCACGCCAATAAATATCTGATCATATTGCTTTAGAGATGCAAGTATTTGATTAAGCTGAGGCACAGGTGTGTTTTTACCTACTAAAAACAGGGTACTATTTGGATAATGTGCTGCAAGCTCTTTCTGAAACACAGTCCTGTCGGTTACACCGATGCTCACGATAGCGGTTCGGTTGGTGGTATCCTGTTTAAGCAAGCGGCTATCGCCTTTTATTAGCGTTACTGCAGCGTCACTTAATTGCTGTACCAATCGGTAAGCCTCCGGCCTGTTAAGATCTGCAGATAAATTTTGTGGTGCAATGGGAGTGAAACGACTAAGCCCTGCCCAATATTTAGCTGCTAATATCTTTTTTACTTTAGCTTCAAATTCCTCCTTAGATATTTCTCCGTGCCGTACTGCTTTACGTATCAGTTTTTCAGCGTTCTTGGAGTTTTCAGATAATTCCAACAAGTCCACACCTGCCAAAAATGCACGTAAATCTGCTTGGCCATTTGGGAAAAACTTAGTAACACCTTTCATCTCCATAGCGTCAGAGGCTACTATGCCCTTAAACATCAGCGAATCCTTTAGCAATGTAGTTACGATAGGGCGTGATAGTGTAGACGGTAAATTCTTAGTACTATCAAGCGCAGGAATATTCATGTGAGCAATCATTACACCGCTAATACCGGCGTTAATGGCCTCTTTAAACGGATACTCTTCAAGGGAATCCAGCCGCTCACGGGTAAATGGTAGTTGTGGCAAATCTAGATGAGAATCCACATTCGTATCCCCATGACCTGGAAAGTGCTTTGCAACAGCAATAAGACCACCACTTTGCATCCCTCTAAAGTAAGCTATGCCTTTACGTGCTACGTTATATTTATTATCGCCAAATGACCGGTAATTGATAACCGGATTGTTAGGGTTGTTGTTAACGTCTAATACCGGCCCAAAGTTAATCTGTACACCCAAGCGTTTAAAATCTTGCGCAACCATCTGCCCCATTTTAAAAATGAGATTGTTGTCCTGTATGGCGCCAAGGGTCATTTGGTAAGGATAAGAAATTGTTGAATCCAACCGCATACCCAGGCCCCATTCCCCATCCATTGCAATCATCAGCGGTATGCGCGAAAGTTTCTGGTACTGATTGACCAGGTTTGCCTGCCGGCCCGGCCCACCCTGGAAAAAAACAAGGCCGCCAACGTGTTCATGCTGAATTACTTTACCTACTGAGTCAGAGTAGGCTTGCCCGCGGTTGGTGTGGGCTCTTACAAAAAAGAGCTGTCCTATCCTTTGCCGGCGATTCAGTTTATTGTAAACTGAATCCACCCAGTGATTTTGTTTACTGATGGAATCGATAAAACTGCTTTGTGCAAAAGCACTTTCTGCTGAAACCACAATCAGCAACAACAAGGCCGGAAAGATAAGTCGAAAGGTCTTCATTAAGTGTAAATGTAGCTTAAATCATTATTCGGCTTATTTGTTTTTTTTGGTGGTGAATAATTTAGCCTGTTAACGAATAAACCTTAACCATCTAAATCACTCTATAGAGTATAAAATAAAACGGGCAGTATAGCAGATTGTATTTGCCGAAGATCTGTCTACCATCAAAAAACAAATAAACGCAATGAAAAAATTACTTTTATTAGCGATAGGCCTGTTTACTCTTGCCGGCGCTGCAAACGCCCAGGATGGCCCACGCCGTTATCCCCGCCGTGTTGTACGGCGCTTACCTCCACAACATCAACGCGTACGCTATGTTGACGATTGGTCGAGGCCTAAAATAGGCATCGCAGGTGGTCTTAACATCACAAACACTGTAGACGCTTACAACTCAGACTTTAGCACAAGCAGCATTGCTGGCGCACATGTGGGCTTAACCTTTGAAGTGCCTATTGCCTATCCGTTCTCTTTTGCACCGGAGTTCCTGTTTTCACAAAAAGGCTACAAGGCAGAAACTGTGGATGGCACCTTCCGCTCGCGCACAAACTTTATAGACATCCCGTTATTAGCTAAATTCCGTGTTACGAGAGGTTTTAACATTGTAGTAGGTCCGCAGCTTACCTTTCAAACCTCAACCCGTAATACTTATGATGACGGCTTCCGCACCATATACAAGGACAATTATGATAACGTGGCCGACAAGAGCTATATATCTGGCTTAATAGGTGTTGGCTTTGATTTGAACCGCAATACAGAACTGCGCTTCAGGTATGCGCTCGATCTTGATCAAAATCGTGGCGATTACAACTCAAGCCTGCCGGATTTCCGTAATCAAGTATTTCAGATTGGTATTGGATTTAAATTCCAGTAAACGTTACTTTATATACAATGAAAGCCGCCAGAAATGGCGGCTTTTTTGTTTGGGTGTTGCGAAAGGCTTGCACCAAACGTACTTATAAAAACGTTTGATACCTTTGCATCCTAAATGAAGATACGCAAGCCGTCCTTATTATTGACACTCGACTCTATGAAAGATCCAAACACAGGATTCTTTTATTTTGGCAAGGCGTTGTTTGAAAATATTACCACTTTCAACAACGGTCGCTTTGATCTGAACTTTTATGTAAAGGATGAGGCAGGTTTTTTTGATAAAAGTTTAAGCTTGATTAAGCTACGTAAATACCACAAAGTGTTTTTTCCGCAGTTCTTTAAGTTTGATATAGTCCACATTAGTGATCAAAATTGCCGACTTAGGCCGTGGAAAGTTATGGGCAAAAAAGTCCTAACTATTCACGATCTTAATCAGCTACATGAAACTATATACTCCGAAAAGTTTAAAGAGGAGTATAAAAAACGCATTTCAAAATGTATAAGTAACTGCGACCGCATCATTACAATATCTGAGTTTGTAGCAAAAGATGTACGTACCAACTATCCTGAATATGCGCATAAAGTCAGCGTGATACACAATGGAGTAGATAAGTTACTGCCGAAAGAAGGATTCACCCCCAGACACATACCTCAGCGACCATTTATCTTCACTTTAGGTCCGCTAAACGAAAAGAAAAATTTTCATGTGTTGCCAGCATTGCTTAAAAACAACAATTTCGAGCTGGTAATTTCCGGCATAACACCCGTCCCGGCTTATACCGACCTTCTGTTTGCAGAGGCAGAAAAGCATGGCGTTACAGACCGAGTTAAGCTGACGGGCATAGTCAGCGACGACGAGAAGACATGGTATTATCAGAACTGCGCCGCGTTTGCTTTCCCTTCGTTAGCCGAAGGGTTTGGATTACCGGTTCTTGAAGCCATGGGGTTTGGCAAACCCGTATTTCTATCAACAAAAACTTCATTACCAGAGGTTGGTGGAGATGCAGCTTTTTACTTTGAAGACTTTACACCAGAACACATGCAGCATGTTTTTTCATCCGGGATGAAAAAGTTCGTGGAGGATGGTATGGCCCAAAGATGTATAAAACGAGCTGAAAGCTTTTCATGGGCTGACACTGCAAGCAAGTACTTGAAAGTATATGAAGAGCTATTAACATAAGCACACCTCGGAGATGTCTATAATTTACAACATATTCAAGCGCATACGGATAAGCTACGGTATAACCGTGTGTAATGAGGTGTACGAACTTCGCTTGTTGATGAATACGCTGCTACCTATAATTGACAAACGTGATGAAATTATATTGCTACAGGACATTACAGCTGAAGACGAAGCGGTTACAAGCCTGATAGCTGGTTACGGCGATAAGATAAAACACATTAAAGCTAAGCTAAACGGTGACTTTGCAACATTTAAAAACAGGTTGATATCTGCTTCGTCGGGCGATTATCTATTTCAGATAGATGCAGATGAAATACCTAAAATATCATTGATAAAGGGTATCAAGCAAGTACTTAGAAAGAAGTATAAGGCCGACTGTTTCTTAGTTCCGAGGATAAACATTGTTGAAGGCCTGACTGCAGATCACATAAAAAATTGGAATTGGATAGTTGATGAGCAAAATCGCGCTAATTATCCTGATCATCAGTTTAGGATATTTAAGCTAAACGGCCGTATAAAGTGGCGCTACAAAATACATGAGGAACTTGAAGGCTTTACAAGGTCATATCATCTGCCCTCAGACACTGAAGAGTGGTGTTTAGTGCATATTAAAAGTATAGGAAAGCAAGTAGCTCAAGATCAGCTTTACAATAAAATAATCAACCAATAACTTCAACCTTGAAAAAAAAGATAGCTTTTATTGTACAACGCTATGGGTTGGAGGTAAACGGCGGTGCCGAGTATCACTGCCGTATATTGGCCGAACACCTTGCAGATAACTATGATGTAGAGGTGCTTACCTCATGCGCAAAGAACTATCTTACCTGGGCAGATGAATATCCCGAAGGTGAAACTATCGTTAATGGAATTCCGGTTAAAAGGTTTCCATCCAACACTATCAGAGACTGGAAAAGATTTCGATCACTTACACGAAAGCTAAAAAAGCGTAAACCATATCAAAAAGTGTTGCGTTTTTTAGGACTGCTTCCTTTTTACGAAAAAATTTTACCGGAAAAAGTTACCGAAGAAGACAATGAGAAATGGGTGAAATGGCAGGGCCCGTATATACCAGGGCTTGTTCGCTATTTGGAAAATAACCACTATGGCTATGACGCGCTTATATTTTTCACTTACCTGTATTATCCAACTATTTTTGGAATAAGAGTAGCCCCGGAAAAGTCAATCCTGGTGCCAACAGCGCATGACGAACCGCCAATTTACTTTCCTTTATTCAGGAAGTTCTTTGAAATGCCAACGGCGATAATCTATAATACTGCAAGTGAAAAAAACTTTGTTAATCGGCTATTCGGTAATGAAGCTATTTACTCTGACATTGCCGGCGTAGGTATAGAGGCACTTGAACCCGCCCAACAAATATCACCATCGGACCTGATCGGCTCAAACTCTGATTATTTAATTTACATAGGACGAGTTGATGGAGGAAAGGGCTGCCAGGTAATGTTTGACCACTTTCTAAGATATAAAAAAGAGCATGGCGGTAACATTAAGTTGGTGCTGGTTGGACAGGCATTTATGAAAATTCCGTCTCATCCTGATATTGTTACCATTGGCTTTGCCGAAGAAGATGTGAAGATCAACCTGCTTAAAGGTGCGTTGGCATCTGTAATGCCCTCCTTCTACGAAAGCCTTTCTATGGTTACACTTGAAAGCATGGCATATGGTATCCCCGTTATTGTAAATGGAGATTGTGAGGTGCTGGACGACCATATCAACGCAAGTAAAGCCGGCTATTCCTATTACAATTATGCTGAATTTGCCTCTGCGGTGAACGAACTGAAAGACTCCGGCCAAAACCGGAGTATCTTAGCAGTACGCGCGAGATTATATGTAAAAAAAAATTACACCTGGCCTGTTGTAAAGGAAAAGTTTGATAGTGCGATCAACTACATTACTGACAGTAATTAATCAGTGTTGAAGGTCTGCATGTCAATCAGCCTTTTATAAAGGCCATCAGCGCTGATCAACTCGTTATGTGATCCGGTTTCCACAATTCTCCCGTTTTCTACCACCGCAATTATGTCCGCATTTTGAATGGTACTTAAACGGTGTGCAATAATTACCGAAGTACGGTTTTTCATTAAATTGTTTAACGCCTCCTGCACCAGTTTTTCAGATTCTGTATCCAATGCCGATGTTGCTTCATCAAGCAGCATTATAGGAGGGTTGTTCAAAACTGCCCTTGCAATACATATCCGCTGCCTCTGCCCCCCTGAAAGTTTAGCACCGCGGTCGCCCACATTAGTATCGTACCCTTTATCGGTCTCCAAAATAAAGTTATGAGCGTTAGCAATTTTTGCAGCTGCTTCTACTTCTTCAGGCTTTACTCCCTTTTTTCCAAACGCGATATTGTTATAAATAGTGTCGTTAAACAATACCGACTCCTGATTTACCACGCCCATCAATGCTCGAAGTGAATTAGCCGTCACTCTCTTGATATCATTGCCATCTACCGTTATGCAGCCGTCTTGTGGGTCCATAAACCTTGGGATAAGATCCATCATAGTAGATTTACCACCGCCAGACGGCCCTACCAATGCAACAGTTTTGCCTTTAGGTATGACTAGATCTACCCCGAATAAAACAGTGCGTTCACCGTACGAAAAACTTACCTTTTCAAATCTTATTGCGTCTTGAAAATCATTTAATTCAACAGCGTCGGGCGCATCTGTTATCTGGGGCTTAATATCAATTAACTCAAGCACGCGCTCGCCAGCGGCTATCCCGGTATGGATGTTACTAAATGAATCTGTTATGGCCTTGGCTGGTCGCATTAATTGTGAAAACACAGCTATATAAGCAACAAAGCCCCCGGGAGTAAGGCCGGATGTATGATTAAAAATCATATATCCGCCATAAAGCATAATTACAGATACCATTGTTATGGAGAGTGCCTCAGACACGGGAGAGGCTAATTGCTGTCGCTTAGCCATTGATCGGGCTATTTGGGAATACCGAATGTTTTCCTCATTGAAGCGATCTTTAACGAAATCTGTAGCGTTGAATGCTTTAACGATCTTCATGCCGGATAGTGCCTCATCCAGATAGCTGATCATATTACTATAAGACTGCTGACCAGCGATAGCCTGAGACTTTAGGCGCTTAACAATGCGTGATATAATAAAGCCAGAGAGGGGCAATACCAATAACGATATAAGAGTAAGCTTTACAGACATCGAAAACAACGCTATCAGAAAACCGATGAGTTGCAGCGGTTCTTTAAATACCACTTGTAAGGTGCTGGTGACTGAAAACTGTACAACTTGAACATCAGACGCTACTTTTGTGATGATATCGCCCTTACGCTCGTTGTTGAAAAACCCTAAGTGCAGGTTCATTACATTGCTGAACACTGATTTACGTAAATTCAACAGGGTGTATAAACGCAGGTTTTCCATTATACGCTGCGAGAGGTACCGGAACAAATTACCCAGGAAAACCGAGGCTACACAAACAGCACAAACAAACTTTAGTGCAGTCCATTTGTCATATGCAGTTAAAAAATAATGTAGGTAGTATTGAAACCATCCGGAAAGATCCAATAAAGATGGTTTACCAGCGGATTGCGCTACAGCTGTAGCGCCTCCTCCAATATCAAAAAGTGTATTTAACAATGGACCGATGAGTACAATAACACTAGTACTAAAAACTACATATAGCAGTGTACAAACAATATAAGGTACTGCGAATCTGCTTATTGGTTTAGCGAATGAAAGCAGACGAAAATAGGTCTTCATTAAAAAGAATAAGTAAGCAAAGTTACAAAATAATTATGCGACGCTTTAATAACGCTTGTTGACCCATAAATTATGGCCACGGCATTATATTTTCACTCACTGCATCTACCTGAATACTATCAAGTGTATCCCCTTCACCTTCTATTAAAGAAACCTCTTTGCCCAGCGGTGCCCATCTGCCCGCGTGGATTGGCCTTTTTGCCGGAAATAATCCGATAGTATTTATACCCAAGGCAGCTGCCAGGTGTAATGGCCCTGTGCCCGACGCAACCAGGCCATCAACTTTAAAAATGAATGCGATTAGCTCATCTAATGACATCTGTCCGGTAGCGTCTGTAACGTTCGATGGTAACGTTTTTAGCCATTCTTTAAGCTGAGTGCTCTCCTTCTCAGACCCGGTAATAAAAATTTGAAACTTGTCCTCGGGTAATACAGCTGCAAGTTGACCGAATTTTTCCAAGCTCCACTCAGCTCCACTACCGTTAGAACAGGGATGAAAAATGATATTCTTTTTTGTTGAACTTAATAAACTTGCTAGTCTTTCGGGTAGTGGTACGGTTGGTTTAAACAAATTGTGAGCTACTATTTCTTTTAGCGTTGGCACCAACTTAAGTCCAAGGGGCTTTAATAATATAAGATTTAATTGTGCCTCATGCAGGTCAGAATTCTTACGACTCAGCCTTACCAGTTTATTGCAGGTAAACCAATGAAAAACGCGGTTAGTAGTACCTATTCTTAATTTTATACCGGCTTGTTTTGCCAGATGGGCAACATGCTTATTTGGGAATACGTGTATTACTGCATCTATGTTTTTGGATTGAAGAAGGCTTACCTGTGCGTCGGTAGTAATAGTAAGCAGATCCGTGTAATCTATATATTCGTCTACATACGCTGAACATTTAATTACAGGTCCTGTATAAGCCTTTCCTAAAAAGGACACTCGAACCCCTGGAAATAACTTCTTCAAATATCCGGCAACAGGCAGTGTTAAAACAACATCGCCAATAGCGTCGGTACGGCTTACTAATATATGGGAAAGCTTATTCACCTTTTTGCCCGGTATTAAGGAAGTACTTATAAAGCACTAATAACGAAATGATATCTTCCTGTTCTATATTAAGGAATTGTTTGACAAAGTTATTTGCATTCTCAATGATATACAAAGCATCTTGTGGCCGCTCCAAATAGTATGTAAGCTTCTCATCAAGATCAGAGTAGTCGTCTTTGATCAAAATGTAATGATGGTCTGGAATAAGCCTGCCTTCCATAAACCATGTTTCGTACCTGGGTTTAGGCATAACGGCAATAGAGTTTGAAGACATTATCCATTTTAAGTTTGTTGCTACATCATTTCCTTCCAGGCTTAAAATAAACTTGCACTGTAAATGTTGTTGTATGCTCAACTTTGGTTTTATCCATCTCGCATCTCCTCCGGCTTTATTTACCTGACCTAAGTCGCAGAAAGGATTATCAAAGTGCTTTTTCATGAACAAGATCCTGTGCGGCTGAGTTACCGCACCCCTACCAATTAAAAGATCCTTTTTTTCTAAATAAGGTGTATTGTCCTTTATAAAATTAAAATGTCGGCTTTTATCGAGCTTTAACAATACCGCGTTGTGGTTGTCCAACCCTATTGGCCTGCTTTTTTGGATAGTAGGCACATCTGCAACATGGGTGACATCCCCAAACAAAAAATTGGCTTTAAACTCTTTGTTAAAGTATCTGGTGAACTCATATGTATCAAAGTTGTATGCCTTCGGACTTTTAAATATCGGCATTTCTTTCAGCGTTATTGCTGATGGGCCTACCGGTGTAATCTTATCGAGTTGATTGTAATAATTTACACGGTCCCCTAAAACCTGCTTATCAAACCTCTGAGTGCTTAGTTTACTAGCTAGAGCGCTCCGGTAAAAAACAGATGGTACTGCTTGCCGTAAGATGTTTTTTACGTAATAAAATGCTTTAACTTTTTTGATACTCCCTCCAGATGACATTGACAGTTGACAAATATAACTATATGGCAAGCCAAACTTTTGTAAATAGATGATACTTTTGTTAAACAACAACATCAGGGATGAACACCGACGCTGCCAAACTAACATCAAACCCGATCGATTTTAAAAAGGTAGCGCGTGCACTCACTATTGTGGAAAACGACCTCAGTGGCGCTAGTGACATCCTTAGGAATCTCACCTATAACAATAAGGTATATATAACGGGTATTACGGGCCCTCCTGGTGCTGGAAAAAGCACGTTGGTTAATGCTGTAATTAGCGTTCTGTTACAAACGGGCAAAAAGGTGGCTGTGCTGGCCATTGACCCAACATCGCCATTCAACTTTGGCTCATTACTTGGCGACAGAATAAGGATGTCTGCACACTTCAATCATCCGGACGTATTTATAAGATCACTTGCTACACGCGGGTCCCTTGGCGGGTTGTCTGCCAAAACTATTGAAATGACTGATGTTCTAAGGTCATCTGGTTTTGACCATATCATAATTGAAACAGTGGGTGTTGGGCAATCTGAAGTTGAAGTTGCCGGCCTTGCAGATAAAACGCTGGTAGTGTTGGTGCCTGAGGGCGGCGACGAGATCCAGAATATCAAGTCAGGGCTAATGGAAATTGCCGATGCATTTATAATTAATAAGGCAGACCGGGAAGGTGCTGATTTGTTTATTAACAATCTGACGAAGATCATTCATCAGAACAATGATAAGACACCTATAATTAAAGCCATTGCCTCAAAGCAGGAGGGAATAAAGGAGATTACAGAATTTATAACAAACGACAATCGTTCAACACCCCGCAGAGAATTGTTGCTGTCGCAAAAAGCATACACCTTAATACAACAACGCTTAATGGCTGCCGTGGATAAAAAAAAGCTCCAGCAAGATATTGCTGAAGCTTTAAAGAAAAAGGAGTTTAATCTTTATAGTTTTATTGACAACTACTTGCCCTGATTCATAATCTGTTCTATTTCATCAGCCTCTACCGGAATGTCGGCCATCAGGTCTATATTCCCATCTTTGGTAATCAAAATGTTATTTTCAAGGCGTATACCTAACCCTTCTGACGGTATATATATTCCTGGTTCACAGGTTAGTATGTTACCAACTTCAAATGGTTTGTACCTGCTGGCATAATCATGCACATCTAATCCTAAGTGGTGGGATGTGCCATGCATAAAGTACTTTTTGTATAAAGGCGCTTTAGGGTCTTGCTTTTCAACGTCGTGCCTGTCAAGCAAGCCAAGGCCAATTAGCTCGCTTGTCATGATTTTGCCTACTTCGTCATGATAATCATTCCATATTGTACCGGCTACGATCATTTGGGTTGCAGCACGCATAACGCGAAGAACAGAATTGTACACCGCACGCTGACGTTCAGAAAAACGGCCGCTTACGGGTATACTGCGTGTCATATCTGCATTATAGTTGGCATATTCTGCACCAAAATCCAATAGTATCACGTCTCCATCTTCGCAGGCCTGATTGTTTTCTATATAATGCAGCACATTAGCATTGTTGCCAGACGCAATAATTGGGTTATAAGCATGCCCGGTTGCACGCTGTCGTGTAAACTCGTGGATAATTTCTGCTTCAATCTCGTACTCGGTAACGCCGGGTCTGGTAAATTTAAGTACCCTTATAAAGGCATCCCGGGTAATAGCACATGCTTTCGACGTAAGCTCAACTTCAATATCGGACTTTATCACCCGGAGATCCCTTAATATTGGTGCCGAGCGTTCGTAGTGGTGTAGTGGATACTTCATACGAAGTTCCTGGTACATCCGCATGTCGCGATATGGAACTGTGTTGCTGTACCTGTCGTTCTCATTGCTGTTTATATATATATTGTCTGCATAGTTAATTATGCCGTGTAATATACTTTCATAATCCTGCAGCCAAAAAATAGCTTGTATACCCGATGTTTGCCTTGCTTCTTCTTTAGTATACTTGTGTCCTTCCCAAATAGCTATATGTTCGCTGGTTTGTCTTAAAAATAGTACTTCTCTGTATAGCGGATTAGGACAATCAGGGTACAATACCAGTATACTTTGCTCCTGGTCTATGCCCGACAGGTAAAAAAAGTCAGGATTTTGCTTAAAAATGAAGTTTTGATCACCACTGCGGGGAAATTCGTCATTGGAGTGAAATATAGCTATAGAGGAGGGCTTTAATCGCGAAACGAAATTTTTTCTATTATTTGTAAATAGCTGTTCATTTACAGGCAGATATTTCATTATTACAAAATATTAATTTTAATAAAAACAATTTATTTTTATTGATTGTAGTAGATATTGTGAATTTTGGAACAAAGTTTGGTAATCGTTTCAAACATAATTACTAATTTTGAAAAAAATCACAATTAAATCGTTTAATCTAAAAACTATGAATTATTCTACATTAAAGAAAACAGCTGCATTATCGTTCGCTGCTTTGTTGACTGCTGGAATTGCTAGTGCTCAAACTGACACTACCAAAACTACCACTACAACAATGTCAACCGACACTACAATGTCATCTGGCACAACCACCGCTAAGGTATTTGGCGGTAGGGGACAGTACAAAACTTTCAGCATTGGTATCAATGGTGGTGTTACTTCACCATTCATCGCTATCGGCGGAACTAACGACTGGACAGATTACAACATCTCTTACGGTTACGGTGTATCATTACGCTGGCAATTGGCCCACTCTTTCGGCTTACAATTAGACGGACACGGTGGTAAAGTAAAAGGCCACAACGAAGACGCAAATGACAACTATGTTGCATTTGGTCAGAGAGCTGGTTTTTCAACCAAATTTTACGATGCAACTTTAAGCGGCGTTGTTAACGTTGCTACTATCGACTTCCTTCGTCGTAAAAACTCAGTTAACTTCTTCGTAACAGCTGGTGCTGGTTTAGTATTCTACAAACCAGGTTTCACTGCTGATCCTGCAGTTGCTCAAAATGGTCCATCTTCATCTTATTTCTACTTTGCTAATGATGCAAACGGAAACCCTGGCCCAGCGCAACAAGACAATGGAAACGCTGACCTGAGAACTGTTAAAGAATTAGTTATTCCAGTTGGTGCTGGTGTTAAATTCCGCCTGAGCGATTCATGGGCTCTTAACTTAGGTTATACCATGAACTTCATTGATGGTGATAACTTTGACGCTACTTACACTAAAGGCTTTACTAAAGACAAATGGTCTTACGGTTACGGTGGTTTAGAATGGACTATCGGTAGCAAAAGCAAACCAAATCTTGATTGGGTGAATCCAGTAGCTATGATGTATGACGAATTGTACGATGCTGCTCTTCGCCAGGAAGTTGAAGCTCTTAAAACTCGTGTAACTAACGTTGAAAACGCAGTTACTGATCTTAAGAAAGATTCTGACGGTGACGGTGTATCTGATCAATTTGACAAATGCCCTAACACTCCTGCAGGTAGCGTAGTTGACGGTGCTGGTTGCGTTATCAACTTCCCTAAAGATTCTACTGCTTCTACTGACGGTGGTGCTGCTTACAGCAACATTCAGTTCGAATTCGATAGCTCAGTATTACGTACTTCATCTTACCCTGTGTTAGATGCTACTTCAGCTGACCTACGTTCATCTGGTAAAACTGTTGAGATTGCTGGTTACGCTTCATCTGAAGGTACTGCTGCTCACAACATGTCATTATCACGTGACCGTGCTAACTCTGTAAAAACTTACTTAGTTAACTCTGGTGTATCTGCATCTAAATTGAAAGTTAAAGGTTACGGTGAAACTAACCCAATTGCTGACAACTCAACTGAAGAAGGTCGCGTACTTAACCGTCGTGTATCTTTCAAACAGAAATAATAATATTAGCAAATAATATTATCGAAAGCCCCGGATAACCCGGGGCTTTCTTTTTTTTACTAATTTTGTGATATGTACTTCTTCAGGAAAAAAGACCCTAACAGGCCAACCAACTTTAATCTTAAAGTGATGCATACTATTAATGCCATCGCTATTATCATGTTCCTGCTTGGTATAATATGGGTGTTAATTAAATACTTTATCCTTCACAAGCAATAGTTAAGCACAATCATGAAAACCATTATAAATACCCATAACGCTCCTGCACCTATAGGTCCATACAGCCAGGCGGTTGCTTTTAACGGATTGCTTTACGTGTCGGGGCAAATACCCATGGATCCAGCAACAGGCGAGATCATTAACACCGGGATTATTAATGAAGCCAGGCAGGTAATGGAAAACCTGAAAGGTATCCTGACTGAAGCTGGCGCAGGCTTCGATGATATTATTAAAACCACCATTTTCCTTACAGATCTGCAAACCTTTACTCAGGTAAATGAGGTTTATGGCTCTTATTTCACTGAAAACTTTCCTGCGCGCGAAACAGTACAGGTGTCAGGTCTTCCAAAAGGTGTAAATGTTGAGATTTCAGTAATAGCAGCAAAATCCTAAGGTACTCGCGTTGAACAGCCAGCACTTTCAAACTCCGGTTGAGTATTTAAAAGGAGTAGGCCTTGCCCACGCCGAAGTGTTAAAAAAAGAGTTAGGCATCTTCATTTTCGAAGACCTGCTTAAGCACTTCCCTTATAAATATATCGACAGAACCCGTTTTTACAAGATTAGGGACATTAATCCGGAAATGCCCTATGTACAAGTGCTTGCAAGATTGGTAAGTAAGGAGGTACTTGGAGAGAAGCATACTAAAAGGCTGGTGGTGCAAGCCAAAGACGATACCGGGTATATAGAACTGGTATGGTTCCAGGGAATAAAATGGGTTGAGAAAACGCTGGTACCCGGCAAAGTTTACGTTCTATTTGGAAAGCCCGGGTCTTTCAATGGAAAGCCACAGATGGCCCACCCGGAAGTGGAACTATACTCATCAAAGGAGTTTAAACAAAAAGGCAACCTTACCTTACAGCCTGCATATAATTCTACAGAAAAGCTTAAACAATTTAGCCTTGACAACAAGGGCCTGCAAAAGCTGATTGGTTCTTTACTTGATATGCACGCGAAGGACATTCAAGAGAATCTTCCGCTGTATATTCTTAACAAATTTAAGCTTGTTGGTCGAGCAGAGAGCTACAGGAACATCCACTTTCCGGATAATCAAACCCAGCTTAATGAGGCAACTTACCGCCTGAAGTTTGAAGAACTCTTCTTCCTGCAATTAAAACTACTTAAGAACAAACTATTACGCACTCAAAAATTCAAAGGGAACATCTTCGGAAGTGTTGGGCACTATTTTAATGACTTCTACAGCAACAAGCTCCCATTTGAACTTACCGATGCTCAAAAAAGAGTTTTAAAAGAAATTCGCGTCGATACGCAGCGGGGCGTACAAATGAATCGCTTGCTGCAGGGAGATGTGGGCAGTGGTAAAACTGTTGTTGCATTAATGAGCATGCTGATAGCTATAGACAACGGGTTTCAGGCATGCATAATGGCGCCTACCGAAATCTTGGCGAACCAGCACTATCAAACTATTAGCTCGCTTATAGGAGATGAGTTCCTGGAAATTGCATTGCTGACCGGGTCTGTTCCACAAAAGAAACGTAAGATTATCCATGAGAAGCTGGAAAATGGCAGCCTTAAAATACTGATAGGTACGCATGCCCTAATAGAAGACAAAGTACAATACCAAAATCTGGGGTTGGTAGTAATTGATGAGCAGCACCGTTTCGGTGTAGAACAACGGGCAAAGCTCTGGAGAAAAAACATCATTCCTCCCCATGTATTGGTAATGACAGCTACTCCTATCCCCCGTACGCTTGCAATGACACTGTATGGCGATTTGGACGTGTCTGTCATAGATCAACTGCCCGCCGGCCGCAAGCCGATAGAGACACGCCACTATTATGAAGCCCAGCGTCTCCGCATGTTTGGCATGATGAAGCAGGAAATTACAAAAGGTCGACAGATCTACGTTGTATACCCTTTGATCGAGGAAAGCGAGAGACTGGATTTGAAAAGCCTTATGGATGGCGTTGAAGTAATGTCCCGCGAATTTCCTTTGCCACAATACCGCATTAGCGTGGTACACGGCAGGCTATCTGCTGCCGATAAAGACTTTGAAATGCAACGCTTTATAAAGGGCGAAACGCAGATAATGGTGGCTACTACAGTTATTGAAGTAGGTGTAAATGTGCCTAATGCCTCGGTTATGGTTATTGAAAATGCCGAACGATTCGGGCTGTCTCAACTGCATCAGTTGCGCGGACGGGTTGGTAGAGGCGCCGAGCAGTCGTTTTGTATATTAATGAGCAAAGATAAGCTCAGCAACGATGGCCGTATACGCCTTAACACCATGGTAAAAACGAACAACGGATTTGAAATTGCCGAAATTGACATGCAGTTGCGCGGTCCCGGCAATATTGAAGGTACGCAGCAAAGTGGTGTGCTCGACCTTAAAGTAGCCGATCTGGCTACGGATCAGCAGTTGCTGATTCAAGCCCGGCAGTGTGTGGAAGACATCTTTGCCCGAGACCCTCAGCTTGCTTTACCCGAGCACCAGGTACTTAATGCTGCTTTTCAGTCAAAAAATGCTGGTTTAAGTTGGGATAAGATTTCCTGACAGCTATATTAGAGAACTATTACCAAATTGGTTGGTCAAACATCATGAAGAAGCTCCTCTCCGCTATTCTCTTACTTTCTGTTGTAACATCTGTTAAAGCTCAGGACTCGCTTACCATACGTAAATTTTTTGACGAAGCTTTGGTAAACGGGCAATCTTATGAAAACCTACGTTATTTGTGCAAAAAGATAGGTCCGCGGTTAAGTGGTTCTGCTAACGCGCAAAAGTCGGTAGAATGGAGCAAAAAGTTAATGGATAGCTATGGCTTCGATAAAGTTTACCTCCAGGAGGTTATGGTGCCGCATTGGGTGCGCGGCGACAAAGAACAAGGCTTTATCATTGATGGCAAAACACGCATACCTGTACCTATAGCTGCGCTGGGGATGTCTGTTGCAACTCCCAAAGACGGAGTAACCGCAATGATTGTTGAAGTAAAAAGCCTAAAGGAACTTGAGACACTTGGAGAAAGTGTTGTAAAAGGTAAAATAGTTTTCTTTAACGGGCCGTTTGACCAGCGATATATAGAGACTGGTGAAGGTTATGGAGCAGCGGGTGTTCAACGGTTTGCCGGCCCTTCTGCGGCGGCCAAGCTGGGCGCTGTTGGCGCTATTGTACGTTCCGTTACCCCTGCCCTGGACGACTACCCACACACCGGCGGAACCGTTTATGAAGAAGGCGGCCGTAAAATACCGGCAGCGGCAATATCAACTCTTGCAGCTAACAAGCTGAGCAATATGCTTAGGCTTCGCAAGCTGCCACAGATTAAGTTCTTCTTTAAGCAAAATTGCGAATTGCTACCTGATGTAAAATCATACAATGTAATAGGCGAAATTACCGGAACTGAAAAACCTAATAAGATCATAACCGTAGGAGGCCATTTGGATTCGTGGGACCTGGCAGAAGGTGCTCATGATGATGGTACCGGCGTAATGCAGTCGGTAGAAGTGCTCAGAATATTTAAAGCTGTAGGCTATAAACCTAAGAATACCGTTCGCGCAGTATTCTTTATGAACGAAGAAAACGGACACAAAGGCGGTTTGAAGTATGCGGAAGTTGCCGCTCAAAACAAAGAAGATCATCTTATAGCTATAGAAACAGATGAGGGCGGATTCACCCCACGCGGCTTCAGCTTCCAGGGGGTAACTACAGCCAAGCTAAAGGACATCAATAACAACTTCAAATCACTTTTAGAGCCTTACGAAGCAGACCGGCTTGTTGCAGGTGGTGGCGGTACAGATATTGGCCCGCTAAAAGAAACCATTCCTTCGATTGTTCTTATGGGATTCAGACCAGACTCCCAGCGCTATTTTGATATTCATCATACTCCTAATGACGTTTTTGAAAATGTAAATAAACGTGAACTGGAACTTGGTGCAGCATCTATAGCAGCAATGGTATATCTTATAGACCAGCACGGGCTGTAATTAAATAAAGTATACCTACTTATTTTACGGGTTGGTTTGTAAATTGCGCCGCACTATAAATTCTACCACGTGGCTGACGATACAGACAAAAAAACAAAGGTGGACTCCTTTGCCGCTCTACGCTATAAAGATTTCCGCTCTTACGTTGGCATGCGTTTCTTTTTCACGTTTGCATATCAAATGCAAACAACGGTGCTTGGCTTCTATATTTACGAGCTAACACATAGCAAAATTGCTTTGGCTTTTATCGGTCTTGCAGAAGCAGTGCCCGCAGTTGGCATAGCGCTTTACGGTGGTTATGTAGCTGATAAATATGAAAAGCGTAAAATGTTGCTAATGATATTTTCAGGCGTTTGTATGGCCGCACTTACCATGTTCTTGGTTACGCTTAACAACCTGCATAGTTACATTCATCCGGGGTGGATCCTGCCTGTGTTATACGCAATGATATTTTGCAATGGGGTAGCCCGTGCTTTTTATGGCCCGGCAACTTTTACCATTTATGCGGAAAGTATCCCAAAGGAGCTTTATCCTAACGGTAGTACCTGGAGCAGCTCTACCTGGCAAATAGCATCTATACTTGGTCCTTTTGTTGGAGGCTTTGTTTACGGCTTTGCGCCACATATTATTAGAGGGTTAAGCGGCATAACTGCAACCTTCGGCATAATCTTGCTGTTTATGCTTATCTCTTTGGTACTTGTGTACAGGCTTCGTAAGTTTCCGCCGGTGTTTATACCAAAGGAAAACATCTGGAAAAGCCTTAAAGAAGGCCTCAATTTTGTATTCACCAATAAGATCATGTTTTACGCCATGAGCCTGGATCTTTTTTCTGTGTTCTTCGGCGGAGCGGTAGCTTTATTACCAGTATTTGCTTTAGATATACTGCATGTAGGTGCCGAAGGTCTTGGCGTAATGCGTATGGCCTCGTCTCTTGGTGCTGCGCTTACCATGCTCATTATGGTTCGCTTCTCTCCTGTTACACGGCCATGGCGGAATCTGCTGATAGCAGTTACAGGCTTTGGAGTTGCTATAATTGGCTTTGGCTTGTCGCGTGAGTTTTACCTATCCCTGGCCTTTTTGTTTATGCAAGGTAGCTTCGATAGTGTGAGTGTGATTATAAGAGGTACGCTAATGCAGTTGCTTACACCTGATCAGATGCGTGGAAGGGTATCTGCCGTGAACTCTATGTTTATAGGTTCATCCAACGAGATCGGCGATTTTGAGTCCGGCATGGCGGCAAAGCTATTTGGAACGATACCTGCGGTAATATTTGGCGGAAGCATGACCCTGCTGATTGTAACAATTACTTTTTTAAAGACCAAAAAGCTTATTCCACTTTCGTTACAGGAAATACAAGCACCTCAAATTGCACAAAACTCTTAATTATAAATTATCAAAGTATCCTATACTCAAGTAAATTACTTATTACTAATAATTTATAGACATTCTTTATTCTCAAAAGCTATAATTGGTTATATTTGATCAACGGTTTTGCAGCTTGTAAACTACAGGATACTGCATTACTCCTCTGCTATACGTTAACTGTTTACAAGACCCCTTATGCAAACAAACAACAACAGTAAAGGCAAATGCCCAAAATGCGCCAATGGTATACTTACCTATCGCACCGCCAGACCTTTGTGGATGAAAACATTGCTATTTTGGCTTCCAATCAAAAGATATGAATGCCGTAGCTGCTTTAAAAAATCTTATGTCATAGGATCTTATACCAGTCGGATACAGGGCGTTTAGATTTGTATGCACTAACAATTTAGCTAACAGCTACAATACGGGATATCGACAAACAATTCCCCAGGCATTGCACATCCCAAACTTTGCTCACAGTTATTGTACCACCATTACGTACAAATCAAATTACCTTTATACAACAGGTGTTTTCACCCTAAAAAAAGAGGGGAAAATCGGGTAGTTATACGTATATGATTATCCGCCCTCTCGCCATATCTTTACATCAATCCTAAACCTTATCACAAAATGTAATAGTACCAACAACATCTTTGTTGCTGCTATATATCCATAAACAATCCACGATCTTCTATGTAAATCTTTTTGCTTAAATATTATAAATGAATGAATATTCATTTATCTTTGCGATAGCTATGCGGTCTAGAAATATCGACAAAGAACAACTTGTAAAGCAAAAAGCCATTGAGCTAATCGTAAATAACGGCTTAGAAGGCTTTAGCATGAATAAGCTAGCTAAAGCCTGCAACATCTCTGTAGCTACCTTATACATCTATTACCAAGACCGGGACGACCTCATCATTAATATAGCCGCTGATGGCGGTTCACTTTTCAGCGAAGCCTTGATACGCGACTTCGACCCCGAGATGTCTTTTGAAGAAGGTTTGCGCGTACAATGGATAAACCGTTATCGGTTCATGAAGGAACATCCTCAGCTAAATATGTTTTTTGATCAGTTGCGCAGTTCAAGCTACCAGGAAAAGTTTTTGACGGGTTTTCTTCAGGACTTTAAACAGGTGATGAGCAAGTTCATGCACAATATTATAGAACGTGGCGAAATAGAAAAGATGCCGTTTGAATGTTACTGGTCCATTGCGTTTTCGCCGCTTTACTCGCTTGCCAGATTTGACTATGAAGGCCAAAGCCTCGGCGGCATGCCTTTTAAAATGACTGACGAGGTGCTTTGGAAAACATTTGAAATGGTTATAAAAGCTCTAAAAAAGTAAGTATGGAAAACTTTGATCACATATTGCTATTTAAAACCAACATCAGCTGCGAGGCCGATAAGGCTGCGGTATGTGCGATGCTGCGCAATTTCAATGGCGTTGAGCAATTAAGCGTCGACCTGGAAGATGAGGACCGTGTGCTGAGGGTTGTCTCTGCCACCTTAAACCACCAGCAAATAATTAACTTAATAAATCAACACGGCTATACCTGCTGTGAACTAATTTAACATATGGAACAACAACAAACGGTACCATTTACCGGTTACCAAAAATTTGTAATATTTATATTAGCTATAACCGGCTTTACAGTTATACTTGACTTCATGGTAATGTCGCCACTTGGTGATATGCTCATGAAATCACTTAACCTTAAACCTGCTGCATTTAGTGTGGCTGTGTCTGCCTATGCTTTCAGCGCGGGTCTGTCCGGCTTGCTGGCAGCCGGTTTTGCGGACAAATTCGACCGCAAAAAGCTCCTGCTATTTTTTTACAGCGGATTCATTATCGGCACCATCTTCTGTGGCTTTGCGGAATCGTACCCTGCCCTTCTTGCAGCACGTATTATAACCGGGTTATTTGGTGGTGTTATTGGCTCTATATCTATGGCCATTATAACTGACATTTTCGCGTTACAGCAGCGTGGACGTGTGATGGGCTTTACACAGATGGGGTTTGGTGCAAGCCAGGTACTGGGCGTGCCTATCAGCATATATATTGCTACACTTTGGCGCTGGGAGGCACCTTTCTGGATGGTTGCCGCCATTAGCCTGCTGATTTTTATCGCAATTGCTATTTACCTAAAGCCGCTTACCGCGCATTTAGCCATCCAGCAGGACAGGTCTGCCTTTAAACATTTATGGCATACTATAGCCAAAAGCAATTATCGTGTTGGCTTTGCAGCTACCGCGCTCATGTCTATAGGCGGCTATATGATGATGCCTTTTGGAAGCGCCTTTGCTGTGAATAACCTGGGTGTTAGCTACGATCAGCTTACAATATTGCTGATGGTTGCCGGCATAAGCGGGCTTATAGTAATGCCGATGATTGGTAAATTGAGCGACAAAACAGATAAGTTCACCATTTACGCTATTGCGTCTGTTTGGATGATGATCATGTGCGTGCTTTATACAAACTTAGGGCGAACCCCTTTGTGGCAGGTGGTAATATTTAACGTACTGATGATGATGGGTATTATGAGCCGTATGGTTCCTGCCGGAGCCCTTGTGAGCGCTATACCAGAGATGAGCGACCGTGGTGCTTTCATGAGCATAAATGCCTCTATGCAGCAAATAGCAGGTGGTGTTGGGGCTGTTATCAGTGGTTCAATTGTGGTACAGGCATCTAAGGGAAGCCCATTGCAACATTACAATTGGGTTGGTTATGCCATCGTACTGATTTCGGTTGTAAGCATCTTCTTATTGAAAAGAGTAGATAATCTTACGAAAAAGAAAAGGTCAAGCGATAAGGTTGTGATACCGGAAGCAACAGCTGTTCACGAGGGGTTATAGCCGTATTTGTTGCAACATTAAGGCCTTGTTGTGCTAAATACCTATATTTAGCTACCTCATCCCTTAATGCTGTAAACTATGAAAAAGCTTCTGCTTGTAACTACAATTATATCTGCTTCTATGGCTGCAAACGCCCAAACTAAATTCGATCCGCCTAAAACCAAAGCTATTCCCGTTATTGATACGCTGCACAATGTTGTTCTTACTGATAACTACCGCTGGCTGGAAGATAAAAAAGACGAAAAGGTTATAGAATGGACCAAAAAGCAACATGATTATGGTGTAGAGTACCTGGCCAAAACCCAAAAGATCCACGCCGGCTTACAGGAGCAGATAGCGGCTTACATTAACATGGACTATGAAGGCCCGTTAAATAACGTTGGCAAGCGGGTTTTCCAAACAGTTAAGCTGAAAGGCGATAAGCAATCTAAAACTTACACTATCCTAAACGGCAAAAAGATATTGATTTGGGACCCGGTACAACTGGACAGCACAGGCAAGACTTCTACCACCGGTATCAATTACACTTACGATGGCGAGCGCGCAGCAGTAAACGCACAAAAAAGTGGTGCCGAAGTAAACACTGTGTACTTTATAGATACCCGCACCGGTAAACAGCTGCTGCCTCCATTAAACAACATCTTCGGCTTTCAATGGACTCGCGACCAGCAGCATGCCTACATTACCCTGCGCAGCCAGGAAGATGTAGATAAGCAAAATCCACTTAAAACCTTTTTATTGAAGGTGGGCGACCCGGTCGAGAAAGCCGTTTTTATTGGTACTGTAGCAGATGCCAAGAACAGCTATTACATATATGATAATCGCTACAGCGATGTAACGTTCAGTGGCGAGAGTGACTTTTACTCCAACACCCTTAAGATACGCCCCACGGGCAGCGTTAAAGAAGGGAGAAAGATATACAGCAGCAAAAAGTTCGCGGCATATCCGGATGCTATTGGCGATAAGTTGTACATCATGACTAACGACAATGCGCCGAACTACAAACTCATGATAGCCGACAAGGCTCAGCCAGACTACAAGTATTGGAAAACGCTTATACCTGAAGGCAAAACAGTAATGGAAAATTGCGTAGTAACTAAGAATAGCATTATTGTACAAGATAAGCTGGACCTGGTGAGCCGCCTTACTATTTACGATCTCAACGGTAAAAAGCTGCGAGCTATGCCCCTGCCCGAAAAAGGCAGCATTGGGAGCGTAAGCTATGACCGCGAGCTAGACTCTGTCTATATATCACTTGTTACGTTTACCTCTACCCCAAAAACTTACGTTGCCTCGCCGAAAGATTACAAGTGGCGCTTATTCTATCAAAGGCATTTACCTGTGGATATGAGCAATATCGTGGGCGAGATCAAGTTCTACAACTCCAAAGATGGCACCCGTGTACCGGTATTTGTGGTACATCGTAAAGACATCAAACTGGATGGTAACAATCCGGTGCTGCTTACAGCTTACGGTGGCTTTCAGTCGGGGATAAAGCCCGGCTATATGGGTTTCTACGCTCCCTTCATCAATGCCGGAGGCGTACTGGTCGAGCCGGGCATTCGCGGAGGTGATGAGTTTGGCGAACAATGGCACCTGGATGGCATGCTGGCTAAAAAGCAAAACTGCTTTGACGATTTTTATGCCTGTGCCGAGTGGCTGGTAAAAGAAAAGTACACCAACACCACCAGGATTGTAGCCATGGGCGGCAGTAATGGTGGCTTGCTGATGGGCGCGGCAGCAACCCAGCGGCCGGACCTGTTTAAAGCCATTGTATGCCAGGTTCCGTTATTAGATATGTTGCGCTATCACAAATTCCTGATAGCACGCTACTGGATACCTGAATATGGTGCAGCTGAAGATGCTGAGCAATTTCAATGGCTACTGCGTTATTCGCCATACCACAATATACGGGCAGGAGTAAACATCGCTCCTATGCTGGTAACCGCCGGCGCTAACGATACTCGTGTTGACCCGATGAATGCCAAGAAGTTTGTGGCAGCTGTACAAAATAACCCCGGCCAGGTAAGCCCGGTTATTCTTCACATGGATTTTGACAGTGGCCATGGCAGCGGGCAAAGCACCGAACAATCTATAAAAAATTGGACATTTACGTTTGAGTACATAATGAACCAGTTAGGGATGTAAGTAGATGACCTAAAATGAAAAGTAAAGCACCACTAATTGTTGTAAGCATTGCAATGGCAACAACCAGTTGTATTAATCTTTTTAACCCAGGTAAAGTAAATCTTATTCAAAGCATTCCAAATAACGACAAAAGCAAACAGGCTATAACATTTGTTAAAGAAGGAAATGCAACAACTGAAGATAGCTATCATATATCTGTAAAGTCAGCAACTGATAGATTAACCGATTCAGATGTTGGAAACGCGTTTACATGCGACTTAAATCATGGAAAAATAAGGCTTGATTCGACAACGATTAAGGTTCATTGGCTTGCTAACGATAAACTAAAGGTAACGTATGACCAACATATAAGAGTATTTAAGGCTGAGCACATTGTAGATGGTGTACAAATAAACTACAAGCTTCTTAACTAGTTCTATACTCTTATTTACCATTAGCAAACTTTACTTATACCCAGCCGCCTGTAAATTAAACAGCTCTGCATAACGGCCTCCTTTTGCCAACAGTTCCTGATGGTTCCCTACTTCTGCAACCTGCCCTTGCTGGAGTACCAGGATGCGGTCGGCCATCCGTACGGTGGAAAACCGATGCGAGATAAGCACGGCCATACGTCCTTTCGTAAGTTCCGCAAAGCGTTCAAATACTTCAAACTCAGCCCTGGCATCCAAGGCGGAAGTTGGTTCGTCAAGTATCAGCAACTGCGCGTCACGCAGGTATGCCCTGGCAATAGCCACCTTTTGCCACTCCCCGCCTGATAGTTCTACACCCTCAAAAAAACGTTTACCAAGCATTTGATTGTAGCCGCCCGGCAACCTTTGCGCCAGTTCGTCGGCCAGGCTTTGTTTCGCAGCTGCTTTTATCAACTCCGCGTCTTCTTTAAGGGCGATGTTGCCCGCAGCTATGTTTTGCGAGAAGGTCATCTGGTATCGCAGATAATCCTGGAAGATGATACCGATGTTAAACCGCAGCTCGGCAAGGTCATATTCTTTCAGATCGTGTCCATCTAATAAAATCCGGCCTTCAGTAGGGTCATAAAGCCGTGCAAGCAGCTTCACCAGGGTGGTTTTGCCTGCACCATTCTCACCTACCAACGCCAGTTTTTCTCCAGGGTGCAGGGTAAAGCTTAAATGCCGGTTGGCCCAGCGTTCGGAGTGGATGTATTTAAAGCCAACATCCTCAAAAGTAAAGCCCTGTATAACTGGATTAGGAAACGGCAGCGGATTGACCGAAGGATGGATTTTCGGTTGTATGTCAAAGAACTCAAAAAAGTCTTGCAGATACACCGCGCCTTGTGATACGGCAGTAAAACGGGTAAGTATCGCCTCGAGCAAAGAACGCAGCTGCCTGAATGAGCCTGCCAGGAAGGTAAGTTCTCCCAGGGTAATGTGCCCGCTAACCGTACGCGCAATAATGTACACGTAAGCGCCGTAGTAGCCTAAACTACCCAGCAAAGCAAACCCGGTACCCCAGGCAGAACGTTGGATAGCTATCCGCCTGTTGTCATAGTAAAACTTATTAGAGAGCACCTTAAACCTGTCAATGATAAAGGCCGACAGATCAAACATCTTTACCTCTTTAGCCGTTTCGTCGCTGGCTCCGAGGTAACGCAGGTAGTCCAGTTCACGGCGCTCGGGAGTTTGGCGGCGACTAAGGGCATAGGTTTGGTCGTTAAAGTAAGACTCGCCCAAAAATGCAGGAAGTATGGTTACCAATAACAACAGGATAAGCCAGGGATTAAATGCCATTAGTCCGGCTGCCAGGAACCCCATTGTTATAAGATCCTGCACCTGGCTCATCACCTGCGATAGTAGTATAGTACGACCAACGGTTTGTTGCCGCGCGCGTTCCAGTTTGTCGTAGAATACAGCGTCTTCAAATTGATCAAGATCCAGCGTAGCAGCGTGGTTCATGATCTTTACAGAGGTATGGTTAGAAAAGAGATCGCCAAGCAAACTGTCAAACAGCGTAATTGCGCGACCAAGTACATCATTAAAGATTACCAGGCCAAACTCCAGCCCAACAAGTTCCCATATATAAGGGTGAGGGCTGGTCCCGCTCGTCTTGGTGGCCAGCACCACCTGGTCTATAATGAGCTTACCTACATACAGGATAAGCAGCGGCAGGGCAGAACGTATAAAACGCAGTAATATGTTTACCAGCGTCATACCCGGACTGGTTTGATAAACCAGCCTGAAGAATGCAGGCAAGCTGCGCAATGCTGCCAGCCGTTCCTTAAGGGTTAGTGTAGGCGTATTTTTTACAGGCGGACGGTCTTTTAAGGGCATGTAGCTTTAACGTTTCCGCAAGGTAAGGGTTTGGCTACTTTGCCATGATCGCGCGGATGTCATCTTCTGTCCCGCTGAAAGGTCCGGCATTTTCAATCTTTAGGGCTGCCATTGCCGACGCAAACCTTCCCGCATCTGCAATATCATCACCTTTAACACGGCGGTAAAGGTAACCAGCCATATAGGTGTCGCCGCAACCTGTAGCATCTACAACCTCGGTAGGCGTATACGGTGGAATATCGTAAAACACGCTGTCCGCATAAATTACCGAACCCATACTGCCCAGGGTAACTACCACCTCTTTTACGCCCCACTCAGCCAGTATCTTAGCCCCTTCGCGGATGTCGGCGTTACCTGTCAGCACCTCCAGTTCATGCTCGTTTACTTTCAGGATATCTACATATTGCAACGCCGCACGTTTATCGGCCCAGTCAATTGCATTAACTTGTTTATCTACCACCTCTCGCAAATATCCCTGTGCATCAACAGATACATTGCCCCGGCCAAACAGGTCCTTTATTAGGCTGGTTGGCACATCATGCGCTAACAGCGGGCCCAGGTGAAATATCGTTGCTTCAACATCCTTCAGGGACTCTACGCTAAACGCATCAGCAACCTGTAAAACGCGCTGGGTGCGGTTGTCCTGGTTATCGCCATATATGTTCTCAAAGTAAACGGTATGCTTGCTGGGCAACGCTTTTACAGCTATTCCTAGCTCGCGCAGGTCTGCAACACTCTGCATTTCACTCTCTGCAAGTGCTGTTACAAGGCTGTAGTTTACATTCATGTGCCGCATAGCATGCGAAAAGTAAAAAGCAGTGCCACCGGCCATGTGCCGTACAGCACGCGGAGTAACAATTTTATCGAGGGTAATATGGCCTATGCAGCAAATGTCAAGCATCACAAAAAATTAATGAACGGTAAATATAAGCTTGTCAACTAATTGTTACCATAGCCGCCGCACTTTAGCAGGGATAAATTTTTAACTTGCCGTATCTCACATTTACTTAATAATGAACTACTACATCTCTCAACGCTACAAACTTTCCTGTGTAATCTTAATATTGTTAGGTGCGTCATTCTCAGGGCAAGCCAAAGCACAGGCACCGGCAGACCCCTATATGGGCATCATCCCCGCTCCTGCCTCGGTTGTGCCGGCAGCCGGTTCTTTCAGGTTAAATGAATCAACGCTGATTAAAGCCGATGACCCAAAAGATAAAACCGTGCTGTTTCTTAAAGATTATCTTTTAACTAATCGCCATTTCAATAATAAAGTTTCTAAATACAACCGGAAAAACAAGGTAACTAGCGGACTGGTGCTGACTGCCGTTGGAGCTGATAAGCTGCCCCCGGAAGGCTACAAGCTTACAATCACCCCAAAAAAGATCACCATTATAGGTAAGAATGCGGGGTTGTTCTATGGTGTACAAACGCTGCTACAGTTGCTCCCGGTAGAGCCATCTGCTGCAGGACTACTACCCTGTGTAACGATTGAAGACTCACCCCGATTTGGCTATCGCGGTATGATGCTGGATGTATCCCGCCACTTCTTTACTGTACCGCAGGTAAAGAAAGTGATCGAGATGATGGCATATTACAAGCTAAACAATTTTCACTGGCACCTGGTAGATGGGCAGGGCTGGCGCATTGAGATAAAAAAATATCCTAAGCTTACAGAGGTGGGTGGCTTTCGCCAGCAAACCATGTTCGGCAACAACCGGGACTGGCCGGACAGCCTTAACTATGGCGGCTTTTACACGCAGGAGCAGATACGCGATGTGGTAAAATTCGCTGCGGCACGCTACATAAATGTAATTCCCGAAATTGAGATGCCTGCCCACTCGGACGCGGCGCTAAGAGCCTACCCCGAATTGCGTTGTGAGCCTGCAGACCCCAAAGCGCCCTCACGCAGCATTAATGGCATATACTGCCCCACCGAGGAAACCTTTACCTTCCTCGAAGGCGTACTTACCGAGGTGATGGATCTCTTTCCGAGCAAGTACATTCATATAGGCGGCGATGAGGCCAATAAGCAGCCCTGGAAAGAATCGGCCTTTGTACAGGGCCTGATGAAAGAAAAAGGTTTGAAAGATGAAAAAGAGGTACAAAGTTATTTTATCCAGCGCATGGAAAAGTTCATTAACTCCAAAGGTCGCACTATCATAGGTTGGGATGAGATCCTGGAGGGCGGCCTTGCACCTAATGCCACGGTAATGAGCTGGCAGGGCGAAGAAGGTGGCATAGCAGCAGCCCGTCAGCACCACAACGTTATCATGACACCCCAAACTACAGGCAATTACTTTGACCATTACCAGAGTGGCTCTCCCCAGGAACCGGTTTCTTTTGGCCGATATGCGGTACTGCAGGAAACATACGACTATGACCCGGTATCTAAACAGCTTACCACCGACGAACAAAAATATGTTATCGGGACACAGGGCAACTTATGGACTGAATATGTGCCTACTGTAGCAAAACTGCAATATCAGATCTTCCCGCGGCTATTTGCCCTGGCAGAAGTTGCATGGAGCAAACCCGCGAACAAAAGTTACAACAACTTTGCCAACGTACGGCTTGCAAAGCATTTTGAACGCCTGGAAAGCCTCGGCTACAACTATAGGGTACCCACAGCTCTGCCCACTTTAGACACCGTACTTATTGGCAGCAAATTCACGTTCGAACCAAAGTCAGTTGTACCGGGCGCTAAGATCTATTATACACTTAACGGCCGCGATCCGCTGGATACCGATTGGGAGTATACCTCGCCTGTTACCATTATAGTTCCTGCAAATGAAAAAAGGGAGTTTAAGACCAGGGTGATAACACCAAAAGGCAGGCGCAGCATTGCCACACGCGTACTGCTGGTAAACCGTGCTGTTATGCCCGCTGCAGATATTACTGCTGCCAAACCCGGTTTAAAATACAAGCTGGTAAAAGGCCGCTTTACCTCACCAGATCAGTTGGATTATGTAATGCTTACAGACTCGGCAACTACACCACAGCTTAATGCGGAGGCGTTTAAAAAAGACGCCCCTTACTTTGGTGTGGTGTACAACGGCTTCATCAACATTGATCAGGACGGAAGTTACAACTTCGGGCAGGCCTCCTATACAGATACGCAGTTATTTATAGACGGCGAAAAGATTACTGAAAACGAGCCGGTACTGCCACTGGCAAAAGGCTTACATAAAATGCAGGTAAAGTACATTTACAGTACTCCTGTACAGGTACCCGGGCAGTATCGTGTGAGGCAGACCCCGCTCAAGATTTATGTTACAGCGCCCGGCGGCACAAAAGAGGAACTTGACGCTGAAAGCTTGTTCTATTAGAAACCATTTAGCCGGTATAACATAAGCTTAATATAGGCTGAATTGTAATTTGTTAATCAATTGTTACTATTGCGGTTTATAATGTTCTAAGTGTATTGGGTATATCCTCATGAAACTAAATTTGTTTACTGGCGGCTTGTTGTTCTTGCTGGGGTTCGCCTCCACGGGCTTCGCGCAGCCGAGAACTAATAAAACAAACATTGATACCGCAACTGCCAACATCCGTCCGCTTGTAAACCGCGGTCATAGCCATAATGATTACCGGCAGAACATACCCTTTTTACAGGCCTACTACGCAGGCGCAGGCTCTATAGAAGCCGATGTGTATTTTCACAACGGTCGTCTATATGTGGCCCATGCTAAGGACGAGATCAGGGAAGGCTTTACACTTGATAGTGTTTACCTTAGGCCTTTAGTTGCCCTTTTCACTAAGAACAACGGCCGGCCGTATGCTGATTCATCTTTCTCGCTGCAGTTAGTTATTGACATTAAGGAAGACCATGAGCATGTGATACCTGAGTTGCTGCGTGAACTGGCACCTTATCAACGCATTTTCAATGATCCTGCAAATAAACATTGCGTACGTGTTGTGTTAAGCGGCGACATGCCCGAGCCGACGCATTTTACAGATTACCCAAGCTACATTCTTTTTGACGGACGGCCCTATACCAAATATACCGACCAACAGATAACTCGTGTCGCCATGATCAGCGATGCAATTACCGAGTATACAAAGTGGAACGGTAAAGGGACGTTAACCCGGCAGGACTCTATTAAGTTACGGCAGATGATTGAAGCCGCTCATCAGCGGCATAAGCCTTTCAGGTTTTGGGCTACGCCCGACAGCCCCAACAGTTGGATACAACTGGAAAAACTTGGCGCCGATTGGATCAACACAGACCACCCGCAGCAATTGCATGACTTTTACATTAACCGCAAAAAACTCCTTTTTACAAACCCTTCACCTTACCAGGTATATAAGCCAGCCTACAAGATTGATGGTGCTAACAAGAAGGTGAAAAACGTTATCCTGATAATTGGTGATGGCATGGGCCCGGCGCAATTGCAGGCGGGGCAAACCGCCAATCATGGTCAGCTTAATATTACACAGTGCCGCTTTATTGGCTTTTCGCAAACGGCTGCAAGCAATTCTGGCAACACCGATTCGGCAGCAGGTGCTACCGCTATGGCCACCGGTCACAAGACCAACAACCGCGCAATTGGTACAGGGCCTAACGACAAACCGTTAACTAACCTGCCCGACGCACTTTCAGTATACGGCATCCGTTCGGGTATTATAAGCAGCGGCGACATTACCGATGCCACACCGGCTGCCTTTTACGCGCACCAACCCGACCGTGATTCATCCAACGCAATAGCTGCCGACCTGCTGACAAGTCATGTTGATGTACTGATTGGCTCTAATCAGAAAAGCTTTCTTCAAAATAAGGACAAGGGGCTGATGAACAAGTTAAGTGCTGCCGGTTATCAGCTGCATGCACAATTAAACGAACTTAAAAAGGCAAGCGGCGGTAAACAGTTGGTGCTCTTAAGCGATGCTGACATCCGCCCGGTAAAAGACGGCCGGGGCGATATGTTAAAAACTTCGCTGCAGCAAACAATCCGCCTGCTGTCCAACAACAAAAAAGGCTTTTTTATAATGGCCGAAGGCGCGCAGGTTGACTATGGCGGCCACGGTAATGATTTGCCCTATGTAGTTACCGAACTTCACGACCTGGACAAAACCGTAGCAGAGGCGCTGAAATTTGCAGACCAGAATGGCGAAACCCTGGTGATTATTACTGCGGATCATGAAACCGGCGGCCTTAGCCTGCTTGATGCCTCAGCAAACAAAGGCATGGTACTGGGTTCCTTTAGTACTAATGACCATACCAGCATTAACGTACCGGTATTTGCTTACGGACCGCACGCGCAGGACTTTACAGGCACTTATCCAAATACAGCGCTGTATTATAAAATTTTAAACCTTCTTAAAGCCGCTAGATAGCGATTTAACATGCAAAGAAGATCTGCTTTAAAAAACCTGGGCGGCCTGCTGCTTGCCCCTGCCTTCACACTTCAGCAAAACACAGGCGCTAAAAAAGTAATGCGTATTGTGCATCTTACAGATGTACACCTGAAAGATAAATTTAACGCGCCTGCAAGGTACGCGCGGTGCCTGCATCATGTACAGCAGCAAGCGCCGCGTGTAGACATGATCCTGAACGGTGGCGACATTGTGTTTGACATGAACAAAGAGAACCTTGGTGTAATTGATGCACAATGGAAACTTACCAAAGACCTTCTACATAAAGAATGCAGCCTGCCGGTGAAATACTGTTTAGGCAATCACGATATCTGGTGGAACGAGAACACTAAGGGCCAGTCGATTTACGGTAAGAAATACGCTATGGATCAGCTTGGCTTAGGCGTACCCTATTACAGCTTCGAAAAGAACGGCTGGAAGTTCATTCTTCTCGACAGTGTTCATCTTGATGTTGATGGCACATGGTACATTGGCAAACTAGGTGACGAGCAGTTTGCCTGGCTGGAAAACGAGCTGAAATCCACCAACGCTGATACACCTGTTCTGATAATGTCGCACATACCTATTCTTACGGCTACCAACCTTATTGAAGATGACATTGTGAATAAATGGGTGATGCTTGGCGGGGATATGCACACCGATACATCGAAGATCATTTCGTTGTTTTACAAACATCGTAATGTTAAACTCTGCCTCAGCGGGCACATCCACCTTCGCGAGAAACTGGTTTATAATAATGTTACCTACATATGCGATGGCGCCGTAAGTGGTGCATGGTGGGAAGGCAACCGGCGCGAAACTGCACCCGGCTACGGGTTAATAGACCTTTACAGCGACGGCAGCTTTACAGAAAGCTATATTAATTACTAGGCTCAGCTTAACACAATGCCTTCTTTAAGAGCTTCTTCATAACGTTCTTTAACAAAGCTGTACAAGTGTGGCGAGCGGTGCGCTCCTATACTCCGTTTCTCGTCAAGCTTCGCTAACAAGCCCAAGGCAACCAGCTTTTTTGTAAAGTTACTTACATCCAGTTTTTTGCCAAGCATCGTTTGATACAGCGCGTGGATCTCTGATAGGGTGAACTTGGCGGGCAGCATATTGTAACCTATTGGGTAATGGTACAACTGTACACGCATGGTGTGCAATGCCTCGCGCACCATTTCGTCATGATCAAACTCCAGTTTGGGTAGGCTGTCTATATCAAACCATGCGCATTCTACAGCAAGAAAGCCTGGCTCAAGCACGGTACGCGAAAAATCTGTAATAGCATAAAACCCTACCGATATGGTCTGATCTATCAACCAGTTGTCTTTAGTAATTTTCACGCCCATTATACTGTACCAAAGCTCCTCATCAAATTCTTCAAACTTTACACGATGAGGGTCACCAAACGTTTTAAATTGCTGCAGAAAAAGGCCATCCACACCGGTGCGTTCTTTTACGTTCCGGGCGGCTGCCTCTGCAAGTTTTTCCGTCCGCTTTATGTAACCGCCGGGCAGGCACCAGCCATCAACAGCTTTGTGTTTTATCAACAAAAGCTTTAACTGTTGCTCATGATAGCCAAAAATGGCACAATCTAATGACACATGCGGAATGTAAATACGGGCACCATTAAGTACAAACTCGTCAATCTCCGCTTGTGTAATCATCCGTTAAAAGTACTAATCCTTATTATAACTCTTGGTGAAATTTTTATTTAGTAAAATTTACTATTTGTAACACTTTATTTAATACCTTCAATTTACAAACCACCAATTAGCCAAAACCAATTATGATGAAAACTAACAGACGAGCTTTTATAAAGCAAACTGCCTTGGGCGCCGCAAGCTTAGCCGCCGCTGCATCTGTGCCGCAATATCTATATGCTGAAAGCAGTAAAGATTTATTTTTTAAAATAGCAGTTTCACAGTTCTCGTTCGCCAGCCAGTTCTGGTCGGGACAATTGAAAGCGCTCGACTTCCCTGCAAAAGCAAAAGAGCTTGGCATATCAGGGTTAGACTACTGCTCCATGTTTTTCGCAGATAAAGCTAAAGACAGCGCTTTTTTAGCTGAGCTTAAAAAGCATTCGGAAGACGCCGGCAGTTACAACCTGCGGATAATGATTGATGGTGAAGGTGTTTTAGGCGACTTAAACGAGACCACCCGTTTGAAAGCGGTAGACAATCATCACAAATGGATAGATGCCGCTGCCGCGCTTGGATGCCCTATGATACGCGTGAACGTTGAGGGAGATGGTGACCCTGCCGAAGTGGCTAAGGCAGCAGCCGACAGCCTCAACCGCCTTATTGAATATGGCAGTAAGAGCAAGGTAGACGTTATAGTGGAAAACCACATAGGCATATCCTGCAACGGAGATTGGCTGGCCGGAGTTATGAAACAGGTGAACAGCAAGCACTGCGGTACATTAGCCGATTTTGGTAACTTTTGCATAAACCGCACTAAGCCGAAAACAAACGACATTGCCGGGTATATGGAAACCAGGTGCCTGGAAGAGTACGACAAGTATAAAGGCATTACTGAATTAATGCCGTTTGCTAAAGGAGTACACGCTAAATCGCATGTATTTGCTGCCAATGGCGACGACCCCGAAACCGACTTTTACAAGATGTTCAAGATAATAAAGCAGTCGGGCTTTAAAGGCTGGGTGAGCATCGAGTACGAAGGCGGCTTATTAAAGATGTACAGCAAAGACGCCAAGTACCTGGATGATTATGCCGGCACCACAGCAGTCAAAAACCTGGTAGAAAAAGCAGGCAGAATAGCTTAGCAATATTGCGTTACTTAGCAGTTAGCCGGAGTATCACTACATCATGCATCGGAATTTCCTGCTTAAAGTTGCCCTTAGTTGTACCTGCGGCTTTTTTTGCCCAAAGATCGCGGGCGGCGTATTGCCTGGTATTAAAGCTGATGTTTAATCCGGTGGTTTTGTCTTCCAGGTTAAGGTTGGCCCATTTTATATCCAGCTTTTGCGATTTGGCCGATCTGTTAAGAAAGCACACGGCAACATCGTTGTTTTTTAAAGGCTTAATCCAAACTTCTATACTGTCCGGCAATGCTTTTTTATATGCTGCTACACCCAATTCATCCTGATCAATAGCGATCACTTCCTTATTGGTCAGGATGGATTTAGTTTGGTCTGACATTTTCCTAAGATCGTTTCCGGCAGCAAGCGGAGCAGACAGCATGCACCACATAGAGAAATGAGCCTTATCCTCGCTGTAGCTCATACCATTGCCAACCTCCAGCATGTCCGGATCGTTCCAGTGATTGGGTCCGTTAAACTGGCGGATGTTCACCTGCTGATCTAAAATATGCATTACACTAAGGGCGCTCCAGGTACCCATATGTTTGTCTTTATCAAAATTAGCAGTGATGTCTCCGGTAGTACGGTAAAGTTCGCCAACACCGCCGGCCCATTGCCATGGCTTATGGTTCCCCCATTCGCACAAGCTAAACACTATCGGCCTGGCGGTTGCTTTTAAAGCCGCACTCATAGTAATGTAAGCTTCACGCGCGTTCAGGCTGTCGGTATTACACCAGTCATATTTCAAAAAATCAACGCCCCATGATGCATATACCAAGGCATCCTGGTACTCGTGCCCGCGCGAACCCGGGTAACCGGCACAGGTTTTCCAGCCTGCACAATTGTAGATACCAAACTTCAGCCCTTTGCTGTGTACGTAATCAGCAAAAGCCTTCATTCCATTAGGGAACTTCTTCGGGTCGGCGACCAGATTGCCGCTGGCGTCGCGTTCCATGGTCATCCATCCGTCGTCCAGTACAAAGTACTTATATCCGGCATCGCGCATACCCGATGATACATACGCATCAACCATACCTTTTAGCAAAGGTTCATCTATCCGCGTTTGAAAGGTGTTCCAAGTGTTCCAACCCATTGGCGGTGTAGGTGCAAGATTACCGGTCTGCAGCTTTGCTTTTGCAACCGCAACAGGGGCAGCAGCATCCTGTGCGTTAGCAGAAAAGCGGGTTAAACCCGACAAAAGCAGTGCGGCCAGGGCGGATAGTAGGTAGGATTTCATGATAATTGGTTCGCTAAATTGACAGATGCTATATACTCTCTCAGCAACTCAAAAATAGCAGGATAAACCAGGTACCGCTAGTACTTTCTTTACCTTTTTTGATGATTACTTTACCTCTTTAAGATAGCTAAGCATGTTTCCTTTGGGATTAGCACCTATTGCTTTCAATCGTTTGAGGTAATATGCTTTTACATCTTTCCACTCGTAAAAATCAGCATAAGCAGATTTTAATCCTGGAATGCTCGGGTCCTTCTCGTTCAGCAAGCAGCGTAGTAGGTATTTCCCTGAATTGTTGCGGTAAAGTATCCATTGTATGTTAGCGCTTAGCGGTATCACCTTGCCGGATTGCCAGTTCTTGTTAATAAGCTGCAAATAGGTCCCCATGTTGGTGGTGGTATTTAGGTTAAGCAATGCAGCCAGGGGAGATATGGTCTCCGCATGAGAGAACCTGAGGTTCGCGCTGATCTTTTTATCTGCAATGTAGTTATCCGTTGTTTGTATAAAATCCACCAAAAGTGGCGCAGCTATTTTAACCTGTATTCCGTTGATGTCGGTGCCAGGCCCCTTCTTAAAAAAATCTTCAGCTACATCAATCCGGCTAAGGGTAGCCAGCTCATCACAGGTAAAAAAACTCTGGAAACTAACATCCTGGCGGCGGTAACCAGCTTGCTTTATCTCCTGCTCCAGCGAATATACAATAGTGGCAAAGCCAAAAAGGTCGCTTACAAAAACGTCTTTATTATCAGCTGAAAGATTTTTTAAATAATCAGCTGTAAAGAAGCGTGCGGCAACACGCTCGTTCAGTTCAGGTATGCTCAGGTAGCTTTTCAGATCGGCAAGAACTTTCTTCCATGAGCCTTTTTCTTCAAATTCAAGGTAAGCCGGCGACAAGTCATAAAACCTCAGTGTAGTATCGTTAATGCCCGTCTCAATGATCTCGCAATTGCTTAAGAGTGGTTTCAATCCCTTCAGAAAAGCATCTGCGCTCTGGCGTGTACGTATCTCCTTAGTGACTGCCACAGTTACCTTGGGCCTGCCTGTAAATACGCTGGGGTTGTTTTTATATAACCTGCCGGCAATACCCATCAGCTCGGTTGCCCCTTCAGCAGAAATGTTTTTGGTGTTGCCTTTTTCTACCTTATCCAACACTCCTATCATTTTCTTCAATTGCTGTCCTAATGTGGTAAGCGCATTAGCACTGTCGGCTTTCGTAATAAGCCTGTAAATGTAGGCTGTCTGCGGCGACTTGGTAAGGTGCCTTGCCCCATGCCGGCCAACGTAGTTAACAAACACCGGTTTATAACCATCAGGTATTTTAACGTTATCTGCAAGTGGCGCTGTGTACAACGTTTTGGTTCCGAGGAAATCGGTTGTACATTCCTGAGCTTTCGCGGATGTTGCCATAACAGTAAAAAGAGCAACGGAAAAAAAGGCTTTTGCGATCATGTTATAATACTGGTTAAAGATAATTGCTACCATGGAAAGACAGCTACAGTTCGCGATAAAAACTGCGGTTTTTAAAGGTTTGTGCTCGCCGTATTGATAACTGTCTATAAAACAAAGATGGCTGTCCGCTTATTGCGAACAGCCACCTTTATGTATTTATATGTTTATTAGTTTACAGTACCTGGAGTAGTATAAGGAGTTACTTGTGGGTTGAAATTAGCCCATGTAGCAGTCCAGTCAGTAGTACCAAAGGCTCCTTTAAAGGCAACCTTTTCAAAGAATGCATCAGCAACTTTAGTATTGGTGAATAAAGCGCCAATTAAAGCTGGTGAAGACGCTAACTGTATAAAGTTAGGTACGCCAGCCCTTGCTGCAGGAGCAAGATCAGCGCCGAATTTATATGGATCTGTGTATATAGCAGCGGCGTAAGAGTCAGGCAGGAAAGTGTTATTAGGTGTACTTAGCAGTGGAGTAATTACGCCCAAAGCTGTTGCATTGGAAGCTTTTATCTGGTTGCCTTTGCTATTGCTGCCTACTATAACGTTGTTTGAAAAAATTGAGCGGCCAGCTACCAGATTAGCAGATGAATTTTCTGCGCCACCTGCTGGTAAGGCATCGTCATAAAACACACCTTCAGTATAACCTGCAATTACTGAATTGAAAATGCTGATAGATGAGTTACGGCGTATTTGAGCACCATGCTGGAAGTTAGCATTGATTGCTGAGAAAGTTGCCGATTCTTTTGGACCTAAAATGGTCATGTTTGAGAAAACAGCTGTAGTTTGAGGAGTAGCGTTTGTACCGGTTGCATTATTGTCAGACTCAAAACCATTCGAGCCAGATACGTCAGCAGTTGCTGCTAAGCGCTGTGCAAGACCGAATTGTACTTTACCTGAAAAACCGTTGTCAGTATCAAAGTCATCATCCCAGCTATCAATTGCAAGTAAGTGCTTGCAATTAACTGTACCACCAAACCATTCGAAAGCGTCGTCACCTGAACGGTAAACTTCAACATAATCAATAGTAGTACCTGAACCAACTGAACCAAAAGTTAAACCGTTGATCTCGTTATCAGGGCTCAATGGGATACCAGCATATTCAATACGCACGTACTTCATAGTACCTGAGTTATCAGCAGCTTCGGTACCACCATGTTTACCTTTGTCGGTAGCATCAGATATACCTTCAATAGAGATAGAAGTACCAGCATTGTTAGGAGCTTTACCTAAAAGGATAACGCCACCCCAATCGCCTTGTGAACGGCCGCCGGCGGCAACATTAGATGTAAATACAATTGGCTTATCTACAGTACCAACAGCTTGAATCTGAGCACCGCGGGTAATGATCAAAGCACCTTTAGTAGCCTTATCACCTTTGATGATAGTGCCCGGAGCAATAGTTAATACCGCGTTATTAGTTACAAATACGTTACCTTTTAATAAGTAGATTTTATCGGCTGACCAGCTGGTAGCAGTAGTAATATCGCCGCTAACTGTTACAACGTTGCCATCAGTAGGGTTTACTATGGGGCCACCGCCGTTGTCAACTGTGTTTTTAGAGCAACTTGCTACGAAAAGGCTAGTGCCTAAAGCCGCAATGAATAAAAATTTTTTCATCTTGATCATTTGTTTTTTTCTGTGTCCAAAGGAACTCTTCTCTCTTAAACTCAACATTACTTATCGTTTAAATAAGTGTTAAATAACAGTGGACTTTGTTAATACTATGTTAACTTATAAGGTGTAAGTAAATGAAAGTGAATAGTTTGACCCTGGCTTATAACTGCTTTGAGTGTAATCTCCGCTGTCATATTTTTTATTTTCGTTCTGGTCGTAGTAAAAGCCTATACGCTGGTTAAGTATGTCGCCGGCGTTAAATTTAAGTTCGCCTTTACCCTTCAATAGTTTTACCCCTAGTTGTGCATCTATCACACTGCGCGGCACTTCGTAAACGTTGGCATACTGGCCACCTGCAGCTACGCTGAGGCGCTGGCCTACGCGGTTGAACAGCGCATTAAAGGTTAGTTTATTTTGGAAGAAGGCATGCTGTACACCTGCGTTAATCACATACGGAGCCTGGCCGATCAACTGGCGTTCTGCATACTTAAGGTTAAGCCCTGAGTTTACCGGGTTGCGTGCCGTTGATTTTGCAACCGAAATGTTGGCATAAGCAGTAGTGTTCTTTAGAAAATCGCTAGCCTGTATAAAGTCAAGCGATTTACGCACTTCTAGCTCAACGCCGTACACTTTTGCATAGTCACTGTTAAAGTAACGGATGGTACGTGTAGAAGTAGCGTCGTCATTGTAAGCCTCGATAGCATTGTTAAACTTCTTGTAAAAACCCGATACGGAGAAGATCTGTCCGGCTGAAGGAAACAACTCAAAACGAACATCGAAGTTGTCGATATTGGTGCGTTTAAGCGTAGGTGTACCTTGTTGGAACGCCAGCAACTCATAATCGTAATAAGATGACGTTGCTAATTCCCTAAACTCTGGCCTTGCAAGCGTACGGGAGTAAGAACCACGCAGGTTTATTTTATCTGTAAGACTATAGGTTAAGTTTGCAGATGGCAATACGTCAGTGTAATTCTGATGAACCTTATCAGTTGGGTTGCTGTACTCGGTTGGGGTTACGTTTACGTTAAACTGCTCTACACGTGCTCCCCAAACTAAACGAAGTTTTTCGGTTAACTTGTTATCCAACATCAGGTATCCTGAATTGGTAAGCGAGTTGGCATTATAAGAGTCCGACGGTATGTTGCTGATCTCATTTAGATCGTAATAACCTGCGTTGATTAAATTCCTTGAGAATATTTGGTTAAGCGGCAGGCTTTCTATTTGCCTGGTAAGGTCAGGGTCATTCAATACCTGGTCGCTTAACAACGGGCCTAAGAACCGTACATTGTAAGCCCTGTCGCGGTATAAGCTGGCTAAACCTGCCTTAAAGGTAGATTGAGTAAACATCTTTATCGGCGTGCTGTAGTTTACACCGCCTGAATATGAATTCTCGTTTAACTTACCAAAGAGCGTCGAGTTCTCTTTAGTAAGAGATGATAACACTGCCAGGAACGGGTTGTCTGTACCCTGCTGACGGGTGTACAATGCTTTACGCTGATCTGGCTGATCATTAAGTACATTGCCGTAGCTTAAGTTCCAGTTGATTTTTGCTCCCTTTTCGCCAAGGGGGTGGTTACCTTCCAAAGTCGATTTGAAAAGCGCTTTTTGCTGTACGTCAAACGCGTAATAGTTTACGTCGAAACCAGAGTTGTTATGCCCGTTGCGGCCAAGGTATTGGTCATCAAATATCCTGTTGTACACGTTTTTAAATGTGATCTTGTTTTTACCGAAGGTGTAACCCAGGTTTAACAAAGCACCAACGTTTGTGCTGAACTTGTAAGCGTCGTCACTGTACTGGTAACCGTAGAAATCACGCTGAATATCGCTGTAAATATTTTGTGAGTTGCGGTAGGTAAGCGAGAGGATAGCGCCAAAACGGTTGCCGCTCTTCTCGTAATTTTTTACCTTACCAATAGAGAACTGGTAATTTTGAGTTGGCAATGCAGTATTTACATACCTGTTCCAGTCATTTGGTAATGAACGAAGCATGTTAAGGTTCTGCTCGGGAGTAAGGCCATTGGCTACCTGGGCAGATGAAGCAAACCCGTTAGCCAGTTGGCGTTTCCCGTTGTCGAAACCAAGGTAATCGGTTGCGTTGCGTGGACCGCTAATGAAGTCCTTAAAGGTAGAGGCAGTGTTATAACCTGCACCGATACCAAAGGAAATAAAGTTCTGATCTGGAAGGTCCTTTGTAGAAATCTGGATCAAACCACCGGCAAAGTCGCCCGGCTGGTCCGGAGAAGCTGTTTTGGTAATGGTAAGGTTCTCTACCAGGTTTGATGGAACGATGTCAAAAGAGAATGCTTTGCGGTTATTTTCTGTACTTGGTAATGAACCACCGTCAAGCGTCGCGGTGTTATAACGATCGCTTAACCCACGGATAACCACAAACTTGTTATCCTGTATGGTTGCACCGCTTACACGTTTTAAAACGTCAGCAGTGTTACGGTCAGGTGAGCGTTTAATCACTTCCGAGCTAACACCATCTGATATAGATACAGCGTTTTTTTGCACTGCGTAAAGCGACGCTACCGAAGCCTGGCGGTAAGTGGCCCTTACCACAACTTCTTTTAACGCGTTCGTGGCTGCCTGGGCTAGTGTAACGTCCAGATTGGTTACCTCGCCGGCTTTAACAACAATGTCTGATACCGATTTGCTTTGGTAGCCTATGTAGCGAACAACAATGGTGTATCTGCCCGGCGCAACTGCGCTTAGCAAGTATTTGCCTTCTACGTCTGTAGCGGCGCCTTTGGTAGTACCTTCTATATTAATAGTGGCGCCAATTAATGTTTCGCTTGTTTTTTGATCAATAATCTTACCGCCTATTTTGCCTGTGGTCTGAGCATTGGCAACCTGGATAAGTGCGGTAAATAAGATAATAGTTATTGCAGATATGAGTTTTTTCACGTTGCGGATTTTTATCGCCACAAAACTATTACCCTACTGTTAGCACAATGTTAGGTATGAATTAACATAACATCGTCTTTGTGTTAAGTCTGTGTTAACCACCTCCCGGCACCAGGGTTAACTACCAGTTAAGCAGCAATTAACGATTGCTGCGTTCAGGCATATGTAAACACTTAGCATGTTACGTTTACATCAACGCCGACGGATATGGGTGTTGGTGGCTTTTCCGCTGTTTAAAATCAGTTATTTGATTGCTCGAGCCTTTAAGTTTGGGTATATACAAGGTTATACATATTACAAACAGGGCTGCCGCCAGCATAATCAGGTCAATTGTAGTATAGCCCGCTTCCATAGTGATGTTTTTTATTGATGTAAAACTAGGCGCGACATTTAACAATAATGTTAAAGCTGTATTACCAAACAACTTAACCAAAAGCGGCCCGAATGCGGGCCGCTTTCGTTATGGCTTACGTACTATTATAAATAGCAAGTTAATTAGCTGGCTAACTTACAGCTCCCGTTTCAGCCCACCAATGTAATTGGCGACTTGCCAAACTTCTTTTTAAAAGAATGAGAGAAATGCGACAGGCTTTTAAAACCCAGATCGAGGTAAACGGCAGAGGGTTTTTGTTTTTTGGTTTCGATGAGGTATTTAGCGGCGTTCAGGCGCTTGTCCTGCAGCCAGTGGCGGGGCGCGGCGCCAAATGTTTTCTGAAAGTCGCGTTTAAACCCCGCCAGGCTACGCCCGGTAAGCTGCGCGAATTTTTCAACGGGAACATTAAACTGGTAATTACTTAGCATGAATCTTTCCAGGTCTATTTTGTGCGGTTCCGAAAAGTCGAACAAATAATTACGAAGGCCAGGTAACGCCAGCAAAAGCAATTTTACACCTTCTTTTACTTTGAGGATACCCATTTCGTCCGTCATAGCAGCTCCGGAGCTGCGGGCGTACGGAATTATAGACCTGAAGTAGCCCTGCAGAAAGTCGTTAGAAGGTATAAGGATATTTGGCGGGCCAACGTACTTCCGTTCTGCCTCAATCTTTTCTTCCAACGCTATCTTCCTTAACAGATCCTCCTGCAGCGATATTACTATGGTTTCATAGTTCCCGCCGGGCAGTGGTGTTTTAGAAAGCGTACCCACCTGATTCCTGCCAATCAGCAGCACTTCTTCCCCACTCATAGAGATGCTTTGCTCCGAAGTTTCCAGGGTTAACTGCCCCGACACCTGCAATATTAAAGTATGATGGTTCCAGATACAGATCTTCTCTTTACGCTCTGCAGAGAGGTAAGAATAAAAAATTACACCTGGGAGGATTTCTTCCGGACTAATCATTCAAGTTAGCGTTGCAAATAAGTGCCGCCAAGTATAGCACCAGTTGTAAAAGTAGTGTTTAAGGTGTTCATTTCTTCGGTGGTGAACACAATGTCCATTGCTGCAATATTCTCCGGCAAGCGCGATCTGCGGCTCATGCTCACCAACGGCATAATGTACTCCCCTTGCTGTTTTACCCAGGCTATTGCAACTTGTGTTGGCGTGTAGCCTTTATTGGCTGCTATTTGCTTTAATACTTCAACCTTCTGCAAGTTATGAGTCAGGTTTTCACCCTGAAAGCGGGAGAAATGATTACGATAGTCATTCTGCGGTAGCGGGGCCTTCATTTCACCCGTCAATAAGCCTTCGGCTGTATTAGCAAAAGCTACCACACTAACACCTAATTCTCTTGCTGCAGGCAGCAGTTCCGCTTCTATTTGCCTGTCGGCCAGCGAATATCCTATCTCCAACGCGCTTATCGGATGTACGCTGTTCGCTTTGCGAAGCTGGTCTGCTGTAATTTCTGATGCACCGATATACCGCACCTTACCTTCTTTAATCAGGTCGGCAACAGTACCAATAATATCTTCTACCGGTACACTGTTGTCCATACGGCTGGGCTGGTAAAGGTCGATGGTTTCAACACCTAAACGCGTTAGCGAATAGTTTATAAAGTTCTTTATAGCTATCGGTCGTAAATCCAAACCCAGCCATTGTCCGTTGTGAAAAATAGCGCCAAACTTCACACTGATAAAGGCATCATCGCGCCTGTCTTTAATGGCTTTGCCTATCAGCATTTCGTTATGGCCAGCGCCATAAAAGTCGCCGGTGTTCAGAAAATTGATGCCTTTGTCCAAAGCCTCATGTATGGTGGCGATGCTTTCCGTTTCGTCGGGCGTAGAGCCGCCCCATATAGACGACATCCGCATGCACCCTAAACCGAGGCCGGACACCAACGGGCCATTTTTACCTAACTGTATTTTTGAGATGTTTTTCATAAACACAAATATCAACGCTCAAGGCTACGCCAGGTTTCTTCTACGGCTCAAATATCATGCTTGTACAGCTCACTAAATTAGATTTGCTTCAAAGTCAGGCTTAATACAAGTGCTATTACAGGTCCGCTCGTTACTTAAACAACCTGGCAAACGGCCTTACTTTTTTCTTAATGTTAATTTGTTTGAACTGACCTACTTAACTTCTATATTTGCATATATGATCAAGAGGTCCGCAGCAATGTTAATGGCGCTACTGTATACAATTACAGCGGCTGGATTTGCATTGAACCTGCATTACTGCGGAGATCATGTGGCTGATGTTAAGGTGAACGCTCCCGCTAAAAGTTGCGTAAAGCCGATGGCAAAAGCCAAAATGAAATGCTGTAAAGACAGCAAGCTTGACGTAAAAGTTAAGGATGACCATCAAAAAGAGTCTACCTCCTTTTTCTCCCGCATTTTCGCGTTCGAGCTCCCGCGCTTTGCCGTTACCGATTTCCTGCTTGCCGCCCAACAAGCCTTGCTTGAAAAGTTAAGTTATCGCGGCCCGCCGCCCGGCTCTCCTGCCGAAGGTATTTCGGTGCTCATAAAAAATTGTGTTTTCAGGATCTGATAAGTTGAATGCTCCCCTGCAATTCACTTATAATAAATCATCAATTTAAGATCTCATGAAAGCTTTAAAAATCTATATCCTTCTTTTTATAGCAACTGTTACTGTTGCAAAAGCTCAGTTCACCAAGGCCGAATTACAAGTAAGCGGCCTTACCTGCTCGCTGTGCGCTAAAACCACCGAAAAATCTTTAAAAGCCCTTCCGTTTGTCGGCGAGATTAAAACCGACCTGATACGCAACGTTTACGTTATTACCTTTAAAAACGACGTACTGGTAGATTTTGATCAGATCAGTAAAAAAGTGAAAGGTTCCGGCTTTTTTGTAAACTACCTAAAGCCTACTTTCAACTTTAGCAATACTACCCTTGCCGACAATGCCTTTACCTATGGCGGAGACACCTACAAGGTTTTAAATGCCGAAAAGCCGTTAAGCGGAGAAGTATCCCTAATGATTGTAGATAAAGGGTTCCTGCCAAATTCGGTATCTAAAAAGTACCTGGGAAAAGCAGCCGATACTGCTGCACCGGCATCCGGCAAAGTTTACCACCTGGCTATTTAAGCGCCCAATAAATTCATATTTATGAAGCGCATTTTACTGGCTATTTGCCTGATGGCAATGGCATGTACCGTTTTTGGGCAGGAGTTATATGTAAATACGGAGCCTGCCAGCAATATGGCGGCCCGTTCCCTTGGTGTACGGATAGAGAACCAGGGATTCTTTTCACCGGAATTTAAAAACCGCACCACGTTGGAGGCCATGTATGGCGCCAGCGGCAAACTGATGCTGCATGGCGCGGCTTACCTATCTGATTTTTACCGGCAGAAACAATCCTTTGAGGGCGGAAGCGTTTATGCCAAGTACCGTTTCTTTTCGCAGGACACTGTTCACGCGCACTTCCGCGGGGCCGTTTTCGGGAAGGCGGCTATCAGCCGTAACCCATACAGCCTGCAGGAAATTGCGTTGGAAGGCGATAACACCGGTTTACAGGGCGGGGTAGTTTTTACAAAGCTGATGCACAAGCTGGCGCTATCGGGTTCGGCAAGCTATCTGCGCGCGTTTGATAATTCGGGTGACGCTATGCCGTTAACGGGCGCTAAAAACGCCCTGGCTTACACTTTTTCTGCCGGTTACCTGCTGTTCCCAAAGCAATACAAAAGTTTCGACCAGGTAAACATGAACATTTATGCCGAGTTTTTGGGCAAAGCGAATTCCGGTTATGGCCAAAGCTACCTGGACGTAGCGCCAGCCATCCAATTCATTTTTAATAGTGTTTGCCGGCTGGATTTCTCCTACCGCACGCCGCTGTTTAATTCAATGGAACGCAACAGCAAGAATATGTACCTGCTGCGCTTTGAGTATAACTTCTTTAATCTATGACAATCATGAACAGATATATAGTACTCCTCCTGTTTTACGCCTGGGCCTTAACAGCCAACGCGCAAAGCATGGAACACATGCAACATAGGGAGCATGATACTACAACAAATAAGCCTGCGCCAAAAAAGGCTATGGAGCATGATCATATGAATATGCAGGGCATGATACACGGCGACACGGCTAAATACATGATGATGACCAGCCAGTTTTCGCTGGACCTGCCCATGAACCGTGATGGGTCCGGCACATCATGGATGCCCGATGAAACCCCGATGTACATGTATATGATGCATGGCAAAAAGTGGATGCACATGGTACACGGAAGTGTGTTTGCACGCCATACCAACCAGGACTTGTTCAACAAAGGCAGCCGCGGAGGCAAGCAGTTTGATGCGCCAAACTGGTTTATGTACATGGCGCAACGCAAAGTGGGCAGCAACGGGCTGTTTGCCGTAAACACCATGTTCTCGTTTGATCCCTTTACGGTTGGCGCTGGTGGTTATCCTTTACTTTATCAGACAGGCGAATCGTACAAAGGGAACAAACTGGTAGACAAGCAGCACCCTCATGACCTTTTTGCAGAACTGAACATTGGTTACACGCAACGCGTTGCAAAAAACACGGATGTATCACTATCTGTAGGTTACCCAGGCGAACCTGCTTTAGGGCCGCCGGTGTTTATGCACCGCATCTCGGCCATGAACAACCCCGATGCACCCTTGAGTCATCATTATGCGGATGCAACGCATATTACGTTTGGAACAGCAACGTTGGGTTTCAGGTACAAGAACGTAAAGCTGGAAGGGTCCGTTTTTACCGGACGCGAGCCCGACGAGCACCGTTATGGGTTTGACAAGGCGAAATTTGATTCTTACTCGGTACGCTTATCTGTAAACCCGTCAAGAGAATGGGCTTTACAGGTGTCTAACGGCTGGCTCAAGAGCCCCGAAGAAGCTGAGCCGCAGGAGAATGTGGATCGCTTTTCGGCATCTGCCATCCACACCAAAATGCTGAACGACGACAGCTATATTTCGACTACCCTGATATACGGGCAAAACTCACATGATGGCCGCACCGAGCCCGCCGTATTGCTGGAAAGCAGCCTGCAGCTTCATAAGACGGCGGTTTATGGCCGGTATGAATTTGTACAAAAGGATGCAGAAGAATTGGACCTTGAAGCCGAATACCCCGGCGACCCGAGGTTCAACATAAATGCCTTCACGCTTGGTGTTAACCACATCCTGACAACCTTTAAGCAAACCAACCTTACTGCAGGGCTGCAGGCTACGGTAAACGCATCGCCAACGGTGCTTAGGCCGCTGTATGGGACTGTTCCCATTGGGTTCCAGGTGTACCTGCGCATCACGCCCGCACTCATTAAAATGGGTGGCAAGCGAAGCAGCATGAACACCATAAGTATGTAAAAAAGGCGGTCTTTTCAGACCGCCTTTTTTGTTAAACAGTGCTTGCCATTTACACCTGTAATAAATACTATTACTTGCAAATTTATGTTAAAATAGCCTGCAAAATAAGTGTGGTTTTTGCAGGTTGCTGTTAAGATTTCCTGCCAAAAACCTGCTTATTGATGCTATTTACAACGATTTTTCAGAGTTTAGGCGAGCTGTTCAAAAGTGTTCAAATCAGCATCGACTCAAAAAAAGCTGAACACTTTTGAACACTTTACTGCACCGGGTTAAATTTCTTAATGGTCTCGGTAAGGTGTGCCAGGTGGTGCTTTCCGTGCCAGGCATAAAGCGCCAGACCTTTTTTCAAGGTCACGGCCTCACCGGATGCCGGGTGGTAAAAAGTACGGTCCCACTGCTCCTCGGTAAGTGTCTCAAATAAAGCCACCATGTGTATGTGTATGCCTTCCAGCATCCTCAGCGACGGCTCCGGTGCCAGGCGGTAGTCGGGTAACAGCGCCCAGTCAGCTTCCTCGTAAGGCTTTATGGTTGGGTTTTCCTCGGTAAGTGCAAGCTTAAACCGGGTAAGCGAATTCATGTGGCTGTCTGCCACATGGTGTACAACCTGGCGCAGTGTCCAGCCTCCGGTACGGTATGGGGTATCTAACTGACGATCGTTCAGGGGCATTATGGCATTGCGCATTTTGCCCGGCAGGTTACGCACCTCGCTAATCCATTTGCGCTTATCTTCAGCTATATAGGTTACCGGCGGTACAAACTTCCCAATAGGGTATTTCATTTGCTCGTCTGTCATATCTTTTCGTTACGTTAGGAGAATTAATTTATACAGTCCTGATAAGGATTTGCCCTAATTTAGCGTTTTGTAGTTGTTTTGCTAACCGATGATCAAAAAAATACTCCTCCTTCTATCGTTTTTTATTTCCACCTATACCCATGCTGAAACTATTAAAACAGATGTGCTGGTGCTTGGCGGCGGGGCCAGCGGAGTTGCAGCAGCTATACAAAGCGCCCGCAGTAATGTAAAAACATTATTGGTAGAACAGGGACCATGGTTAGGCGGCAGCATGACCAGCGGCGGCATGTGCATACTGGAAGCGAACCGCAATTTACCATCCGGCATTTATGCAGAATTCAGGAGCAGAATAAATAATTACTATAAAGCGCGGCTTGGATATGATACCACAAAAAACGCGGTGCTCGCATTCGAACCATCAGTAGGCGCCTCCATCCTTAAAAAATGGACGGATACTGTTAAGAACCTGACAGTTAAACTAAATACACCTTTTACCACAGTAAAAAAAGATGGAACAGGCTGGGAGGTTGGCATCACTATAAACGGCAAAACGGATATCGTAAAGGCCCGCGCACTGGTGGATGCAACCGAACTTGGTGACGCAGCTGCAAAGGCGGGTGTACTATTTAATAGCGGGTTTGACAGCCGAAAAGATACAGGCGAACAGCAAGCACCAGACAATGCCACCAACCAGATACAAGATATTAGCTGGATAGCCATACTCAAAGATTTTGGCAAAGCAGCCAATAAGACCATAGCAAAACCAGAAGGTTATACCCCGTCTTTATACGCTTGTTTAAAGAAAGCTTCCATCCCTAAACTGCTGGCAAGCGGCGCGCTCATCAATGACAAGTACATGATCAATTGGGCGGATTGCGGCAACCAGTATTCTGTAACTTCAAACGACTTGTTACCCGAAGATCGGGAGAATACTTTTAAACAGGCACGTCTCCGTACGCTGGGGTTAATCTACTATTTACAAACAGAACTTGGGTATAAGAACCTTGGCCTGTCAGATGAGTTTCCAACTAAAGATCACCTGCCTCTTATACCCTACATTCGGGAGAACAGGCGGGCCATGGGCTTGGTGCGCATGGTACTTGACGATATTTACACACCTTATGACCGAGGCTCAAAACTTTACCGCACATCCATCGGCATAGGCGATGCTATGCCTGGGCAGAGTTACATTACACCGGGAGCACCTAGAATAAAATACCCGCCGTTTCCAGGGTACACTATTCCACTCGGCGCAGTAATGGCCAAAGATCAGGAAAACCTATTCGTTACTGAAAAGGCGCTGTCTGTAACTCACCTTGTAAATGCCAGCACTATGTACCCTTCAGTACAAATGACACTCGGTCAAGGCGTGGGGGCTTCTGCGGCATGGTGCGCTTTTTTTAAAAAGACCACAAAAGAAATTGATGCCCGTAAAATCCAGGAAGAGATCATGATCTATGGCGGCTCGATTATGCCGTTTGCAGATATCCCAAAAACAGATTCTGCTTACCGCGACGTACAGCAGATTGGCGCTACTGGCATGCTACATGGTATCCGAAAGATTACCGGCAACACTGCACAGGTACTTTTCATGCCTGATACCATTGTTTATACCGCAGAAGTTAAACCGTTCCTGAACGACGCTTACACGCGTTCGTTCCTTTGGTTCAATCGTACCAGCCCTGGTGAAAAATTCACATTAGGAAACCTGCTGTCCTACATTAGCGAGATGTCACTTACTGATCCGCAAACCCTTCAGAGGGTTATGCAGGCGAACTGGAAAACCAAATACAAGTTCAGCACGACTTTTGATATGAGCAGGCCGGTTACACGTCGCGAGTTTGCAGTTCTGGCCAACCGGTATCTCCGCCCTTTCGCACGAAAAGTAGATCTCACAGGAAAACTGGTTAATTAACTGCTATGTGATGTTTGTTATTGATTACCCCGATTTGATACCTTTGCGGGTATGGACACCATTAACTGGCACGACTTCGAAAAGGTAGAACTACGAGTGGGTACGATATTGGAAGTGGCTGATTTCCCCCAGGCGCGAAAACCTGCTTACAAAATAACAGTTGACTTTGGCCCATTCGGCGTTAAGCAATCCAGCGCCCAGGTTACCAAACATTATAGTAAAGAAGAACTGCCGGGCAGGCAAATAGTAGGTGTAATAAATTTCCCTAAAAAACAGATAGCCAACTTTATGTCGGAGTTTTTGGTAACCGGATTTGCTGACGAAAATGGCGACATAGTACTAGCCGCAATTGATAAACCAGTACCAAACGGCAGTAAGCTAATATAAATGAGATACGTAACTTTCGATGACGAACCAGCTATATCGCCTGACGAATTCTTTATGAACGAGGCGCTTAAGGAAGCGCGACTCGCACTTAAAGAAGATGAGATACCCATTGGCGCTATTGTGGTGTGTAAGGGACAGATTATTGGACGCGGGCATAATTTAACCGAAAGGCTTAATGATGTTTCGGCGCATGCAGAAATGCAGGCGCTCACCGCTGCAACCAATTACATCGGCGGCAAGTACCTTAAAGAGTGTACCCTTTACGTAACGCTGGAACCCTGCGTTATGTGCGCCGGAGCAAGCTACTGGTTTCAAATAGGCAGGATAGTATTCGGCGCTTACGATACCCGTATGGGTTTCGGCAGGCTTAATCAAAAGATCACCCATCCCAAAACACTCGTTACAGGAGGGATATTTGAAAACGAATGTTCACAATTGGTGAAAGATTTTTTCAAGAGCAAGAGATAGCTAGCCGAACTATTAAATGACATTTCTTTAGAACAATAATTGGTTTCGCCTCTTATATTTGTTGGGCAACACATTGTTAACCATTAAACTAAAACACTATGGCATTTACACTACCGGCGTTACCTTACGCTACCGATGCACTGGAACCGCATATTGATAAAGCAACCATGGAAATTCACCATGGCAAACATCACCAGGCTTATGTTACTAACCTTAACAAAGCACTTGAAGGCAAGCCTGAAGCTGATGGTAAGATAGAAGACATTATCAAAAATATCTCTAAGTACCCTGCTGCTGTGCGCAATAATGGAGGTGGCCACTATAACCATACTTTATTTTGGACCTTATTATCTCCAAACGGCGGTGGTGAGCCTACTGGCGCGTTAGCTGACGCTATCAAGAGTACCTTTGGTTCTTTTGCCGATTTCAAAACAAAAGTATCTGAAGCAGGTGCTACCCGTTTCGGCTCTGGCTGGGCATGGCTGATTGTTACTGCAGATAAGAAGCTGGCGGTTACGTCAACTCCAAACCAGGATAGCCCATTGATGGACATTGCCGAAGTAAAAGGCACTCCAATATTAGGTATTGACGTTTGGGAACATGCTTATTACTTAAAATACCAGAACCGCCGTCCGGATTACCTGGCCGCTATCTGGAATGTTATCAACTGGGCGCACGTGTCTGAGTTGTACACAAAAGCAACCGCGTAACCATCTTGTTCCTTTAAGGGAAATATTGAAATACAAGCGGCAGATTGGAACAATACTGCCGCTTTTTTATTTTTAAAAATATGAAAGCTATTGTTCTCGAATCTGCCGAAAACCCTGTGGTATATAAAGAGGTTGACAAGCCTGTGCCCGGCGAGGGTGAGGTGCTGGTACAAATAAAAGCGGCGGCACTTAACCGTCGCGATTATTGGATAACCATTGGCAAGTACGCTGGTATAAAGTACCCAACCATTTTAGGTGCCGACGGAGCTGGCATTGTTACTGAAGCAGGTGCCGGCGCAGAAGAATGGTTGAATAAAGAGGTAATTATAAATCCGTCGATTAACTGGGGCGAACACGCCGAATTTCAATCAAAGGAGTTTAAGATACTAGGGTTGCCGGATGATGGCACACTAGCAGAATACGTTAAGGTAACTGCCACACAACTGCATATTAAACCCGCGCACTTAAATTGGCAGCAGGCTGCAGCGCTCCCGCTTGCCGGTTTAACAGCATACCGTGCGTTATTCAGCAAGGCGCATGCGAAAGCAGGCGATAAAGTGCTTGTTGTTGGAGTAGGTGCCGGAACAGGAACGTTCCTGCTGCAGTGGGCTGTAGCTGCAGGATGCCAGGTTTTCGTTACCTCAGGTAGTGGTGAAAAGATTGAAAAGGCTAAACAATTAGGTGCAGCCGCAGGCGTAAGTTATAAAGCACAAGATTGGGCAGAGCAACTTAAACAATTAGCAGGTGGCTTTGATATAGTGGTTGACAGTGCCTTAGGTCCCGACTTCGTTAAAGTTCCGGACCTTTGTAATCCAGGCGGGCGTATTGTGTTCTTTGGCGGAACGGCAGGTGATATCCCTGAAATAAACGCGAGGCCTTTGTTTTGGAAGCAACTCCAGTTGCTAGGCACTACTATGGGAACAAGTGAAGAGTTTGCCGCGATGATAAACTTTGTTAAAGAACATCAAATAACTCCAGTAATTGACGAAGTATTTCCTTTGGCTGAAGCTAAACAGGCAATCGACAAAATGGGTAAGTCGTCGCAATTTGGCAAGTTGGTTTTACAGGTGTCGTAATTAATCATGATCAAGTTAAGGGTTGACAGTATTAAAAGGGAATTATCCGACACAGCCACTTTCTATTTAAGCACCACATCTGCAGAAAAGATCAGGTATTCGGCAGGGCAGTTCCTCACGCTTATCTTTCAGCATCATAACGAAGAGATCAGGCGCTCCTACTCATTAAGCTCGTCACCGGACGAGGAGCTTCTAGCCATAACTGTAAAACGAGTAGTGAACGGTGAAATTTCCCGTTTTCTCCTTACCAAGGTTCACGCCGGCGACATTCTATTTGCTGCCGAACCAGCAGGAAAATTTACTGTGAGCAATCACGATGAGCAAAAAGACATTTTTTTGTTTGCTGCAGGCACCGGCATTTCACCGGTATTCTCACAATTAAAGTACATTCTTAACCGTCCGGGTGCAAGCAAGGTCCATTTGATATACAGCAGTCAAAGCCCGGCACACATCATTTTCAGGAACGAACTTGAGGAGCTTGCCATTAACTTTAAAGACCGATTTAACTTAGTACACCTGCTGAGTAACGAAGCAAAAAGGCTGAATAACCTTGTAGTTGAGCAACTGGTAAATAAGCTGATGTGCTTTGATAAAGGCAGGGCAGAATTCTACCTGTGCGGACCATTTACATACATGCGGATGATAAGGCTCAGCCTGCATTATATGCATATTGAAGATAATAAGATCCGTAGAGAAAACTTTGTGGTGGATGCCGTTTCGGTGAGTAAAACATATAAGAACTTTCCTCCCAAAAACATTAGAATTGCTATACATGGCGAACTGCACGATGTGCAGCAAGGCGAGGATCAATCTATACTTCAGGCAGCCCTGCAAAACAAAATACAACTTTCGTACAGCTGCCGCAACGGTGTTTGCTCGGCATGTGTAGCTTACTGTAAGAGCGGCAAAGTAGAAATGGTAAGGAATGATGTACTTACAGAAAAGGATTTGGCAGAAGGCTGGATACTCACCTGCACGGGGCATGCCATTACTGATGATGTGGTAATAGAATATAAATAACAAGGCGAACTATTCCGCATTGTTATTTATACAGCAGCTAATTGCTTTTTGTGAGTTTTACGATGTACCGCTGCTTTTGCTTTTTTACCCTTGGGCTTTTTACGTTTACCAAGCCAGATGATAAAGCCCGTTACCGGCAAACTAGCACAAATTAAGCTCACTAAAAACGCTATGATCTTACCGGGCAGCCCAAGTATCTGGCCTACGTGGATGTCATAGTTCATTTCGGTAAGCTTAAGGCCGGGGCTCTTCTTATCATAAATATAAGCCTTAAGCAGCTTGCCATTGTACTTATCAAACTCCCATCCGTTTGCATGAGAATAGTGCATAGATTTCGCGTAGGCACCCACCCCTATGGCTCCGGCTACAGATGGATCATTATGTATCAGGAACATCTGCGCATCCGGTGCGTGTTGCCTGGCATAACTAAACGCGATATCTATAACCGGCTTATTTGCTACTCCATCCCTCTTCAACGAATCAGACTTTGGCTCAGTTACTTCATTTTTAACATCTGTACCTAAATTTGCTACCTTGTAAATAGCTTTGCTTACAGGCTCAAAGGCTATTGCCAGGCCGGTTATGGCTAATATCAAAGCTATAGACGTAGCGTAAAAACCCAGTACGTTATGCAAGTCGTAATTTACCCTGCGCCATCTGCCGCCCCATTTTATTGTAAAGCTGCGTTTGCGGTCTGACTTACGCTTAGGCCACCACAAGATAACCCCCGTTATCATGATAACCATAAATATGATAACCGATACACCTACCAGCCATTTACCTATAGCCGGAGGCAGCAGCAGATAAAGGTGAATGTATTCTACAATAATGAAAAAGTTAGTTTGCGGCTTTTCGTGGTGAGTTATTTTACCGGTATAAGGGTTAAGGAATACATATTCGAAACCCTCTTTACCCATGTTGGTCAATACGCCTGCGGGGCGATTTACACCGTAGTAGTAAATGTAATCCGGCGAACCTTTGGGATATTGCTTTTTAACATTAGCTATTAACTCACTGGGCTGCAGGTACTCCCCTTTGGTATTCACATGCCTGTAGCTGTACATGGCGTCCTGTATCTCATCCTGAAAACAAAAGACACAACCGGTAATGCTCACGATAAACACCACAAGCCCGGAAATTAATCCGAGCCAGCGGTGGGAAAATAATATGACCTTTTTTATAGGGGACATACTTACAGCTTATAAGATGCGCTTAACACAAACTGACGCAGCTTCTGTGGGTTAATGGTGGTAAAACCAGTATAATAATGCTTGTTGGTAAAGTTATTAGCGCTTAAACCGAACCGGTATTTAGCTCGGTCGAAAAATACGTTGCCGTTCAGTACCGTGTATGACGGAAGTTCGAAAGTGCCCTGGCTTACGCTATTTATAATTTTGTTTTTGCTTGCATAGTTACCGCCAATGCCCAAACCCAGCCCTTTGATTACACTACCAGGCAGACGGTAGCTTACGTAAAAGTTACCCAGGTAAGGCGAGCCGGCGGTGTTAGGACGCAGGCCTAGTACATCTGGAGAGCCGGCAGTAAACTTAGAATTGTTGTATGCAAAGCCAGCAACAATGTTAACGGATGCTACAGGATTAGAAATTATCTCAGCTTCGAAACCCTTGCTTATTTGGATACCGTCCTGTATCTGCCCAAAAACTGGAGAATTTGGATCGGCACGCAGCACGTTTGTCAATCTTATACGATAGTAGCTTAACGTACCGTTTAGCTTTCCGTTAAATAGCCCAAGCTTAACGCCGCCCTCAATTTGATTAGCGTTTTGTAGTTTGGCTACAAGTGGCGCACCTTCGCTGTTATTGTAAACGCCCGGGTTAACAAATCCATTCTGGTAGTTGCCGAACAAAGATAATTGATCCTTTATCGGTTGATAAACCAAACCAAGTTTCGGTGAAAATGCGGTTTGATTAAAGGGTGCAGTTGTTTGATCGCCTGTGTAGCTGTAATTTCCTTTATTTTCGTAACGATCAACACGAGCTCCCAAAGAGGCAATTAACGTTTCAGTAAGATTAATTACGTCGGACGCGTAAGCACTATAAGTGTTAGTTTTATATATGTAAGGATAAACGGTAGCAGCTGAAATTGGGTTTGCAGCATTAGTTTTGTCAACTAATAGCTTATTAAAAGAGCCATAATCAAAGCTGGGATCGTTTATTGGCACTACACCATAAGCATTTCCATAGAATATTTGATTTGAGTTTTGACGTTGAAAATCCAAACCTACAACAAAGCGGTGACGCAGTGATCCTGTCTTAAAATCTCCATTAACGTTTTCCTGAATCTCGATAGTATTAAGCTTACTATTAAAGGTCGATTGATCGTTGCGGAAAATGTAATTGTTATTTCCAGGAAGATCTGGTGTGCCGGGTGCCAACGTAGCAGCTGTGGCATCGGTTATCAGGTAAAAATATGGGCTCGGTCCGTTTGAAAAACTATTTGATGAGGAGAAAACCGTTTGCGAGGTAAATTTATCTGAAAACCTGTAGTTGGCTGTTGCAAAGTAGTTTAAACTACGGCTGTAAGATGTTACGTCATCGTTTGAGTAAGCATTGTTGTAATTGATGTTAAGCTGACTAACATTGGTGATACCCATTGCCTTCGGTGAATCATAAAAGAAGAAGAACGGTTTAGCCGCAGTACGACTGAAAAACATTTCACTTTCTAAAAGGAAGGACAACTTATCAGTAGCTTTAATTGATAAGCTTGGCGCAAGCGCAAATGTCCTGCTCTTACCGTAATTCTGGAAGCTGCCCTCATAGTTATAAGCAGAGTTTAAACGGAAAGCAACATTTGAGCCAAATGGTGTGTTTAGGTCTATGCTGGTGCGGTTGAGGTCATAATTACCTACCGTGTGGCCAATCTCTAAACCAAAGCTTTCATAAGGCTTTTTGGTCACCCTGTTTATCAATCCCCCAAATGAAGTTACGTTGCTGCCAAATAAAGTAGCCGACGGGCCTTTTATAACTTCTATCTTTTCTAAATTCACGGCATCAATACCGCTGGTTACTAAGCCCGCTATGCCGTTGCGTACACGTGTTTGTGTTGTAAAACCACGGAGTGTAAAGTAGCCGCCACCATCGCCTGCACGACCGGTTGCATCCCACATTTTTTGAATACCCGGCGCGTTGCGCAAGGCATCCTCAACATTAAATACCTGCTGTTCTTTTAAAAGTTCACCAGTTACCGTAGTGTAACTCTGAGCGTTTTCAAGAGGAGCTAACGGGATTTTTGCAGCGTCTGTACTAAGCCTCGCTGTAAACTTGTTAGCGCGACTTGCTATAACGTTTACTTCGGTAAGCTGGCTTAGCTTTGCGTTAACTGTTATTTGAGATACATCTGTAACAGCACCAGCCGTAATGGTTACGGGTACTTCTACTGTTTCTACACCAACATACGATATGATAATCTTATATGTTCCGGCAGGAGCCCGGAAAAAGAACTCGCCCAAATCGTTAGTTGTTGAACCGTAGCTGGTGCCTTCAAGACCAACAGATACATTGGCCGCAGGTTCGTTTTTAGCGGTTGTTACCTTGCCTTTAACCGTTCCACGCGTTTGCGCAAAAGTTGTTTGTGGGCTGCATAGTACCGCAATAATTAAGATCAGGAAAATTTTAAATGGGGAAAGCAGGGGATTTGTCATGTAGTAGGATATAGATTGCCGTATAATTTATTAAGACTAATTATAAATAATGCGCCAAAAGTACACTTCAATGACTATAGTTCCAAATTATTTAGAACAATTATAAATAACCTTTTACTTGTTAGTGGATTTGATTCGTGATGAGTTATCCTTAACAAAGGTTTCCCATCCAGAATAGCTTTTCTTTGCTTTACCCGATGAGGATACCGGCATGCGCTGGAAAGAATGACAAACAGCAACGGCAAGGCCGTCTGTAGCATCAAGAAACTCTGGAGTTTCTTTAAAGTTGAGCAACCGTTGCAGCATTGCTGCCACCTGCTCTTTTGTGGAGTTTCCGTTGCCGGTTATCGATTGCTTTATTTTACGAGGGGCGTATTCAGTAATTTCAATACTTCTAGATAACGCAGCAGCAATGGCCATACCCTGCGCCCTACCCAGCTTTAGCATTACCTGAATGTTCTTTCCGTAAAACGGGGCTTCTATAGCTAAACAATCAGGCTTATAATTATCTATAAGCGCAACAGTCTTTTCGAAGATCCGCTGAAGCTTGAGCATGTGGTCGTCTATTTTTTCCATTTTAACCACACCCAAGCTCATCAGTTCTATTTTAGGGCCTTTTTCTATAACCAAACCATAACCCATAACAGCTGTACCCGGATCAATACCTAAAATTATGCGCTCCTTACTGTTCAGCTGTTCCATTTGCTGCGAAGTTACAGCTTAGCGATGGCATTATTTAAGATACTGAGGTATTCTTCTCTAGTTATCATTTCTGCACCCATGCTCTCCAGATGCGGTGTATGTACCTGGCAATCTATCATAACGAATTTACCTGACTGGCAAAGCCATATTAAGGCAGCTTTGGAGGCATTGCTTACTTTGCTGAACATACTCTCCCCGCAAAATACATTACCTACTTGCACGCCATACAGCCCACCTGCAAGATGGCCATCTTTCCAAGCCTCAACAGAGTGCGCGTGCCCTAACCCATGCAGGTTTATATAGGCTTCTTTCATCTCATCAGTGATCCAGGTGCCATCCTGCCCTTCACGCGGTATAAGCGAACACGCTTCTATTACCTTTTCAAAAGCTTTATTGACAGTAATGTTAAACTCCCCGGAACCGATCACTTTCCGCATGGACTTTGAGACGTTCAACCTTTCGGGAAAGAGTACAAATCTTTGGTGAGGAGAAAACCAAAGAATTGGGTCCTCCTCGCTGTACCAGGGGAATATGCCGTTGCTGTAAGCCAGCAGCAATCTTTCCGGTAAAAGATCACCACCGACAGCCAGTAAACCATCCTCTTCGGCTAACGCTGGATCAGGAAACAACAAACGCTCATCTAACCTGAATATCATCAGGCGCTAATTTAGGCTTTGCGCCGTATCACCAATTTTTTATTCTGAGCTTTTGCAATATTTTCCATGTACTCCTGCATCTCTTTATATTTTGCAGCTGGTATTACCTGATTACTAAGATTAAACTTTGCGGCACTTACAACCTGGTTCTTTGCAGGGTTGTATCCGTAATTTACCTCGTAATTCCCATAAGTAAATTTAAGTGTCTGGTTTGTCGGTAACGTTTCTACTTCAAAGCCTTCGGGTAAGTCTATTGTTGTTACACATGCCTTTTGCATCGGCTGCTCAAAAAAGTAGGCGAACCGGCGTTTTTCAGCAGGGGGCAACGTCAACCTCCACAAGTCAAATACCCGCGGACGATAGAACTGCTTACTTCCTGTGGTTATATCGCAAAACTTGTCATATTCCAGGTTTAGCTCTACCTCTTTAACTCCATCTGCATCTTTTCCAGGGGCATACTCCAGCATTGATGGCTGTTTCATGTTCATTACCCTTATCAGATACTCCTTTTGCTCATCTGTTTTAAGAGATGCCATTTCTATATAGTCTGAGCGATAAACGCCGCTGCTCATTATCTTAACCTTGGCCCTTGCGCCGCCATCTGCTAATAAACTTATATGTACTTCGCTGTTAAATTGGTTATCCGCTTCTTTGCTCCTTGGTGTGTTAACCAGCTTACCACCATCGGGTGTTACAAGCAAAGCGTTTCGATTCTCAGTAAAAGTACTTAGCTTTCCAAATGGCTGAGTGGTGCTTGTACATTCCAACCAAGTGGTATCTCCTTTTAAAGGCACACACACAATAACGTGATTAAATGAATTGTAAGGAAAACTTACATCTGCCGGTTCTTCGTTTGTCCCCGCCCTCACTATTGCATAATGAGCAGGAATGTCTACCGCCTTCAAAAGCGCGTACATGTAATTGGAAAGGGCCTTACAGTCACCATACTTCTTTTCGTCTACAAAACTCGCAGGAAACGGTTTAAGTCCGCCAATACCAAGCTGTACACTAACATATCGCATGTTTTTTTGAAGATAGTTATACAGGAACATGACTTTTTCCTTATCAGTTTTCAGATCGGCAGTCATCGCCTTTATTTCTTCGATGCGTTTTGGGCTTAGGTTGCACACATCGGCATTTAACATCTGTATAAATTTGCCAAAATTTTGCCAGCTGCTTATATCTCCGGGTACTCCATAATAGTCAAAATTACCACATGCAAAACGTATTCGGGGTAGCACCTGCCATGATTGTGCACCTTCTTCAAGCTTGAAGGCTTTCAAATTTGACACCTTCCAGGTATAAACATCGCTCTCTCCGTCAACGGTTTTCTCGGGCTTGATAGTGGTATTTCTTAAACTATACCTAAATCCCGCATTACTGGCAACATTAATACGACAATAGGCATTTTGCACAGAATGCTCTTCATCCTGTATAAGCCATGAACTAAGATCAGTAAGGCTTTTAAAGTCCTCATCATAAGTCATCTCTATTGTACATGGATAAGAAGCTATAGTATGGCCAACCAGCAGGACCCTGTCATCGGTAACTATGGTTTCACCGCTTACAGCAGAATGATCATACATATCGCTTTTATGATACTTCTTGAGCAAGTTTCCCATAGGCCCAAACACTTTCATTTCAAAGGAGCCAACAGTGTTGAATTTGCGATTGTACGAAAGCGCTATAGATGCCTCATCGTTCCCTTTCTCGTTTAACACTGTTACTATTGTATGTTGTTTTATAGTTGCTTTACCGGGTCCTTTAACAATCATCTCCTCCATACTGTAGCGCACCACAGAGTTTGCTTCTTCTTTAAGCGAGTCGGGAATAGCAGCCGCGAGGTAAGCATCTTTAGGAACCTGCTGAGCTTTAACACTTATAATTGAAAGCATCAAAGCGACTGATGCAAGAAATAATACTTTACTAACTGAGCTTTGCATATAATCAGGACTTTTTTAACACTACTTGCTCGTTAAGCATTTCGTACATTTTTTTACAGAATTCAAAGAACTCAGGATAAGTTTCCTTTGAATAAGTATCCTTTTTATAATCTATGGTATATCTAACCACCACTTTATCCGCGTCATTTGCTATAAAACGCCTAAAAACAATGCTGCTGTCAGGCATCATCATACTTACACTTTTTGGTAAGGCTTCAACTTTGTAGTTTGCAGGAATTGAAAAGGTGCTATTAAGCATGTAGTTATTACGGTACCCAAACTCCACATCAGTGAAACGATTCTCGGCAAGGAATGGATTGGTACGCAGGGTGGAGAATAGGTTGGGAACGAAGTATATGTAATTCTCATCAGAACCGGTCAGGTCCATATCAAAGTCAACATTTTGTACAAGTGGAAGCGTATCAGCTTCCATGTTCTCCATTTTTAATGCTGATATTTTAAGACTGTTATTCTTATCTGTAAGATATTCTATGTATTTCTTTTCACCATCTGTCTTATAGTGGTCCAACGCGGTTGTACGATTATAGCTAAAGCTGTTGATCTGGGCGGTTCCACTCATTTTACCTCCGGGCTTAATTGCGGCATTGAGCATAATTACATTACGAACAGGTGCAGTATGCGCGAGATATATTTTATCAAATGATTTTTTCTCTTTATCTACCCACAGCCCCATGCCATTAAGTATGTTAGATGGAGTTTCGTGATAAGCGTTGTATTTGTTTGTTGCATCAAGCACAAAGGTTTTATCATCAGGCGCCTCAACATACACTACTGTTCTGTTAAACTGGTATAAAAACGTATAATAAGGCACAACCTTGCCGTGGTCGCGTGTGCTTACAATCATCGGGTACACCTTAAGTCCTGCTTGTTTAAGCAAGTGGTAAAGTATTAGGTTGATCTCTGTGGAGTTCCCTGTCTTCTTCTCCCAGGCTTTAACGGTCCCGTCGTTGGTGTACCAGCGATCAACGCCATTCCACTTCATAGCATTTTTTACCTCGCTAAAAATGTATGCCATACGTTGCTCATCAGTAGCCATCGACTTTGCTTTAGCTATAATTGCTTCCTCACTTATTAGCTTACGCTTAAACTGCGCGCCAAAATCTTCATCATCCACAAGGTAACCAGCAACTTTATTCCAGGTATCTGAAAAGCTTTTAGTAAACGTGCCAAACGGGCGAACAGCCGTTAGCTGGTGCACTATCGATTCCAGATTATCAGCCTTTGCCGACATATAGGGCTCATCGGGCAAAGAATGAACCATAGCCATTGCGCGAGTTTCCTTTTCAAGCGAATACGAAATTGCGCTGCTGCCAGTTCCTGTGCTGCGGGCTTCGCTTGATCTGTCCATTTTAACCAGTGACTTTGTAATGTTCGCCTTTATTTTGAACTCCATAAAGTCTGGTATCATGGTAACAAACTCGCTGTAACGAGTGGGAATGCTCTCCTGGAAATACCAATCCGGAAAGTCGCTTATGTCGTTAGAATTCCACACGTATTTATATTCTATCACAGAGCCGGCTTTTACATTTGGCATACTAAATACTAGCGCAGAACGGTTTTTATCAACGATTTCTGTAAATATCTGTTTCTTATCAAGTTTAGTTATCTCCGGCTTACCATCAACAAAGTTGATCGTTTGTGCCTGCAAGCCGGTTATATATTCCGGTGACCGCCACTTACGTATTCTATCCTGATATTAGCTTCATTTTTGCCGTGATCATTGTATATTTTAATGCGCTTGTGAATGGTCATAGACAGATCAACATTATGATCATAGTATGCTTCTCCCTGATTAAACAAAACCAGTGCATTTGCATCAGGCTCGAAATCACAGGATTTCATTTCAAGATCAGCATTTGATATTTTTCCGAAAGGTTGAACTTGGGGTACAACGGGGGTTTGGGCTTTAGCTACAAACGATAGCAAACAAGCCAGTAGCACAGCGAAAAGGCGGTTCATATAATTAAATAGGGTTTGGGTAGCCCGAATATAATATAAGATGATCAAATATTAAAATCAGTTAAACAATTTACCTGAAACTAAACCACTTAGCATTATCGCTGTCAAAGGAACTGTATGATCAACGTAAAAAACATCAGGCATCTATATTCCAGGGCGGGTTTTGGGCTTAGGTTTGAACAGTTAGATGAAACAGCAAATCTCACCATAAAGCAAGCCGTAAATAAATTGCTTCTTCAGTCTGAAATCAGCGAACCTGCTGATATCATCGCCGGAAATATTAGCTACAAAGATTTTTTACAGGCAAATGAAGGCACCAAAAAAATGTTCTTGCAAGAGCAACGCCAACAGGAAAAAGCGTTGAATATAGATTGGATTAACAAGATGAGCACTACAAAGACAGTGCTCCGGGAGAAGATGACCCTGTTTTGGCATAACCACTTTGCCTGCCGTACACAAAATGCCTGGTATGCACAGCAACTCAACAATATTCAGCGGGAGCATGCATTGGGTAATTTTAGAACATTGTTGCTTGAGGTGGCTAAGTCGCCGGCTATGCTGCAGTTTTTAAACAACCAGCAAAATCAAAAGAACCACCCTAACGAGAACTTTGCCCGCGAGCTGATGGAACTTTTTACTATTGGAAGAGGTAATTATACAGAACAAGATGTAAAGGAATCGGCTAGGGCTTTTACAGGATGGGGGTTTAACAAGGATGGGGAATTTGTAAACCGGCTTAACCTGCATGATACCGGGTCAAAAACTTTTTTGAGTAAAAGCGGAAACTTTACAGGGGAAGACGTCATAGATATATTACTCGCAAAAAAGGAAACGGCGCATTTTATATGCAACAAACTGTACAGAAACTTTGTGAATGAAACACCCCACCTGACTCATGTAGACGCAATGACGGATGTGTTCTTTAACAGTAATTACGAGATTAAACCGCTACTACTATTTCTGTTCAATGCCGATTGGTTTTATGCTGAAAAAAATAGAGCCAATCTTATTAAATCTCCGGTAGACTTTATAGTTGGTTTAAACAGGCAATTTTATATCACCTATCAAAACCCCGATGTGGTTCTTCAATTTGAGCGGGCCCTCGGGCAGGTTCTGTTCTACCCTCCTAACGTTGCCGGCTGGCCTGGTGGCAGGAACTGGATAGACAGTTCGTCGCTAATGTATCGTATTAAAATACCATCTACAGTACTTAATGGCGGCGTGATAGATTTTAGCGGTAAGGCTGACCCGGAAGATGAGGCTTTTATCGCCTCTTCACATAAGCAGCAACAAGCTGTAGTAACCAAAGTGCAGGCAGGTGCCGACTGGGATAAAGTTTTAAGCAGTATAAAGCATCTTACAAAAAACGCCCTTGCTCAAACCTTACTTGCGCCAGCACTTAATAATAATCTTACAACGATTGTAAATACAACAGCTGATACAAAAACTTTATTGGTAGAATTAGTATCCACCCCAGAATACCAGCTTTGTTAGCCAAAAAGATATAGCCATGAAAAGAAGAGACTTTTTAAAGAACACAGCACTTGCATCGGGAGCCTTCCTGCTTCCCTCGTTCCTGAAGCCATTTGAAGCAGTGGCTTCAGACGAACTTAACGGCTATAAAAACCTGGTTGTTGTACAACTTTCTGGCGGTAACGATGGACTAAATACCATTGTGCCATTTGGCAACGACATCTATTATCAAAAACGCCCTACCATTGGCATTAAACAAGCAGATGTTATAAAGCTGAACGACATGCAAGGCTTAAACCCAAACTTAGCTGCGTTAAAGGACTTATATGACCAGGGATGGATGAGTATTGTCAATTCGGTAGGTTACCCTAATCCGGACCGCTCGCACTTTCGCTCGATGGATATATGGCAAACCGGGAGTGATGCTAACCAATTTCTTACCACCGGCTGGATAGGGAGATATCTTGATTCAAATTGCAGCACCTGCAAAGACCCATACACTGCAGTTGAAGTTGATGATACATTATCGCTAGCTATGAAGGGCGCCAAAATGAAAGGGATAGCTGTAGAAGACCCTGCAAGGCTATACCGTTCTACCCGTGAACCATTTTTTAAACAGTTAGTTCATGAACATAATGACGCGCACCTTAACGAAGACAACTTAGGCTATCTATATAAAACAATGATAGAAACCTACTCGTCCGCAGATTACATTCAACAAACATCAAAAACATACAACACCACTGCTCTTTATCCGCAAACGCAATTTGCCAATCAGCTGAAAACAGTAGCAAAATTCATCAACTCCGGACTAAAAACACGGGTTTACTATGTATCATTAAGTGGTTTTGATACACACACTACCCAGCAAAATCAACAAGGGCGCCAACTAAAAATTTATGCCGATGCGGTCGCAGCGTTTATCAAGGACCTTAAACAAACCAGTAAACTGGAGGACACACTGGTAATGACATTTTCTGAATTCGGTCGCCGGGTAGAACAAAATGCCAGTAACGGCACCGACCACGGCACTGCAAACAATGTAATGCTATTTGGAGGAAAATTGAACAAAGCCGGCATTTACAACGATGCTCCAAATCTTTCACAACTAGATAATGGAGATTTGAAATATAAAGTGGACTTTAGAGATGTATACGCTACCGTATTAGATAAGTGGCTGGAGGTTGATAATGCACAGGTTTTGAATAAGAATTTCAAAGGACTAAACTTTATTTAATACATGCTGTTACTCGTGAGCTGATACTTTTTTACCGGTAAGTGTAGTATTTTAATAACTAATAAATTATTGTAATTTTAGTTGCCCTTATCGGACACAGCCCCTGTCACAAATGGACGATATCTTTAAAGTAATTCTTGAGCAAAATCTTGCCGGATACTGGGATTATTATGTCCAGGAAAATAAAGTAATTTATAGTACTGCTTTTAAAGCCTTGTTTGGATATGACGACGTTGAACTGCCCGGTTCTACCGAAACGTGGTCGCAGCTAATAGTAGATGAAGACCGGGCAAAAATGGATGCGTGTGTAGCCGCGCACTTTAACAGTCAAGGCAAAATTCCTTTTAATGTTGAAGTAAGATACAAACATAAGAATGGCTCCATTATATGGATAAAGAGCTCGGGGAAAGTAATTGAATGGGAGGGCAATCTTCCAATACGGATGGTGGGCTGCCATATTGATATCACAGAAAGCAAACAAATTGAACTGGAACTTGCCATAAGTGAGCAACGTTTTAGAAACGCGTTCGAGTGGAGTTCCATCGGTATGGTCCTGGTGTCTACCGATGGTAAGTTTATGAAAGTAAACCAAAGCCTTTGCGACATGCTGGGTTATACCAACGAAGAGCTGATGAGCACAACGTTTCAGGAGATCACTCATCCTGAAGACCTTGAGGTCGACCTCGAACTGATGCACCAGACCTTAAAGGGCGATCGGAAGAATTACCAAATGGAAAAACGCTATTTCAGGAAAGATGGCTGCACCATTTGGATATTGCTAAACGTCTCGCTGGTGCGCGATCACGATAACACCCCCTTATATTTTGTATCTCAGATAAAAGATATAACTCAAAGAAAAAATGCGGAAGATGCCTTACGCGAAAGCGAACGACGCTGGAGCTTTGCTATAGAAGGGTCAGGCGGGGGGCTTTGGGACCTCGACCTAAGAAACAACACCATATATCATTCGCAGCAGTGCTTACGGATGATAGGTATGGAAAACGAGAATTTTGGCAATGTTATAGGTGATTGGACAAGCCGGGTGCACCCGGAAGATAGGGCAAAGTTCTTGGCTGATGCGCATAACTACTTTAACGGAGTTACCCAATCATACGAAAATCAACACCGGATACTCTGTAAAGACGGCAGCTATAAATGGATACTGGACAGAGGTAAAGTTATAGAGTATGACGAAGACGGTAAGCCTGTGCGTGTAATAGGTACTCATACCGATATCACCGGTCAAAAACAACAGGAGCAGCAATTACGCGATACGCTTGACATGATTAGTGGCCAGAATAACAGGTTATTAAACTTTGCCTACATCGTGTCTCACAACTTGCGCACGCATGCCAGCAACTTCAAAATGTTGATGGATGTTGTGTCTGACCCAACAACTACCGATCAGGAAAAGAAAGAAATGACTGATCACCTGGGTAAGGTGTCAGAACAACTTAATGAAACGATTGATAACCTCAACGAAGTAGTATCTATTCAAAGCAATATAGATATACAAACCGTTGAGCTTAATCTTCACGACTATTTTAAACGTGCTATTTTGCTGCTACAAAATGAGATAAACAAATGTGACGCCAAGGTAAACAACTATATCCCTAGAGAAATAACAGTTAACTATAGCCCGGCTTATCTCGAAAGCATAGTACACAACCTCTTAAGTAACGCAATCAAATACCGCTCACCTGAACGACAGCCAAAGATATCTATAGATTATTTTAATGAGGCGGCGGGCAAACGAGGATTCACCATTAAAGACAATGGTATCGGCATTGACCTTAATAGACACGGGAGTGAGCTTTTCGGAATGTACAAAACGTTCAATGGCAACCGCGACGCAAAGGGCATGGGGCTTTTTATCACAAAAAATCAAATTGAGGCTTTCGGCGGTAAAATAGATGTTAAAAGCACCCCGGGAGAAGGCTCAGTTTTTAAAGTATACCTAACGTAAGCAATTATTAGGCTAGTAGCTTTGCCAGGATATCATCTTCAGTAATCTTTTCTTGTTCGCCGCTCTGCATGTTTTTAAATGTAAGCAGGCCGCTTTGCATCTCATCGCTTCCTATTAAGATAGTAAATGGAATCTGCTTGTTATTTGCGTAGTCCATCTGCTTTTTAATTTTAGCGCCTGCAGGATAAAGTTCTGCGCTAATATTTACTGCACGTAACTTCTGCAGCAACGGCAGGGCGTAAGCTTCGCCTTGCGCATCAAAGCATATGATCAATACTTTGGTGCCTTCAACTGCTGATGTCGGGAACAGGTCCAGTTCCTCCAAGACATCATAAATGCGGTCAGCCCCGAAGGAGATCCCAGCCCCAGTAAGTCCTTTCAAACCAAACATTCCAGTCAGGTCGTCATACCTGCCGCCCCCACCAATACTCCCCATTGCCACTTCGTTGGTCTTTACCTCGAAGATAGCACCGGTATAATAATTCAGGCCCCTCGCTAAGGTAATATCCAGTTCAAGCGTAGCTCTTTTAAGCGGAGTGTATTGCAAGTACCTAAAAACAGTTTCAAGCTCATCACATCCCTGAAGGCCAACTGTGGAGGCCTGCAACGCCGACCTAAGGCTTGCCAGCTTCTCGCCATTAGTACCTTGCAATAATATCACCGGCTTAATTTTATCAATGTCAGCCTGAGTAAATCCTCTATCCAGAAGTTCTTTAATTACACCGTCTAAGCCTATTTTATCCAGCTTATCTATTGCTACAGTTAGATCAATTATACTATCAACCTTGTCTATAAGTTCAGCAATCCCTGATAGTATTTTTCTATTATTAATTTTTATTGTAAAGTCCTTTAGTCCAAGTTTACTTAAGGCTTCATCATAAATCTGTACAAATTCAGCTTCATTCAACAATGAGGTGGAACCTACAACGTCTGCATCGCATTGGTAAAACTCACGATAGCGGCCACGTTGAGGGCGGTCTGCCCGCCAAACCGGCTGTACTTGAAAACGCTTGAAAGGAAAGGTAATTTCGTTTTGATGCTGCACTACATAACGTGCAAATGGAACTGTAAGATCATAACGTAACGCCTTTTCTGATATAGAAGCTGTAAGCAAATTGGAGTTCTTTTCTGTAAGGTATAGGTCATTAGCTTTTGACAAGAAGTCTCCGCTGTTTAAAACTTTAAAAATCAACTTATCCCCTTCATCACCATATTTACCAGTAAGCGTGCTTAGGTTCTCCATGCTTGGCGTTTCTATCTGTTGATATCCATACTTGCGAAATACACTTTTAATGGTATCAAATATAAAATTGCGTTTGGCCATCTCGGCCGGAGAAAAGTCGCGTGTTCCTTTAGGAACAGAAGGTTTAACAGATGCCATAATGGCGGCAAAGGTACAAAAAACAAAACCCTTTGCTTTATCAGCAAAGGGCCTGTTAAACTATTAAATGATCTTATATTAACTTATTGTGCGCTACGCGCCTGATTCTTCATTTGCTCGTTAGCAACAATTACAATTTCAACACGGCGGTTTTGAGCCCTGCCATCAACTGTACTGTTGTCGGCAATCGGCTCGCTCTCACCTTTGCCTGAAGTAGTAAGGCGGGAGTTAGCTACGTTACCCGCCGCAATGTAAGCCTTAACCGCCTCAGCGCGGCGTACAGAAAGATCCATATTATGAGAATCTGAACCAGTGTTATCTGTATGGCCAACAATCAAAATGTTAGTCTGTGGATTGTTCACCAGTGATTCCGATAAATTTTGCAGGTTAGTACGCGCTGCTGCTTTCAAATCAGATTTATCTGTATCGAACAGTATACCCGAATCAAACTTAACCAATATACCTTCGCCTTCGCGGATAACGGTTGCACCGGGTACAGTTTGTTTAATTTCTGCCGCCTGGCGGTCCATATTACGGCCAATGAATGCACCGGCTGTACCACCAACTGCGCCACCTATAATAGCACCTAATGCAGTGTTACCTGCTGCTTTACCTATAACGGCACCAATTGTACCACCGGCACCTGCACCAATTGCAGCGCCCTTTTGTGTTTTTGTTAATGAGTTACAGCTAGAGCCCAATACGCCTAACGTAGCTATAGCAATACTGAAAGTAGCTATCTTTAATCTTAATGTATTCATGATATATGTTGTAGTGTTTTGCTTATCATTTGCAAAGCAAATGCCAAAACGGGTTAAATAACAGGTTTGACTCGCGCCAGCCGCAAAGGTTAATTATTAAAACTCAAACAATACTTTTTTAATAAACAGGCAACGATTACAATAAAGCAAAATGTGCTTGTTCAGTAAACGGCGAAAAGAATGACCGCAATTTAGTACAAAGCGTTACTTGCTAATCAGCTTTCCCGGTATTATTAAAGTAAATGTGCTGCCATCACCCTTTGTGGAACGCACATCAACCGATATGTTGTGAAATGTAGCGATTGTTTTTACTATGGGCAAGCCCAAGCCAAAGCTATCCTGTAAAAGCGACTGCTTTATTTTTTTAAACCGGTCAAATATATACGGGATCTCTGTAGCATCTATACCTATGCCGGTATCGCTAATACTCAACACATAATAACCATTCAGCTCTTCTCCGGTAATGGTGATAGAGCCGTCGGCTTTGTTGTACTTAACGGCGTTATTAACCAGATTAAACAATAAATTAAAGAGCAGGTATTTGTTCACCCCAGAAAGTTCTACATCTTGTACCGCAGCAATATCAAAGCTCAGATTTTTATCCTGCAACCGTATGGATATCTCATCATAAATCTCCTGCAGCAATTCTTTAAGTAAAACTTTATCCTCTTTTAGAAACTGCTCGTTTTCAATTTGTGAGATAAGTAATAGTGTCTTAGTAATAGTTTTAAGGCGATTGAGTATTCTCTGCATCTCCAACATTCGAACTTTCACCTCGTCGGTAATGTTCTCTTCTCCAAACATGTTCTCAATTTTTGATTGCAGGATGGAGATAGGTGTCATCAATTCGTGCGATGCGTTTGAGATAAACTCACGTTCCTTTTGAAACGCCCCTTCTATCGTTTCAATCATTTTATGAATGCTGAGGTCGAGTCGCTGAAAGTCAGACGTACTGGTTTTGACTTCTTTGTAAGAGGTAAAGCTGGGGAACCTTGCTCCGACCAACTTAGTTTTGATGATGATGCTTAGTGGTCGCAGTATATAGGTAGAATAAACCTGATCAGCCAGAATAGTGAGCAAGATCAATCCAACCAAAACAGAGAAAGCAATATTTTGCAACGGCTTAGTGGTCTCGCCAATAGTTTCTGTGCTCTTACCTATTTCCAGCAGGTAATTGCGATTACCCGCTTTAAATGTGTGGCTCAGTATGCGGTAATCTATAGTATCCCGTTCAACAAGGCGGCGCTCATTCTGTATGGTATCAGCATAATAATCAGGCTCTACCTCGTCCAGACTGATGTATTCCTCTTTAAGCGGAAGGTAACTGCCGTAACTTTCGCCGTTCTCGATGTAAGATCGGATGCCCTTTTCTTTAACAATCTGCAGCAGCTTCTCTTTCTGCTTAACCAGGCGATTGTCTGTGTAGTTTTTGTTGATGTTCTCTATAATGGCGGGCAGTAACAGAACAAACAGTGTTACAATTACCAGTTTGGATATGGCATTAAACAGGGTGAGTTTGGTCCGTAACTTCACAGCCGGCAATTAGTTTTTAATACGATAACCTAATCCCCGTACTGTTTCCAACCATTCAGTTGGTGCAAATGCGCTTAACTTTTTCCTGATGTTTTTGATATGTGCGTCTATAAAGTTGCTGTCATAGTCATCATTAACCACGCTTCCCCATATGTGTTCACTAAGTTGCGTTCGGGTAAGCGTACGATTTTTATGAAGGATCATATACGCTATCAGGTCAAACTCCTTCTTTGTAATAGAATTGACAGCGTTATTGAGGTAGGAAATTGTGCGTGCGGTGAGGTCTACAATAAATCCATCTAGATCAACAACCTGGTTAACTAAACCAAACTTGCGGCGGGTGATAGCCTGCATACGGCTTTGCAGCTCGAGTAACGAGAAAGGCTTCGGCAGGTAATCATCTGCACCAAGGTCAAGCCCTTTTATACGGTCATTTACCTCTGCCCTGGCTGTCAATATAATGCAGGCTGCTTCCGGCCTGCTTATCTTGGCTTCCTTAAGTAAATCAAGTCCGTCATAGTCAGGTAGACCTAAATCGATCAGAATAAAATCGTACAAGTTTACGGCTATCTTTTCAGAAGCAGTACTCCCATTAAAACATACTTCGCAGATATAGTTGTTCTTTGACAGGAATAACTCCAGTTCGTAAGCGAGTGCTTTTTCATCCTCAATAATCAGAACATTCATCCTGTTTCAGTAAAAAATATAATAAAAGGTAAGATTGTAGAACGATTCCCTGCGGTTCATTAATGCCCCCTCTACATTCACCGGCATGGAGTATTTGTAGGAAAACTCTACTGTATAATGTGGGCGGTTATATGCTACAGGCACCTTTATGCTATAGTTAAGCATGGTAAACCGCGCATTGGCCCTTGCGCCGGCTCCGTTCTCATTACGGATGTAAATGTTATTTGCTTCTAATCTATACTTATGATCGATGGAATATCGTTGCACAAAGTTTTGCGTACCTAAAATAAAGGTAAAGGCTGGGTTGATGGAAAGATAATCCTGGTCATCAAAAATGTTCCAGCTGCTTTCCCAGTATTTGGAATTGCTTACAGTTGCAAAAATATCGTGTGACTTACCGAAGAGGTAATCTCCGATCAGGGTTGTTTTAAACGGCCCCCAGTCAACAGCATTCTTTAAGTTAATGTCGTTTGATGATGCTGATTTAATTATCTCAGACTTATTATTGAATATAAAGCGAGTATAACTAACGTTCCCGGTAATTTTTTTTGACACCCTATAATAATATCCCCCACCCACATCAACCTCATCTATCGTGGCGGCATTATAGCCCAAAACCTTAAGTGCCGACCCATAAACAAACCATCCTGATTTATAGTTGATAACTGCATCCGCAGCCATAAAGGGGTACTTGTAAGGACCTGTACGGCCAAAGAACAATGCGTCACTACCATAGTTTATCCCAGCCGAAAGTGAATTTTTGCGTACAGGCGCGGCTTCGGTGGCGGTGTCTTTCCGGGTTGTATCGGCGCTTACATTGCTTACCAGCGCTTCCAAAGCTGGCACAAGCGGGTGCCCTAACGCATTTACAGTGTTGCAAATAAAAGACAGAACCAATATGCCGAAGTATTTCATTAATAGTGCGTAAACTTAATATTAATTATTATTTCTTCTTGGTATTTCAGGTGGGCGCTCAAGCCCTTCAGGCCGCCGTTGCCGCTTAGGTTTCACCTTAGGCTTACCGGTAAGCGGGTCAAGCTCTTCTATCTTCTCGGGCTTTGGTTGTTTTCTTGCTTTAGCTACTTCCTTTATCTTCTTTTTATCCTCGTCGTGTTGTTTGGCTTTGTTGGTGGTATCCTGCAATAACGACGTACCCGGGCGTATAGCATAGCCGGGGAAATTATTTTTAGTGAAAATAATGCTTTTTGCAGATAAGAGGCACGGCGCCCATATAATACATAACACAATATAAAGGAGCCGCTTTATCATTATAAAGGAAAGAAAATTATTATTTACAAGGGTCACAAAGCCGCTTTGTAAATGAAGTATTTACGGTAAAATTTTAACTATAAAAATTGATTTAGTAGGGGTAAATATAACAATTAACCAACGCGTTAAGCTTTATGTCAGGCAAGGCTTACCGCCCTGGATGTATATACCCGCTGATGATCGTCAATTATAATACAAGCCATTTGATTAAGCTTGTTAATAAGATACAGGCCTGCATTAATGCCCATTGCAATAATAGGCAGCGCCATTGCATCAGCAAGTTCTGCACCTGGTGTAATAATGCTTACGCTTTTAATTTTACTTACCTCAAAGCCTGTTTCCGGATTGATATTGCCGGCTATTTTATTAGGGGCTACAGCATTAACACCTTCATTGTTAAAAGATGTTGTAATGGCCATGTTGCTTATGTTTAAGCCCGCAAAGGGCTGGTGTGCCTGTGAAGGATCGGCAGCGCCTATGGTCCACGGCGTGTTGTCTGGCTGAAGTCCCCAGCTAAGCAAGTCGCCGCCAGCATTGATAACACCACTGCTTACACCACTCATTTGCAAAATGTACTTGGCCCTGTCAGCAGCATAGCCACGGCTGATAGCATCGAAGCCAATGCGCATACCCTTGTTCTTAAGAAACACGGTCTGTTTAGCAGCATCAAGTACTATATTCTTGTAACTGGCAACAATAGCTTTGCGCCTGGCTGATTTTGCATTATTTATTATTGGTTGCTCAGAAGGATAGGTAATGTCGAAAGTACCATAAGTAAGTTCCGATATTTGCAAAGAGCGTTCTACCAGCCTAAATATTTCGCTATCCACCTTTACCGGCTTTAAACCCGCGTTTCGGTTTATTTCGTTTATTTTGCTGTCATTAGCAACGGTACTTAACAGCTCTCCTACACGATCAATCTCGTCCAGTGCTGCCGCCACCTGCTGGTTGGCCAAAGCTTCCTCATCCGAAACGACACTTATTTCAAAACGACTGCCCATCAGTTCGGCAGAGTGCCCAAATATGGTTTTATTACTAGTTAAACTCTTTACTTCCAGCATATGCCTATAGATTTACGTACAGCTAAAAACGTTACAAACAGTGCTAAAGAAAACACACCATCCGGAACCTAACCCTGCTAAAGTATAGGTGCATCATGAAAATGAGATGAAAAGCTACACTACTGATTTATTATGCTACCTTGCCGACTAACAATTCCAAATACTCCTATAACATTCAAGCGAAACCACTTGAATCCCTTACCTCCGGTATCTGCAATATTTTTCTATGAGAAAAACTGTTCTTTTAATGGCAATGCTGTGCACGTTTATGGCGTCAATGGCACAAAACACAAACAAGATAGAGCTCAACGGCTTAATTGGTTTACGTTCTTTTACTGCCGAGAAGTACATGTTACCAGGGCATTTACTGGGAACCGAACTATCCTATCATTTCAATATGGCAAACAACAAAGCGCCATATATTAATGCATTAAACATTTCAGCAATTAATGCCGTTGTGGGTTACCGCACGTTTAATAGAGTAGATATTGTAGACGAATCTGGCAATGTTTCGCATTCACTTGGAGATGTTTATACATTCCTGGGGCGGCTGCAGATACCTGTATTTACTATTGACCGGACCTCCCTTGTTTTTACACCTGCTTTAGGTTTCGCGTATTCAACCGGCTCTTATTACTCGAATGGCAATCCGCTTATTGGCAGCCACGTAAATCTCGCCGCGCAAGCCGGCCTGGCAGTAATTGCCCCTGTTAGTAAGACAATTGCTGTAAAAGGTGGGGTAGACATCCTTCACTATTCTAACTCTGCAGTAAGGGTACCTAACAACGGGGTAAACACCATAGAGGCGTCCTTAGGTATTATCAAGACTTTAAATACACCAGGACCGGCAACAAGTCAAAGTGCATTCAAACCATACTATAAGCATTCATTTGAATTTGGCATTGATATAGGGCGGCGCGGGAAACAGCAATCTAGCGGGGGATTATACAAAAACGGATTTAGCGCAGCATACAACTATCGGCTTAGCCCGGTTTTTAGTTTGAAAGCCGGCGGAGATGCGGTATATTATCACAACCTATATCATCCGGACAACGACCCACTCACCAATCTTGAGCCAACTTATCAGTACCATGGTACATCTTACGACAGGTGGCGTTATGGTCTTAGCGTTGGAGCTGATGTATGGCTTGGCAGACTGGCTATAATGGCGAACTACGGTTATTACCTGCACTACAATAGCACTACCCCGATAAAAACCTATTGGACGCCGGGCGTGAAGTACTACATACTCCCATGGATGGCCTTACAGGTTAAAGCCTATATCCATGGCAGTGACTGTGATTACCTCGGCGGAGGATTAATATTTAGAGCGCATTAAGCGACCGTACCTTCTTTCAATTTTTCGGCGTTTTCTGCAAATTGCAGCGCTTCCATTATCTCCTGCAGGTCGCCGTTCATAACGCCGGGGAGATTGTAGATGGTAAGGCCGATACGGTGCTCGGTTAAACGGCCCTGAGGGTAGTTATAAGTACGTACCTTAGCTGATCTATCGCCCGTGGAAACCATTGTCTTACGCTTTTTAGAAGTTTCTTCCAGGTGTTTTTGCAGCTCCATTTCGTATACACGTGAACGCAATACCTGTAAAGCCTTATCGTAGTTTTTTAACTGTGATTTCTGATCCTGGCACTGGGCAACAATGCCTGTAGGAATGTGCGTTAAACGCACGGCAGAATAGGTGGTGTTTACCGACTGACCGCCTGGCCCTGATGCACAGAAAAGGTCTTTACGAATATCACTCACCTGCAGGTCAATATCAAATTCGTCAACCTCTGGTAATACCACTACCGAAGCTGCAGATGTATGCACACGGCCTTGTGTTTCGGTATCTGGTACACGCTGTACACGGTGAACGCCGGATTCGTATTTGAAATTGCCGTAAGCATCTTCAGCATTTACATTGAATACAATTTCCTTGTACCCGCCTGATGTACCTTCGGTGTAATCTACCAGTTCTGTTTTCCAGCCGCGTTTTTCGCAATAACGCATATACATTCGGTATAGGTCGCCTGCAAAAAGTGCAGCCTCGTCGCCGCCGGTACCACCACGGATCTCTATAATGGCATTCTTAGAGTCCTCCGGATCCTTAGGAATCAGCATCAGGCGAATGGCTTCTTCCATCTCCTCCTGCTGACCTAGTAACTCATCCAGTTCCATTTTTGCCATCTCGCGGAACTCGTCGTCCTTTTCGGTTGCGAGTATGTGTTTATTGGTGTCAATATTGCTCATGATGTTGCGGTATTTATTGTACTCGTCAACAATCTTCGCCAAATCTTTATACTCTTTATTCAGCTGGGCAAAACGTTTCATATCAGCCATGGCATCAGGGCTGCTCAACTCACCTTCAACTGTCTTCCAGCGTTGAAATATCGCTTCTAATTTCTCTAACATCTTCTTAATTAATCATCTGCAAACATTAACCTATTGCTAAAAACAATAAGCTAAATACGCAGAACAACATGCAAAAATACGCAAAATACTTCCTTCTGTACTCAGCGTATTGTAAAATCGCACCTACTTTCTTGCCGGCTCAAAATGTTGTAGCGTAACGGTTTCTCCGTCAAATACTGCATAGGTGCTGTAGTTAACCCATTCGCCAAGGTTTATATACCTGCTTTGTGGCGAAAGCGTAACATCAAGCGGATAGTGGCGGTGCCCATAAATCAGGTAATCATAATGGCTTTTGGCGAGTACCTCGTTCGAGTATTGCACTAGCCAGTCCTGTTCGTGCGCCCGCAAATGTTGCGTGCGATTGCCCTCCATCCTGCTTTTACCAGACCACATGTTGGCAATACCAACGCCCAGGTTAGGGTGTATTCTTGCAAAAAGCCACTGGCAAATTTTACTGCGAAATACCCTTTTTAAAAATTTATAGCTTTTATCGCCGGGACCAAGACCATCTCCATGATGGATGTAAAAACGCTTACCATTACGTTCTATGCTTAGTTCATTAGAAACTATGGTTGCATTTAGTTCCTTTTCGAGGTAATCAAACATCCACATATCGTGGTTGCCCTTAAAAAAATAGATTTTAGTCCCCGCATCTGCCATTTTGCTCAGCTTGCCCAAAAAGCGGATATAACCTTTAGGCACTACAGTTTTATATTCAAACCAAAAATCAAAAATGTCCCCTACTAAAAACAGTTCGGCAGCGTCAGGTGCAATCGTATTGAGCCAGCGGACAATGCGATCTTCACGTTCCCTGGATGACTCGTAATTAACAGCGCCTAAATGGAAGTCGGACGCAAAATATAGCTTATTACGCACTGGCATATTCTTCAAAAGTACGCCAATAATCTACAGCTTTCAAATCAGGCCATGTAACGACTATAAACCTGCATTTACCGGCGGTGCAAACTCCAGTCGTTTAGCAAAGTAAGTATCCCAGCTTTTTTGCTGTAGCTTATTGGTGCTATGCTCGGTATCTGCGTCATAATTAATGTTAAGCTGCTTGTATTTGGCATCAATTTCATTAAAAATAGCCATTGCTTCCTGCTGATAATTTGATGTAAAGCGGCTGCGGCTCATGGTACGTAACACCTCCTGCTGCTCCAGGTAAGCTATGTTGTAGTGGCCCTGCTCGTGCTTCAGTATTTCGGCCAGGTTTCCCCTATCGCCAATAAGTGAGCGATTGATCCACGACTTATCATTATTCATGTTTAGCCTTACTGTAAAGTTGAGCCGGTATTGGCCATGCTCATGTGAAGCCTGGAAATGAAAATCGATAGTGCAATTGGTATAAGCCACCACCCCGCGGTTGTTCACCTTTGGATAGCCCTGAAAATCGGCCGGGGTGAGCTGCCTGAATGGCTGCGCAAACAGCGACGTAGCAGCAAGCATAAAGAGGGCAAGTACGCAGCTTATCCTTAATAGTTTGAATTCCATTATAGCCTAAAAAGTAAAAAAATTTACTTTTTGACTGCTTCGGTATGTAAATGGTTTAAAGCCATCATTTCTTTCATGGTGCGCTGCATTGCGTCGCTGGATCCATCCAGGAAGATGACGTTACCTTTGGAGTTTTCAGAGAAGTGTTTGATGGATTCCGTCCACATGGTAAACAGTATAACGGAAGTATCCATATTGGCGGTCTGCATTTCCTTTGCAGCGGATGTCATACCCTTAGCCACTTCCTCGCGGAACAGTGCTATACCTTGCCCGCGCAACTGCGCTGCCTGCCGTTCGGCTTCAGCAGAAATTTTAATAGCGTTACCATCAGCCTCGGCAGCTTTGGTTTTGGTGATGAGCAGGGCCTGGCCTTCGTTCTCGGCAGCAGCTTTAAGGTTGTTTGATGCCACTACCTGACTCATTGATTTCATGATCACATCATCAAACGTGATATCGTTAAGCTGAAGGTCCTGCAGGTGGTAGCCCCAGCCTTCCAGTATAGTATCCAATTGTTCCTTTACGTGCTCAACTATATCCCGGCGAAGTATTAGCACTTCGCTTTGCCGTTTAGTGGCCACAAATGCGCGGATTGAGCCTTCTACAGTGCGTATTAAAGCCTGCATCAGGTTGCGTTCATCTACAAACTTAAAAGCTACATTTTTGATGGTTTCTTCCTGCTGATCCAGTACCGAATACAGCAGCATGGCTTTAAAGTACACGTTCGCCTGGTCAAACGTTACGGCCTGGAACTCCAGCTCTACCGAACGGTTTTGGATAGATATCTTAGAGTAGATATTCTCGATAAGTGGAATTTTGAAATTGAGCCCTGGCGTAAGAATGCGGCGATACTTTCCAAATACGGTAATGACGACAATTGTACCCTGCTTAACCGTTACAAAAGACGAAAGAATAATAATGATAAGGAAGAAAACTAAAACGTATACAATAAGAGATGTAGGCGACATTGGTGTTTAATTTTAATAAAGATAGCGCTAATAAACAGATGCGCAACCTTTATAAAGTAAGTATTTGATGAGCGGCGAATAGGAAAGTGTTTCGGTTATCGAGGAGTTTACCAGGTTAGTTTTAACAATACTAACGGAATTGATAGTATCCGGAATGTCGTCTACAAGCTCGCTCGAGTGATATACACTATTTACAACTTCTACAGTATCACGTTTGCTGTTTAAGTTGCTGCTCTTACAATTTACAAAAACGGATAACATGATGCCAGCAACGATTTTTATAGTCACAATACTGACGCTATTTACTTTTTTGCTTTATAGCGGCCGGCGGTTGAACCAGAACCCCGGGGTTATCTACACCCCTGTCTGTGTTTTGAACTTTAACCTTATGCAGAACCAGGGAATTTCCTTCAGCAAGTATCAAATAAATTGAAGAACGATTATAGTTATTGTATCTGATGCTTTCTTCAGCTACTATCAACAATAGCTCAGTACTGGCCAGAGGATACTTGATTAAGTTTCCTGTAGGTATTTTGAATCCTTTATCGTTAACATTAAAGCTGCAGACAAGTTGTCCGCCATTTTTTAAACGAGGAGATGTTAACTGATAGTATCTGTACGGAGCATCATCAAAAGTTTTCCAATTTTTTGTTTGCGAGCTATCCATTAAGAAGTACGTTGGACGGATATCCTGCGCAAATGATCTGCATACAGAAAACATGAGAATAATGGCGGAAAACTTTTTCATCTACCTTAACATTTAAGCCTTCTTGTATTTGATATTTGTTTTTTGATCACCTCGAGCTCCCACATTATCTTGTTTTTGCGCATTAGCAACTAGGCTTATGAGCAAAAATAAAATTGCTGTAATTGTAGTTAAGTACTTTCTCATGTGTTAATTATTACATCTTGAACCCGACCCGCCAATGGAATACGCCAATTAAGTAGATTCCAAAGTTCCCAACAATTATCGGTTAAAACCTATTCCAAACCACCTTCAATATTAACCGTTAAATTATTAAACCGCCCTGCAAAAAGGTAAATCAAAACAACCGCTATAAACATACCTTACAAACAAGATCTATTCAAATACTTTGTTGCTTTTAGAGACGGACCAAACACCATTTCGCCGTATTAACTTGAACTTATAATCAATACGATGATCGATACCATGCAGGATAACTGTTGCAGAATCAACTGCAATCTCAAACTTAGTTACTGCATATCTGATTGGGCCCGTAGCAATGTTGTCTCCTTGTTGGGGAGGCTTAGTATTGAAGTCCGTATCAGCGATATAGAAGATCTTTAACCTACCAGCATTTGTTGGCCACGAGGAGTTTACCGGGCTAGTTTTAATAATACTTACGGAATTAATAGTATCCGGGATGTCCTCTAGAAGCTCGCTTGAGTGATATACACTATTTACAACTTCTATAGTATCACGTTTGCTGTTATTAATCTTACTGCTATTACAACATGCAAAAAAAAATATCACAAAAAATATAGATAATCTATTCATGTTATTAATTATAGTTGCAGAAAGTAATTAATCCCGTTACCGCATCATTTTAACATTACCGAAAAATAGGCTTAATAGCCGGGCGGCTCATTTTCTTCGAAATACAAAGGCTTCAATAGGATACATTCAAAACTACTTTTGCCATGTTCACCAAAGTCTGCCATATGGTAAATATCCTCCAGATAATGCTGGCTGCTCCTAATAGCTTGTAAAGAAGCTATCGCAGCTTTATACCTGTCTTCCAGGGTACTCTGCGGTGTGCTAAAGGCGGGTTTACACCCACGATTATACAGGTACTGTACTGGTATAACAATAGGTTTGTGCCATTTCTTTATAGTTGATATCAGTTCCTTATCCTTTTCTATAAAGCTCAATGATTTTACCAGGGCCTCGTTAACAAACCAAGAAGTATCAGCACTAAAATGTACTCCCGATATCTTCCCACGATTGTCTACCAACAATTTCATCAAAAAGAAACCCTCTCTGCAGGTTTGTTTAACAGCACTTGAGTCTGGTTTATAATGTTGCTTTATAATCGTGTTTATCCTTTCACCTGCATCAGCTACAGTCAAAGGCTTTTGTTGACCAAGGCAGGGCGAGTAAGTCATCCAAAGTATTGCTGCAATTATTACATATTTCCCCATGCCATTACCGTCATCCTTACAGGTTGTAATAAGACTGCTTTACCGGAAAATTCCTTTTTATTAAACATCATCACTCTGTTAAGTGCGTCAGGATCAATGGCACGTTTACCCCTTTGCTGAGGGATATAGGTTATTGGCAAAAGTAGCGATAGACTTTTATAGGACATTGCTTTTGCATATTCACTTAGGGTGGGCTTAAGGTCATCAAAATTAAGCCTCCTCGAATATTCGTTAACAAATGAGCTGTCGGCACTATCCGAAAAGCTAATATTCTGAACCATTCCTATGTTATCTATGTCAACCTTAATAAAGGTAAAAGTCTCAGTAAGGAAATTGTGCCAATAATGAGGATCATTTAACACCCTAAAAACGGAATTTCTAAATTGATTTGTAAGACTGTCAACATAAACACTTTTATCGCCTTTATTTGAAATAGTATTGTTAATTGGCCCACTTTTAGCAATACTTTGTCCGCGTGCCGATATGGTTAAAGTTAGAGGCAGTAGAATAAGCAGTTTTAAATATTCCCTCATAGTTTTAATTATTACATCTTGTTCCTGATCCGCCGATAGCATAGGCTAGATTTATAGCCTCAAAGCTACCTAGCAAACCCATGTCTGTCGAAATTTTGTTTCTAAACTCATTTGTAAATTGGATTCCTCCTAATGATAAAAACCTTATCATTAGGAGCTAAGGTAGACGTAAGCTTAAATAACAGAAGAGCTAAAAGAACAATTTATTTTTTCATTGATCATCAATTAAGGATTACACTTTTGTTCTAGCGTTTCCGCTTTATGCATTTTATTAATAATCACTAATTGACTTTTTCGAAAAAAGGAAGTTCTTTTATTTTGATTACAGTAAAAACCCTATTGACTAGAAGCTTACATATTCCCTCTATTAGATACCCGTATATACATCGGCCTGAGATACTGTACCGACCCTTCTACACTCTTCCCATTAAATTTGGTGATGTTCTCCAATTCATCGTAGCTAATATTTTTTTTCTGATTAGGGTAATCAGGTTCAAAACTTACCGGGATCATAAGCGAGGTGCTTTTATAGGACATTGCCCTGGCATACCTGGCGAGTGTAGCGTTTTCATCAGGCAGAGCAGATCTTGATGAGAAAGCCCGTAGAAAATCAGGATCAGCACTATCTGAAAATTTAATAGCTGTAACTAAACCATCTTTATCAATATCTATTTTCAGCAGGGTATAGGTGCTGGTTTTAGTACGCCAATAAGCCGGAGTATAAAAACAATTGTAAACCTTATTATAGAATTGAGTCAGCATACTGTCAGCAGGAGTATGTTTGTACTTTTCAGCCTCTAAAATTTTATCTTGAGCTTTTAAAGTACCTGTGTTAAGCAAATAAAAGAATGCTAGTGATATAGTTATTGCGAGTTTTCTCATCCTATTTTTTAATTGCACCTTGTTCCGGTCGAACCTATTGAGTAAGCTAATTGAGTAGCCTCGTAACTTCCTGACAAACTCATGTCTTTAGCAATTGTATTTTTAAAAGATTCAGTCATCCACAGCCCACCTAAAGATAGATTTTTTGCATCTTGATCTGTTAAAGCAGGGAACATTTGCTTCAATGAAGCTGCTATTTTAGTAACGTAATCTATTATCTTATCGTGCTGTAATGCGTCCGCTACGTTCTTTGAATCTAGATAGGCATGTAAAGCCTCATGCATGATTACGGTTGCAATAAACTCCTGAGAGCAGCTGGGCAATGAATTCGCATTTAGTTGTATTTCTTCATTTAAATTCCCGTTAGCGTCGTAATACGATGTAGGCGTATACCCTTTATCTTCAGCATCCAGTGTTGTAACGTCAATAAAGGTCAGGTTCACTTTTGTGTTGGAACCGAAAACATTTTGAATTAAAGTATTAATTTGATTACTAACACCAGCTGAGATAGTTGAATTTACCATATTTTTCAAACAGGGGTTTTTAACATTGTTTGTAATTGTCGGCACGGTGGGTGTTGGCTGCGGCACCACACACGGCGTGGTACCACCACCGCCTCCGCCACCACTACCTCCGCCGCCGCCCGGCATTAAGTTTATAATAATTTTGCCTTTTACAGCTGCCACCGCGGGAGCTGGTGGGCAAGGCGGTGGTAAATTAGGATTCACTCCACCATCGCCGGTGATGCCGCCACCCGGCGGAAAGCTGCCTCCACCACCGTCATCCGCTAAATCGCAATATGTAAAAGTAACACTATATGCATAATCGCGGTGTGTAACTACACCCTCAAAAATGGTTGTATAGTAAATATCCCATGTTTCTTCGGTACAGTTTACGTACCTATAAGTATCAGTTTTTACTGGCCTTGTGCTATTTACCTGTTGCGAACCGACGATTGCGCTTACTGACAGGGCTTTGCTTATGCTCCCACCCACAAAGGCATAACCGTTTATAAAATTACGGCCCAGCGTAAAATAAAGCACGTTACCACTAAAACCTTCGGGTATATGCTTGTAGTGAAAATCGGTCAACGTAGACACATACCCCGGGGTGGTTCCGTTTTCAACCGTCTTCATAAAAAATGCAGCGTTCACGGTATCACTTTTCAGAATAAAAACAGCGCTGGTTTTACTACGGTATTTCGCGGTATCTACAGCTCTTCCGGGCAGCAAAAGGCTGTGGTCGTCAGGCACGCTAAACTCAATGGTCTGGCTGCTGTCGGCATTGTTATAAAGCACAAAGGTGCTCCAGTCAACATCAATGCTTCCTACTATATTTTTTAATTGATCTGGAGTTACAGAAGACGTTTTAAGGTTTTGAGCAATACTGTTATTATACTTTTGCTGAATTACTTTTAAGTTTACTCCGTGGGTTGCTAATGCTTCTTCGCTTTCAGCCATCCCTCCGTGCATGCTATCCTTACGGCAGCTGTAGAACGTAAAGCAAGTTGCAATAACAAACAGCAGCAGGCCAAAAGTAAGCGGCTTGTTCTTGAGAAAATATTTCATTGTGCTGGTCAGGTTAATTATAACGCAACATAGCAATTACAATTAACACTTACGCAATCGAAATAAAAATAATTGCAACTATTTCGCTACCCAAACCGCATCCACAAACCACTGCTTACTGTCCGTAAGTTGGGCAACGGGTTTAAAGCCGGCTGCATTGGCCATGGCATCCACTTGTTCTATGGCGTACTTTTGAGATATCTCCATGTAGATGTATTCATCCTTTTTAAAAGAGATCACTTCGCTGCCTATGGTTACCTGCTGATCGGCCAGGCTGATAAGGTAGCTCCTGCAAGCACCTGTCTCCGGGTCGTAAGTAGGGTAATGGTCAAACTTATCTACATCAAAGTTACCCCCAAGTTCACGGTTGATACGACTAAGCAGGTTGATATTAAACCGTTTGGTAATACCCTCTTTGTCGTTATAAGCTGCTAAAACTGTTTTTGGGTTCTTTTTCAGGTCGACACCTATCAGCACCATATCACCCGCCGAAAGATGATCGCGCAGTACCCGGACAAAACCATGTGCATCGTCAACGGGCATGTTCCCGATGTTCGACCCAAGGAACATCACCACCTTGCGCCTGCCCGAAATTGCCGCCGCCTTCTTCAGCATATCAAAGTACTCACCCTGTAAACCTTCTATTTTAATGCCGGGTAAAGTTACCGGCAGCGTGATATTGAGGTATGATATTACATTTTCCGAGATATCTATCGGCAGATAGGTAAAATTGGCCTGCTGCTCAATAAGATACTTTAGCAGGTGCGATGATTTTGCCGCATCACCTGCGCCCAGCTCGATCAGGTCAAAAGCATCACCGTTGCCGGCTATTGCTTTCGCAAGTTCTGCTGTTTGCCGGGTGAATATCTCCATCTCGCAATTGGTAGGGTAATATTCATCACAGTTCATGAGGTCCTGAAAGAGCTTATCACCAACACTGTCGTAAAAGTATTTAGAGTCGAGCCGTTTAGGTGTGGCAGACAGGCCACGCATCACGTCGTCGTAAAACCGCATGCTGGCGTTGTTCAGTTCAATTTGGGGCATTTTGTTATCAAGGGTATTGCAATCCATTTGGTAGTGTATCTGTTTATTTGGCCAGCCTTATGCCGGTGAACTGCCAGCGTAATTCGGGTTGAAAAAAATTGCGGTAAGTAATGCGGCTATGATCTGGCGGAGTAGCTTCAGACGCGCCGCGTAATACTTTTTGCCCCACCATAAACTTGCCGTTGTACTCGCCGATAGCGCCAGGCGCTTTAGCAAAACCGGGATAAGGCAGGTAAGCGCTTTCTGTCCATTCCCAGCGGTTGCCCCAGCTAAAGCGTGTTGCGGCCGCTTCCCACTCAAATTCTGTTGGCAGGCGCATACCTTTCCAAGAAGCATACGCATATGCTTCGTAGTAGCTGATATGGCAAACCTCATCGTGCAGGTGCAACAGCTCTAACCCATGATAAGTATACTGATGCCATTGCCCATCTATATTATGCCAGTACATGGGCGCTTCTGCTTTATTGGTATTTACCCAATCCCACCCGGCGGCATGCCAGTGGCGGAAATCGTGATAACCGCCGGCGTTTATAAACTCCAGGTATTCGGCATTGGTAACCAGCGTTGGGCTGATTGAATATTCGTTTAAGTATACCTTATGCCTGTTCAGTTCATTATCAAAGCTGAACCCTCCTCCCGTAAAGCCAATCTCATAAACACCTTCACCCATTTCTACCCACTCGTTACTGTCAGATGCAATAGCTTTAGGCTTTACATAGGTGGGTGAATAAGCAGGAAAAAGAGGATTATTCCCCAGGATGTACTTAATATCCGTCATGAGCAGCTCCTGGTGCTGCTCCTCATGGTTAAAGCCCAGTACCAGCAGTTCCCTTACGTCATCACTTATCGGATTGCACAACAGGAAGTTCTCCATGGCATCATCCACATATTTTCGGTATCTTTGTATATCCAATACCGTAGGCCTGCTCAGGTTTCCCCTGTCGGTACGTATAACCCTTGTTCCTACCGTTTCGTAGTAGCTGTTAAAAACATAGTTGTAGTTAGGGTCGAACTCCTGGTAGCCCATAAAATAAGGCTTAAGTATAAAAGTTTCGAAGAACCAGGTGGTGTGACCAATATGCCATTTGGGGGGACTAACATCCACCGTGGGCTGTACCACGTAATCTTCAGTTTGCAGAGGGGCGCATATCTCTTCGGTACGCCGGCGTACCTTAAAATAACAATCGGCTAAATCCATGGTATCAGTTGATATCTAAATAGCGTTTAAGGTCAGAAATTGTTTTAATGTGCAGCTGTTTGGCCTGTGCCTGTCGCATCATTAATGCATACGCATTATTAAAGCCTATTGGTTTTAACCATTTAATGTTGTACTGCTTTTTAAACTCGCGCTGCACGTAATTGTAAGTGGCATCCCGGTTTCCCTGCAGGCTGTTCACTGTTTGCTGCGGAGCCTGCAAAATGGCCAACAGGCCGGTGCCGGTGTATTCCGGGTAAAAGTCTATCTGGTTATTGGTTAGTGCATCAAAACATATTTTGGTGCCGCCAAGGCCGGTCTTGGTGCTTACGCCGTACTTTGTATACCCTTTGATGAGCATGCTGTAAATATTGGCTAAGATATACTGCTCGCCAAATATTTTAGACCCGATACGTACGACACCTTCACTAACACCCTGTTCCGGCCGGTACAGATTTTTAGACACCAGGAAATCCTTTGCTACACGCTCGGGCTGCTGGTGCAGGTAATCTGTACGGTAGTTCAGCTCGGTCATGATCGAGTCGGTGATCAGGCCCGAAAGCATGTTAAGGGTTTTCTCTAACTGAGGAAATTTTTCGAGCACGTCCGCTCTTACGATAGGTGCCGCATAATATGGCGGAAAGATCTTTTTGTCATCGTCCAGCACAACAAGATCGTAGGCCTTAAGCCTTCCGTCGGTAGAGTAGCCGCTGATAACATCGAGCTCTTTCTCCTGGGCTGCTTTGTACATAACAGCATCGTTAATCACGATGGTGTGGATCTTGAGCCCGTACTTGCTGCGAAGGCCCAGGTTGCCGTCTTGCCTCCCCATAAACTCCGGCGTGAAGCCGGCAGTAAGTTTACTGCCATAAGCAGATGGTATAAAGTAAAAGCAGGAGAACAGTACTACTATGACCGCAAATCCTTTTAGCGCACCTTGGATTTTTTTGGCATTTAGCTTTTGTAGGCGCGACAGCAGGAAATCGAACAATACAGCAAGTAAAGCAGCCGGTATGGCACCGGCCAATATCATGTTGGTATTATTGAGCGATATACCACCAAAAATGAATTCGCCCAGGCCACCGGCAGCTATGTAAGACGCAAGCGTGGCCACCCCAACGTTTATCACCGTTGCCGTGCGGATACCCGCCAGTATAACGGGCATCGCCAAAGGCAGCTCAACCTTAAACAGCACCTGCCATTTGCTCATGCCCATGGCTACAGCAGCTTCCTTTACCGAAGGATCTACCCCTGTGATACCAGTGTAGGTATTACGTATGATGGGCAGCAAAGCGTACAGCAACAGGGCAACGATAGCAGGCTTTGCGCCAATCCCCAGCAAGGGTATCATAAAACCAAGTAGCGCAATACTGGGTATGGTTTGCAATACCCCGGCGATCCCCAGCACTACGCCAGAAAGGTTTCTTTTCCGGGTGATGTAAATGCCCAGCGGAAGGCCCACCATAACAGCCAGCAACAACGAAATAAAAGTCAAGCCGATGTGCTGCATGGTTTGCACTGCCAGCTTATCTGCCTGCTGTTGCATGAACTGCCACAAGGTTTGCTGCTGATTCATGCGTTTGGTGATCTGTATTTTAAAAATGCGTCTACCAGCTCCGTAATTAGTGTGGTTTTTGCAGATTTTTGATGGTCAAAAAATTGCAACGCGCTGTTTTCCTCGCCTTTATATTGCTCCAGCACCGACCACACATCTATAGTCGCAGGCAATTTTTGGGAGGGTTTTTCAGTGCCATTATCCGGCAGTAAGTCCCACAGGTCGGCTACCTTTATTGCTTTAAACTCCAGCTGCAGGCGCTGCTCATCCAGGAAGCTTTTGACGAAGTCATTTGAGGGCTTAAACAAGAGTTCGGCAGGCGTACCTATCTGTATTATACGGCCTTTATCCATAATAGCTATACGGTCGGCAAGCTCAAAAGCCTCTCCTACATCATGCGTTACCAGGATGATCGTTTTGCGTTTCAACTCGTCAAGTGCCTTAAATTCAGCATGTATCTTTGAGCGCGTGACATTGTCCAGCGCCCCGAATGGTTCATCCATCAACAACACAGGTGGATCTGCCATTAAAGCTCTTGCTAAGCCCACACGTTGCTGCTGTCCGCCGCTTAACTGGGAAGGGTACGCATTAAGGTATTCGCTCCCAAGGTGCAGTTTATCAAATAGTTGATCAATGCGCTCCTTTGTTTTTGCCTGATCCCACTTTAGCAAATTTGGCACTATGGCAACATTCTCGGCCACCGTGTAATGCGGAAAAAGCCCATTATTTTGAAGCACATAGCCAACGCTACGTCTTAAAACCTCCGGGTGTTGAGAAAGGACATCTTTTCCGTTTATTGATATAATGCCGCTATCCGGTTCAATTAACCGGTTTATCATCTTAAGTGTAGTTGTTTTGCCGCAGCCGCTGGTACCCAACAACGCCATGGTCTCGCCTTCCTTTACCTCGAAGGACACGTCATCTACAGCCCGTTTGCCACCAAAAGATTTCCGGAGATGCTCAACCTTAATCATTAATTTTAGTCTTCTATTGACATAAAAAGGTTGTTCAGCGATTCTGAATAAGTTGGGTGCGCAAATACGCAATACCGAATGCGATCGTAAGTAATTCCACCCTCCATAGCCATTTGCAGCACTGTCATTATTTCGCCGCCTTCAGTACCGATAACCGCCGCACCGAGAATCTGCTTCGTATCAGCATCTACAATAGCTTTCATAAAACCGCGTGTATCTCCTGTTTCGATGGCCCTGGCTACGTGAGCCATAGGAAGTTTAGCTACTTTAAAGTTCAAGCCCTTTTTTAAGGCTTCTGCTTCTGTTATCCCTATCCTGCCTAACTCGGGATCGGTAAACATGCAATAAGGCACAGGACGGTCCTGAATGCTTAGATTCTGCCCCTCAACCAGGTTACGGTAAACAATGGTATAGTCGTTATATGAGATGTGGGTAAAAGCAGGCCCGCCTTTAACGTCACCTAAGGCGTAAATACCCGCCTGGGTGGTTTCCAGCTTGTCGTTTACCTTAATAAAGCCTTTCTCATCTACTTCAACTCCAGTCGTATTTAGGCCTAATTTGGATGTTTGCGGTGCACGACCTATAGCGACCAGCACATGCGAACATTTTATCTTCTGCTCTTTGTCGCCTGTTTTAACAATTGCTGTTACCTGGTTCTTTCCTTTATTTTTAAACTTTATAGCTTTCGTATTCGGGAGAATGCTCAACCCTTCTTCCTCCAAAATATGGGTAAGCTCCAGCGCTACATCTTCATCCTCATGACCCAACAGCCGGGCTGATCTTTCCAAAATGGTTACCTTACTGCCAAACCGTTTAAACATCTGCCCAAATTCTAGTCCGATGTAATTCCCCCCCAGGATCAAGAGGTGCTCAGGAACGCTTTCCAGTTCCAATATTGAAGTCGACGTGAGGTAATCTATATTGTCTAAGCCATCTATATCATGCGGGATGATGGTTTTACAGCCGGTATTCAGGAAGATGAGGTCAGCCTTAAACTGGCGAGCCTTTCCAGTTTTTGGGTTTACAGTGATTGTTTTTTCTCCCGTGAAAAACGCTTCTCCGAATATCAAGTCAAGACCTTCTGTCTGTTCTATAGCTTTTTGCCCACCATTGCGCGATTTAAGCACAATGCCCTGGGTCCGTTTTTTAATTTGTTTAAGATCTACCGTATAACCTTTGATCTTTACCCCCATGTCGTTGCAACGGCTGGCCAAATAAGCTATCCTGGCACTCGCAACCATTGTTTTAGTGGGCGTACATCCGTCGTTTACACAGGTACCGCCTATATAGCGTTTCTCTATCAGCAAAGTTTTTTTACCGGCTGCTGCCAGCTTTTTAGCTAACGGGCCTCCGGCCTGACCTGATCCAATTACTATAGCGTCGTATTGCTTCATCAGTCAGTTACCTTTACACCTTTCCAGAAAGCAATATAGTTAGCAATTTGCGCAGCAGCTGGCTTTGGTTCAGGGTAATACCACGCGGCATCTGTATTTTGGCTGCCGTTCACCTCTAACGAGTAGTACGACGCAACACCTTTCCAAGGACAGGTAGTATGCGTATCAGAGCTTTTTAAGTATTCCTGTTTTACACTTTCTTTAGGAAAGTAGTGATTATTTTCAATAACGATGGTATCATTGCTTTCGGCAATAACCTGGTTATTCCAGATTGCTTTCATAAGTTGTGTACTAAGTGATGTGAGGTAAATATACCTATCAAAGGCGCAATTATAATGTAGAAGGATTGTTTTTGTTTGATGTAAGAAACTTTTGCTACTGTAAACCAATGCATTAAAAAAAACTTCAAAAATTCTTTTAAAATTAGAAGCTAACACATATCTTTGCAATCCCAAAATAAGGGAAACGGTTTTGATAACCGCCAACTATATAAGGCCCGTTCGTCTAGGGGTTAGGACATCAGATTTTCATTCTGGCAACAGGGGTTCGATTCCCCTACGGGCTACTAAAGCCGCTTTACGAAAGTAGAGCGGCTTTTTTGCTTTCCAGGTATTTTTCATAGCGTTGGTCAAAATATGTGATGTACTTTCTAACTCCCGGTTTATTAATGTTTTTTAAGATTTTAGCCGGCAAAGTCAATTTGCCCCTATCAATGATAATTCCGGTTACTTCGCAATTATTAATCCTATAGTGCACCTTATTGTGATTGACAGGAAATTTATTGCATTTTAAAATTTTAACTATTTCAGGAATAAATTGATTAAAATTCTTTAACGAAGAAAAGGTGAGATCATCAGTATAAACTGTAAAGGTTATGTTTCTTGCCTTACAAAAATCTTCTAATAATAATGCGGTTGGCGCAAAAACCAAGTTTGCCAATATGTTGGATGTTGGAGCCCCTTGTGGGAGGCAGCCGTCCAAGGTTGCTATATGTGTAATATTCCGTGCCATATTCCAATTATGCCCTAACTTAATAAGGGTTTGATGAACACGAGAATTACTGATTTTTCCAAAAAAGTCTTTTAGATCAATTGTACAAAAATATCGATTGTTGACGTGAGATAATACATTGTCAAAACTGCAGCCTTCCCTTACACCACCATACATACAACTGGGTAAAGCAAAACCCTCTAAGTATGTTTTTACAGATTTTTGAAGTTCTTTCAACGAATAGCTCGGCTTAGTTACCGAGCGAAGCCTGCAGGTACTATTACTCAGATCTATTTGCGGCGACCCATACTTCATTTTGGGACGCAAGAACTTGCTATAGAACTTTTCAGGTGATTGCCGTAATTCTTTTATTAAAAACGTGCTTATCAAATACGACTGAAACATGGGCAAAAATTAATGAACCGGGCCTGAAGACGATAGATAAAAGATTACAAAGACAACGGACTAACTTTAAAGATGTAAGTAAAAACTTGTCTTTCTTTTTGTTCAACACGTAAATTGCAGATCTAATAATCAATCGATGCATCAATGAAAATTTCTTTTTGTCTTTAAGATAAAATTTTTCTAGTTGCTTACGAATGCGTTTTCGCTTTCTCATGGTACTTTTTTTAATTCGGATTTATTTCCGCCGCATATACCATTCATCACCATGTTATTTTCAGAGAACTCCAGACCCGGTTTGTAGATTTCATTACGTTTCCGCCGCAAAGCGATTACCAGCTTTTTTAAGCATTAAATTTGGTGATGAATCAAATTAGATATCTAAAGACTTGATTAAAGATACTACCTATAAATGAGCTTTCATTATCTAAGCGCATCTATTTTTAAATAATTCATGCCACCGTACTTCAATAAAATAGGGCATTATTATTCTCATCGATAAGGAAGAGGAGTATGCTTTTTTTTATAACTTATAGCTTGGAGAGTTGCGCTTATTAAAGTTATGTAACATCTTCAAAGCTTAAAGTTCCAAATCGGAACAACGTTGCTGATGTCAATGGATCGTAGTTTTGTATTCTTAAACTTATTTCTTTACGGCTACTCTCTTATTAACATCGGGGCAAAACGGCTATATTGCCTGTCAATTAACAGACATGTTTAAAAATCTTTGTTTAATTATTGTGCTTATGGTTGGAAGTCATTTGCCTGCCCTGAGCCAGTCTGGTGAAACTTCAGGCGGCTACCAACTGGTTTGGGCGGACGAGTTCGATAGAAAGGGTGCTCCGGATACCGCGAACTGGAACTTTGAACATGGCCTGGTCCGCAACCACGAACTGCAGTGGTACCAGCCGGATAATGCCACCTGCAAAAAAGGTAAACTGATAATTGAAGCACGCAGAGCCGACTTCCCAAACCCCAACTATAACCCGGAAAGCAAAGATTGGCGCGCTGCTCCTGAAACCATAAATTACACATCATCAAGTTTAAATACACGCGGACTGCATAGCTGGAAATACGGGCGGTTTGTTATGCGTGGAAAGATTGATACCTCTCCCGGGCTTTGGCCGGCATTCTGGACCCTTGGTGTAAACGGCGAGTGGCCCAGCAATGGAGAGATAGACATTATGGAGTACTACCGCAATATGTTACTCGCCAACATTGCCACGGGTACGGCTACAGCTTACCAACCGAAATGGTTCAGCCAGAAAAAGGAGCTCAGTACCTTTAACGACCCTGACTGGAGCAAGAAATTTCATGTATGGCGAATGGATTGGGATGCTACGGAGATCAGCCTGTATGTTGATGACGAGTTGTTGAACCGCGTAGCATTGAAAGAGTTGGTTAATGACGACGGAACCAAAATAAACCCCTTTGATCAGCCGCATTATATTCTGCTTAACCTTTCTGTAGGAGGCGACAATGGCGGTGACCCAAGTTCAACAAAGTTCCCAAGGAAATTTGAGGTAGATTACGTGCGGGTTTACCAGAAACAATAAGACCTAATAAGCGTGCGCGTGTCCCGCTTAGAAAGTGGGACACCCGGGACACCTAAAACTGTTAACGCTCTATTTATCAGGATGTTGCAAGAAGCAGGCGGGACACTTCGGGACAGTAGTAACAGTTCAACTAAAAGCAACCAATAATTTCGCTAACAAGTAGTTAAGCTATATTTCAAGTATTTTAGCTGACTTAGTTTGGACACCCTGGACGGGACACTCCTTTCTAAGGTTTTCACGACAATTAGCCCCGGCAAAAAGCCCGCACATATTATTTGATCCGGAACTTTTCAACTACCTTCTCATCGGCAGATGAACCACCTATCACCAGCTGGTATTCGCCGGGGTAGAGTTTCCACTGATGTTTGGCAATATCCCACTTTTGTAGTTCCCTCACCGGGATAGTTATGCTTACCGTTTGCGAACCACCTTTATCAATGGACACGCGCTTAAAACCTTTAAGTTCTTTAACCGGCATGCGTTCTATGGCCGGGTATTTTACGTAAGCCTGCACCACCTCATCTGCATCCATTGAGCCGGTATTGCTTACTTTTACTGTAAAGGTGATGCTATCCTTAGCTGTGTACTGCGTCTTTGGGCGCTGGCCCATTTCATAGGCAAAGGTTGTATAACTTAACCCAAAGCCAAACGGGTACTGTACAGGCCCGTTAAAGTATCGGTAAGTCCGCCCTTTCATGCTGTAGCTTTGATATGCCGGCAGATCGTTTACCGATTTGTAGAAGGTAAGCGGCAGCCTGCCTGATGGGCTCACTTTGCCGAAAACAATATCTGCGAGCGCATTGCCGCCCTGCTCTCCCGGGTACCAGGCAAATACAATGGCGTCAGCATACTCGGCAATAGCCGATACATCCACATCACTCCCTGCGGTAATCACGGCTATAATTGGCTTTTTAACACCTTTACGCAGCGCTTTCATAAAAGCTATTTCGCTGGCAGGCAAGCTCAGGTCTTTTTTGTCGCCGCCATTCTCTGCCAGGAAAGCGTCTCCCGCTTCACCCTCTAATACAGGCGAAAGGCCCAGTACGGCTATTGTCAGGTCAGCATTGCCTGCCCCCCAAATGCCACCAAAGTGCGTGGTGTCGCGGTAGTCGCAACCCAGGTCATATTCAACGCGAGTTGCAGGATCAACGGCAGCAGTTATGCCTTCAACAAAGTTCACTATTTTGCTGCTTACCCCATGGTAGCTGCCCACCATAGCATCTATGGAAGCTGCATTAGGCCCCAGCACCATTATGCTGGAATAGGTATCTTCTTTTAGTGGCAATATGTTTTTATCGTTCTTTAGCAGCACCATACTTTGCTGTGCCGCTTTGCGTGCAAGCTGAATGTGAGGGGCTGAATGGATAGAGTCTGCGCGGTACGCATAATAAGGGCTTTTTGCTGCATCATCAAAAAAGCCGAGCTTAAATTGGGTTTTCAATATATGGCCAAGCGCAACATCTACTTCTTTCTCGGTCAACAGCTTCTTCTTAATTGCATTAAGCACATCACGCTGCAATACTGATGAACAATCCAGGTCAATGCCAGCCTTTATGGCCGCGGCAGCTGTTTCGGTGGCATTAGGGATAGTTTTATGCGTCAGGAACACATCGTCAAGCGCACCACAGTCCGTAACCACGTGGCCCTTAAAACCCCACTCCTTACGCAGGATATCTCCTATTAAATACTTGTTTACAGAATTAGGAACGCCGTTAACCCTGTTGTATGCCGTCATGATCGACTCCACACCGGAATTTACCAGGTAATGAAAGGCATACATATAAGTTTCACGCAAATCCTTTTCATCAACAATGGCATCAAAGTAATCGCGTGTTGCTTCCGGGCCGCTGTGTGCAACAAAGTGCTTGGCAGCTGATGCGGTTTTAAGATGCAGCGGATCAGTACCCTGTAAACCGGTTACAAAAGCAGCACCAATATGCGCGGTTAAGAAAGGGTCTTCGCCATACGTCTCCTGCCCCCTGCCCCATCTTGGGTCGCGGAAAATGTTGATGTTTGGTGTCCAAAAAGTAAGCCCCATGTATTGCAGGTGCCTGTCGCGGGCGGTGGAAAGATTATATTTCGCCCTTGCTTCTGTAGATATTACGTCTGATACAGATTGTACCAGCTTCTCGTTGAAAGTAGCTGCCAACGCAACTGCTTGGGGGAATACAGTTGCTTCACCCGCGCGTGCTACACCATGGAGGCCCTCGTTCCACCAGTTATACGCAGGAATACCCAGGCGCGGCACAGCTTGGCTGCGGTAGCCAAGCAGCGATACTTTTTCATCAAGCGTTAGTGTAGATAATAGCTCTTTAACCCTGGTATCTATTGGCAAAGCAGCGTTTCTAAAAGCATTTTGTGCTACTGATTTTCCCGGTAGCAAGGCAAATGCCGCAGCGATTATTAACAGTATTCTCTTTGGGGTAATGTATTTCATGCAGATACGATGTATTATTTATTGAACGGCCGAATGCCTGCTTTTTTTATCCTTGCGAGGATCGCGTTAGCAACGTCCTTGCCTTGTTTGTTCCCTTTTTCTATGCTGTCCATGTAATGGATGCCGCCGTAAAATCGCGACATAGAAGCCTCCGCTGCAGCCTGCCTGAAAGACCGAAAATCACGCTGGCTGCTACCAAAAGGCACTTCGGTATTATCTGTATAAGCAAAGTTATCACCCAGGAAGTAGGTTAACAACTCTGCCGATGCATTTGATATTACGGCATGGCCGCTGGTATACTCCGGGAATGGTGGCGTTTGCAGCACGGGCTGCCACTTAACATCCATATAGCGGTTTATAAAAGTTTCGGGCCGTATACGGTTGCTGGCAAACTTCTCTTCCCAGCAGCTGATGAAAGCATCCATAAGGGTAATTCCCTCAAGCGATATCAACTGGATCGATTGATCAAAGCTCAGGTTTGCCTGTTTAGCTACCAGCCCGGCTATGTGCATCCAATGCCCGCCGGGGCTTATTTTTTTGTATCCAATGGCCATGTGGCCTGATGTAGTTACCGCGAAGGGATTGCAATCCCAAAACAACGCCTGGTTTATTTGCTCTGTGGTGAGCTGTTTTGATGCTTGGTAAACCGCGACTACCTGCTTATAAAATACCGATGCGGTATCTTTGCTAAAAGGCGTAAGCGGTGCCGGTTTATATTGTTGAGCCGAATCTATCACCAGCGTACGGATGGTTTTCCAGTTAGGTTCAACCGCTTCCATGTACGCTGGTGGAGTTGGGTACCACTTTCCGTCCTCTTTAGATGGTGTATAACGTTTGAGGGCGCTTAGCTTACCATAATTATCTGTTTTAGAAAAAGCCAGTACTGCCGCGGAAGCATCTTCGGCTACTTTAACGGAGTTGGTAATTATCTGCTGATCGACCCCGGTTTTTTGTAAAAGCTGGATAAAGGCATCCTCATCGTCCTTCAGCATAAATCCGGAGGGCAGCAGCAATTTAGATGTTTCAAGTATGCTGTAATACGCAGCTATCTTATGGTCGTATTTTTTACCTGCGAGAGAAAGTGGGCCTGCAGTATAACTCTTTATAATGCTACCGAGGGCCGGTATGTCACTATTATTTGCCGCAACAATATTGTATGCGCCAAGCATGGCGTAAGCGTAATATCGGGCAGCTACCGGAGGACTGACTACATCATGCACCATTATCATAGTAACGGCATTCACGGCATGGTCGGGTTGTAAGTAATCCGGGTAAGCACTTTTTTTTAGCTGCTGCGCCTTAGCAATGTGGCCAGCAAACAAGCAGGCAATCGCGAAAAATATCTTCAGGACCTTCATTGCTTGTAAAATCTTAATGAACCATCACTGGTACCTATCAGTAGTTGGCTTATGCCATTTATTTTTACCTGTATTGCCGACTTAACATCGCCGGTAACGGAGAGGCCGGCAGCGGCTTGCTCAACAGGCGTAAAGCCGCCTTTGCCATCACCTTTTAGCAGGCAACCGTAGTTGGCATCCATACTGCCTAGTTTAAGTCGATTATCGGTATGGTTGCCTAATAGCAGCACATCCGCTTTGCCATCATGGTCAAAATCATTCAAAAGTATTTGTGAAACCGGCGCAAACTGCGCCTGCATTGGGAGTGGAGCAGGTACAAACTTGCCGTTTTGGTTGATGAATAGTGTTGTTCTGGTTTCTGTAACAGTTAGCTTACCTGCACCGCTCAGTTCTTCTGGTGTGAACACTTCGTTTATGGTTGCATCGGCATAAGCCTTATAAGATGAAAAGCGCCTGCGCATGGGATAGATCTGCTCGTTCAGTTCATCGCGGCTTACAAAGGGGTAGCTTTTGCCCTGAACATAAAAGTTAAAGAAAGGATCTACCGAGCCATTCTTATCGAAGTCGGCGTAATACATTTCTGCCGGTTCAGTAACAGAAGCGCGAAACTGGGTATTCAGCCCTAAATTTCCGGCAATAAGGTCAGGCTTGCCGTCGCCATTCACATCGGCAAAAGCCATCTTAAACCAAAAACCTTTTGGCGAATTAGTAAAGTAGTTTTCAGTTTCGTTCTTAAAACCATCTTTGGTGTTGATGAGTACTGTAATTGGCATAAACTCGCCGCATATTACCAAGTCCTTCCGGTTGTCGCCGTTAAGGTCTATCCATTGCGCATCAGTGACCATGCCTGCCTTATTGAAAGAAATAGGTGCTTTGGTGAACTTGCCTTTACCATCGTTAACCAGCAAATAACTTTCCGGCGTTTCCGGGTACCTGCCCGGGATCACCCGGCCGCCTACAAACAAGTCTGTGTCTCCGTCACCGTCAAAATCCGCAGGACTAACACATCCCTTGCTATTTGCACTTAAGACGGGCAGCGCGCCGGGAGAAAGCACAAAGCGGTTGCTGCCCTCGTTGATGTAAAGCTCGTCCTGCAGGTCGGCTGTATTTGGCTCATAAAGCGAATATCCGCCTTTAGCCAGGTAGAGGTCGGGCTTACCATCGCCATTTGCATCAAAGAACACTGCAGCGGCTGTAGTACCTATGTTTTCTGTACGCCCTCTGATAATGTCTTGCGATGTGAACTTACCGCCGCTCTGCTGAACGTAAAGCCTGCCAGGGCTGTCCTTTTCGCCTGTGATGAACAAGTCTTCCAGTCCGTCACCGTTTACATCTGCCTTGTCTATAACTGGTGCCGAACGCGAGTACATGAACAACATCAGCAACTGGCGCTTAAAATCGTTTATAGCTGTTTCTTCGGGCTTAAAATCTATTGCTGTAGGCAAGCTTTTAAAAATCGGCGTTATAGCCCTGGCAGACTCGATATATGGCTTTTCGTTACCGTATTTCAGAGTGAGTAGCTGACCGCCTTTCATGTTCTTCAAAAGCTGCGCCGTTTGGTCAGGCCATATCACGCGCACTGAATCAGCAATTGTTGCTGTACCTAAACCGAAGTTTAGATTGGTTGATACGCTGGAAAGATAACCACGGCCCGGATTTACCTCCTGGTATTGCTTGTTGCCTGCGGCGTACACGTAAACCTTTGCGCCAATAGCATTGGTGTTTTTGCCTTTACCCTGGAGTTTCACCGCGAGGTAGCCAGACTTATTTGCGTCAGCAGCGGTGTTCTGGTAGATTGATGCTGGCTGGTTGATGTTGTTGATTACGAGGTCCAGATCGCCGTCGTTATCCAGATCGGCATATACTGCCCCGCTAGAGATACCAGCCTGACCAAGGCCCCACTCCGCTTGCTTGTTACTGAACGTAAGATCGTGGTTGTTGCGGAACACATAGTTGGGGAGTGCTGTAGAGGGCATAGCTTGTATCAGGTCCATAAGCAGGAACGGCTCCGCCGCCATAGCTTTCTTGATCTTATAATCGCCCCAGTAACGCAGGAAATCTTTATTAGTATAATCGCGCAGGTAGCCGTTGCTAATGAAGATGTCTTTGTAGCCATCATTATCCAGGTCAGCAATCAAAGGGCACCAGCTCCAATCGGTGTTAGACAGGCCGGCAAGCTGCGCTATCTCGCTGAAGGTTCCGTCTCCGTTGTTCAACTGCAGCATATTGCGCATATATTGTTTGTACAGGCCCTGGTTTTGCATCAGTTCGAAGGACTCATAGTTTTCTTCCAGTTGAAGCGACTTTTGGCGATGATTGTCTGCCGGCATCATATCTAACGTAACGATATCCGGGTTGCCATCATTGTTAAAGTCGGCAATATCTACCCCCATCGAGAAGTGCGACATGTGCCGTACCATCTCTTTAGAGCGCTCGGCAAACTTACCGTCGTGCGTGTTTATGTATATATAATCGGGCTCGTTATAATCGTTGGTTACGTAAATGTCGGGCCAGCCGTCTTTGTTGATGTCGGCAATAGCAATGCCCAGGCCAAATGTTAGCGGGTTTTGTATAATGCCAGCGACAGAAGAAACATCGGTAAAGTGCCCGTCATCATTGCGGTAAAGTTTGTTGCTGGCCAGCTTATCCGTCTCGTTCTTAAAACGGGCAAGCTCCATATTGTCAATTTTTTTGATATTATGATTCAGGAGGAACATATCCAGGTCCCCATCATTATCATAGTCGAAAAATGCTGCTTGCGTGCTGTACCCGGGTTCGTCCAGGCCGTAGGCTTTTGCTTCCTCGGTAAACTTGTTATTACCCTTATTGATGAACAGCTGGTTGTGGCGGGTATCGTCATCTGTTTTGCCGGAGTAGCAAACGTAAATGTCCTGTAAACCGTCGCCGTTAACGTCGGCCATGGTAACGCCGGTCTTCCATCCGGCAGGGCGGCCTTCCATAAGCGGAGAAGCGTCCTTAGTAATATCTTTAAACTTAAGGCCTCCTAAATTGAGGTAAAGTTTGTTGGGTTTCATGTTGGCGGTGAAGAACAGATCGGGTAGGCCGTCGTTGTTTATATCACCGGTGGCAACACCACCACCATTGTAAAAGTATTCGTAAGAGAGTACGTTGAGCGATTCCTTCTCTACAATATCGTTAGAGAACTTAATGCCGGTTTGTGCAGCCGGCAACAACCTGAACAAAGGCTGCTGTGCAACAACTGTTAAAGCAGGTAAGCAAAGCAGGGCAATGCAGGTGTGTTTAAATATTATTAAGTATCGGCCAAATAGTTTCATAAGTCTTGCTGTTACTTATGTCAATAGATCAGGGGAAATAACAGAGCAGTAATTTAGTAAAATATAAAAAGGAGGCCTAAGCCTCCTTTTTATATTTAGGTGTTTATTATTATTTATCCCACCATACACGGGTTGCAAAATTATCTGCACCCTGGTTTTTAACAGCATTGGCATAGTTTGTACCATTGGTCTGTATAAGCGTGGTTGGGTAAGGCATCCTGCGCGGAATCTGTCCGCTGATGAACTGGCCAGTGTATGTTACTGGTGTCAACACAGGGAATCCTGATCTTCTCCAGTTTGCAAATGTTTCGTTGAAGTCGAAAGTAGTTGATGTTGCTACATAGTACTCCATGTTTATTTGCTGTAAGGCATTAGCAGGCACCAAAGGGTGTGCCGTTACGTAAGCAGTAATGTCCGCAGCATTTACAGTTGCAGCCGCTGATGGGTTGTACTGCGCAAGTGTAGCCATATCAGCAGCTAGTGCATTAGCATAATGCGTAGCAGCAGAACCTGTGTTCCAGCCCCTGGTAGCGGCCTCAGCTAAAAGCAACTCAGATTCGCCGTAAGTGTAAATAAAGTTAGCACTTACCCTGTCTGCATAAACCTGCAAACGCGGGCGCGAATATTTGCCAAGTGGCGCGGGAGCATCCGTTGCTGATGCAGCAGGGGTTGCCCCAGGGTAGCCTGGCGCTTTAGAAATGTCGGTGCTGCCACCAAGCAAATCATAACCATTAGGCATACCTATTTGCAAAGCAGCAGTATTATTGCCAGCTACCGTACGGTCTTCATTGGCAAGACGTCCATTACCTGCGGTAATCTCTGCAATAGCAGATATACGCGGGTCATTAGTTGACTTCATGAAGTCGATCAAAGTTTTACCCCAACGAACTTCCCTAAAGTCATCTGTAACCAGTAATGCATCAGAGTTGCTGCTGGTGTTACCGTTAGTAGTTGAATTTGTTCTGGCGTTATCAGCAATGCTGCTCATGGTACCACCGGCGTAAGCCTTTTCAGCCCAAGTTTTAGCTGTAGCAGGGTCAACCTTTGTTAAACGCATAGCTGCCTTTAACATTAAAGAGTAACCTAAACGTTTCCACTGTGCAACGTTACCACCGTAGAATATATCGGCAGTAGGGCCTGGTTTAGATACATCAAGCGCAGCTGTTGCCTGTTCTAACTGGGTAAGTATTGCTGTGTAAATATCCTGCTGTTTGTCGAAAACTGGTTCAAACACGCCGCTTTTTGCCTGCCCTTCCTGTGAATACGGAACGTCGCCATGCAAGTCAGTGATACGCTGGATGAACATTGCACGTAAAATAGTGCCGCATGCGTCAAGATTAGCGTATTCAGGCTTATCTTTTATAAGCGTTTTCATTTCGTCAACTAAAGTAAGGGCGCTGTATCCGCGGTTCCAGGTACGGTTGAAATAACCGGTACCGCCGCCGCCATATACATATTTGTCGCCGTTGCTGTAGTAGCTGAAGGTTGAAGCAAGAGACTGTGTCCACATGCTCTGGAAAAGTAACTGATCATAGCCGGTTTGCGAAAATGTGATTTGCGCTTGCGACATAAAGTAGTTTGGATTGATAAGGGCGTCGGTTGTTTTGTCCGGCTGCGTGTTTATCTCCTCAAAGTTTTTAGTACAGCTTGCCATGAACGTAACACCCGCTACCAGGAAGCCAAAAATATATCGTTTTTTCATCTGTTTAGTTTTTGAATTTAAAGTTTACGTTTAAACCATAAGTCCTGGCAAAAGGCAAGCTGGTGCCTTCTATACCTGCATATCTTGGATCAGCTGAAAATCCAGACTCCGGATCAATGTTGTCTGTATGTTTCATAATTGTCCAAAGGTTACGGCCAACTGCCGATACACCTATGCTGCTAAACGGCGTACCTCTCAGGAAAGTAGAGTTAAAGGTATAGCCTAAGGTTATCTGGCGTAACTTGATAAAGCTGCCGTCTAAAACAGATACTGCGCCAACGTTGCGTGACAGGGCCTGGTAGTAGCTTTGTGCAGATGCGCTGGTAGTGTTTGGTGTACCAGACTCGGTAACACCTACACCTACTACACCGCCTTCGCGGCCGTCAAGAGTAAGTTTGTTCAATCCTCTGAAAATGCTGTAGTTTTCAGTAGCTGAAAGCACTTTATTGCCAAACCTGTAATCAACAAGGAAACCTAAATTGAATTGTTTGTAGTTGAATGTGTTGTTGAAACCACCGTAGATTTTAGGGATGGTTGAACCCTGAGCTTTCAGATCGCCACGTTGTGGAAGGCCTGAAGCGTCAAATACGATGTTACCGGCAGCATCACGCTTGTAATCGGTAGCCAATATTTGTGGTCCGGCTAAGCCTACTACTAAAGAAGTAACAGCAATACCTGAACTTGCACCAGGGCGGAAAGTACCAAAACCGATGTTGTTGTTGGTTATACCATCAGTTTGCAGGATCTTGTTCTTTACGTAAGTAAAGTTGAAAGATGGAGTCCAGCTGAAGCCTGATTTCCTTACCGGAGAACCGTGAAGCTCAACCTCAACACCGCGGTTTTGAGTAGAACCTGTACCTATATAGCGGTTGGTATAACCGGCAGACCAATCCAGGTTACCGTTGATGATCTCATTGTTGGTTTTACGTGAGAAATAGGTAACGTCGAAACCAAACCTGTCTCCCCAGAACTTCATTTCCAAACCGGCTTCAATTTCTTTCAGCGTAAATGGTTTCAGGAATAAGTTAGGCAGCTGGCTGCTGAAGCTTGCTGCCGGGGTACCGTTAATAGAGTTATTTAAGCTGTAGTAAACAGTATTAGCAAAAGCAAGAGCATCATTACTGGTTTGTGCGAATGACAACCTTACTTTACCCAGATCGACACCGTTCATGTGGTGCAGCTCGGAGAAAATAAAGCTACCAGAAACAGATGGTGAGAATATGCCCGGGCCAATAGCCTTTGATATACTGCTATAGTAATCGTAACGGCCGGTTGTGCTGATTACCAGGTAATCTTTAATTGAGAAATCTGCTGAGTAATAGGCCGAGTTAACCTGCTTTTTGCTTGCCGGATCAACCAGCGGACCTGAATCACGGCTGCTAAAGTTGGTTAAGCTGTAGAAGTAAGGTATAATAAACCCGTTTTGGCCATTGATGAAGTTCCCTTCAAGAAGGCTTTTACGAATGTTACCACCTACAGACAGGTCTAAGTTTAACAGGTCTTTAACAATCGGGCGTTTAGCGTTAACCAAAACGTCAGCATTAAACTCGTTGATGTGCGTATTGGTAGTATTCATGGTACCGTTGTCGTTACGGTAACCTGTTCCGGTTGGTTCGATGTTTACCCTTTTATCATTGGTGTCATCGTAACCAACACGTCCTTGTAAGTAAAGCCAGTTTGTGAAATCGTATTTGGCAGATAACGCAGAGATCAAACGGGTTCTGTTTACGTTTGAAACGAAATTGTAAGCTGCAAAATAAGGGTTGGTTACATAGCTGTCGTCAGTAAATGTTAATTCTTTACCAGTAGCAGTAGTACCCGGAGCCAATGTAGCCTGGTCCTGGTTTGGTGCTAAGAACTGTACGTTGTTAGGGTTACCCGGACCGTCACTTAAGCCTGACCGATTCTTGGAGTTTTCAATAACGTAGTTAGCAACTACATTAATATTCAGCTTTTTAGTTACTTGTTGACCACCGTTGAAGTTGAAGGTCTTCCTGTCCAGGTAGCTGTTTGGCACCATTGAGTTTGCGCGCAAGTCAGATGCTGACAGGCGGAAAGATCCGGTTTCGTTACCACCGGTAAAAGATGCCGTGTTGGTAAAGCTTGGTGCTGTACGGTAAAAATCAATATAGTTATTTACCGGAGAGTACTTGTGCATCTGTCCGTCAATTTGCATTACGTCAGATCCGTCCATTTTAGAACCCCACGCAAGGCTTCCTGAGTTACGTGCCGCATCAAGTGTAGTTGGTTTAACACCTTGTATACCCTGGCCATAAACTTGTTGGTAATCGGTATTATCAACCGGCTTGTCAAACTGAACGTTTGTATTGAATTCAACACCAAACGGAGAGTTTTTCTTGCCTGATTTGGTGGTGATCAAAATAACGCCATTTACTGCGCGTGAACCGTAAAGTGCAGAAGCAGACTGGCCTTTAAGAACAGTCATCGATTCGATGTCGTCGGGGTTGATGTTAGAAATACCATCACCATAATCGGCACCGCCCCACTCGCCGGCTGCACCGCGCTGTGTATTATCCATAGGTACTCCATTGATAACGTACAACGGGCTACCTGCAGAAAAGCTGGTTAAACCACGTAACAACACCCTTGCAGATGAGCCCGGGCCACCATTTGATGCACCTACACTTAAGCCCGCAACACGGCCCTGTAATGACAAGGCAACGTTGGTTTCTTTCGCTTTGTTAAGCTGATCACCGTTTACTGTAGATACAGAATATCCCAGTTTCTTTTGATCTTTTGTGATACCCAAAGCGGTAACAACAACCTCATTTAGGCCCTTGCTTGCAAGTGCAAGTTTAACGGTGATGTTAGTCTTACCTGCAACGGCTACTTCCTGGCTTTCATAACCCAGGAAAGAGAATACCAAAACGGCATTGTCGGGCGCGTTAATAGAAAAAACACCGCTCGCATCAGTTACCGTACCGTTTGATGTTCCCTTTATTTTCACAGTAACGCCTGGCAGTCCCAAACCATTCTCGTCAACTACTTTACCGGTTAAAACAGCCGCGTTCACAACTTCGCCTTTTGTAGTAATTACAATAAGGTTGTTTTCCAGCTGAGTAAATTTAAGATCGGTTCCGTCTAGTAATTGGTCTAATACAACGTTAACATCTTCATTCTCAACCTTCATTGAAACCTTTTTGGTTCCTGAGATCTTCCTTTCGCTGAAAACGAAATGGTAGTTGGTTTGCTTCTGAATGGCGTTTATAACCTTCGTAAAATCAGCAGAACGAACGTTTAACGTTACCTTTTGCTGTGAGTAAACATTCGCTACCGACTGTAGTGTAAAAGCTACTATTAAAATAAATGTCAATTTCATTATCAATATGGACTTTAATAGCCAATATTTATCTCTTACACCCTTAGGGTGTTTAAAATATTTCATACTTTTATTAATTAAAGGTGATTGGTTAAAAGCAAAATTCTGTACCAGAGAAAGTTGCGTTAATAAACTAAACAGATCTTCATCTTAGCGGGGGTTACCATTGGTGATCCCCGTTTATTATTTTGTAAAGCTTTCTTTAATCCATAGGCGGCTAAAAATCAATTAGAGGGTTAATAAATATATATCGTATTATTTTTCTGCTTGTATGTAAATGGCTCTATCATTTGCAGGGCTTTAAGCGCCTGGAAAACGGTTTCTTTCTCAAAGACCCCTGTAAAGTGATAATCCTTTGCATCATCATTTTTAAACTTAATCTTAATTCCATACCAGCGTTCCATTTGGGTAGCAATACCGCTAAACTCCTTGTCTTTAAAAACAAGCTTGTTGTTCACCCATGATGTTTCTACCACAGTGCTGTCATTTGCCCGCAAGTAGGTTAACGATGTAAGGGCGTAGCTGGTATTTACACTATCAGGATTTACAGGCACCTTATGCCTTTTGTGGGCTACCTTTGTTAGTGGTGTGCTTTTAAGAACAAGTTTTTCGTTAGGTTTTAAAATTATACGGTCGTTAGGCCTGTCTGTAAGTGTTACTTCAATAGCGCCTCTGATAAGCGTAGTTTCACTGGCAGCATCGTTTTTGTAAGATCTTATGTTAAACGCGGTACCTAAAACCTTTATGCTCATGTTACCTGCATGAACGATGAATGGGTGCTGAACGTCTTTCTTTACATCAAAGAATGCTTCCCCGCTCAAAAATACTTCCCTGGTTTTACCTTTAAATTCGGCAGGGTATCTGAGTTCTGTCTGAGAGTTCAGCGTTACTTCAGATCCGTCGCTCAAAACCAGTTTAGATTTAACCCGGGTAGGAGTTTCGGTAAGTTGCAGCGTGGCATAATCATTTCCCGGGCCACGATCCATCATGTAATATAACAAGCCGCCGCCCACAGCTACTATAAAAACCGCCGCTACTACGCGTATCCACATAGCCAGCACATTGTGCCCGGTTGGCTCCTCAATTGTCTCGTCCGCAGCTTGTTCAGGCAAAGTTATTTTACTTTTAATACGCTGAAACATCAGATCGGAGTTTGAATATTGCTCCTGATCCTGAACCCAGTACGACTTGAAAAATTTATATTGCTCTTTGTTAATCTGGCTTTCCGCCAAAAATTGATGAAATTCTTTCAGCTCACTCTCATCAAGTTCGTCTGTAAGCTTTTTAGTAAGAAGTTCAGTGAATCTTTCGTTAACCATTTGCTGATCATCAAGCGTGATCATAGTTAAGACACTTTCATGATGAAAATTGCCTACAGTCTCTGAAAAAAAATTTAAAAATTGTCTTGATGGTCAACATTTGCACTTGCATCAATTACTATCCCCTTCTTAGACAGGCGTTTTGCAAATGTTTGATGTGACACCAATATTAAGCTCAGCTTTTTAATTGCTCTGAAAAGCTGTGTTTGAACTGTACGTGGGGAGATGTTCAATATCTCCGCTACTTCTTTGTACCGCAGGCCATCCTCCTTAATCAGGCGGAAAACCAGGCAAGCCTGTGGTGGTAAAGACGAAATAGCCCTATCCAGGATAAAATGAAGTTCTTTGCGCTCCAGTTCCTTTTCAGGATCGTTGGTATTCACCAGCTCAACACCGTCAGACTCTTCCGCCTGGACCAGGTGGATACTTGAATATTTTTTTATGTAATTTAACGACTGGTTTTTTACTGCAACAAAAAGGTATGTTTCGAGGCTGGTAATATCTGCAAGATTTTTACGCCCTTCCCAACACCTGATAAACACATCGGAGACTATGTCCTCTGCAGCTTCTTTTTGTTTAACGTAAAATATACAGAATTTTATCAGCTTGGTGTTCAGTGTATGAAAGATGTATTCGAAAGCCTTAAGGTCGTCAGTCGAACAAACTTGCATCCATAATTCTGAAATATCAGGTCTGTTTATTTTCAAGATATACAGCAGTTAAATGTGTTTGGTACAATTAAAATGCAATGTAACAATTCCATAACAAAAAGGATAAAATTATTTAACTTTTATAAAAACAGCAACAAGAGATTAAACATTTTAAAATATTTTAAAATTGCTTGTAGGCAAAACAGTCGCCAGGATTGTCAATATCAGTGTTCGCCTCTTCAATACTAATCATGAAAAAAACTCAATTCTTATTTTTGCTGATGCTTGGTTTTTGTACCGGAAACGCTCTGGCTCAGGAACATCAAATGTCTAAAGGCTATGTAGCCCCAACTGATACCCTTGTAAAAGCTAACCTAAAAAAATGGCAGGGACTAAAGTTTGGGTTATTTATGCATTGGGGAACTTACAGCCAGTGGGGAGTAGTAGAAAGCTGGAGCATTTGCCCCGAAGATGAAGGCTGGACACAACGCAAAGGCCCTTACAGCTCCGATTATAACACCTACAAAAAAGCCTACGAAAATTTACAAACCACTTTTAACCCGGTAAAATTTGATCCGGAAAAGTGGGTGAAAGCTGCTAAATATGCAGGAATGAAATATGTGGTGTTTACCACCAAACACCACGACGGCTTTTCTATGTTTGATACTAAACAAACCGACTATAAGGTAACAAGTGCTAAAACTGCCTTCTCGTCAAACCCTAAAAGCAACGTCACCAAAGAGATCTTCAAGGCTTTTTCCAAAGATAACTTTATGATAGGCGCATATTTTTCCAAGCCCGACTGGCACTCGGAAGATTACTGGTGGCCTTACTTCCCACCAAAGGACCGCAATGTAAATTATGATCCTGCAAAGCACCCCGAAAAATGGCAGATGTTTAAAGACTTTACTTACAACCAAATTGGTGAGTTAATGACAGACTATGGCAAGGTAGATATACTTTGGCTGGATGGTGGGTGGGTACGCCCGAAAAGCACGATAGATACAACCGTAGACTGGCAAAAAGCAATAACTTTTAACCAGGATATAGATATGCCCAGGATAGCTGCTATGGCAAGGCAAAAACAGCCAGGCTTAATAGTGGTAGACCGTACAGTAGCCGGGCAGTATGAAAACTATACTACCCCTGAACAGCAGGTGCCCAGCGAACCGCTGGACCACCCATGGGAAAGCTGCATCACCATGGGCAACTCATGGAGCTATGTGCCGGGAGACAAATACAAAACCGCTAATGAAGTAGTAAATCTGCTGATCAAGATCGTATCCCGCGGTGGCAACCTGCTCATGAATATCGGCCCCGGGCCGGACGGCGACTGGGATCCGGTTGCGTACAGCCGCCTTCAGCAAATTGGCGATTGGATAAAGATAAACGGAGAAGGCATTTACAACTCCACTTCTGTAGCGCCATATTCCGAAGGTAATATATACTATACTAAAACTTTAAACAACAACAACCTATATGCATTCTATAGCTCAACAAGGGATGCCGTTGATCTACCTGCCACTATTACACTGCACTTAAAAGATATAAGCAAAATAAAAGCTGTCACACTGCTTGGCAGCAAGCAGAAATTAAAGTGGAAGCTAACTAACGGGGTTGTTAATATTTCTATACCGGCTAACTTACAAGCCAAAAACAACCTTACACAAGCTGCCGTTTTCAAAATCTCCTATTAATATTCCAATTCTCACAGCCATAATGTATAACAAAACCCGCGTGACGTACTTAAGTGCTTCAATCAGCTTTTTAATCACCATAATTTTCTTGTCAAACAGTGCCGAAGCCCAATCCGGTTACGAGCTAAACTCGGGCTGGAAATGCGCGCCGGTAAAAGAGGTAAGTGCTGACGGAACCAGGGTATCAACCGCGGCAATAAACACAGCCAATTGGATGCCTGCGACAGTTCCAGGAACAGTGCTTTCAACTCTCCTGAACAACAAGAAAGTGCCCGACCCTTTTTATGGGATGAATAACGAGCGGATACCCGACATTTATAAAACCGGTGCCGACTATTACACCTATTGGTTTGTAAAAGAGTTTAACGAAACTGCTGCTGGAGGCAACCAGGTATACCTCGACTTCCGCGGGGTTAATTACAGCTGCGACATTTTCCTGAACGGGCATAAGCTCAATAAAGGCGTGCAGAAAGGCATGTTTCTGCGGTTTTCCTTCAATATAACATCGTACCTGAATAAAGATGGCAACAACAAGTTGGCAGTACTGGTACACCCGCCGGATGTACTGGGCAATGCCAATGGCGGTCAGGGTGGCGACGGCACCATTGCTCGTAACGTAGGCCTGCAATACACCGCCGGCTGGGACTGGATACAACCTGTTCGTGACCGCAATACCGGTATATGGGACAAGGTAACCATACACAAAACAGGTGCTGTACGCATTAACGACACACATGTAATCACCAATGTTCCGGGCATCAGGCAACCGGAAGGTTCGCAAAAGCCAGTTACTATAAAGGTTGAATCGGAACTTAGTAACCCAACTGCGGGTACCGTCAGCGGCGTCTTAAGCTATGACATTGCCGGCACTATGGTAACAAAAAGCATTACGTTAAAGCCCAATTCTGCAACAACCATAAAACTGCCTGATTATTTCCTGCAAAACCCCAAACTTTGGTGGCCCAACGGCTATGGCTCGCAAAACTTATATAATATTAAGGTAAAGTTCACGCCGAAAGGCCAAGCTGCTTCAGATGTACAATCACTGAAAGTCGGCGTTCGTGAGATACAAACCAGCTGGAACGACCACACAGGCAGCCGCGAAGTTGCAGTGAACGGCCAGCGCGTGTTCATCAAAGGTGGTAACTGGGTAATATCTGATGCCATGCTACGCCTGTCTGACCTCCGGTATGATGCCGAGGTACGCTTTCACCGAGATATGAATCTTAACCTCATACGCGTTTGGGGTGGGGCGATGATAGAACGCCCTGAGTTTTACGACGCCTGCGACCGCTATGGCATACTGGTTTTCCAGGACCTGTGGGGATCGGGAGACTGCAATGGCCGCTGGATAGATCCTATGAAAAGGGATGACCAATGGACCCGACGCAAATACCCCGATGATCATGCCTTGTTCCTGCGTTCTGCAGAAGACCAGATCAAGATGGTACGCAACCATGCCTCCTTGGCTATCTGGTGCGGTGGCAACGAGATCACACCGCCTGAGGACATCCTGGTGGCGCTTAAAGAAGATATACTGCCTAGGCTGGATAACACCCGCTGGTTTGTAGATTACTCTAACTCGGAAGAAATGTCGCGCAATACCTTAGGCGGCAATGGCGATGGCCCATATGGCATACAGCCTTTGTCAGTGTTTTGGGAGTTTAAAACTTATCCCTTCAACTCGGAGGTTGGCTCAGTGGGCATAAACGACGAAGAATCCCTTAAGCGCTTCATCCCGGCAAAAAACATGATAGCACCGGAGTATGACGAGTCATCCCGTAGAAGCAAGACGGACAGCGTTTGGAATTATCACAAATACATTGGTTATGATACCAGCATTAACAAGTACGGAAAAGTTAAAAACGCTGCTGATTTCGCCAAAAAAGCACAGCTGGTGAACTACGACCAATACCGCGGCTTGGCTGAAGGCTTTACCTCGCATATGTGGGACTGGTATACAGGATTCATTATCTGGAAAACACAAAACCCGTGGACGGCCATGCGTGGACAGATGTACGATTATTATCTTGACCCCAATGCCTGCTTGTATGGCCTTCACAATGGCAGCGAACCATTGCATGTAATGTACAATCCTGTAAATGGCATGATCTCCCTGGCTAACAACGGTTATAAACCTATGCGCAGCATGATGCTGGTGGTAAAGGCCTATGACATGTCCGGAAAAGAAAAGCTGATAACGCAGGTTTTTTGCGACATTGTACCCGCATCAACCAAGCGGGTGCTATCCGTTAAAAACGTTATTGACCAAATGGCTGCTAAAGAGGGCGCTTTCCTGTCGTTACAATTGTTAGACACTGATAAAAAAGTACTATCAGAGAACTTGTACTGGATGGCTGACAAAAATGGCGATTACAGTGGCCTGCAAAAGATGAAGGAAGACGAACTGACAGCAACGGCACGTTACGTAAAGCCCGGCCAGGTAGAAGTTACACTTCATAATAAACAGAACGCAGTTATATCCTTCTTTAACCGCATTTCGCTGGTAGATGCCGGGACTAAAGAAAGGGCGCTGCCTGCTTTTTATGACAACAATTATATATCTATGTTACCCGGCGAAGAGAAGAAAATAATTATAGATTACCCGAATAAAGGCAAGAATAAACTTGCTGTAACTGTAGATGGGTGGAACACCGCGGGTAATAATGCACATCTCATCAATATAGCCAACTAATGAAAATACCTTTTTACAAGGCTGCTATTGTAATAATTAGCGTCTGCTTAATTAACGGCCCGTTGAAAGCACAGGATGCACGGTACTCTATTATTCCGTATCCAACTTCGCTTGCTGCCCGCAGCGGCACATTTGTCATTACAGCGGCAACACGTATATCAGCAGACAGCAAATTCAGCAATGAGGTGGTTCAGTTCAACAAACTGATGAAACAAGGACTCGGAATTGCTTTGCAAAAGGCCTCCTCAACCACTGGTAAAATAATTTCATTTAAGTACAATGACGCGATTACTGCAGAAGAAGGTTATAAACTAACCATTGACCAACAAAAACTTATAATAGCTGCCCGTACGCCAACGGGAGCTTTTCGCGCTGTGGAGACAATAAGACAACTTTTGCCGACCAACATAGAGGGCAAAGGGTTAAAAGCGAAACAGCTTAGTTTACCATCTTTAACTATTACAGACCAACCTGCTTATGCCTGGCGTGGCATGCACCTGGATGTTTCCCGCCACTTTTTCTCTATAGACTACCTGCGCAAGTTCATTGATGTTATGGCACTCTACAAGATGAACAAGTTTCATTTGCACCTTACAGATGACCAGGGCTGGCGAGTGGAGATCAAAAAATACCCCAAGCTTACCTCTGAAGGAGCCTGGAGAACTTTCAACAATCAGGACTCGGCTTGCATGAAACTGGCAAAAGACAATCCTGATTTTGCGATCGACACGAAACATATCATCCGCAAAAACGGAAAAACGCTTTATGGTGGCTTCTATACCCAACAACAGCTAAAAGACCTTGTAGGCTATGCAGCTGCAAAACACATCGATATTATTCCGGAAATAGACATGCCTGGCCACATGATGGCGGCTATCAACTCCTACCCTTTTCTCACTTGTAATGGCGAAAACAAATTCGGCGAGTTGTTCTCCAAGCCCATCTGCCCGGCTAACGAAAGCACTTATGAGTTTGCACAGAATGTATTTGACGAGATTATGGCTATTTTCCCATCCAAATACATCCACATTGGAGGCGATGAGGTTGATCGTACCGACTGGGCTAAGTCGGACGTGGTAAAAGCCTTCATGGCAAAAGAGGGCATTAAAGATTTGCCCGGGCTGCACAGCTATTTTATCAACAGGATGGAAAAATACTTCAATTCTAAAGGCCGCAAACTGATTGGCTGGGATGAAGTGATAGAAGGCGGCATCAGTCCGACGGCTATCATCATGTACTGGCGTGGCTGGGTGCCCGATGCACCGGTAAAGGCGGCTAAAAACGGCAACACTGTGATTATGACACCTGGCGAGCCATTGTATTTTGATAATCAGCCCGATCAGTATTCAGTTTCAAAAGTATATTATTTTAACCCTATCCCTGCCAAACTTAATGCGCAGGAAGCAAAAGCAATAATTGGCGCACAGGCAAACATTTGGAGTGAGCGCATCCCAACCGAGAAAAGGGCCGATTACATGTACATGCCAAGAATGACCGCGCTTGCAGAAAGGCTGTGGACGAGCAACACCGACGGATATGACTCCTACCTGAAACGCCTTGCCATCCATTACAAACGATTGGATAAGCTTAATGTACATTACCGCTTGCCCGATCTGCCAAACATGGTTACTGAAAATGTATTTACCGATAAAGACACATTGAGCATCAAAAAGCCAATGGAAGAAATGCAGCTGCGATATACTACAGATGGCAGTTTGCCGTCGGCATCATCAAAAGAACTTGGCGACAAACTTGTCATTACAGCTCCGCAAACCATAAAGGTAGCCGCTTTTACACCATCAGGCTCACGCGGCGATATTTACACCCTCAATTACAATAAGCAAACTTACGCCCCGGCACAAAGTGCCACAGTCACTGCTCCTGGTTTAACAGCTACTTATTACAAGGCCTTCTTTAAACAGACCAGCCTTATCAGCAAGGCTAAGCCGGATAGTACCTTTACAACAAACACCATCGCAGTACCATCATCCGCTACCGCGCCGTCATTTGCCATAATCTACCGGGGCTACATCGATGTACCCTCAACCGGCGTTTATACCTTTTACCTTAATTGCGACGATGGCGGCGTGCTAAAAATAGCCGACCGCATGGTGGTAGATAACGACGGCAACCACTCTGCAATTGAAAAGAACGGCCAGGTTGCACTAAGCAAAGGCTTGCAGCCCTTCGCGCTCGACTTTATTGAAGGCGGTGGCGGCTTTGCATTGGGATTAAAATATAGCGTAAATGGCAGCACGCCGGCGCCGGTTCCGTCAAACTGGTTTCAACACTAACCAAATGAAGAAAAGTCTTTTATTTGCCGCTCTGCTGGCGGCTGGTTTAAACGTAACGGCACAGCAGGCACCTAAACCTTATGGCGTATTACCAACACAACGGCAGCTAAACTGGCAGGAAACAGATATGTACTGCATAGTGCATTTCAGCATGGCCACCTATACAGATAAAGAGTGGGGCTTTGGAGACGAGGATCCTGCCATATTCAACCCTAAAAACTTTAGCGCTATGCAAATAGTGAGCGCTGCTAAAGCAGGCGGTTTTAAGGGGATTGTTGTGGTGGCAAAACACCATGACGGCTTTTGCCTGTGGCCAACAAAGACCACAGAGCATAACATCAGCAAAAGCCCTTACAAGAACGGCAAGGGTGATATTTTAAAAGAATACCAGGAAGCTTGCAACAAGCTGGGGATGAAAATGGCCGTTTACTGCTCGCCGTGGGACAGGAACAACCCTCTTTACGGCAAACCCGAATTTTTAACTAAAGTTTACCGCGAGCAACTGCGTGAACTGTACAAAAACTATGGCCCGTTGTTTATGTCGTGGCACGACGGCGCTAACGGAGGCGACGGCTATTACGGCGGCACACGCGAGGTGCGCAAGATAGACCGTTCTACCTACTATGGTTGGGACACCACCTGGGGCATTACCCGTAAAATGCAGCCGGGCGCGTCTATATTTGGCGATGTTGGGCCCGATGTGCGATGGGTAGGAAACGAGGAAGGCCACGCAGGCGAAACTTATTGGGCAACCTACACGCCGCACGCACCAGAGGAAGGCAAGGTACCCGCAAACGGCTTTGTTAAAGATTACGAGGGAACTGAAGGCACACGCAACGGCAAATACTGGATGCCTGCCGAATGTGATGTACCCTTACGCCGCGGCTGGTTCTATCACGAGTCGCAGGATGGGCAATCCCGCTCGGCTTATACGTTGGCAGACCTGTATTACAAAAGCGTTGGCCGTGGCGCCTGCCTGGATCTTGGCCTGTCGCCAAATAAAGATGGTGTGATAGCCGATGAGGACGTAAAAATACTTAAAGATTTCGGTGGCATTATAAAAGCGACATTTGCCGTTAACCTGGCAAAAGGAGCATCATTTAAGGCAAGTAATATACGTGGCAACAGCGCGGCTAAATTTGGCACTACATTTTTGACCGATAACAGCCGCTACAGCTACTGGGCTACTGATGATAAGGTTACCACCCCTACTCTGGAAATCAACTTGCATACAGCTAAAACCTTCAACGTCATCCGTATACGGGAGAACATTAAGGTGGGTCAGCGGATAGAAGGCGCAGCCTTCGACGCATGGATTAACGGTGCCTGGAAAGAAATTGCAGCGGTGCCCAGCATTGGCGCTAACCGGTTGGTACGCTTACCCTACAACATTACAACCAGCAAACTAAGGCTGAGGATCACCAAGTCGCCAGTCGCTATTGCGATAAGCGATTTTGGCTTGTTTAAAGAGCCTGTACATTTGGTTGCCCCGGTGATTAAGCGCAACAAACAGGGCGAAGTAAACATTTATACCGAAGCGCCGGTGAGCAGCATCCATTATACAACAGATGGCTCTGCGCCAACTGTTTCCTCCCCTGTTTTTAGTAAACCAATTATGTTTACCGCTGGCGGTGAGGTAAGGGCTGCCGCATTTGAAGGGACAGGCAAGAGCGAAAGCACCGTAGCCCGGTTCGGCTTTGCAAAAGAAAAATGGCAGCCAATAACCAAAGCGGATAATGCAGCCGCTGCTATTGACGAAAACGAAAGCAGTTACGTTGCCGCTCCATCAAACACGTTTGTTGTAGATATGGGCGAAGAGCATAATATCAGTTCATTTACCTACCTGCCAAGGCAGGACAAAAATACCACAGGCATGGTTAGCGGCTACACCTTTGCAGTAAGCACCGACGGCAATACCTGGCAGGACGTAGCTACCGGCGAATTTTCAAACATCAGATCGAACCCTGTAGAACAGGTTGTACCTTTGCGCGCTGCTGTAAAAGCCAGGTATATTAAATTTACAGCTACCAAACTAATCAGCGGTGAAGGCATCAGCATAGCAGAATTAGGCGTACGGTAGAACATTTTATCACTCCCATGAAGAACAAGTTTATAGCATTTATAGCACTCGCGTTTCTAAGCAACCAGGCATCGGCGCAGGTAAAAAAAGCCGCAGCAGTTAACACCGACCTTACCCGCTATGTAGACCAAACAATAGGCACAGGATTTCACGGGCACGTATTTGTTGGCGCAAACCTGCCTTTTGGCGCGGTACAGCTTGGGCCAACACAATTGTCGCAAGGCTGGGATTGGTGCTCGGGTTATCACGTTTCCGACTCTACCATCGTTGGCTTTCAGCACACGCACCTGAGCGGAACCGGCATCGGCGACCTGGGTGATGTCTCATTTATGCCAACAACCGGCAAGGTGATCGTAAGCAAGGGCACGTTAAAAGATTCGCGGAACGGCTATTTCTCTTTGTTCAGTCACCAGGATGAGGTGATCCGCCCCGGCTACTATAGTGTAAAGCTTAAGCGCTATGGCATCAAGGCAGAACTTACCGCAACAAGCCGCGTAGGGATGCACAAGTATACTTTCCCGCAGGCTACTGATGCGCACATCATTATAGATCTTGCAGAAGGCATTGCCGACCGCGCTACGGAAACCTATATAAAACAAGTGAATGATCACACCATTGAGGGTTACCGTTACTCGAGAGGTTGGGCACGAGATCAGCGCGTTTACTTCACAGCCGTTTTCTCAAAAGCAATCAAAAACTTTGCGGTTTACGACAGTACAGCCCTCGTCAAAGGCACCACGCTTACCGGTAAGAAGGTTAAAGGCGCATTAAGCTTTGCTACAGCAGCAGGCGAAATAGTTTATGCTAAGGTGGGCGTCTCCCCCGTGAGTACGGCAAATGCGCTGCTCAACATCAATAGTGAAATACCCGGATGGGATTTCAACAAAGTATCGGCAGCGGCCACTGCCGCCTGGAACAAAGAGCTGCACAAGATTACCATAAAGGCAGATTCGCTTTCGCAGCTGAAGAAGTTCTACACCGCCATGTACCACACCATGATAGCGCCGTCAACCTTTAACGACGTGAATGGCGACTATTGGGGTACCGACAAACAGGTACATAAGGCAGCAAACTTTAAAAATCTAACTACATTTTCTTTGTGGGACACCTACCGCTCAGCCAATCCGCTGTATACCATTATGGAGCCGGAGCGTGTAAGCGATATGATCAACACCATGCTGGCTATTTACCAGCAGCAGGGCAGGCTGCCCGTGTGGCACCTGATGGCTAACGAGACCAACACCATGGTGGGTAATAGCGCCGTAGCTGTGGTGGCCGATGCTTATTTAAAAGGATTTAAAGGCTTTGATGCTAATCTTGCTTACGAGGCGGTGAAAACCACACAAATGCAGAATATGCGCGGGCTTAAGTTTGTGAAAGAACTGGGCTTTATACCGGCAGACAGCACACGCGAGAACGTTGCTATGGGCCTTGAATATTCTATCAATGATTGGTGCATTGCGCAAATGGCACGCAAAATGGGCAAGCAGGCCGATTACGAATACTTTAGCAAACGCGCAAAAAACTACCAGAACTATTTTGATAAGCAAACCGGCTTTATGCGGGGCAGGGTATCTGCAACGCAGTGGCGCACGCCTTTTAACCCGTTTGAGTCGCGACATGAGCAGGATGACTTTACCGAAGGAAATGCATGGCAATACACCTGGTTGGTGCCGCATGACGTAGAAGGACTGATAGCCTTACAGGGCGGCGAAAAGCACTTTATAACTAAACTCGACTCGCTGTTCATCGTGCAGGGCGACCTGGGCAAGGAACACTCGCCTGATATCTCCGGGCTTATCGGGCAGTATGCGCATGGCAACGAGCCCAGCCATCATATTACTTACCTGTACGCTTACGTGGGCCAGCCCTGGAAAACGGCAGACAAGGTGCGTTTCATCCTTAATAACTTTTATACCACCAAAACTGACGGTATAATAGGCAATGAGGATGTGGGGCAGATGTCTGCCTGGTATGTATTGTCGGCATTAGGCTTTTACCCGGTCAATCCGGCAAACGGCATGTACGTATTTGGCAGCCCAACGGTTAATGAAGCAACCATTAATTTACCTGCTGGTAAGAAGTTCCATGTAGTGGTTAAGAATAACAGCGCTGCAAACAAATATATTGCAGGCATTACACTTAACGGTAAGCCCTACACCCTTAACTACCTTCCGCACCGGGAGCTGTCTGCCGGCGGCGAACTGGTAATTACCATGGCAGGTAAGCCAACAAGCTTTGGAACATCGGCTGCAAGCCGGCCGAAGTCGATTAATTAGGTATGAAGAAGATTTTTCCTAAAGAATCATCTGGCTATTGGTTTTTACAGGTACTATAAAGACAATGCTTCTTCTCCATTGGCATGCAGCCGGTGTCAGAAGACTAATTTAGTTAATTAACTTTCAAGGCAGCCTTTCTATACTCGCAAGCCTGCTTTGTAAATACAATGTATAAGAATAATTAAGTACTTACTAGTATACACTTGTGTTTATGAAAAATGCTTACTATTATTTATTTTACAAGTTCTACAAATTTGGTGAATGGTCCCCATCTATATTTCCGAGTGATTTTACAGCCACTTTGGCTATTCAAAGTTTGGAATTGCTCTTTCTTTTAGCTTTGAAATTTTACTATCGGGAATTCATTGATAGTCATGACACCTTTGTTTTACTATCGTTATCAACATTAATCCCAGTTTTAACATTATTTTTAATTAACTATTTTGCGTTTCTCCATGATACTACATGGAAGAAATATGTAAAAAAATTTGATAAACTGCCGAAGTCTAAAAATATTATAGGAACCTGGATAGTAGTAGCCGTAGTAGTGTTCGTAATTGGCAACCTGGTGCTTGCTATTCAAATAGCAGGTGAAATGACCGGTATACAATAATAGGCAGAATTTAGATGTTGTATTTCATCGAGCCTTCCAAAATGTACCAAAAAGATTACCCTTCCGGCTTTAGCATACTTCGCATAAAACCATAACTTTGCCGCTGCAAAAACATACTATCGTTATGAGTTTCAGAACCGAATATGATACCATGGGCGCGGTACAGGTACCGGCCGACAAATACTGGGGTGCACAAACAGAACGCAGCCGCAACAACTTTAAAATAGGCCCGGAGGCATCAATGCCAAAGGAAATTATAGATGCCTTTGCCTACCTTAAAAAGGCAGCTGCCTACACCAATACTGACCTTGGCGTACTAACTGCCGAGAAACGCGACATGATAGCACAGGTTTGCGACGAGATATTGACCGGCGCACTGGACAGCGAGTTCCCGCTGGTGATCTGGCAGACAGGATCGGGCACACAATCAAACATGAACGTGAACGAGGTGGTGGCCAACCGCTCGCACGTACTACAGGGTAACACTTTGGGCGAGGGTAAAACCTTCATCCACCCGAATGATGACGTGAACAAGTCACAATCCTCGAACGATACTTACCCTACTGCAATGCACATTGCGGCATACAAGATACTAATGGATGTAACCATCCCCGGTATTGAAAAACTGCGCGACACCCTGCAGGCTAAAAGCGAAGCGTTCAAAAGCGTTGTGAAGATTGGCCGCACCCACCTGATGGATGCTACACCGCTTACTTTGGGCCAGGAGTTCTCCGGCTACGTATCCCAATTAAATCACGGTTTGAAGGCCCTGCGCAACACGCTGGACCACCTGAGCGAGCTTGCGCTTGGCGGCACCGCTGTGGGTACTGGTATTAACACCCCTAAAGGTTATGATGTTAAAGTAGCACAGTACATTGCCGAGTTTACAGGCCTGCCATTTATCACTGCAGAAAATAAGTTTGAGGCACTGGCTGCCCACGACGCTATTGTGGAAAGCCACGGAGCGCTTAAGCAAATAGCCGTATCGTTAATGAAGATTGCTAACGATATCAGGATGTTGGCCTCTGGCCCGCGTTCAGGCATTGGCGAGATACACATACCGGATAACGAACCTGGCTCATCTATTATGCCTGGCAAAGTAAATCCAACCCAAAACGAAGCGGTTACTATGGTTGCTGCACAGGTAATGGGTAACGATGTGGCTATATCTATAGGAGGCTCTAATGGGCACTATGAACTGAACGTATTTAAGCCGGTAATGGCTGCCAACTTTTTACAGTCGGCAAGGCTGATAGGCGATGCTTGCGTATCCTTTAATGATCATTGCGCGGTAGGCATTGAGCCGAACTACGAAGGCATTAAAAAACACCTGGAAAATTCTCTGATGCTGGTGACAGCGCTTAACCCGCATATTGGGTATGAGAACGCTGCTAAAATTGCCAAAACAGCGCTCAAAGAAGGCACGTCTCTTCGCGAAGCTGCAATAGGCCTGGGCTTACTAACCAGCGAGCAGTTTGACCAGTGGGTGCGTCCTGAAGATATGATAGGCAGTTTACCCCCCAGCCCCCTAAAGGGGGAGCAATAAATGCACATAGCCCCTTCTGGTTTATTAAAGAAGGGGCTTTTTGATATACCATGCAAAAGCGTTTCGTATTTTTCCGCTCGCCTTTTCTTTTAACTCTGGCTTTTTGCCTTCTGCTTTCCGCTTTAAGCTTAACAAGCTGCAAATTCAACCCCGATTACCAGGAGCAGGGCCAGCAGTACCTACAAGGCGAATGGCTGCAGGATACATCAGCCCTCCAAAAACAGCTGGTTACCGCAACAGCGTACCGGCTGAAGTTTAGCTGTGATTCGTTTTTTGTAAGCATGAATTCATTCTCAAAGGCTGTTGCAGGTGCAGACACTTGCATAAAAAATGGCCATTGGGCCGAGTATGCCAAAGGCATTTACCAGCAAAAACATGATACACTGATACTAAAGGGCTTGTTTTGCAACCCCAACTTTAGCTACAAGGTAGAAGGCGGTTGTTTCCGGTACGGCAACTACCAGGAAGCCTTCAAAGTAAAAAAACAAACGGACTCAATTGTGCGGTTTGCACCGCTGGCCAGCGTACTTCCTTTCAACGCCAGACTCATTAAACGAAATACTTGTATTCCAAAACCACTTTAAAATGAAATCGATCAGGATCTTTTTACTTGCAATTGCCATCATGTACCTGCCTGTACAAACCATGGCCTGGGGAACAAACGGCCACCGTATATGCGGGCAAATAGCCGACAGCTATTTAACGCCCAAGGCACGTGCCGCTATTAAAGCCATCCTGGGTGACGAAAGCATTGCCATGACAAGCAATTGGGCCGATTTTATTAAGTCTGACCCGGCCTATAATTACCTTTCGGTATGGCACTATGTCGATTTTGATAAACGTATGACCTACCCCGAAATGCAGGCATACCTAAAAGCCGACACCACTACCGATGCTTATACTAAGATGAACTTTTTAATAGGCGAACTAAAGAAAAAGAACCTGTCAAAAACCAGCAAGGTGCTGTACCTGCGTATGCTGATACACATTGTTGAAGACGTTCATCAGCCAATGCACACTGCACACACTGCAGACAAGGGTGGTAATGATGTAAAACTTACCTGGAACAACAACCCGCAGCCAACCAATTTGCACTCGATATGGGATTCCCAGCTGATAGATATGCAGCAGTTGAGCTTTACTGAGTACGTAGCATGGATAAACCACACTACGGCCAAGCAACGCGCCGAATTGCAGGCAGCACCTGTTAGCCAATGGCTGTTTGAATCTAGCCAGCTTGCAGAAAAGATCTATGCTGATGTAGAGGGCAAGGACAAAGTAAGCGGTTACAATTACAATTTTAAGTTTATAGGTGTGCTTAACCAGCAGCTTTTAAAAGGCGGCGTAAGGCTTGCTGGCGTATTGAACCAAATCTTTGGTTAATAGAGAAGCAGAAAGCTTAAAGCACAGAGCAAAAAGATGAAAACAGATAGCAGGAAGTAAAAGCTCTTGCTTTGGTCTTTCTGCTTTTCGCGTAACGAAGGTAACAGCTTAAACAATGAAAATACTAATGGTTTGCCTGGGCAACATCTGCCGTTCGCCACTGGCAGAAGGCATTATGCGCCATGAGGCACAAAAAGCAGGACTGGACTGGGAAGTAGACTCGGCAGGTACCGGTGACTGGCATGTTGGCCGCCCGCCGGACAGGCGCTCCATTGCAGCTGCCCTGGCGCAGGGTGTAGATATCAGTAAGCAGGTATGCCGATTGTTCAACGTGCGCGACTTTGACGACTTTGACCTGATACTGGTGATGGACCGCAGTAACCTTGCCGACATACTGGCGAAGGCCCGCAGTCCCGAAGATCGTGAGAAAGTAAAACTACTGTTAGGCAATAATATAGTACCCGATCCGTATTATGATGATACCCAGTTTGCCCCGGTTTATAAATTGATTGAGGCTGGGTGTAAAGAGATCATCAGGCAATATAAAGACAAACAGATATGAAAGCACTATTCCTCAGTTTTGTAATAGTTTTTAGCAGCCTTGCTGCCAGCGCTCAACAAGTGAGCGGTACAGACAAAGTAATTACATCTTACATAGCATTGAAGAACGCTCTTGTAGGCAGCAATGCAGCACTTGCTAAAACCCGCTCTAAAGAGTTGCTGAATACCCTTGCGGTTAAACCGGTAGATTTAAAGCCTGCGCAGGAAGTTTTATACACCAAGTATGCCGACAGATTAAAGCTAGACAGCCGCCATATCAGCGAGAGTAGTGTGCTTGCACGTCAGCGTGAACATTTCTCAAGCTTATCTAAAAACATGTACGCGTTGTTGTCCGCCCTCAAGACCAACAGCAGCCCGCTTTACCAGCAGTATTGCCCCATGAAAAAGGCATCATGGCTAAGCGAAACGGAAGAGATACGCAACCCTTACTACGGCGACGAAATGCTGGAGTGCGGCACTGTAAAAGCAACCATAAATCCGGCATCAAAATAACTGTCCACAGATATAAAAGAAGCGGCTGTTCTCTTGGAGACAGCCGCTTCTTTTTTGGCATGTTCAGGAGCTAAATCTTAAAATAACGGATTTATTAAATGCAAATTTATTTTAAAATAGCATCTCAAATCGGTGTGGTTTTTAAAGGTACAGGTAAAGATTTCCAGGCAAAATCAGCCATTTTGATGCTGATATAGCACTTTTTTGAGGGGAAGCGTACAAGTGTTCAAATTGCACAAAAACAGCCCCGGCACAAAAAAAGCTGAACACTTTTGAACACTACACCGGTAAAGTGAACGCAAAACGACCGCCCTCGCCTATGGCGCTCTCCACCCAAATGCGAGCGTTTGTCTCAGGCGTTAACCCGTTAAATCCCTGGGTGATTCCCTGCTAACCACGTGTTTAAAGAAGCCACCTTTTGCGCGTTAGCAGCCATCCATCCGGCACTCTCAGTTAAGGCACTTTGGCTGATGTACCTAGCAAACGCCGGCATGTGCCCGGCAGCATTAAGCTTGCCGAAATGATCTGCCAGGCTGTGCCAAAAGTATTGTTTATTCCTGGATGCTTCCGCAAGCTTTACTATAATGGCATCCAGCTGCGCAGCCAACAGGTCTGCATGCGAGCCGTACTTCCTTGTTTTGAAAACGCTTAGAGCTTTTACAATCAATCCATTTTGATAGGTGATGTAGGGTGTAGCAACTGCTTTGTAACCAGGCTCGGGTTTAAGGGTACCTCCTTGTAAAATGTTCTGCAGGTTACCGAAAGCTTCCGCGCTGCGTGTGCCGCCCGGCTCAAGCAAAAGGAAGTAGCAAAAACCTAGTATAGCTTCAGTTCGTTTGTTCTGATGAAAGGCAGCAAGGGCGTACATCCTTGCGCTGCCTGCATCTTTTATGTCGCGCTTCAGCGCATCTGCAAACTGCTGTTCGGCCGCGGCATACTGCTTTGCTTTAAAGTACGCAATGCCCAGGTTATAGTAGATCCGCTGGTTAGAGGTATCTGCAGCTATGGCGTTTTTGTAGGCAGCAACAGCTTCTCGAGAACGGTTTAAAGTACCGTAGATGCTACCCTGTAAACTGTAAGCAGCGGCAGCAAACTTACTGTCGGTACTGCTTTTAATAGCACTATTTATGTAAGGTACCGCATCCGCACTCCTGCCCGATGCAAACAGCGCGAAGGCCATCTGATAATTTGCCTGTGCATTATCCGGCTGCAAAGCCAGCGCTGCCTTGTATTTTGCTACTGCAGCAGGATAGTCTTTTTTGCTACCTAACTCAATACCCTGTTTTATAAATGTTGAAACACTATCAGTTTGATCTTGGGAGAATCCAGTGGTGCTTATGGTAATACACACAATAGCTAATAACAATAAACGGTAGATTTTCATACGCTAATTTAACTCGCTTTTAATAATGTTGAAACATTACTCAAAAAATTCTCTTTTACCTCCTATATAATTTCTAATTTTCGCCCGGCATTTACCCTTGGATCTGTTTTGCATATGAATGTTGTTCTTAAAAGCACACTGTCGTTCTTAATTCCCTTATTCTTAATCACTTCCTGCTCATCAGGCTCGGCTGATAAAAAGAACGGCATCAATCCCGAAAAACCATTTGATCCTGCTAAGTTTTTAAAATACGACCCTAAAGATGGCGACAAAAAGATAGCTGCCTTTATGGAACACCTGCATAAGGTAAGTGGCTTTAATGGCAATGTTCTGGTCGCTAAAAAAGGAAAGATATTATATGAAGGTTCTTATGGTTGGGCTAACCACCTTACCCGTGATAGCCTTAAACTAGACTCGAAATTCGAGCTGGCATCCGTTACTAAAACCATGACGGGTACCGCCATTATGCAGCTGTGGGAACGAGGTAAAATAAAGCTTGATCAGGATGTAAGAGATTTCTTTCCTGACTTCCCATATGAAGGTGTAACTATTCGCCTGTTGCTTACTCACCGCTCTGGCATGATGAATTACGTTTACTTTATTGACGGCGTTTTCCGGAGCGAGCACCGCGACCAGCGTAAAGGGGTATCCAACAAGGAAGCAATGGCTATGATAGCGCAGTACAAACCTGCCCGCTTTAATAAACCAAATATTAGGTTCCTGTACAACAACTCTAATTTTATGGTGCTGGGATCTATTATAGAAAAGGTTACCGGCCAAAGTTATGCAGATTACATGATGCAGAACATTTTTAAACCTGCAGGCATGACCCATACCGCGGTTTACTCAAAAGCGGTATATGATAAAATACCTGCGGATGTGGTTGGACACGATCGCAATAGCTGGAAGTACTCTGTAGCGCAAAATTTTTTGGACGGACCTGTTGGCGACAAAGGTATTTACAGCACTGTAGGCGACCTTTATGTATTTGACCAGGCACTGCGCGCGGGCAAGCTCATGAAACCCGCTACTCAGGATTCGGCATATACAGCGCATAACCCCATGATACGCGGGCACTTCAATTACGGCTACGGTTGGAGGATATTTGAAGCACCTAACGAAAAGGTAGTCTATCACACCGGCTGGTGGCACGGTTTCCGCCACATTTATTTACGCGATCTTAAAAACGATGTTACCATTGTTTTGTTAGGTAATTTGGTAAACGGCAGTCTGCTGCACCTGGATGACCTGTTTAAGATGACGGGCATGCCGGTAGTGCGCAAAGGTGCTTACAATGGCGCCGGGGATACGGCTGAGGATTGATATTAGTAATGGTTGGTAGTAAATTAATTAACACTGATTAATAATGAACAACCATTCACTTGATCAACTTTATAAACCACTAACTTTATACCTATGTTCGACAAAATATTAGAAGCACAGCAAAAAGCTGGCGAAATGAAACAGCGCCTGGATACCATAAGTGTAACCGGCACCGCTGAAGGCGGCAAAATAACTGTCACTGCTAATGCCAATAAGGTTATTCAGGCCATTACCATAGACGAGGCTTTTCTTAAAGAGGCTGACAAGGAAGAACTAGAAGAACTAATGGCTATTGCTGTTAATAAAGCGTTGGAGCAGGCAGAAAATGTGAGCCAAAGTGAAATGGCATCCATGGCAAACAACATGTTTGGTGGCATGGGCGGCTTGGGAAGCTTGTTTGGTAAATAGATTAGGCAGTCGTATTATAAAGCTTATTAACTATGAAACTTACTTATTACGGTCAGTCTTGCCTTGAACTTGAGGCAAACGGCACCAGATTATTATTCGATCCGTTCATCAGCCAAAATCCTTTGGCTAAAAATATTGATGTAAGCGCTCTGAAACCAGATTACATCCTGGTATCGCATGGGCACGGCGACCATGTTGGCGACCTGGTACAGGTACAAAAACAAAGCGGAGCAAAGGTCATTTGCATTGCCGAAATAGCTGGCTGGTTAGGCAAGCAAGGTATTGATAATACCCATGGCATGAACATTGGCGGTGTATTCAATTTTGATTTTGGTCGCGTTAAAATGGTAAATGCCGTACACTCCAGTGCCTTACCTGATGGCAGCAATGGTGGTAACCCTGCAGGTTTTGTAATTACGTTTAACGGGCAGAAGGTTTACTTTGCGGGAGATACCGCGCTTACTTACGACATGAAGCTACTGGAAGATGAGAACCTGGATTGGGCTATCCTGCCAATTGGCGATAACTACACAATGGGTGCCGATGATGCCATTAAGGCTGCGTCTTTTATTAATTGCAAGGATATTGTAGGTGTTCACTATGATTCTTTCCCGGTAATAGAAATTAATAAGGACGAGGTGCAGGAAAAGTTTATTAAAGCAGGCCTCAACCTTAAGCTACCAGCAATAAGCGAAAGCATCGAGTTGTAAAATAAAAAGGCCCCTTATGGGGCCTTTTCTCTTATGTTTAAATAACGGTTCCGCTGGGGATCACCGCTCTTTTCTTGATGATTACTATACCATCTACAACTGTATAAGTTGGGTAATCTCCGTCAGGAAGTTTCTTGTTACAATTGATCTTGACATCGTCCCCTATATAAGTGTTCTTATCAATTATCGCATTCTTAATGGTACACCTGTCGCCTATACCCATTGCAGGAACACCAGCTTCTTTCGCTGCAGCGATTTCCTCAAGGGTTTGGTAATTATCGCTTCCCATTATATAACAGTTCTCAATGCTAGTATAAAGCCCTATGCGGGTACGTATACCAACAATAGAGCGATTGATTAGGCTAGCGTTAATAATGCAGCCATCGGCAATTATCGACTTCTCTAAGTGTGTACCGGAAACCTTGGTTGGCGGCAACATGCGTGCCCTCGTATAGATGTGATTCTTATCGAAAAGGTTAAACTCTGGTATATCATCTGTTAAGCCGAGGTTAGCTTCAAAGAACGATGGAATGGTACCAATATCTGTCCAGTAACCTTCGTATTGGTAGCTCACTACTTTATGCCCCTGTATTGATTGCGGAATAATCTCCTTACCAAAATCGGTCTGGTCGTTACTCTCAAGCAATTCGTACAGCAATTTGCGGTTAAAGATGTATATACCCATCGATGCCAGGTATATGCGCCCTTTCTCTTTCATTTCCGGGCTAACTTCAGATACCCATTCCTCAAAGCCGGTCTTGGGTTTTTCAATGAAAGCCGTAATGTTATTTTCGGCATCGGTTTTCAGGATACCAAACCCGGGCACATCACGCTCGTGCACCGGTATAGTAGCAATTGATATATCTGCCTTGGATTCTACGTGCTGCTGTATCATTTCCTCAAAATCCATCTGGTACAGTTGATCGCCAGAAAGGATAAGCACGTAATCAAACTCATGCACGGCCAGGTGGTGTAAGCTTTGCCTTACAGCATCGGCAGTTCCCTGGAACCAACCCGCACTGGTCGGCGTTTGCTCAGCAGCGAGTATATCAACAAAAGCAGTACTGAACGTACTGAAGTGATACGTATTTTTAATATGCTTGTTAAGCGATGCCGAGTTGAACTGCGTAAGCACAAATATCCTGTTGATATTGGAGTGCAGGCAGTTGGAGATGGGTATATCTACCAGGCGGTATTTACCGGCAATTGGTACGGCCGGTTTGGAGCGCGTTAGTGTTAGTGGAGCTAAACGGCTGCCCTGGCCTCCGCCAAGTACAATGCTGATCACTTTCGATGTCATGGTTGAGATGTTAAACTGTTATACAGATCTATATATTCCTGAGCCGAGCGCCCCCACGAAAAGTCGAGGCCCATCATCCGCTTACGCAGCAGCTGCATTTTTTTTGTGTCCTGGTAAAGCTCCACAGCTCGCGCTATGGAATATGTAATATCGTCCGCTGTAGCATTTTCAAAACGAATGCCATAACCATCTTCTTCGTTAATATCTGTAACGGTGTCCTTTAAGCCGCCGGTTGTACGCACAATTGGTATGGTACCGTAACGTATGGCGTAAAGCTGATTCAAGCCGCATGGTTCCACCCGCGAAGGCATCAGCAGGAAATCGGCGCCTGCGTATATCACGTGTGCTAAAGATTCGTCATAACCTATAAATACATTACAGTTCTGAGGGAACTCGTCCTTAAGTGCCTGTATGGCTAATTCGGTTTCTTTATCTCCTGTACCCAGTATCAGGAAGTTTACACCATTCGGGTGCTGCCTTATGCTGCGTTCGATAGCTTCGGGCAGCAAGTCGGCACCTTTTTCTACTACCAGCCTGCCAATGAATACAACAAGCGGTTTGTTTATGTCGAGGTTAAACCTGTCACAAAGTTCCTTTTTATTGGCTTTTTTGCCTTTATCAGCAGTGGCTGCATTAAAATGGTTCAGCACCATTGGGTCGCTTTCTGCATTCCACACGTCGGTATCAATCCCGTTAACAATGCCGACGCCTTTCGCTCTTTCCACCCAGAACAAATATTCAAGCCCGTTGGAGTTTATGGTGAGTTCGTGCAGGTAGTTGGGAGATACGGTAGTATACTTCCAGCAGCATTTTACGGCGCAGGCCAGGGGGTTTATTCCGCCTGCCCATTCCAGTAAGCCTGTTTTTAATGCGTCAATTTCCGGCAGGTAGTTCAGTTTTTCCCAGCCAAATGCCCCATGGTATTGCCCGTTATGAATGGTAAAAACGGTTGGTATGTGCGCCAGTCTGCGGTAAAGTGCCGAATGGTACATAAGGAACGGGACCAGCCCGGTGTGATGATCATGGCAGTGTACTACATCCGGCGTTTGCCCGCTCCAGTTTATCCAATCCAGAAAACAAATCTGGAAAGCCAGGAACTGCTCCCTTTCATCAGGGTAGCTGTAGATGTTCTCCCTATCCAGCAGCCCGGGTACCTTAACCATAAAAAGTTCGAACCCAAGCTTATCGGTGGTTTCCTTTACAATTTCAAAGTATATACGCCGGTCGCCAAGCAGTGTAAGCCCTTGGAAAACCACCTCGAAAGTATTCTCGTGTACAAACTTGCGGTTGTAGTACGGTATAACCACGGCCGCGTTTAGCCCTGCCTGATTTTGGTACTTGGGCAACGCGCCAACAACATCTGCAAGCCCGCCAACTTTAGCTATAGGATAACATTCGGCACTAAGGTGGTAGATTCTCATTAAAGGACTATATAGTGGTTAAGGTACTAAACATTTCCCCACATGAACAAACACATTATTTCAAAAATGTGTTTGGAACGATGTAAGAATTTAATGAAAGTAAATCCGTAATTGACGAATTGATATTTTCTATAAAGTTTCTCTCCGTATTATTGCGAAATGGCAAAATGTTAATGCGCCTCTAACCAGTTTGCACCTGTACCTATCTCTACCATTATAGGCACTTCGGTTTTAATGGCATTCTTCATGTTTTCCAGTATGATAGGCTTTACAATCTCAACTTCGTGATTAGGCACGTCAAACACCAATTCGTCATGCACCTGCATCGTCATGCGTGCGTCCAGCTTACGGGCTTTAAACTCCCGGTGTATGTTGACCATGGCTATCTTGATCATGTCTGCCGCCGATCCCTGTATAGGAGCGTTTATGGCATTTCGCTCGGCAAAACCGCGAACCGTTTGATTGGCGGAGTTGATATCTCGCAGGTAACGGCGGCGGCCCATAAGGGTAGTAACGTAGCCGTTCTCGCGCGCGAAGTTCATGGTGTCGGCCATGTATTGTTTTATGCCGGGGTATTGTGCAAAGTAGTTCTCTATGATCTCGGCCGCTTCTTTACGGGGTATGCCCAGGTTCTGTGACAACCCGAATGCCGACTGCCCGTAAATGATACCGAAGTTTACTGCTTTGGCGTTCCGGCGCTGGGTACTGTCAACCTCGTCTAATCCCACGCCATACACTTTGGCAGCGGTAGCGGTATGGATGTCGATATTATTGGTAAATGCTGACCGCATATTCTCGTCTTTGCTTATTTCGGCTATAATTCGAAGTTCAATCTGCGAATAATCCGCGGAAACTATGCTGTGGTTCTCATCCCGCGGAATAAAAGCCTTGCGCACCTCGCGGCCACGTTCCGTACGGATAGGTATGTTTTGAAGGTTAGGGTTATTGGAGCTCAGTCTTCCTGTTGCAGCAACCGCCTGGTTATAGCTGGTATGTACGCGACCCGTTTTAGGATTGACCATGGTTGGCAATGCATCCACATAGGTCGATTTTAGCTTTTGCAGCTGGCGGAAATCCAGTATGTCCCGCACAATGTCGCTTTTAGAAGCAAGCGCCAGCAGCACGTCCTCACCGGTTTGGTATTGGCCCGTTTTGGTCTTTTTAGCTTTGGGGTCAAGCATCAGCTTTTCGAACAATACTTCGCCCAATTGCTTTGGTGACGCTATGTTAAAACGCACACCCGCTTTTTCATATACCGTCTTTTCTAAGCGCCCTAGATCGGTTTCCAGCTCTTTAGAAAACTCGCGCAGCGTGTCATGGTCAATGCGTACCCCTTCGTGCTCCACATCTGCCAGCACGTATATCAATGGGTTCTCTATTTCGTGCAGGAGCTTATCGGCACCTACCTCAGTTATTTTAGGTGCAAATACGTCCCGCAATTGCAGCGTAACATCGGCATCTTCGGCTGCGTAGTCTTTTATCTTTTCAATCTCCACATCACGCATATTACCCTGGTTCTTGCCCTTAGGGCCAATCAGCTCTGTAATGGAAACAGGTGTGTAGTTGAGGTAATTTTCGCTTAGCACATCCATGTTGTGGCGGGTGTCTGGGTCAATAACATAGTGCGCCATCATGGTGTCAAACAGATCACCCTTCATTTCCACATCATACCACTTCAGCATCAGGATGTCAAACTTCAGGTTCTGCCCTATCTTACTTATTGCCTCATTTTCAAATAACTGCTTAAACTCGGCGACTATCTTTTTGGTCTCTGCTTCGTCGTGCGGTACAGGCACGTACCAACCATGATGGTGTTTGATAGCGAACGATAAACCCACCAGTTCGCAATGATTGGCATCGGTGCCGGTGGTCTCGGTATCAAAGCAAATGCTTTTCTCCTGCTTTAATATATTGATGAGCTCGGCGCGTTTTTCAAACGTATCTACCAGGATGTACTCATGCTCGGTATTGTTGATATTTTTTGCCTCTGGCTGTGCCGGTGCCTCGTAAATGTCCTGCACATCTACATTAAGCGTAGTGCGGCCCTCGGCAGTTGGGTTACCAAACAAATCTGTCTGCACTGATACCGCGCGGGTTTCTGTAATGCTGAAGTCATCTCCGAAGACACGGCGGCCCAACGTACGAAACTCCAACTCGGCAAATAAGGGCTCCAGCAAATCTTTGCTGGGCGCGCACATTTCCAGACCGGCTTCGTCCAGCTCTACAGGAGAGTTAAGATTGATGGTCGCTAATCGTTTAGACATCAGGCCTTGCTCGGCATATTTTTCTACATTCTCGCGCAGCTTGCCTTTAAGTTCGTGGCTATGGGCAATTATCTCTTCAACAGAACCATATTGCTTAATGAGGGTCTTTGCTGTTTTCTCACCCACCCCCGGTATTCCAGGGATGCCATCTACGGCATCTCCCCAAAGCCCAAGTATATCAATCACCTGCTCCGGTCGTTCTATCTCCCATTTGGCAAGTACTTCCTTAACACCCAATATCTCCATATCGTTACCCATACGAGCCGGCTTGTAGATGTGGATGTTCTCAGACACCAACTGTGCAAAGTCTTTATCAGGGGTCATGCAATACACCTGGTAGCCTTTTGCCTCGGCCTTTTTTGCGAGTGTGCCTATTATATCGTCGGCCTCGTAGCCGTCTGATGTAATCAACGGGATATTAAAGCCCAGCACCACTTTAAATATGTATGGCAAGGCTTTGGACAAGTCCTCCGGCATGGCCTCACGATGCGCTTTATATGCTTCATATTCAGTATGGCGATCGGTAGGCGCATCGGTGTCAAACACTACGGCCATGTGGGTGGGCTTTTCTTTCCGCAGTACATCCAGCAAGGTATTGGTAAACCCCATTACAGCTGACGTATTAAACCCACCGGAGGTAAAACGCGGGTTTTTGCTCAATGCGAAATGCGCCCTGTAAATAAGCGCCATACCATCTAATAGAAACAGTTTTTTCATAAGATACTCATCGGTTCATCAGGTTTACTGACAGGCACGATTGTTAGTGTTTTTCAAAAATACAATTAATGTAGCTCAGCACGAACGAAATTATCTGAAAGCGCATTCTGGAATATGGTCGTTAACCATACCAGTTGCCTGCATAAATGCGTAACAAATTGTAGTGCCAAAAAACTTAAAACCACGCTTTTTCATATCCTTACTTATCGCGTCGGACTCGGGCGTACTTACCTGCGGGCCATTATAAGTGGTAACAGGCTTGCCTTCGGGCATAAAGCTGTACAGGTAATTGTTCAACGATCCAAACTCCTGCTGCACCTGTATGAATAGTTGTGCATTGCGTATAGCAGAATCTACCTTCAGGCGGTTGCGGATGATGCCCTCATCGTTTAGCAGGCGCTCTTTATCCTTCTCGTCAAAAGCAGCAACCTTCTGTACATCAAAGCCGGCAAAAGCCTTGCGGTAATTGTCCCGCCTCCGCAGGATAGTTATCCAGCTTAACCCGGCCTGAGCAGCTTCAAGTGTCAGGAATTCAAAGAACACCTTGTCATCGTGGGTGGTTCTACCCCACTCCTCGTCGTGATATTGTATGTAGAGCGGGTCTGTCCCGCACCAGCTGCAGCGGGTTAGTTCTTGAGTTGACATCTATATAGATTATGACGCCATTGCGAGGTACGAAGCAATCTTCGACAGAATGGTTTGCCAGCTTGCCTTTCGATGATTGCCACGCTATCGCTCGCAATGACGGGTTGACGTTTATTTACTTACTTTCTTCTACCGCTTCGTTCAACTCATCCCAATACTCCACGGCCCTGCGATAGTGTGGTATAACTATGGAACCGCCCACCAGGTTAGCTATCATAAATATTTCGTTCATTTCGTCAGAGTTTACTCCAGCCTCATAGCATTTGCCAAGGTGATATTTAATGCAATCATCGCAGCGGAGCACCATTGATGCTACCAGCCCAAGCATCTCTTTGGTTTTTACATCAAGAGCGCCATCTGCATAGCAGGTAGTATCCAGCGCAAAAAAACGCTTTATGTTAGTGTTAGCGGTTTCCATTATCCTATCGTTCATTTTGGTACGATAGCCTTCAAATTCATTTATTAACTTACCCATATTAATGTGTGTTTGCGTTGTGCAAATTACAACATTCGTATTGGCATCTAAATTAAAGTTTTTAGATTTACCAAAAATATTAGCAAACCTTTTCTCAAAACATTATGGAATCCTTATCACCCAATATTTTTGTAACAGACATTAACGCCTCTGTAGCATTCTACCAAACACTTGGCTTCGAACTAACCATGAGCGTACCCGAAGACGGCGCTGATCTTGTTTGGGCAATGCTTAGTTATGGTGGTGTAACTGTTATGCTGCAAACCTTCCAAAGCCTGGGTGACGACCTGCCGCAAATAAGTCGCACAGATGGTGGTTCGCTGTTGCTTTATGTAACACTTAAAGACATCAATAGCTATTATGAGCAGATAAAGGATAAAGTAACCGTGTTAAAAGGTTTGGAAAAAACATTCTATGGCGCTACAGAGTTTTCGATATTGGACAACAACAACTACGTTATAACTTTTGCAGAACACGGCGCATGATTACCTTTAAGCGCGTAGATCACTTTCACGTTTGTGTTTCACCAGAACGTCTGGAAGAGGCGCGGGAATTCTATGCTGGTGTATTAGGGCTGCAACAAATCTATAGACCGGACGATCTGTTTTCGTCTGCCGGGTATTGGTTTGATATTGGCAATGCACAGCTGCATATTGGTGTAGAGCCTGCGCTATCTCGCACTATACGGCATACCGCTGTGGAGGTGGCGGACATTAAAGCTGCAAGAACTCACCTGGAAGCAAACGGTGTGGAAATAGTTGAGGAGCCGGTAATACCCGGGCGTGAACGATTTGCTTTTATAGACCCGTTTGGCAACCGCATGGAACTGCTACAGATACTATAGCACCACCACACGTTGTAAGTTTTACACTAAGGTCTAAAACTAAGTGCTACTTTTCATCTTATAATAGTACCTGCATTAATACAATACAGTATTTCTGTTAAACTATTTAAGATGAAGATAATATCGCCCGCGATGCATGGCATTATCGACTACTGCCTAGTTTTATTCTTGTGGATAGCACCAACCGCGTTTGTTTTGCCTGAACATACCGCAAAATACGTTTACCTACTTGGCTTTGCGCACCTGTTTATTACTGCCTGCACAAATAACAACGCCGGTATATTTCGCTTTATTTCTATGAAGCTGCATGGCACCATCGAATTGGCGCTGAGCATTATTGTTTTGATATTATGCTTTACAGAGTTGCGCTATGATGAACGCGATAAAGCATTTTTCCTGACTTTTGGGGTGGTGCTGCTGGTATTATACCTGGTAACAGATTATACGGGTGGGCTTAGCTCACCAAAACGATTCAGAGGATCTGCAAGACTGCGCGGCGCGAGGACTCTCTCCTAAAAACTTCCTTAGGTTTTAAAGGTTCAGCTCAATTGCAGGGTCCCAGAAAATCTCCTTAAAATTCTGAACCTGATTGTCTATTACTTTAATGCCTTCGTGCGCTAGCAGTTGCTCCATTGTGTCGCCACCGAAATGAAACTTGCCTGTAAGCAAGCCCTGCCTGTTCACTACCCTATGTGCGGGTACTGGTGGCTGGGCAGTTCCGCACGCCATCATTGCATAACCCACAACCCGCGATGATTGCTTAGATCCAAGATAAGCAGCTATTGCACCATAGGACGTAACCCGCCCACTGGGTATCAGTCTTACCACCTGGTAAACATCATCGTAAAAGTTGCTTTGAGGCATTAAAACGAGAACTTGATGTAATTAATGTTTTTATTATGCTGCAGGTACTTCTTTTCGTAATAAGTCTTTATTGACAGCACTTCATCTGCATATGGCGAGTTATATAGATCATCAGTACTTACATCAACGGGTAGCCCGAGTTCAGTCGCTTTCTCCACAGTGTAGGCGTAAAGACCATCATTATCCGTTTTGAGATTTACGAAGCCGCCTGGCTTTAGCAGCTCTTTATATTTAGCCAAAAAGCGCGGTGCAGTAAGTCTTTTCTTTTCCCGGCTAATTTGTGGCTGAGGATCTGGAAAGGTTATCCATATTTCATCTATCTCTGCAGTTGCAAAATAGTCCAGCAAGGTTTCAATTTGTATGCGCAAAAAGCCAACGTTGTTTACACCTTCTTCCAGCGCACTTTTAGCTCCGCGCCATAAACGATTGCCTTTATAGTCTATACCTATGAAGTTTTTATCGGGGAACATTCTAGCCAGGTTCACGGTATATTCGCCTTTACCGCAGGCCAGTTCCAGCACCACAGGGTTAGTATTTTTAAAAAATTCCTGCGCCCAGTTTCCTTTTAAAGGTTTGCCTTCATCCAGCTGCAATACATTATCAAATGTTGCTATCTCAGCAAATCGCCTTAACTTATCTTTTCCCATGAGCGGCAAAAATACAGATTTTGATAATATTTACTTACCACTCGCCTAATGCTGCTCACAAACAAGTTCCTAAACAAAAAGGGATATGCAAAAAGCCTATCCCTTTAAACCGTGTTTCACAACAGGGCGAATATTATGTATAACTACCTAGCTGCTGTACTCACCAGGTTCACCCTGATGGTTAAGGGTTTCTCCCTCTTTGTAGTACTTAGCATAGGCTGGTATAATCTCCTTATCCGGCTTGTCCTCTTTCTTCTTGGTAAGTTTACTAAAGAACCCTTTTGCCTTCTCCCAAACGCCTTTAGCAGAATCTTCGCTGATGTAGTTAGATGCTTTTTGTGATATTATCCCCACCAACGTTTTCACAAGGAAGTTAGAGTGCTTAAACAAAGTTTTATTTAAGGTTAAAGGCAATGCTATGCGGGAAATCAGGCTAAGAAAATCCTGGTTGAAGAACCCGGCACTTTTTATACCATCTGCCGTTGCCGACTTTGGAAACAGAGTCATTACAGTATGTATTATAGCAGCCGGGCTGTGAAAACGTGCACGCAACGCTATAGCTTGCTCATGCTCCAGGTTCTTGAGCCGTGATATTTCAACCTTAAGGTCGTTGACATTATTGATGAGGATGCTCATAAGTACTAACGGAATAACTTTCTAACTAAAATATTAACAATCGGCCTTTCTATAGGCTTTTTAGCAACAATCAAAACTACGGCCAAAAGCAAATAGATGAGCGCCACGCAACCAAAGCCTTTCCAGTATGAATGGAACACTTCCCCGAGGAACAGCGCAAGTGTAAAGCTGGCAAACAAAAATGTTAGCATTAGGCTTATTACCACCACCAGATCAACAACAACGTTTGCTATTACTGATGTGCTTTTTTCAACAGCCTCTAACTTTAACAGCTTTAGCCGTGTTTCTACGTATTCTTTTAACTGTTCAATTATCGGGCGCGCAGCCTCTTTTTGTTGTTCCATACCAATTTATAATGCCACAGTCTTGTGCCGGGTGTATCAATTTTTAAGCGTGTTCCAGGTCATCCTGGTATTCATCCTCGGTAGATTTGATCTTTCCTTTGATGTTATCAACCACCCTGCTCTTAAGGTTCACAAGGTTGTCAATCTCTTTTGTAGCGGTCTCTTTAATGGAGTCGCCAAGATTCTTTAATGATTCAGAAAGCTTATCGCGTGTTTCTGTTCCGCTGTCTGGAGCGAGTAAAATTCCAAGCGCTGCTCCTGCTGCTAAACCGGCAAGCAATGCAACAACTACTTTTGTGTTATCGTTCATATTGTATTAATTTTTAAGTTGAATATTTGTTTTATTAATTATTAAATAAAAGTAAGGCAAGAACACATTTGGCTTATTGGTAATTACCATATAAACGCTGGCCGGCACAAAATGTTACAGTTCCGGGCCTGTTCTTATGCGCTCCAGCCGGTCTGCCGCCATGCGGTTTGTTTCGTATATTTCCAGCAATAATAAAAAATACGATAACAATAAGGGCCCAAAAACAAGGCCAAGAATACCGAACAGCGGCAAGCCGATAAATACCCCTATGATAGAAATAATAGGATGCGTATTACCCACTCGTTTATTTATGATCACTCTTAATACATTATCTACGTTGCCTATAAACAACAAGCCGTAAGCAAGCAATAATATGCCCTTAAAGTTTTGTCCGTTAGCGAAGAATATAAGACTAGCCGGGATACACATTGTGGGGGCACCAACCACCGGCAGGAAGGACAGGAACACCCCCACAAAGCCCCAGAATATAGCATCGGGTATCTGGAAAGCGTAAAAGCCCATGGCTAATAGGGTACCCTGCGTTAAAGCAATAATTCCCTGGCCTAAAACATTTGAATACGTAGAGTCGCGCAGTGCCTGTGCGAATTTAAGTGCATGCTGCTCTCGAAAGGGAGCATACTTTAGTAACCCTGTCTCAAACGCACGCATTTGTACAAACATAAAGTACATTAAAAAGTACATTACGAGCAACGTGATGATAATGCTTGCGGCACTGCCCAGCAACGATGGGAAAAGATCTGCGGCGTAAGCGCCTAGTTTTTTAAAGGTATCTTCGGCGAAGTGTGGCTGCCCCAGGTTTTCACCGGTAAAAGCATCTATCTTCTGCGTCCATTGATCTATCGGAAGATTGCTTTTATTGATGCTGGCAATTTTGCCGATGATCATAATGCTCATGGATAAGAACGGTATCACGATTACTATCAGCGATATAGCAATGATAATCAGTGCGGATATAGTTGAGTTGAACTTGCGCCTCTCAACCATGTAAAGATAAAACGGGCGAAAAATGGTGAACAGCACAATGGCGCCAAGGATTGAGCTGAACAGCTCGCTTAAAGCATAAAGCAGGAAACACCCCAGCACAATAATGCTTACCAATATGATGTTATTGCGCTGCTTGTAATTAAAGATGGACATTCCTGCGGAAAAAGCTTAAGTACGGTATCGGTATGTAAACAGAAACTGGATTGTAAAGTTTTAGCGCAGAGCCCTGTATATGAATTATTCCTGAACGGGTATTATAGCCAGCAGCTCGTCTATCTTACGTGCCGAAATTACAATACTGTTCGCAAACATTTGCTGCTCCTCATTCACGTCTTCCAACTCAAACTTCAATGCTTCTATAGCAAGCTGAATGTTGGACAACTGGTTTTTAATATCATGCTTAAGCATTAACAGCTCATCAGCGCCGGGCATGTTCGCGGTAGAACCTTCCATTATTACTTTAGGTTAATCGCCTTCATTTTATTGTAAAGGGTCTTGCGGTCTATGTTAAGTATTTCCGCTGCCTTCGTTTTATTAAAATTAACCTCTCTCAGCACCTTCAATATCGTTTCATGCTCCGCACCCAATGCAGCATATTTAAGATCGTGCTTAGGCGCTTCACGTACCTCTGCCGGCGCGGCGTAGGAGGCTTGCCCCTGGCCCGTATCATAGCTGCCGGTCATCTTGAAGTTTGTTATTTCTAAAGGCAGGCTTTTTAGCATCACTTCATTACCTTCGGTAAGCAATGTGGCCCGGCGTACAACGTTTTTCAGTTCGCGTATGTTCCCCTGCCAGCGATAGTTCATAAAGCAGTCTACCACTTCCGGCGAAAAGCTGGTTACGTTACGGTCTAGCTCCTGGTTGGCTATTTTCAGAAAGTGCTCCGCCAGCATCATTATATCGTTACCCCTGTCGCGCAACGGGGGCATATAAATAGTAAACTCGTTGAAACGATGATAAAGGTCCTCACGGAACTTTCCTTTACTTATGCTTTCCTGCAAATTTTCGTTTGTGGCGATAATGATACGCACATCCAGGTCAATCTCTTTGGTGCTCCCTATACGCTTTACTTTACGTTCCTGAACGGTACGCAGCAGGGCAGCCTGTATCTCGTAAGATAAGTTGCCAACCTCGTCTAAAAACAAGGTGCCGCCGTTAGCCATTTCAAAGTGGCCTATTTTAGTAGCAAAGGCGCCTGTGAACGAGCCTTTCTCGTGCCCGAAAAATTCGCTTGCCGCTAGTTCTTTGGTAAGCGAGCCGCAGTCCATAGCAATAAACGGCTGATCGGCGCGAAGGCTGTTCAAGTGGATGCTTTTAGCCACCGACTCCTTGCCAGTGCCGCTTTCACCCAGTATAATAACACTATAATTGGTTGGTGCAACTAGCTCTATCTGCCTTAACAACTCCTTTGAAGCACGGCTGGCTCCTGTAACAAATTCCGCAGAGAGTATTTGCTTCTTTGTTTCTTTCTGAGGTTTCTCACTTTCGCTTCCGGAAGCATAACTGTTATTGGCTAGTTCCTGCAATGCGTACTGCGTTTCAATGGCTTTATTTATGGTTGTGAGTATCTCGTCGGGGTAAAGCGGTTTGGTGATGTAATCATACGCTCCCATCTTTATCAGTTCTACCGCCATTTTAATATCGCTATAGCCGGTTATAATAATAACCCCGGTCTGCGGGTACTGCGCCTTAATATTCTTCAGCATTTCACGGCCGTCGGTATCTTCCAGCCTGAAATCGCACAGCACCAGCTGGTACTCCCTGTTCCTTAGGCATTCCATGCCTTTTTCTCCGTTTGCCGCGGTATCAACTTCAAAACCATTGCGTGTCAAAAATTTCGATAGCAACAGCCCAACATTCACTTCGTCATCAATGATGAGAATTTTTTTCATGACAGCAATAAACTGGTAATTGGTAAACGTATTGTGCAGGTCAAGGTACAAATATTTGATAATTTTTAAGAATAATTGTTATCCAATATGTAAATACCGCACATTTTTAGGCACAAAAAAAGAGGGCTTACGCCCTCTTTCCCAATTGTTGTTTTTCTGGAGATAGTTGTATTCTTTTTGTTAGAAACCGTAAGCTAAACGCAGGCCTACAAAGTTCACTTTGCTGTTATCAAAGTTGCTGCTGTACTTGGTAGTAGCTTCGTAACGGATGCCTGCATCAATAAAGCTGCTTGCGCTTACCGGGAACTGTACACCAATCTGCGGAGCGTATACAAACGCTGTAGACTTGTCGTTGAAGAAATCAGATTTGTTTAACAGGAATGCAGCACCAGCTTCGCCCTGGATGTAAAAGTTTGATACCGGGAAGAACTTTAAACCAGCTTTAACAGGCAATAATTGTACGTTAGGTACATCAAAGCCGGTAGGGCCAACATTCTTCTCTCCGAATACGTTATTGTAACCTGCGTTAATAGTTACAAACAATTGGCTGGCAACAGGGATATCTGCCTGTAACGAACCACCAAGGTTCCATTTGTAGGCATCATTAAAGCTGCCGGTTGGTACGCCTGCTTCTACACCAATGCTGTAGCGGATACCGTTAGATGTAGTAGTAGAAGTTGTTGTTGATTGTGCTTTTGCACCAAGTGATAAACCTGCGAATGCTAAAGCAATTGTTGCGATTTTGAAAATGTTTTTCATGATCTTTTAAATTAAACTCTAAGTGTGTTTGAAACACGAAGCAAATTAAAGCACGAAAAAACAGATGTTTTTTCATCCAATTGTCAGGTTTATTCAATCAATTGATTAACAGTAATTTATTTTTTGACCAATGGGGTATATTAGTCAACAAAGTGTAAAAAGCTGGTGCAAATAGCAATTTTCTGTCATAAAGAAGAAGCTGTTTTGTTCCTAAAAAGTACCCTGGAAGCGGCTAAAAAGCGCAAAACGCTATTTACCGGTAAATAATGGCTTGCGTTTTTGCAAAAAAGCATCAACACCTTCTTTAAAATCAGAGGTGGAAAAACACTGCCCGAATTTTGTTATTTCAGTTTCGAATCCGTTTACACCGTCTGTTGCAGCAGCATTAATAGATCTTATTGCGGCAGCCAAGGCAAGGGGAGCCCTGCTTAATATTTTAGTCGTTATCTCCTCTGCTTTTGCAAGCAGTTCTGTTTGAGGAACAACAGCGTTTACCAATCCGCTCTGCAGTGCTTGTTCAGCAGCAACCATATCAGCCGTCAGGATCATCTCTAGTGCCTTACCGCGGCCAACCAGTTGTGTTAAGCGCTGCGTGCCACCATATCCCGGAATGAGGCCTAGGGTGACCTCCGGCAAACCCATTTTGGCATTGTCAGAGGCTATGCGGATATGACACGCCATAGCCAGTTCAAGTCCGCCGCCGAGTGCAAAGCCATTTACTGCAGCTATTACCGGCTTACCCGAATTAGCTATCAGATCAAACACATTACTCTGCCCCTCACGCGCTATAGCTGCACCGCCTTGTTCATCTACACCGGCAAACTCTGCTATATCTGCGCCAGCAACAAATGCCTTGTTACCCGCACCGGTAATAATAATTCCTCCAACACTCTGGTCCGCAATCGCGGCAGTAATTGCTTTGTTAAGCTCCTGCAGTGTTTGCCTGTTGAGCGCATTAAGCTTGCTTTCGCGATTTATAGTGATGTATAATATACGGTCCTTTTGCTCGGTAAGAAGGTTTTCGTATGCCATGGCTACAGATTAAAAGTTACGGTTCTGATGTACCCAGTTTGTAATGTATGTTACAATTTCCTGGGTACTGGTGCCGGGGGGGAACAGTTCGCCAACGCCCAATTTCTTTAGCTCGGCCATATCATCGGCAGGTATAATGCCGCCACCGGTAAGCAGAACATCATCCATTTGCTTTTCTTTGATAAGCTTTAATACTTTGGGGAATACCGTCATGTGCGCACCAGATAGGATGCTGATACCTATTGCATCCACGTCCTCCTGCAAGGCGGTGTTCACCACCATTTCGGGCGTTTGGCGCAATCCGGTATATATTACTTCCATGCCGGCATCGCGTAAGGTAGTTGCAATAATGCGTGCACCGCGGTCGTGCCCGTCCAGGCCTACCTTTGCCACTAATACCCGTATAGGCCTGTTAAATTGGTTATTGCTCATAAGAATATCCGGAGCTAATGCTAACCAAAGGTAACAGAAAGTATGAAGATGCAGAACACTGCAAAGTATTTTGAAAAGGAAAGGCGGCAGTGTATAGCTGCCGCCTTCTATTTACTTTTTCTTATTGTTTACTGTAGCTACCACAACTGCCGTTACTGCGGCTACGGCTAACACTTTCTTAAGAAGTCCCATCTTATTGTACTTAAGATCGGCCTTCATGCCACGCTCCGCAATAATATTAGGGAAGTGGCCGCCTTTTATGTCCTCAATAATGCCTTCCCATACGTTTATACGGTCCGCAAGTATAAGCGGTATCCAATGGCGATACCTGTCTTCACTATGGGTAAATGCCCACCGGCGTATCATTCCGCTTAACCCTTTGGGCGGCGTGCTGGTACCAAAAACTCTTGTTATCGCAGGCCGCTCTATAGATTGTAAAATTTCGACAGTTTTAGGCTGCTGCGGCTCTCGCTCGTAGTTTATACGGTTATGATCGTCCCCAGTGTAATTCTTCATCGGGTAAGTAGGTTCATTCTCGGGGTCTGCATCCATTCCCCACCCCGGTATGCTTTTATAATCAGTGTTTCTGCTTTCCATGATGTTGTGGTTTTATGGGATAAGTACCGTTTTAATACAATTATCCAGTTTAGACGAGAAAATGTTATATGCTTCGGCGACTTCCTGAAGGGGCACCCTGTGGGTGATGATCTCTTTAGGATTGAGCCTGCCCGACTGTACATGGTCAATTAACCTTGGCAGCAACCTTTTTACTGAAGCCTGGTTGGCACGTATTGTAAGCCCTTTGTTTACGACATTGCCGATAGGTATCATATTATACGGCGGGCCATATACACCAACTACGGAAACGATGCCGCCTTTTTTTACACCATTTATAGCCCACTGCAAAGCGGTGCCTGCACCGGCTTGCAGCAAGGCAACGCGACCAGTAAAGGTTTGCAAAGTATTGCCTTCAGCTTCGCAGCCCACTGCATCAATACAAACATCAGCACCCAGCCAGTCAGTGGTTTTCTTCAGGAACAAAACCGGATCTTCCAGCTCTTTAAAGTTATAAGCTTCGCATTTGGCGTAATTACGGGCAAATTCCAAGCGATAATCTATATGATCGATAATGATAACGCGTGACGGGCCAAAGAACCAGGCGCATCTTGCCGCCATAATGCCTATAGGCCCTGCGCCAAAAATAACCACAGTATCGCCCTCTTTTATACCACCCATTTCGCAGGCTTGGTAAGCTGTGGGCACTACGTCTGTTAACAATACAGCGTCATCAGGGTCCATATCGGCAGGTATAACTGTTGGGCCTACATCTGCATAAGGAACACGTACGTATTGTGCCTGTCCGCCGTCAAAGCCGCCGGCTGTATGCGAGTAACCAAATATGCCACCTACGGCAGTAGCCATTGGGTTAGATTCATGGCAGTTACCAAACAGACCTTGCTTACAAAAAGTACATTTGCCACAAGCGATATTAAATGGCACCATTACATGGTCGCCTACTTTAAGGTTTTGTACCGATGGGCCTATCTCTTCTACTATACCGATAAATTCGTGCCCAAAGGTTTGGCCCACACGTGTATCAGGCACCATCCCATGGTACAAGTGAAGGTCTGATCCGCAAATGCACGAACGGGTTACGCGTACAATGGCATCGCTCGGATGCAGTATTTCGGGCATTGGCTTCTCCTCTGCCCTGACCCTATACGGGCCTCTGTAGTTCATAGCTAGCATAGATGTATGTTTTGGTTTAATGATATTGCTGCACATCAGCCGCGGTGCCGATATGTAACAGATAACTTTAAATCAAAAAGCAAGCCACTTAATAACGTTATAGGAAAATATATTAATCTGAAGATAAATACATTCAACACAATCGGTCCTTAAACCAATTATAAGAGTATATTGGCTTGCTTGTAACATCTGCTGGCGTATGCGCTTACAGCAGAATTAAGGTTAGGAGTGGCGCCGCCATTCATTTACAAGTGTTTGAAAGGCGGTATATTGTGCTAAATTCTGTACTTTTGCGCCTCTGTTACGAACACCATGAGCGAAGAAAAATCATTAAATTTTTTAGAGGAGATTGTAGAGGAAGACCTGGCGGCAGGCAAGCACGGCGGCCGTGTTTTAACACGTTTCCCTCCCGAACCTAACGGTTACCTGCATATTGGCCACGCAAAGTCGATATGCCTTAACTTCGGCCTTGCGCAGCGTTATGGTGGCAAAACCAACCTCCGTTTTGATGATACCAATCCTGTAAAGGAAGACGTGGAATACGTTGACAGTATAAAAGAGGACGTTAAGTGGCTTGGCTTTGAATGGGCGCAGGAACTATACGCCAGCGACTACTTTGACAAACTGTATGAATTTGCCGTAACCCTGATCAAAAAAGGCCTGGCATATGTCGATGACAGTACTGCCGAGGAAATAGCCGCTCAAAAGGGCACGCCTACCGAGCCGGGTACCGGTAACGAATACCGCAACCGCAGTGTAGAAGAAAACCTGCAGCTATTTGCCGATATGAAAGCCGGCAAATACCCTGATGGGGCCAAGGTACTTAGGGCCAAGCTGGACCTTGCGTCATCAAACATGCACCTGCGCGACCCATTGATGTACCGCATTAAACATGCGCACCATCACCGCACTGGCGATGCCTGGTGCATTTACCCGATGTATGATTTTGCCCACGGCCAAAGCGATGCTATTGAAGAAATAACGCACAGCATTTGTACGGTGGAGTTTATCCCCCACCGCCCGTTATACGAATGGTTTATAGAGCAACTGGAGCTTTTCCCAAGTAAGCAATATGAGTTTGCCCGCCTTAATTTAAACTACACGGTAATGAGCAAGCGCAAGCTGCTGCAGTTGGTTACCGAAGGCCATGTTGAAGGCTGGGATGATCCGCGCATGCCCACCATTAGCGGCCTGCGCCGCCGTGGTTATACGCCGGCCAGCATCCGCGAGTTTTGCGAACGCATTGGCGTGGCCAAACGCGAGAACATGATTGATGTGGGCTTGCTGGAGTTTTGTATACGCGAAGACCTGAACAAAAAGGCATGGCGCCGCATGGCTGTGCTTGACCCGGTTAAGCTGGTAATGGATAACTATCCCGAAGGGCAAACCGAATACTTTAGCGGTGAGAATAATCCCGAAGCCGAAGGTGGCGATGGCAGCCGCGAGTTTCCGTTTGGTCGTGAGATATGGATAGAGCGCGAGGATTTTATGGAAGTGCCCGCTAAGAAATATTTCAGGCTGAGTATTGGCGGTATGGTACGCTTAAAGAACGCTTACATCATTAAAGGTGAAAGCGTTGTGAAAGATGCCGATGGCAACATTACCGAGATACACTGCAGCTACCTGCCGGAATCTAAAAGCGGTAACGACACCAGCGGATTAACTGTTAAAGGCACCATCCACTGGGTGAGCGTAGAGCATGCTAAAACCGCCGAAGTACGCCTGTACGACCGCTTGTTCCAGGTAGAAGACCCAAGCAATGAAGACGGCGACTTTAAAGATTACATTAATCCGAACAGCCTGCACGTAATATCGCCGGCCTATATAGAGCCCGATCTGGCTAACGCTATTGCCGGAGTACCGGTTCAGTTCATGCGCAAAGGCTACTTTGTACTGGATAAAGATTCGACAGCCGACAAACTGGTGTTTAACCGCACGGTTACACTAAAAGATGGCTGGGTGAAGAAATAAGCCGAAAGGTAAAAGCTTAAAGGCGAAGGGTGATGAACCTTTCGCCTTTTTTTATTCCCCTCTTGAGAGGGGCGGGTGTGTTTCGCCGCAGAAGAACAACATTCTCCTACAAAACACAAACGATAACAAGCTAATTACCTCTAGCCTCTAAGGAACGGATGGCGCAACCGGAGCCGGTGCGACCACTGCTGGCGTCACAACCGGTACGGCAGGCACAGGCGTAACCATTGTCATCCCACTTAAATTAAACAGCACATCCAGGTCACACGGTGTTAACTGAGGCGATACGTCTGCTTGTATAAAATGACGCTTAAAAGCAACAATAGCTGCTGGCAGGTTGCTGGTATCATAGCCAATCAGCCGCAGCGCTGTTGTGGTATCAAAATTTTCGGGAGCAGGCTGAATGTTTACACCCGGCCATATGCCAAAGCCTTTTTGAGCAAGCACAGCCCACGGGAACAGCGCGCCAGGATCAGGTTTACGGGGCGGAGCAATATCTCCATGACCAATAAAGTTTGCTGTTGGAATGTTGTAAGCTTTTTTAAGCTGGGCAAGCAGCACCAGCAAGCTTTTCATCTGCGCGGGGGCAAAAGGTTCCTTACCGTTGTTATCCAGCTCTATTCCAATCGAGCAGCTGTTCATATCGCTGATGGTACCCCATTTGCTCACACCTGCATGCCAGGCGCGCAGGTAATCGTTCAGCATGTGTACCACTTTGCCGTCCTTAGCCACCACGTAGTGGGCGCTCACCTGCGGCTTTACTAAGGTGAAAGTTCTTAGCGTTTGAGCGAGCGAGTCCTGCGCGGTGTAATGGATAATAACGTAGTTGGGTTTACGCAGGTTAAAGTTAACCGTACCCACCCATTCGCTGGCGATTGGTTTGCCGACGCTGTCCAGCAGTGCAGCCGGGAGTTCCTGCTGCAGCACAGCTACGAGGCTATCTGTTTGCTTGTGGTGAACCTCATTGGTAAGCGCGTAAGGGCCCTTGCGCGAACAGCTCGAAAGCGCTACCGCGGCAGCAATAATCAATACACAAAATTTTATGGGAACAATGCGGAAAGTAAATGTTGGCATGGTGATATAAACAAACTACAGGCTATTTGTTCGCGACAGACGCACAAACCAGCTGTTAACGCAGCTAAGTTAGTAATTACAAGATTGGAATGCAGAATGGCAGCGCCGGCCTGCTGAAGGAGAACATAAACCTAACTCCTAAAATGTTTAATTATTGCATCAAGCGCTATAAAATTTCTCCTCTGGCGAAAAGCACCTGCGTTTTTGTGAAATTATCCTTATTTTTATCGGCATAAAACATTAACTCATAGATACCTAAGCCCATCATATGGTAAAACTTTACTCCCTGTTTTTACTGGCCCTTATACTAGTTACAGGCCAATCTTTTGCCCAGGCTCCTCAAATAAGCTACCCCGCTACTGCAAAGTTTAATGTTGGCGCTAAGATCACACCCGTTACGGTAACATCCACAGGCGGCGCTGTACCTAACGAGCGTTATTCTAAAGTAACCACTATAGCAGGCGATGGCTTCTACGGCTATAAAGATACAACTGTAGCGCTGGCTGCAAGGTTTGCCAGCCCGGTGAATGCTACTATTGATAAATCCGGCAATATTTACGTGGCGGACGCGAACCTCAACGTTATCAGGAAGATCTCGAAAGGCGGTGTGGTAAGTGTACTGGCAGGTAACCCGAAAGCAAAACCCGGAGCCCTGAACGGACAAGACACCGCTGCGCGTTTCAATTACCCTACAGGCGTAGCAGTTGACTCTAAAGGTAATGTGTTCGTAGCTGACCGGGGCAATAGCATGATCCGTAAGATTACGCCAACAGGGTTGGTCACCACTTTGGCGGGTTTTGTTAATGCAGGAGATGTTGATGGCTATACCACCACCGCAAGGTTTAACCTGCCATACAGCTTAACCGTAGATGCTAACGACTTTATATACGTTGCTGATACTTATAATAATAAAATCAAACGCATCACACCTGACGGATATGTAGCCACCATAGCAGGAACAGGCGCTTACGGCAATAGCGACGGCGGAGCAGTCACTACTGCGAGTTTTAAGATCCCTTACAGCATAGCAGTTGATAAAAATCATGACTTATATATTGCCGATCAGAATAATAATTCTATCCGTAAGTTTACTGCTAGTACCAATCAGGTTACTACGCTTACTGATACACTTAACAAAAAACCTTACAGCGTTGCAGTAGATGACCTTGGCCGGGTGTATATGACCAATGTGGAGACCTTCAGCATCCTGCAATTTGGTCCGGATGGTAAGCAGATAGGTAACATCCCATTCTCGGGCGGTAGCTTCCGAAAGATTGTTGACGGAACCGATACCCTCAGCAGCTACAGGGGCAGCATGGGCCTGTTTTACGACGGTGCCGACAACATGATCGTAACCGAACCTTACGGCAGCGTAATTCGTAAGGTAGCTGTGCATGGTTATACAGTTACACCTCACCTGCCGCGCGGGCTGGAGCTGGACGGCAATGGTAACATCACCGGCACGCCTGAAGTAATTAGCCCCGCAACAAAGTATACCATAACCGCCTATAACAGCAAAGGATCGGCAAGCGCGGTAGTTACCCTGGAGGTTGCCATTGGTACGCAAACCATCACGTTTGATAAACTCCCGGCAAAAACATACGGCGATACCGATTTTCCGCCGGGCGCCACCAGTACCGATACCCTCATTAAAATCAGGTACACCAGCAGCAATCCCGCGGTGGCAACTATCTTAAAAGATTCCGTTATACATATTGTTGGCGCGGGTACAACCACCATTACCGCCAGCCAGCCGGGTAACGTAAACTACCTGCCCGCCCCTGCTGTATCGCAGCAGCTGGTGGTAAACAAAGCACCTTTAACCGTAAAAGCGGTAGACGTGATCCGTACCGACGGGTTCGACAACCCTGAGCTGCCGGTTAGCTACACCGGCTTTGTTTATAAGGACTCCGCAGCTGTACTCACCAAACTGGCAACAACGCAAACTACCGCGGTTAAAACATCTGCCGTAGGCGATTACCCCATCCAAGTGAGCGGTGCAGAAGCTGCTAATTATTCGTTCGTCTACGTTCCGGGTAAGTTAACGGTGTTCCCTATACCTACCATTACAGCGCAGGGTGCTACATCAATAGTTAAGGGCGGTTTTGTATTGTTAAAGGCTAGCCCCAACAAAGGTGGCTACACTTACCAGTGGACGTTTAACGGCATCCCTATCCCGGGCGCTACCGACAGCACCTACGCAGCTAAAGAAACAGGCGGTTACAACGTTTCTCTTTCCGCCCGCAATTACACCACCTACTCGCTGTACACCAACGTGCTTGCCCAGTTAAAATTGGCTCCCGATAACTTTAAACTACAGCTGAACAGTGTTACCTGCAAAGGCAGTAACAACGGATCGATATTTATTTCTACAAAGCAAAAGCTGAAGTACACGGTAGTTATCAGCGGTAACAACCTTAACAACCCTATCGAGTTTACCGATACGCTTACCATCCGCAACCTGTCGCCAGGCAATTACTCGCTCTGCTTTACGGTAGAGAACGAGGTATTTTCGCAATGTAACCAGGTCAACATCAGCGAGCCTAAGGACCTGTCGGTATATACCACCGTTAACAAAACTTTAAACAACGTTAACCTGCAGCTGGATGGCGGTAAAAACTACACCATCACCATCAACAACAATAAATACCAAACCACCCAGCGGGACATTACCCTGCCGCTGATGAACGGGGTAAACAAGGTTACCGTTACTACCGACGCGCTGTGCCAGGGCATTATAGAAAAGGTGATCACCGTGAACGACCGGCTGGTACCTTATCCAAACCCTTTTAACAGCGTGCTGTATGTGAACGTGGGTAACGACAACGTAAAGAACGTACAGGTGAACATTTTTGGCCTTACAGATGGCAAGCCGGCGCATACCGCAAGCTTCACCAATAAAGCAGGCGTGCTGGAGCTAAACCTTTCGGCACTGCCAAACGGCCTGTACTACTTAAACCTAAGCCTGGACGGACGTACCAGCGGCTTTAAAATCATCAAGAAGTAATGAAGAAATACATCTATATCCTGTTCATTTGCATCCTGGCAGCAGGCTGCAGGAAAAAGGGAGGCCCCGGACCGGCACCTGGCGCGGCTATATTAATAGCGCCCGCTAAAGACCTTCCCTGCTTTACCGGTACAGTAGTATCGCAAACAGAAAGCGCTGTTGCGTTTAGCTGGAATGCTGCCGATAACGCTTCGGCATACACGCTCACCATTAAAAACCTGTTAACCGCTACCGAAAGCACCCAGGAAACCACTACCCCAAACGCAACCGTTACGCTGCTGCGCAATACCCCGTATTCGTGGCATGTAAAATCTAAAGCGAGCCGGAACACTATTGTTACCGATAGCGAAATATGGAAGTTTTACAATGCAGGGCCGGGCATCACCACTTTCGCTCCTTACCCGGCCGAACTGCTTACCCCAACTTTTGGCCAATTGTTTGACAACGGTACCACCAAAGTAAACCTTACCTGGAAAGGTTCTGCTGTAGACAATAACATCACCGGCTACATAGTTTACTTTGGACCAAAGGCCAACCCCGACGTTTTCCGTGAACGCACTACCGACAGCTTTGTGAACGATGTTACCGTAAGCAGCAACACTACGTACTACTGGCGCGTGGTAAGTATAGATGCGAACGGCAACATATCCGACTCTGGCATCAGCAACTTTTACGTAAAGTAGCATTTACAGCTTAGCGACTGTTTAAGCGTATTTAGAGGAGGTGTTACTAACACTAACATGAGATTCGGTCAGGCCGAAGTATAGGTGGGCGTTGCCTGCGGCCGGGCTTTGTAGGGCTGCGCTTCGCTCCGGCCCTACGGGCTAAACCCTTACAATCCCTAACGCTGGCCGACTCACCCCGACGTCGCTTCGCCCGTCGACCCTCTCTCCGCTATGCGCAAAGAGGGTTAGGACTATCGTCATTGCGAGCGATATCGCGGCAATCTCCCGACATGCTTGCCGACTTCCGTTCTATACGGAGATTGCTTCGTACCTCGCAATGATGCGAGGGATACTGAACGACCAAACACGTTCGTCATTGCGAGCGATGATAGAGTAAAGGCATTTCTCATGAACAGAAACACACAATTCACTCTAACTCTTACCATTAAAAGATGGCACCATTCTTAAGATGTCAACCAAGAAGCAAAATTTGGAAATAAATTTCTATGTTTAGAATTAAGTCTTAAATTCATGAACCTAGCTGCGCTTAAACAAGTTTTTATTGATAATGGATGTGAAAAAGTTTATGTAAAAACCTTATCAGCGAACGACAATTCCAAGAACCAAGTTTATTTAAGCGGTAGCTACGATATACTAAATATCTTTCCAATTAGTGACATTAAAGGAGATGCTTCCGGTGATTGGAAGAAAGAAAGGTTTAAAGCCACTATAAACTTTGCATGGATAACAGATGAAGGTAATATTTCCCCTGCACCCAACTCGCAATTTATTCTATATCCAAAATATCCAGAGGTACGCTTTTCAGGCTTTCTATTAAATTCCGTACATGCTCCATCAGATTTGATGACGGTTCGATTACCTGGACGTCTGCTTTTATTAGGGGTTGCTAAAAGTGGATTAACACTAGGTTATGTGTGTGCGCCAGATTCAGAAATGGCTAACGGAATCAATTCCATGCAAGGTGCCACTGCTCATGGGGTCTTTAGAATATTAGAACTTGAGCCAGAGATAGATCACCGCGGAATACTATTGAAGGAGTTACTAAGAATACATAAATCCGGCTGGATAGAATCTAAGAGATTACATAAGAGTGGACAAATATTACCCTGTGTTTCTTCGAATTGTGGAGGTTATACGTTAGAGGCGGAGTTAGGAATTTCAGCAAACGGCTATTCCGAGCCAGACTTTTTAGGTTATGAGATAAAACAATTTAAAGCTAACAACTTTGAAAAACTTTCAAGCGAAGTTATAACCTTAATGACGCCAGAACCTACTGGAGGATTTTATGTAGACAAAGGAATAGATCCATTCATAAGAACATATGGATATAATGATAAAAGTGGCAGACCAGACCGCCTTAACTTCGGCGGAATTCACAAGTCTGGTATAAATCAACCTCTGACAGGTTTGACTCTAGAGCTTGTTGGGTTTGATACCGCTACTACTAAGATTAGAAATGTAAATGGATCAATTTCATTAATTGATAAAAATGGAAATGAAGCCTCTAGCTGGAGTTTCACTTCCCTAATCAAACATTGGAATCGGAAGCATAATCAAGCATGTTATGTACCCTCACAAATTGTAAAAACGCCTACGCAAAAGTACATGTATGGGAATAACGTACTTTTAGGATATGGAACAGATTTTCAGCTATTTTTAGGACAAATGGCTGTTGGCAATATCTATTATGATCCCGGTATAAAAATGGAAAATGCATCTACTAAACCTGAAATAAAAAGAAGGAGCCAATTCAGAATCAAATCAGGTAATCTGTCGTTTTTATACCATCAAAGTGAAATAGTAAACATATTAGCGCTTTAGATTTTAAATGACGTCAGTAAATTTACTAATTCCTTACCCACAACTTCGATGAGCGGTGTAACAACCGAGTTGCCAAACTGCTTATAAGCCTGGTTGTCGGAAACTGGTATCCTAAAACTTTTATCGCCTTGATTTACCGGATATCCCTGCAACGCGGCACATTCTTCTGGCGTCAGCCTCCGAGGGTTTGCTCCAACTTGCGGAATTAATATCTCTGCGCCATCTTTATAGTATCGCGCACTTATCGTCCGGGATATTCCTTCAAGATTTACAAGCCCAAACCCAAAACCATTCCCTTTTAGTTTATGCTTTACTGCGTATTGTTGCAAATACTCCCATAGCTTATCTGTTAAAGTATATTTTGGATCAACATTATCCTTCAATATCGATTTTATTTGATGGGAAGGCTCAGGTAGTTTAACCTGATTAAAGTCAAACTTTATATCCTGTCCAAATTTCCGCTTATCGAAACCAACGATTAATGTCCTATCTCTATGTTGTGGCACAAAATGCTTTCCATTTAGTACACGAAAATCAAATGAGTAATCAAGGTCTTCTAACGTCTGTTTTATTACCTTGAAAGTATTTCCTTTATCATGAGACACCAAGTTCTTTACGTTTTCAAGAAAGAAAGCTTTTGGTCGGTGCTTTTCAATTATTTCGGTGACATGAAAAAACAAGTTACCTTGTTTTTCATCTTCAAATCCGTGCTTTCTACCTAAACTATTCTTTTTGGAAACGCCTGCTATTGAGAATGGCTGACATGGAAAGCCCCCACAAAGAATATCAAACTTTTTCGGTATAAAGGATTTTACTTCGTCCTTGGTAATATCTCCAAATGGTGTTTCCCCAAAGTTAGCAAAGTAGGTTTTTTGAGCGTACTTATCGTACTCCGAACTATAAACACATAGGCCACCTACATTTTGCAGCGCAAGACGAAAGCCGCCAATACCAGCAAAAAGGTCAATAAAAGTAAATTTTTCTGTTCCCTTTTTAGGTCCGGGAAAAGGAATATCTGTTACATCAAACAAGTTTCGCTGAACAGCTTGGTACAATAGTTCCGGTTCATGGAAATCGCTCTTACTTTCTTTTGCTATGGCGTACGCCTTGTCTTTGTAAACTGGATTTTTTGTTACAACAAAATGGGTGAGTACTGCCGAGTCTAATTCATCACTTACAAGCTCAGAATAAGCTTTAGAAGATTTAACTGCCATTAGTTAAGCCTCCCTTCGAAAGCTTCACTATTGAAGAATTCTCTTAAAGTGACATCAAGTGCACAAATTATTCTTTCGAGGTTTATTACAGAAACGTTTCTTTTCCCGTTCTCTACTTCGTTAATGTAAGTCTTATCTATCTCTGCTTTAAAGGCTAAAGCTTCTTGGGTGAGTTTTAAATTGGTTCGGTATTCCTTTATGCGCAAACCAATTTTCTTCCGAATATCCATCTCGGAAAGGTATCTGCTATTCGACTATAAGTCAATCGGATATAAGTGAACTTTGGCGATTTATTAAGTCTTGAGAGAGGCTGCTAAATTATCAAGTGTAGTTTTGAAATTTGCAGGTTTTAGCTCACATTCCCATAGCTTTATTATCTGCCACCCTGCTGCTCTAAGCAGCTTTTCTGCTTTACTATCATTAGCAGCATTGCCCTGTATTTTATTAAGCCACCATCCGGTTCTGGTCTTGGGTACCACATAATACTTACAGCCCTCATGTCCATGCCAAAAGCAGCCATGTATGAAAATGACCGTCTTATACTTAGGTAAAACAATATCGGGTTTGCCCGGCAGATCTTTAACGTGCAGGCGGTAGCGAAAACCTTGCGCGTGCAGAAACTTACGCACCAGCAGTTCGGGCTTGGTGTCCTTACTGCGTATTCGGGACATATTGTAGCTTCGGGTTTCTTTAGAGTGCACATCTGCCATAACTAACAAACGGCAGGTATTCTTCTTTGTTTAAACCTGCTCTTCAGGGCTTATAAATAAACTTTATATAAATAACTAGCCCTGCATACAACAACATTACTACACCTATTATACAGACCATAATCACCAGCAGTGTTTTTTGCCAGCTCCATACAATAGGCTTTACATGGGGGAAAAACTTTTCGCGGACAGATATTAACACTATTAAAGCGGCAATTACTATGGGCACCCATAGGTAGCGCCAACCCCAATCTTTAAGGTAGAGCCAGCGTGCCTTCCAGCGTTCGCTCTGCGGTACATCTATATCGGTAACAAAGTAATTGCCGTTATAAGATCGCCCTATTTTTATCACCAGCTGCTTTTTTTGCTTCAACAGGAAATATGCGGTGCGGCTTGCTTCCAGCGTAAGCGGCTGGCCGTGGTATATAAAAGTAACGTCGGTACGGTCCCACCCGGTTTTGCGGTAAACTATCTTTTCTATGTCTTTTATCTTCAGGGTTTCAGTGGTGGTCGGTTTTAGCAATGCCGATAGTAGAAGTTCGGTTTTTATAGAGGTAAAATAACTTGTCACAAACAACGCCATGCACGCTCCCAAAAAGTAGCCGAAAAAGCCGTACCATTTGCTCCCGCTTGAAAACACGCCGCGTAGGGCAATGTACACCGCCGCCGGAAACAATATACCGCACACCCACCAGGCCAGCGTAGCCGAACCTTCGCTGGTGTACATGTTCAGGAATACCAGCCCGAGCAAATAGGTACCAATTACCCACCCGACGTAAACAACGGATATGATGGTCTCGTACGGTTTAATGGGGTTTTTAGATGGCGCTTGGTTCGGGCTCTGCATAGTGTATAAAACTAAAAAAGCAGTAACAGGTTTTAAAGGCCGTGTTTGCAAATTCATCGGCAAACTGCTAACATAACTATCATTTCCAAATAGCAATTGCGAACGGTGGCTAAATACGCCGATAGGCCCATACAGTATTTTCAACCTAATGCTGGTCGACTTAAAAAAATGTGGTTTTTAAAGGTTTTTGCTCATCAGGAAACAGGCACTCAAAACTGTATCACGACGGCAAAATAGCTCAAATACTGTAACATGGTTCCCAAAAGTGTAACATGTTTAAACATGTATATTTCCTAAAATATTTATTAGTAAATACTTAGCAAAATTTAGTCTGTTTTAGGTGTATCAGGTGTAACACCTTTTCGTGTTACAGTGGTACAGTTGGGGTACTTGCCGGTAGAGTCACACAAATTTAGCGTTCGGGTGTATTAATGGTATGCGTTTAGCCGGTTCGTTAATGATGATAATGATGCTTTTACTGGGTTGCGGCAATCCCGACGAGCCCACCTACACCATTACCGCTAAAGACAGCAGCGGCAAGGTACAGTCCACTACAGCTACCCTTCCCCCAACAGACGGCACACCCGGCCAAAACCATGTAAAAACAGCTGATGTAGCCGCTACAGACCTGGTGGCCTATGCCCGTACGCTAACCGGAACTCCCTATAAATACGCCTCTACAGACCCCACGCAAGGGTTTGATTGTTCGGGCTTTATAACGTATGTGTTTAACCATTTTGGTATTGCGGTTCCCCGCACTTCCAAGGATTTCACCGATGTAGAGCACGAGATCCCCTTAGAACAGGCCTCCCCCGGTGACCTCATCCTCTTCACCGGCACTGATCCAAGTGACCGTGTTGTGGGCCATATGGGCATTGTGGTATCAGAAAAGGGCACGCCTGTGACCTTTATCCACTCAACTTCGGGTAAAGCCAAAGGCGTTGTAGAAACCACCATGAACGATGATTATATGCAGCGTTTCGTGAAAGTAGTGAAGGTGTTTTAGTTAATACTGCCCTATGCTAAGCAGTACCAGCGTGCAGGCGTAATCCGTTTCGATGCCGCGTTCCTGCGCCAGCTTCTTAAGTTCGGAGTTTTCGGTACCCGGGTTAAAGATGATCCGCTTCGGGTTTGTCGCCAGGATGTAATCGTACAGTGGCGGCTGGTTCTGCGGGCCAACGTAGAGCGTGATGGTGTCTATGTCGCTGTGGATAGCTTCCGGCTTTTCAATTTGCACACCGGCAACAGCACCTGTCTTAATACCAACGTTTACAATTGGGTGCCCATGACCTGTAAGCCGGTTTGCGGCAAGGTAAGCATATCGGCTGGGATCTGGCGTTGCGCCTAGTATAAGTGTCTTCTTGGTTGCCATAGCTAAATAACGACCAAGATAGCTAATGGTTTTACTTCTTCCTTACAGCTGTAAATAGTTGTCCTTAATCAAAAATATTTTAAAATGTTTTCTCGCGCCGCTCGTCTTATCTTTAAACAGTTATACAAAAGTGACCAGCGTTGCAATGCCCCGAGACAAGAACAGCCATATCGTACAAACCATAGCGTCGTACGGTAAGAGCCTGATGGGGTTTATTCGCAAACGAGTAAAGAGCGATGCTGATGCTGAAGACATTCTGCAGGATGTTTGGTACCAGTTTAGCAATGTGCTTAATGCAGAACCTATTGAGCAGACCGGAGCGTGGTTGTATCGGGTAGCACGCAACAAGATCCTCGACAAGCATAAGAAGCACACAGAGACCTTGTTGGATGACATGCTTGGCGCTGCAACAGAAGATGACGACGATCTGCCTGATTTAAAAGCGATACTACTGACCGAAGCACGTACCCCGGAAACGGAGTATATCAGCAATCTTTTTTGGGAGCAACTTTTTATGGCGCTCGACGAATTGCCTGAAAATCAGCGGCAGGTATTTGTATGGCATGAACTTGAGGACGTTCCCTTCGACAAGATAGCAGAACGCACAGGAGAAAATACCAATACGCTTGTATCTCGGAAGCGGTATGCAGTGTTGCACTTACGCAAAAGGCTGAAGCAGCTGTATAAAGAATTAAATGATTATTGAAATTACCTATTAAGATGAAACAACATAATAGAAAAAAATTATTCTTAATTCCATTTGGAATACTTGCTTGTTTAGCACTCGCCAGCTATGCGGTTATGCTGCTGTGGAATGCACTTTTACCTGACATTTTACACGTAGGAACTATTTCCTACTGGCAAGCCGCAGGCATATTCATTTTAAGTAAGATACTATTTGGCTTTGGCGGACCTCGCGGAGGAGGTGCACCATGGATGCGACGTAAGCAAATGATGGAAGAGCGCTTTCGTAATATGGGGCCGGACGAGCGTGCGCAATTTAAGGAGCGCTGGAAAGATCGCTGTGACTGGGGCAAACGCCGCTGGGATTGGCAAGAGCCCAAAGAGGAAGCTAAAGCGGATAATTAACCATGTTATATTAGCTATAATAAATTGACCTATGGATGTGCTTATATTTAAAACAAACGTGACTACACCCTTGCAAGCAGGCCGGGTAAAGCCTTTGTTAACTGCTTTGGCTGATATACGCCAGTATAACTTTGACCTGGAAGACTGCGACAAAGTGCTGCGCGTGGTTAGCTCCAATATTGAGCCGCAAACCATTAAACACATCCTGCATATTGCCGGATTTAATTGCGAGGAGCTGGTGTAAGTTTCGCTTGATGTTAGCTTAGCAATCTTTTAAGTAAAGCTATTTGGCCGCTGTGATAAATGTGGTGCTGTATCAAACCTTTTATGAGTTCGCTGTAGGTTACACCTGTGCCGAGTGCAGGGTTGCGCTTATCATTGGTTGGAGCACTCCATTTATCTTCTGGAAATTTCAATATCTCGCCGCTCAACGTAACATTGGCTAATTTAAAGCTCGAAAGCAACTGCTGCCATTTATGTTCATCAGGTATTCCCGGGTCTGGCCAGTCACCGCCCGATGGTTCGCCCGCAAGTTTACCGTTCATGCGTGCTGTTACTTCCTGCGTCCAGCTGAGCATATGCAACATGATACCTGCAATACTATGCACACTTCCTTCCGGCAGTTCATAAGCCATTTCTAGTGTAATGCTACTTAGAATATCATATGTGTTCGGACCATACCATGGATCGCCGTGAAGGACACTTTCCAGCGACGCATTCAATCTTTCTGCAGTTATCATAGTTAGTGAACAGCTTTGCTCCACATAAGTTTATGATTAGTAAGACTATCCTGGTTGTTTGTACCAAAAATCCCACCGCGCGCTAATGTTGTACCACACTAATATGTTCGATAGTGCATTCTATTAGTCTGGCTATGAGGATTTGGCGAATGCTAACTAAAGGTCCGGCTACTTACTTATAAGCGTTACATAGCTCACCGCAGGTAGCTTAAATTTGGCTATACCGTTCTTTATTTCAACCATCTTTTCTTCCTTCATATTCAACTTTGTAGTTGTAATATAATACCTCAGCGCTTTAACATTGGCTGGCAACCCGGTGAGTGTAACCTCGCGGGTGCTGCCGTTATTAACCAGATGTAATGCATATACACCTTTGCTATTATCACCCAGGGCTGCTGCTGACACTCCGGCGCGGTCTGTAGTAACCGGCATAGCAAAAAGGCCTTTAGGTGTAGTGGCAAGCTGTTTAAGGTTCCAAAACCTCTGCCCGGGATGCAGTGGCTCATTGTTGCCGAATATTCCGCCACCTATTAGCGGCGAGTAGTCGGCAGTAAGCTGCCATTGCAATATGGTAATTGGTTGGCAAATAGTCAGTAAGCGGGTATAAAGGTTTATTTCCTCCAGTGCATAAGTCTGCTCCTGAAAGATATCCGGGTAGTTCCACGCGGCTGCATCTATACTGCCCTCACCTACTATTAAAGGCACATTAAGCTGATTGGCAGCATCTGCCCATTTCTGAAGGATCTCCGTTTCCCAACCTCTCCAGGAGTGAAAAGATACAGCACCGATGTAAGGTCTGGCAGCTGGATCGTTCAACGCGGGATAGATGAATTTATAAGTCGTCGCGTCGGAGTTATCTCCAAGCATCATCTTAGTCTTTAACCCCTTTGAAGCCATGTAAGCTCCCAAACCTTTTATAAAATCGCGGTGCTCTTCTGGTGTTGCCCGCACATTGATACCCAGATCGCTTTCATTAAAAGAGAACATTTTATACTCGAAACCATACTTTTCTTTAACGTATAAAATGTAATCAGTTATTGATTTGTAGATAGCGTCCATACTTGCAGGATCTAATTGGTTGCCCCATACACCTTGAGGCGTTGGCCTCATGTTCAGCTTACCCAAAGCGGCCCATTGAGGTGGAAACCAGCCCGACAGGATAACCGGCATACCTGCGCTGTCTAATCGTTTGCCCATTTGCATGGCTTTTAGCACAGCTGGGTTTAGTTTACCTTCTCTGGCTGCAGCAGTTGGGTCTATATCTTTTTCAGGCTGCCATAGGCGCCAAGGCATTTCTACCCTGCCATAGGCAACACGCAGGTTCTTTAAGCTATAGTCAATTACCTGCGGATCTGTCTTAGGATTTTGCAGCCTGAAGTTGCCGCCCAAACCTTCAAATATCCGGCCCTGCTGCGATGTGTTTATTGCCATGGTTATTGGCTGTTCATCAATCTCGCCCCATGTTTTAATAGTAAAGCTTTTACTTGGCTTCGCACCACTCTTAACTTCTGCCAAAGCTACCGGAATGTACAATTCAAGACCCCTAGTTGGATCCCTGCGAACAATCACCATTTCCGGCTGATCAAAAGAAACCTTCAGTTTTCGCTTAGAAGCTGTGAATTGGATGCTTTTTGCGCGAACATTCAGGTAGGTATTGCTAAATTCAGGAGCAGCCTCCTTGAGGGAATCGTTCTTTACACCGGATAACTCTACCCGACTATCCTGGTACTCTTCGTTGGGGAGTGATATGCAGAAGAACACACCTTTAACTGTCATGTCCTTTCTTGCATCCGCCTGCACAACAACCTTAACCTTACCGCCACTCACATCTGTTACAGCCTCGGTAAAGTACAAGCTATCTATGCGGGTGCTTACTATCTGGCTTTTACCACTCCGTTTGTATTTAGGCTGCTGGCGTTCTTTTGCAGTGGCATATACATTCCTGCCGTCTTTCGAGATTACCCGAATGCTGGACTCAAATGCGTATAGCTGGCCCTTGTGGCGTATACCCCTGATATTTCCCCAGGGCTCTACCTCAGCCTGGCTGTAAGCATTACTGGCATATAAGCAGCAGCAGATTGAAAATAAAAATAAGGCAGCTCTGAAAAGCCTGTTAGATAAGTATTGTTCTTTCACTTTAAGGTTGATCTATTCCTGTCCAAATTACAGCTTATCTCACACAGTCTGTAATAGGAATTGAACGATCTATAGTGAAAATTTAACTTAGAAATGCCGCAGCAGCATTAGCGCAATTCACACCATCTATAGCTGCCGAGATTATACCGCCCGCATATCCGGCACCCTCCCCACAGGGATACAAACCCGCTACTTGCGGGTGCTGAAAGGTTTCTCTGTCACGAGGTATCTTTACTGGGGATGAAGTCCTTGATTCTACGCCTACCAATATTGCTTCATTAGTATAATAACCCTTCATCTTTCTGCCAAATGCAGGTAAGGCTTTACGCAAGCGCGCATGTATCCAGTTGGGAAGTACTTCTATTAAATCAGTACTCTTGCATCCGGGTAAATAGGAATTTACAGGCAGATCAGCTGATATCCTTCCTTCCACAAAATCAACCATACGCTGAGCCGGCGCAACCAGATTGCCACCACCTGCTTTAAATGCAAGATGTTCGGCCTGCTGCTGAAAGTTTAACATTCTAAATGGATCATTCAAATCGCCGGGTACATCTTCCATATTTATCTGTACAACAGTACCTGAGTTAGCAAACGGGTTATTGCGTTTTGATGGGCTCCAGCCATTTACTACTATTTCGTTTACATCTGTGGCACAAGGCGCTATAATGCCACCCGGGCACATGCAAAACGAAAACACCCCGCGGCCATCTACCTGCTCTACCAGGTTGTAGTACGATGGCGGAAGATCAGGCCCCCGGTATTCACAGTGATATTGGGCTTTGTCTATTATTTCCTGCGGATGCTCTATTCGCACACCCAGCGCAAAGGGCTTTGCCTCTATTAAAATATCCTGACTGTGGAGCATTCTAAAAACATCATGCGCGGAGTGCCCGGTGGCCAGTATCACAGCTTCTGCAAGCATCTTTTCTCCGCCTGCAAGCTGCACTCCTTTTATTTTATTAAACTCAACCAAAAGGGCAGTAACCTTGGTATCAAACAGCACCTCACCACCAGCATTTAAAATGCTTTCGCGTATGGCTGTAATAATCTGCGGGAGTTTGTTTGTGCCAATATGCGGCCGGGCATCTACCAAAATGTCTTCTGTAGCGCCATGTGCTACAAAGGTTCTTAAAACGCCATTAACGTCACCACGTTTAGTGCTGCGGGTGTATAGCTTACCGTCTGAATAAGTACCTGCACCACCTTCACCAAAGCAATAGTTAGAATCAGGGTTGACCAACCCTTGCTTGTTTATATTGGCCAGATCTCGTCGGCGCTGTTTTACATCCTTACCGCGCTCCAGTACTATTGGCTTTAATCCTTTATCTATACATTCCAAAGCAGCAAAAAGGCCAGCAGGGCCAGCACCAACAATTATTACCTGCTTAGCGTCTTTTACGTTCTTATACTGATGATTAAAGATCTCCGGAACTATCGGTTCATCTATAAAAGCCTGAACCTGCATACGGTATACCACCTTACGCCCGCGGGCATCTATCGATCGCTTGATAACCTTTACGCCGGTAATTCTTTTTGGAGAGATAATAATACTTGCAGATACAAGTGCCTTTAAAACATCTTGATCACCCTGTTGCCCGGGAGGGCAAACAATTTCAACTTCCTTGATCATAATTCTGCCAGGTTTTTATCCCGGATAGTACAAAGATACTGTTTTGGATCATGGCGACAACGTCTTTATAGCTATGTTAAAGTTTGTCCTGTGGTAACTTTCAATAAATTATTTAGACAGTGTATCACATCTTAAATATAGTACGTAGGGTTGTTTTTGCTTAGTGTACGTCTCACACTTATAAAGTCGTTCGATTAAGAACGGTTACCGTACGGAAGCGAACACTTAAAAGTTTAGTTAAATTTTAAATATTTAATTATCAGCAATTTATACAAATGGCTGATTTTTGGCATAACCTGAATCAATACAATATCACTATGACACCAAACACCGACACAAAATTGGCAGCCCTTTGGGAAGGATGCCTGAAGAACGACAGAAAGCAACAGGAAATGCTTTATAAAACACTTGCTCCAAAAATGCTTGCGGTATGCATGCGTTATGCCAAAGACAAAGATGAAGCACAGGATATATTACAGGAAGGTTTTATTAAAATGTTCAAGAACATGAGCAATTACCGTGGTGAAGGCAGTCTGGAAGGATGGATACGCCGCATAATGGTCCATAGCGCTATTTCAAGGTATCGCAAAGCAAAAACAATGGTTTTGGTAGATGATTTTGTTGAACAGAACATACCCGTAAGCACAAGCAGCAACGGTAACGGACTTGAGGCTAAAGAGTTAATGGCTATGGTGCAGGATCTTCCTACCACTTACCGCTCAGTTTTCAGCATGTATGCCATTGAAGGTTACTCTCACCAGGAAATAGGCACCAAATTAGGCATGAGCGAACTTTTGTCTCGCACAACCCTGCACCGCGCGCGTACCATCCTGAAAAATAAGTTAAACAGCCTTGCTGTAAGAGAAAGCCACGAGTTAGCATACTAATTGTCTGAATCTGAATTTACCGGATTTTAGAATTAGCAGAATATAGCAGCTACTGAAAAAGATCGCATTCAAAAAAATCACTGATTTATTGATCCTCCGACAAGCCCGTTGGATTGATCAACAAATCACCAATGAAGGCAAACTCCCCCAAAAGCCTCACAGCGGTTTAAATAATAAAGTTCTGCGGAACACTACTGTCTGTTATATTTACCTAATGGAGAATCCTGTATCCGGTAAAAGCCTTGCAAAGGAACTGCTGATAACTTGGCTCATCAGTTCAGTGCTTGCTATAATCACGCTTGCTATCGTTTTTTCAGCTGAGTCGCAAAGTCTTGAAGGCGGGCAGGGACTTATAATCATGGATATTGCTGCAATATTTTGGAACCTATCACTTACCCTGCTGGCCTCAACGGTTTTCATCAACACGAAACCAATTTTGCGGGAAAACAAACATTATACATTCGCGAGTTATTACGTGTTGCCATTACTCGCATCTGTTGCAGTTGTACTCAACACCCATGATAACGACGTTTGGCCATCTTTTCTATCCATGAGCATTCCCTTTTTTATTGTGCATTCATGTTTCTTTTTGAGGCGCGTTGGCGTTATCACATGGAATTAACCAGCAATAACAAGGCCCGTTTGAGAAACTTCATTCTGCGAATAGCTCCGACTTTGCTTAAACGGGCATATAGCGAGGCCAAACTAACCTCAAGTACTGTACTCTACTCCTTATTTATGCTTACTGCTCATGTAAAACACCAACTCGCCGCCGCTCATAATCTGATCGTGGGTGATAGACAAGCCATTTAGGGGTTTACCGTTGAGCGTCATTTTCTGTATATAAACGTTCTTCTCGCTTTGGTTTTTAACTGTAATGTTAAACTGTTTTCCATTTCCAACGTTGATGCTTGCCGTGTTAATGGCAGGGCTGCCAATAGCATACTCTGGTGAGCCTGGTGCTATCGGGTAAAAGCCAAGGGTACTAAAGATGTACCATGCGCTCATTTGACCCGTATCATCATTACCACCTAAACCATCAGGTGTTGGTTTATACATCCGGTTCAGGATCATACGGATGCGTTCCTGGGTCTTCCAAGGCTTATCAGTCCAGTTATACAAGTAAGCTACGTGGTGCGATGGTTCGTTACCATGCACATAGTTACCAATAATACCATCGCGGGTGATGTCCTCTGTCTCTGCAAAGTACTTATCAGGCAGTTCCATAGTAAACAGCGAATCCAGGTAACGAACAAAGCGTTTATCTCCGCCCATCAGCTTAATTAACCCTTCGGGATCCTGCGGAGCAAACAAGGTATAGTTCCATGAATTGCCTTCGATGAAACCCTCATTAATGGTACTTAGCGGATCAAACTTAGCACGGAATGTACCGTTGGCCAACTTAGGGCGCATAAATCCAACCGCTGGATCGTACACATTCTTGTAGTTCTCGCTACGTTTGATGAATTCATTATAAATGTAAGTTTTGCCAAGCTTTTTTGCCATTTGGGCTATTGCCCAGTCGTCGTAAGCATACTCTAGCGTGTTAGATACCGACACACCTGTTTTTTCGTCAGGAATATAGCCTTTGTCAATATACTCGCCTATACCCTCGTAGCTGCGATGGCGTGCAGTTGCAACAGCTGCATCTAAAGCCTTGTTAGCGTCAAAAGGTGCGTTGCCTTTTACTATTGCATCAGCTAATACAGATACGCTGTGGTAGCCGCTCATACACCAGTTCTCGTTTGCAGAATTGCTCCAAACCGGCAACATATGTTCAGGGCTCTGATCATAATGTACCAGCATTGAGCGGATCATATCGGCATTGCGTTGCGGCTCAATTATGTTGAACAGCGGGTGCAAAGCACGGTAAGTGTCCCAAAGGGAGAACGTAGTATAATTTGTAAAGCCATCTGCCTTATGAACGTTTTGGTCGAGGCCTTTATACTGCCCGTCAACATCCATGTAAATGGTAGGGTTTATCATGGTGTGGTACATGGCCGTGTAAAAATCCTGTTTTTTCTCTGTGCTACCAGTAACAGTTATTTTGTCCAGTTCCTTTTCCCATAGTGCCTGTCCATCACTTTTCACCTTTTCGAAGTCCCAGCCGGGCGCTTCGGCCTGCATGTTGGCCATTGCACCATCCATACTCACCGGCGACAAGGCCATTTTAATTTTTACCTTTTCACCTTCGTTGGTTTTAAAGTCGAAGTAAGCACGTATCTGCTTCCCGGCAATCTCAGGAAAGTTCTTGCTTTGGTTAAATTTACCCCAGAAACCACCATATACCTGGCGCTTGTCGTACTTTTTGAAACCATATTGGGTAAATGGCTTAGAAAACTTCATTGCAAAATACAACGTGCGTGTACGTGCCCAGCCGTTTGTTTGGCGGTAGCCAACAAGTGTACTATCGTCCAATACCTTTACGTAAGTCCAAACTGTCTTATCCGGATAATTGTAAATACCCGCCATCAGATCAAGAACGATATGCGATTGGTCGCTTTTGGGGAAAGTATACTGGTGAAAGCCCACGCGGGTAGTGGTGGTCATCTCAGCCGTTATGTTACTCTCATCCAGTTTTACTTTGTAGTAATTTGCTGCACTAACTTCGTTAGCGTGCGAAAATCCGGAACGATACCCGCTGCCCGGTTTATCAGCAGTGCCAGGTTTTAGCTTCAGGGTTCCTACAGTAGGCATTATCAAAAAGTCGCCTAAATCCGAGTGGCCAGTTCCGCTGAAGTGTGTGTGGCTAAAGCCTACAATTGTTTTATCATCATATTGGTACCCCGCGCAATATTTATAAACATCGGGATTATACTTCCCGTTTAGTTCATAGCTGGCTGTATCTGTTTCGGGGCTAAGCTGTACCATTCCGAACGGAACGGTTGCACCGGGATATACGTGTCCCATGCGCTGGGTACCTATAATAGGTTTCACGTATTGTACTAAGCTTTCGCGATTGTTTTTTTGTGCGGAGGCATAAAGCGCCGGTAAAAGCAGCAGGGCGGCTAATGTTTTTTTCATTAAATGGCAGTAATCAGATCAGTAAATAGATAACTATGGCAAATATAATATCATATACGGTTTATGCCCATTTAAAAGCACATTACCTTGCCATTATGGCGTAAATGTTACGGTTTGTAACATCGGTATGGCTTTTGTAATCTAATTCGTAAATTACATCACCAAAACTCAAACAACAAAAATGAAAAAGCTATTCTCGATACTATTAGTTATGGTTGCTGCCATGTCTTTAAGTTCATGCAGTTATAACAGCATGGTTGGCGCAGACGAAAACGTAAAAGGCAAATGGGGCCAGGTACAAACTCAATACCAGCGCCGCAGCGACCTGATACCTAATTTGGTATCAACAGTTAAAGGCGAAGCCAATTTTGAGAAAAGCACATTAACAGAGGTCACCGAAGCTCGCGCCAAAGCTACTTCTATACAGGTAGACCCTACCAAATTAACTCCTGAAAGCATACAGAAATATCAGGAAGCACAGGGCCAGTTAAGCGCCGCTTTGGGACGTCTGTTAAGCGTTACCGAAAATTACCCTACTTTAAGGGCGAATGACGCATTTAGAAATCTGCAGGTACAGTTAGAAGGTACCGAAAATCGCATTTCTGTAGCCCGTAAAGATTTTAATGATGCTGTACAGGCTTACAACAGCAAAATCCGCTCTTTCCCAGCCAATATTACTGCAAAGATGTTTGGCTTTAAAGAAAAAGGATATTTCCAGGCAGAGCCCGGCTCTGAGAAGGCACCTAAAGTGTCCTTTTAATTAGTGAAGTATGATTTAGTGAATTGGTGATTACGACCCATCGTGTCTGTACCAGTTCACTAAATTTTTAATAAACTACCATTTACCAAATCACTAATTAACATGGCGGTATTTACCGATGAAGAGCAGCTGCGGATACAAAAAGCGGTAGCTGAAGCTGAAAAGAATACATCTGGTGAGATCAGGGTCTGCATAGAGAAAACCTGTAATGAGGAGACGCTAGACCGGGCGGCAAAGTATTTCACACAGTTGGAAATGCATAAAACCAAGCTTAGAAATGGTGTATTAATTTACGTTGCCACTGTCGACCGGAAATTTGCCATTATTGGTGATGCCGGAATTAACAAAGTTGTACCTGCCAATTTTTGGGACACTACCAAAGACGCAATGCTGGAACATTTTAAGTACGGAAACATTGTTGAGGGAATTGTTGCCGGTGTAGCTCTCGCAGGTGAACAGCTCAAAACGTTTTTCCCTCACTTGATTGATGACAGTAACGAGTTACCAGATGATATCGCCTTTATGGATGGCCAATAAACTTACCCTGATGTTTAAAAAAATACTATTGTGTATCAGCCTCGTGCTTTGCACTATTACTGCCTTCTCGCAAGACTATCCGGAGAAACCAACCAGCAGCCCGGTAGCCGACTTTACAGGCACGCTTTCCTCCGACGATAAACAAAAGCTGGATGCTAAACTTAAGGCTTTTGAAGACTCCACATCCAATCAGATATCCATTGTTCTGATCAAAACCTTGGGTGACTATGAGATAATTGACTACGGCATCGGTTTGATGCGGAAATGGGGAATTGGTCAAAAAGATAAAAATAATGGCGTGCTGGTGTTGGTAGCTACTGATGATCGCAAAATGTCCATTCAAACCGGTTATGGGCTGGAGGGCGCACTTCCGGATATTACTACGCAGGAAATCATCCAAAACGATATGAAACCCCGCTTTAAAGAAGGTGACTTTTATGGTGGGCTGGATGCTGCAACTGATGACATAATCAAGGCGACTAAGGGCGAGTATAAAGCTGAATCAAAAGCAACTAATCAGATTGAAGGTAAAGGCGGTGGCAGCATTGGTTTTATCGTCATCATTGTAGTTATTATACTTATTATCGTCTTTCGCAACAAAGGCGGCGGCGGTGGCGGCCGGCGTGTTATTGGTAGCCGTGGCGGAGCAAATCCTTTCTGGTGGCTCCTTGCAGGAAACTTGCTTGGCGGTGGCGGTCGGAGTAGCGGCAGCGACTGGGGCGGTGGTGGAAGCTGGGGTGGCGGCGGTGGCGGCGGCTGGGGTGGCTTTGGCGGCGGCAGCTCAGGCGGTGGCGGTAGCAGCGGTAGCTGGTAATGCTTCAGCTATTCTAATTATGCTATCATACACTACGATTACTTATCATGTTACAACGTGATTACATGCGTAATGAAGCACGCAAGTTAGCGCTCTTGCTTGCCAAGCTTATGGGCTTAAAGGCTGAGGGTAATCAGACTGATTACGAAGCGGAGCTTGATAAGACACTTCAAAGCGAATACAACACGGAACTTGCCTCCATACTAGTGTTATCTGAAAAGGAGTTTGAGAGTACGCTGTTGGCAGGAAATTACAGCGTAGAAAAGCTGAATGCGCTAAGCCAAATACTTTATGTATTTGCAGATCCCTTTGAAAAGAATGAAGCTACTGCTGGTATACTGAAGAAAGTAATCCGAATATTTGACTTACTTGAGAACAAGCACCATTACGAATCTTTCGACAATTTGAGTAAAAGAAGCCATATTTACAGCTTCTTTAAAGACTATGGACAACTATAAATGGAAAGTTCTCTCGACCACCTATGTGCATAAAAGCCCATGGGCCACGTTGAGATCTGAACGATGTGAAATGCCCGATGGAACAATTGTAGACGATTACTACGTTTTAGAATATCCCAACTGGGCTAATGCAGTTGCTCTTACTACAGACAATAAAATAGTGCTGATACGTCAATACAGACATGCAGCCGGCATATTATCGTTAGAGTTGCCCGGTGGTGTTATAGAAGATGGTGAAGGCCGTGACGAAGGCATGCGCCGAGAGCTACTGGAAGAAACCGGCTATGAATTTGACGATATCGAGCTAATCTCGACGGTGTATGCCAATCCTTCTACTGCCGCCAATGTAACCTATTGTTATTTGGCGCGTGGCGGTAAAAAAGTTCAGGAACAACACCTAGATGAACACGAACGAATTGAAGTATTTGAGTACACCATTGCTGAAGTAAAACAATTGCTTGCCGAAAACAAGATTCCACAAGCGTTGCATTGTACCGGCTTGTTTTACGCGTTGATGAAGCTTGGAGAAATAAGTTAGATTTAATAAGTAAAAAGAAAGCCCCGGATAGTTCCGGGGCTTTCTTTTTAGTAACCTTCGTTTTGGGTTAGATTAGCATTTGCATTTATCTCACGTAAAGGTATAGGGAACACCAATTTTGGCGAGTTATAAGGCAATGCACCAACGTTTTGTTTTAACCGTTTAGCATCGTGCAGGAAGAAACCGCCTTCAAAAGCAAGTTCCAGCCGCCTTTCTTTTAGGATACTCGCAAGCGTTACAGTTGCAACATCATCAAGGCCTGCGCGTTCTCTTATCTTATTGATATCAGAGGTCGGCGTAGCTCCCAACACTGTACCAAGCCTAAAATTTGCTTCGGCGCGGATAAGGTACATTTCGGCAAGCCTGATCACCCGCACGTTGCCGTACACATTGCTGAACTTACCCACCCTAAGCACGTCATCACTATCCAGTGTATATATTTCAGCACGTTCATCATCTGGTTCAAACTCCGCCAGGAAATTGTCTCTAACAATGATGTCGCCGCGGCCACTATCATCGGCAGAGGCGTAATAGGTGTTCATGCTGTTTGTACCCTGCTGCGGTGTAACCTGCACAGCAAACAAATCCTCTGTAGAGTTGTCAACATGCACCTGAGCGGGGTAAGGGAACTCGTCGGTATATGGATTAACTAACGAAAATTTGTTAGCCGCAATTACCCTGTTTGCAGCTGCAGCTGCATTAGTGTAATCGCCTTTTTGCAAATACACTCTTGCAAGCATACCGGCAGCAGAATATTTGTTTGCGTAAAAGCTATTGCTTGCCGGCAATTTTGCCTCAGCGTCTGTTAAATCTGCAATTACTTGCTGGTAAGTTTGCTCAACGCTCGCACGCGATACCTTGGATGTTTCGTCTACAACCTTGGTGGGTGTTAACACAATGGGGACACCCGGGTTGGTTGCCGGGCTGCCGTCATTATAAGACTTCCCGTACATCTCAACCAGGTTAAAATAAACAATACCACGGATGAACTTCGCTTCACCCTCCATCCTGTCTTTTTGCGCTGCCTCTGCTTTATCAAGGTTGGCAATAACATTGTTTGCCTGGTTAATAGCCTGGTAAGAAGATAGCCACATATTTGCAACAAAGCCATTATCGTTAGGAATGGTTTGTGATACCATCTGTGTTAAATCCTGGTAAGTTCCCTGCCAGTCAATTATAGATTGGGTAGCCATCAAATCGGGTTCAAAGAAAGCCCCTCCCCCGTAAACATCAGAAAGCCCGAGGCGGTTGTATGCACCTACCAGCGTTATTTGCACGTCTGTAGACGTAAGAATAGCTTGATCTTGTTCTATTTGCTGAAATGGTTTTAGGTCAAGCTGCTTATTGCAAGCGGTTAGTAACAACGCTGTGCTTAAAGCGGTAATGTATATTGGTCTAAATTTTTTCATTGCTATAATATTAAATTATAATCCTATGTTCACTCCGAAGGTAATGGTGCGCGGCTGTGGTGCTGAGTAAAAATCAACCCCTAAGTTTATGTTACTTGCCTGGTAATCTGCATTTACTTCCGGATCCCAACCCTTATATTTAGTTATTACAAACAAGTTATAAGCGTTCATAAATACCCGTGCGTTGTTTAGTTTTATTTTGGATAACCACGCTTTAGGAACGTTATAGCCCAGTGCAACAGTTTTACACCTTACGTAAGAACCATTTGAAAGATATCTGCTTGAAGCATTCGTTCCGTTGGAGTAAAACAACCTTGGCTCCGGCACATCAGTAATGTCACCAGGCTTATCCCAGTAGTTCATCTGATCAACCGTTTGGTTATCAAAACCGTTACTTGCGCTTGCGCTCATGTACTGACCGCCGCCATTGTATATTTTGTTGCCAAATGCACCTTGAAAGGTTACAGAAAGGTCGAAACCGCCGTAAGCAAACGTATTGGTAAAGCCACCTGTATATTTAGGTGTTGGGTTACCCAGTACCACATTTTGCGCAGCGTTATAATCGTTTGTAGTACCTTTCTCCAGATTACCGTTTGCGTCTTTAGTATTCAGGTAGTATAATGCGTCGCCGTTTGCAGGATCAACGCCTGCGTACTCACGTCCGTAGAAAACACCTATGGGTTGGCCTTCTATAACGCGGTTTAGGTCATTGGTCCCCAATATCTGGCCTTTTACATCAGTTACTATGTTTTTATTGTAAGCTGCGTTAACACTAGCTGTCCACCGGAATTTGCCTACAAAAATGTCGCCTGAGAGCTCAAGCTCAAAGCCCTTATTATACAACTTGCCGAGATTTTGCGTCTGTGTAGAAATCCCCAGAGTTCCTGGTATGTTCACATTCAATAACAAATCACGTGTGTTTTTACGGTAGTAGTCAACAGTACCTGACAAACGATTATTAAAAAATCCGAAGTCCAATCCAACATCCAATTGTCCTGTAGTCTCCCATTTAAGATCTGGGTTGGCTATTTGGAAAAACCGCTGCCCGGCAGAACCATTGTACCCTGCATCGCCTGAGAAAAGCCCCAATGCCGAATAATTACCTACCTCAGCATTACCGGTTAACCCGTAGCCTGCCTTAAGCTTCAAGTTACTCAGTACGGTACTATTTTTCAGGAAGTCTTCCTCAGACAAGATCCACCCGCCGGATACCGCCGGAAAAAACCCATACCTGTTATTGGTACCAAAGCGCGATGATGCGTCAGTTCTGGCACTTGCTGTTAACAAGTACTTACCCATGTAAGCATAGTTGGCACGGGCAAAATATGATACAAAGCTATATTCATTTTGTGAAGAAGACCCTCCGGACTTAACCGCTGCAGAAGCAATTTGCTTGTAAGCGTCTGACGGGAATTGCTGTCCTTGTATGTCATTACCAACAAAGTGGCTGTATTCATAGCTCATACCACCGGTAACATCAAGCGAGTGGTTTGTATTGAATACATTTTTGTAAGTAAGGTAGTTGTTTACCGTATAATGTATAATGCTGTTGTTGGTATTTTGACCGGCACCATTTGGAGTACCTGTATTACGGAAAGTAAGCCTTCCATAATAACTATCTTCATTTTGATTGGTTTGGTCGACACCAAACTCGCTTCGGAAACTTAGGTGATTTAATACTTGCCAATTTGCATACACGTTGCCTATAGTACGGTATATGGTTGTGTTAAAATAGGCATTATCAACACTTAGCAATGGGTTATAATACACAGGATAATTGCTTGCAGATCCTGGCAGACTTCCGCTGAGCAAACCCGAACGCGGGTCTATTACTGGTGTAATAGGTGACAATGCCACAATTTGCAACGGAGTAGAGAACTGGTTGTCGTCAGATATCCTGTTGTTTACCGTATTGGCGAAGTTAAGGTTCATCCCTACGTCCAACCTGTTGAAAGGTTTTGATGATAGGTTAAGTCGTCCTGAATACTTCTTAAACCTATTCCCCTGTAGTATACCTTTTTGATCTGAGTACTGGCCGGATATGTAATAGTTGGTCTTGTCGTTTCCACCAGACATATTCAAATCATATATTGCCTGTGGCGCGTCCTGATAAGCGAGCTTCTCCCAATCGGTATTTACTGCTCCAACATCTGCCTGCCCTGCGGCATACCTGGTAAGTCGGCTCTCTACAAAAGCCTGATCATCTGCCAATGCATCTTCATAAGTATCGTAGAAGCCATTGTTAAAATCCTGAAGTGCTCCACCAACGGCAGACCGGCGCTCTATCTGCAAATACTGCTCTGTGTTCAGAAACTGCCTGTGCCTGGAGGGTTTACTGTTACCAAATTGTGCACTAAAGTTTAATTTAGTACGGCCTGCTTTACCCTGCTTAGATGTAAGTAAAATAACGCCGTTTGAGGCTCTGGAACCGTATATCGCAGATGCTGATGCATCTTTTAAAATCTGTACAGATTCGAAATCGTTAAAGTTTATATCCGCAAGTGGGTTGGTTGCAGCAGAGGTACTTGAAAGGTCGCCCTGGTTAAGGATAATACCATCAAGCACTATCAAAGGTTGTGTACCCGCGGAGATAGATGAAGTACCACGTACACTAATCTTGATACCCTGGCCGAGTTTACCGTTGTTGGCCTGAATAACCACACCAGCGGCTTTACCCTGTATAGCCTGCTCAAGCGTGGTAACCGGAGTGTTACCTATTTCCTTTGCCGCTATAGAGGCTACTGAACCCGTAATATTTTGCCTCTTTTGTGTGCCGTAACCTACAACTACAACTTCTCCTAACTGTTTAGAATCTGTTGTTAACGCGGCGTTCAATACAGTGCCTGATATTGACAGTTCAAAATCTTTGTAGCCAATATACTTGAACACCAAAGTTTTCGCACTTGCCGGCACGGATAGGCTATAACTGCCGTTTATATCGGTTTGCACGCCGATGTTTGGCGATCCTTTTACGGACACCGTTACTCCCGGTAACGCTGAGCCGTCCTTCTGATCAGTTACCTTACCTGTAATAACACTGTTTTGACTAAAAGCGAATGTTACAGATACAAATAACAGCAGGAATGAGAGTAGAATTTTCTTCATGCTTTAGTTGTTTTGTGAATAGAAAAAGTAAGTTAACAACTAAAAAGTGCAAAAACAACAAAGGACATAAAAATTTATGTCCTTTGTTAACAAAATTCTAATTCATCTACTTAAATAGTAGATTTAATAAACTAAAAAGAAATCATTACCTGTCCTTTTTCAACTTTACCACCTTCTTCAATAAAAATAGACTTGATTGTTACATCCGCGGGTGCTTTTATAATATTCTCCATCTTCATTGCTTCCAGTATTAGCAAATTTTCTCCTTTTTTTATTTCCTGCTGTTCTTTTGCGAATAATTTAAGCACCAAACCAGGCATTGGCGCTTTAATTTCGCTTACAACTGTAGCATTGGCAGAACTTAAACCCATTTTGTCAAGTAGGAGATCGTAGTTATCCTTTACTGTGAGGCTGTAGATAGAATTATTCACTCTAACTTCTGCAACTTTGGTTGCTTTGTCAAAGCTTATTACTTCTACTTGTGTGGAAACCTTATTTTTTATTACGTTATACAAAGAGTTATTTATACAAGCTATGTCTGCCTGGTGCGTCTCACCATTTACAAGCAACTCGCCATCCTGACTGCCAGTTTCGAAATGGTATTTGTCGTTTACTGTTATCTTATACATTACTTAGTAAATATATACTGAATTAAGTTTGCCCCCATGCGTAGCGCCTTTAGCCGCGTCTCCTGGCTATCACCGGCGTAAGTTCCTAAATCTTCCCAGCCGTTGCCAAGATCGCATTCAACGGTGTAAAAGCAAACCAGCCTACCTTTATATATCAATCCGTAGCCTTGTGGTCGTTTACCATCATGCTCATGTATTTTGGGTAGACCTGCAGGGAAGTTAAACTTTTGATGATATATGGCATAACTAACGGGTAGTTCGACAAAGTTTAATTCCGGCAATACCTTTTTCATTTGAGGCCGAATGAACTTATCTAACCCGTAATTATCATCTATATGCAAAAAGCCACCACCAGTTAAATAATTACGCAAGTTTTTAGCTTCCTGATCACTGAATATCACGTTGCCGTGGCCCGTCATAAATATAAATGGATAGTTAAAAAGCTGCTCGCTCCCAACCTCTACCGTCTCTTCCTCAGGTTCGAAGTTGGTTTTAAGGTTATCGTTACAGAATTTAATCAGGTTGACTAATGCAGTACGGTCGCCGTACCAATCACCACCTCCATTATACTTAAGCCTGCCCATCTTATAGGATGGCACATTGAAGCCGCTTGCTGTAATAAGCAAAACAAATAATAGTGCCAGAAGTAATTTCCTCATGTCCGATTTAAAAAGTTCACTTCAAAACAGGCCTCCAAGGCAGCTGTCTCTGTACGTAAACGGCTTTCGCCTAAAGATATTGGATTGAATCCGCTTTGCAAAGCGGTATCTACTTCGTTAGGAGTAAAGTCACCTTCGGGCCCTATCAAGATCAGCGTCTTTCCTCCGGGTACCAGCGTTTGTGAAAGAGTAGTTTTTTCACTGTCGATGCAATGAGCAATATACTTCTGACTATCGGCACTGCTTTTAATAAACTGGCTTAAAGTTACGGCTTCGTTCAGTACCGGGTGGTATGCCTTAATAGACTGCTTTATAGCTGATGTAATAATTTTATTCAGTCGGTCTATCTTGGCCTCTTTTCTTTCAGACCGCTGGCAAATGATTAAAGATATTTCATCAATACCTATTTCTGTTGCCTTTTCAAGGAACCATTCGGTTCGCTCAATATTCTTTGTAGGCGCAATGGCTATATGGAGGTAGTGGTTTCGCTTTTGATAGTTTAATTCAACAGAGTTGATGTGCAGGATTGTCCGCTTTGGATGTGGGTCCTTTATCTCGGCGCTATATAACCCGCCTTTACCATCAATCAAAGTAACCAGATCGCCTACAACAAGCCTTAATACACGTATGGCGTGCTTGCTTTCTTCCTCGGTTAAAAAGTATTGGGATAATTTAGGGTCGATATCAGGCGTGTAAAACAAATGCATAGCTTGTGTTACTAGTGCAGGTCTACCGCATCCTCCTCATTTATTAACAGCTCTAATTTAACGGATTCAATGTTCTGATCAGACTTTTTAAGTACTGTTATATTGTAGCCATTAGATTCTTTTTGCTCGCCAACGTCGGGTATCTTACCAAAAATGTCGCCCAACCATCCGGATACTGTATCGAAATCTCCATCTTCGGGTAAGTCATGCGGAAGATGCTCGTTTACGTCGTAAATAGGGGCAAGAGCGTTAACTACAAACTCGCGTTCGGTTATTTTTTCTACAATTGGCTTTTCCTCGTCAAACTCGTCTTGTATCTCGCCAACAAGCTCCTCAACAATATCTTCAAGGGTAACCATACCTGCTGTACCACCAAACTCGTCGCTCACAATTGCTATTTGTATGCGCTTTTGCTGCAGTTCGGCCATCAGGTCGTTAATCTTTTTTGTTTCCGGGATGAAGTAAGGTTTCCGCATAATATCCTTCAACACTATGTCATCACCCTTTACTAATAGAGGCAGTACATCTTTGGCGTGCACAATACCTACAATTTTATCAATCACTTCATCGTACACAGGCATGCGGGAATACCCCTCGGTAACCAGCATTTCTAGCAGCTCCGCCTTAGGCGTATCTAATTCTATACCCTGTATTTTGGTGCGAGGCACCATAATGTTCTTTACCACGCGCTCGTTGAAGTCGAATACGTTTTGTATCAACTCGTGCTCGTTAGAATCAATGGCGCCGGTTTCCTTGCCTTGCTCCAACAAATATTGCAATTCTTCTGATGAATGATGTGTTTCACCACCCTCTACATTAGCGATGCCAAAGGCTTTTAAAATCAGGTTAGCGAAACCATTAAGTACCCAGATAAATGGCCTTGCTGCTATAAAAAATCCTCTTAACGGTAACGAAACCGCTAACGTTGTACGAACTGACTTTTGAATAGCGATCGATTTAGGGGCTAACTCTCCAAATACAATATGTAAAATTGTAATTGTTGCAAATGCAAGCACATGGCTGGCTGTGATAAAGCCAGGTGATAGTGTTATGCCTACCGCCAGAAATGCTCTTATCACTATGTTAGTAGCAACTTCTTCGCCCACTACACCTAACGCAAGTGAAGCAATGGTAATACCGAGTTGCGTGGCGGCTAAATAGCCATCCAAATTATGTAATATACCGCGTGCTACCTTTGCTACGCCGCTGCCAGACTTTGCTTTAATTTCAATTTGCGAACCGCGGACACGCACCATGGCGAACTCCGCGGCAACAAAAAACCCATTCAGAAGCACCAAAAAAATGGTGGCTATAATATAAAATACACTTATTTCGTAATGCTCGGGGCCCATTAAAATTACGCTTGGTAAACAGGGAAAGTGGATTTATAGAGATCCATACTTTCAGATATAACTTTATGGGCATAACGCACACCAAGCAAATGCTCAATAGTTACATTCTTACCTTCCAGTTTTTTATAATCTTTAAAGAAACGAACGATCTCGGTCATGGCATGTGGCGGCAATTCGTTAAGATCGTTAATGTAGTTAACAGACATATCGTTCTTTGCTACGGCAATAATCTTATCGTCTTGTTCGCCGTTATCTACCATGTGCATTACCCCTACCACTTTAGCTTCAATAATAGACATTGGGAAAACGTCTATAGAGCAAAGTACTAAAATATCAAGCGGATCTTTATCGTCACAATATGTTTGTGGTATAAAACCATAATTAGCAGGGTACATCACAGATGAAAACAAAACACGGTCAAGTTTTAACAAGCCTGAATCTTTGTCAATTTCATATTTGGCTTTTGAGCCTTTTGGTATTTCAATTATCGCGTTTACAATCTCAGGAATGTTTTCACCAGGAGAAACCTGGTGCCATGGGTGTAGGGTGCTCATGCAGTTTAGATGTTGTTTTTATTTGTTTCGTTGCCGCCCGAAATCTTCTTTTTGACAAAAGCAAAAATCAGCGGCACTGTTGTTATAATTATTAATCCTAGTACTATATATTGCAGGTAATCTTTTAGTTGCGGGAACCTGCGGCCCAAAAAATAACCAGCCAGTGTTAACGTGGTTACCCATGCAACACTGCCAATGATATTGTATAAAGTAAATTTTTTAATATCCACTTTAACAACACCTGCAAATATAGGGGCAAAAGTCCTAACTATCGGGAAAAATCTTCCTAAGATGAGGGCCATTCCACCATATTTTGCGTAAAACTCTTCGGCAACTACGATATAGCGCTTCTTGAAGAACAACGAATCATTCTTACTGAACAAAACAGGCCCCGTTCGATAACCAAACCAATAGCCTGTAAAGTTGCCCAAGATGCCTGCAGCAATCAATGAAAGAACCAATACGTAAACCGGCACTTGTATGATACCGGCGGCACTAAGTATCCCAGCTAAAAACAGCAGATAGTCGCCGGGAAGAAAGAACCCGAAAAACAAGCCGGTTTCCGCAAAAACCACAATAAGCAGCAAGTAAAAACCGCCACTGCTAATAATGGATTGTGCATCTGTTAAAGTGCGCAGGTATTCCCAAAAGTTCTCCATCAACTATATCTGTAAAACTACAAATATTAATGGAAAAATGCTTTCAAGCAAAATTAAATAAGGCTAGATACCAGGGTAGGGTAAACCCCTATCACTATGGTAGCTAAAGCAGAGAAGCCTAATACAAACTTGTAGTATGCCGGAACTACTACTTCTGTACGTTCCGCAGGGCGGAAATACATGGCTACTATAACCCTAAAGTAGTAGAAGATGCTTATAATAGCGTTTACTACAGCTATGATCACCAACCAGTACCTGTATTGAAGTAATGCACCTGAAAACATGTAGAACTTACCCATGAAGCCTGCAGTCAATGGTATCCCCGCAAGGGAAAGCATGCTGATTGTAAGTACAAACGCTAGAAACGGGTTTTTGCCGGCCAGACCATTAAAACCCTCAAAATCGTCAGTCCCGGTTTGCTGCCTTACCAGCACCAGTGCTCCAAATGCGATTATTGATGCGATAGAGTATGCTGTAGCATAAACAAATACTGAGTTTGCAGAAGCGGCACCCAATGCTACTATAGCAAAAAGCAAGTATCCGGCATGCGATATACTGGAGAACGCCAGCATTCGCTTAAAGCTTTGCTGGTAAAGCGCCGTGATATTCCCGATAAACAAAGTTATTATGGTTATCACCATTAGCACAGGTGCCCAGAAATCGGCAATGGTGGCAAAACAAGCTGAGAACAGCCTAAGGAACGCTGCAAAACCTGCTGCTTTCACAACTGTAGACATGTATGCGGTAATGAGCGAAGGAGCACCTTCATAAACGTCTGGCGTCCAAAAGTGGAATGGTGCGGCGCCCACTTTAAAACAAAGGCCTACTATAATAAGCATTACACCGGTATAGAACAGCGGATCAACTTTGCGGGGGTGCGTTACGATCCAGTCACGGATTGCATCCAAATCAAAAGAACCTGTTGAGCCGTAAATAAGCGTTATGCCGAACAATAGGAACCCGGTTGAGAAGGCACCCATTAAGAAGTACTTCAAAGCAGCTTCGTTGGAGGCAAAATCGTTTTTACGAATGCCGGCAAGGATGTACAAACTAACTGACATGATTTCAATACCGATGAACAGCATGGTTAGGTTGTGATAGCTTACCATAACTATTATTCCCGCAAGCGAGAATAGAATGATAGCATAGTACTCCGCAACATGTGCGCTTATCTTTTCAAAATAGCCTTTTGAAAGCATCAAAATCAATATGGTAGATATGATGCTTACTACTGTAAAGGCAACAGAAAAGTTGTTGAACAGCAGCATGCCGCTATAAATAGGCTGTGCTTGATCTTGAGTGGTCCATGCTGCAATGGCTGTGCCCATAGCAACCAGCATACCAATAATAGCAACCGGCAACAAGGCTTTTTGAGCTTTAAACAAGCCGAGGTAAAGTAGTACTATCGGTAAAACAGATATGATAATTAAAGGTGTCATTTCTATTATATCTGTATGTTAAAATTTAGCATTCATAAACTTATGACTAACCTCGTTGAAAAGGTGATTTGCGGCAGCTTCAGATATATGCAAAAGCGGCTGCGGATAAACACCAATAACAATAATCAGCGCGCAAATAATACCCAACGCAAGCTTCTCTGAACCTTTAATATCTGTAAATGTTGCTGTAAGGTCGTTTAACTGCCCTTGCATCACCCCTTTGTACATTCTCAGCATATAAACAGCACCAAAGATTATGGTAAGGCCAGCAACAGCTGCGAAATACAAACCGTAGCTAAAAACACTCTTTAACAAAAGAAACTCGCCAACAAATCCATTAGTAAGCGGCAATGCAACTGTACCCAGTGTTATAATCAGGAATGCAATTGCAAAATTTGGAGCTACTTTAGCAATGCCACCCAACTGGTCTATATCACGGGTGTTCATTCTGCGGCTTATAATATCCCATATAAAGAACATTCCTACTACGTTTATACCATGGCTTACCATTTGTATTAAGGCACCCTGTATACCCACCAGGTTCCAGGCAAAAATACCCGCAGCTATAAGACCAACGTGTGCTATAGAAGAATAGGCTACCAGGCGCTTACCATCTTTTTGTTTAAAGGCAATTATTGATGCATATACAATGCCAATAATAGCAAGTATCATGACCGTATTCACCCAATGTAAAAAGCCTAACGGTGCATTAGGTATCATCCAGCGGATAACGCCGTAAATACCCATTTTTAGCATAATACCTGAAAGCATCATGGTACCGCCTGATGGTGCTTCGCTGTAAGTATCCGGTTGCCAGGTATGAAAAGGGAACAAGGGCATCTTAATAGCAAATGCTGTAAAGAAGGCCAGGAACACCCACGACTGCTGGCCGGGTGATAAGGCCAGATCATAAAATGCATGAATGTCATACACCTTGTTAGGCGTTTGCAGGTACAGGTAAATAATACCTACCAGCATAAATAGTGACCCTGCAAAGGTATAAATAAAGAATTTCAGGTTAACGCGGATGCGGTTCTCGCCGCCCCACAGCGCACAGATGAAATAAATCGGTATCAACGCGGCTTCCCATCCAACATAAAACAGGAACCCATCTAAAGCTGTAAACACCGTTAGCAAACCTGCCTGCATGAACAATATCAAAGCGTAAAAAGCATTTGCATTCTTATACTGATGCTCATAGGTGGTCAGGATAATAATTGGCACAAGCACTGTAGTTAACAGCACCATAACCATGCTGATACCATCTATGCCGGCGCTAAAGTAAATGCCAAATTTAGGTATCCACGGCAGATCGATAGCATACTGTATAGATTTGTCGGCAACAAAGCCGCTGAGGAAGTAAAACGCCAGTGCAAGCTCTGCAAGTGCAAAAAACATGGCTGCATGCTTTGCAGATCCGTTCTTGATAAACGAAACAACTATAGCAGCTAAAACCGGTAAAAAAAGTAAAATACTAACCGTCATTTTATATTGTAAGCACCAGGCTTATATTTTAACAAAACTGTATACTAAAACGGCGATAATGCCAATAACCATCATGAATATGTAGAACCCTACATTACCTGTTTGCAGCAGACGCAGGCCTTTGCTTGCCTCTACTGTACCTTTACCTAAACCGTTTACCAGGCCGTCAATTCCGCTTTTTTCTATGATGTTATAAAAGAATACCGATGCAGCATCAAGTGGCTTACGGATGATTGTATCATACAATTCATCTACATAAAACTTGTGGTAAGACAGGTTGGATAATGCAGGCCTTTCCTGATCATCTGCAACCGGCACGTGAGCATTGCTTACGTATTTAACATAAGCATAAATCAGCGCAAGTATTGCTACACCCACTGATACAGCCATTAGTATCCATTCTGTGCTGTGGCTTAGCTCATGCTCACCAAGCAAGGCAACCGAGCCTTTAAATACAGGTGCAAGGTAAGCGCCAAGTTCATGATGGCCACCCATAACTGCAGGAACACCAATAGCACCTGCAATGGCTGAAAGTACCGCAAGTACTATCAACGGAATAGTCATGCTTGCAGGGGACTCATGCAGGTGATGTTCTTGTTCGTGCGTTCCGCGGAATTTACCCCAAAACGTCAAGTACATCATACGGAACATATAAAACGATGTTAGACCGGCGGTGATAACACCAACTACGTAAAATGTTGTGCTATGCGCAAAAGCAGCAGCTAATATCTCGTCCTTTGAAAAGAACCCCGAGAAAGGAGGGATACCAGCAATGGCTATAGTGCCTAGCAGCATGGTAATAAAGGTTATTTTAATCTTGCCTTTTAATCCTCCCATTTTGCGCATGTCCTGCTCCCCTCCCATAGCGTGGATAACGGAACCAGCTCCAAGGAATAACAAAGCTTTGAAGAATGCGTGAGTTAACACGTGAAAGAATGACCCGGTATAAGCACCAACGCCTAAGCCCAGGAACATATATCCTAACTGAGATACTGTTGAATACGCCAGTACCTTTTTTATGTCTGTTTGTGTAAGTGCAATAAGGGCAGCAAAGCAAGCAGTTGCTAATCCAATGATAGCTATTACCTCCATAGTGTCAGGCGCCATGCTGAACAAGATGTTAGACCGTGCTATCATGTAAATACCCGCTGTAACCATGGTTGCAGCATGTATAAGCGCTGATACTGGTGTTGGGCCGGCCATCGCATCGGGCAACCAGGTGAACAGCGGCAACTGTGCCGATTTACCGACCGCGCCAATAAACAACAGCAGTGTAACTACGGTAAAGTATAAATGCCCCCGTGGCATGCCACCCACTTTAGGGAATATCTCCTGAAAAGAAGTGCTGTTAAACTCTTTAGCTAAAAGGAATATACCTAACAGGAACCCGAGGTCACCTATGCGGTTCATTATAAATGCCTTTTTAGCAGCATCAGAATAGGCGCCATTAGTATACCAAAAGCCAATAAGCAGGTATGAGCAAAGCCCCACACCTTCCCAGCCGATGAACATAACCACGTAGTTACTGCCCATTACTAAAAGCAGCATAAAAAACACAAACAGGTTCAGGTAAGCGAAGAACTTGCCAAAGCCAGCATCGTCATGCATGTAACCTGCAGAGTAAAGGTGAATTAAGAAACCTACACCAGTGATGATCAGCAACATAATAGAGCTTAACTGATCAACCAGGAAAGAGAATGGAATTTTAAAGCTTCCTACGCTGATCCAATCAAATACAGTAACGTTAATGGGGACACCGGAAGATTTTATCTGGAAGAATGCCGCAAGGCTTAATCCAAATGCCACCAGCACCAGCAAACTGCCAATGGTACCAATAATGCCTTTAGATAAGCTGTTACGTCCTAGTCCGTTTATTACAAAACCGGCCAGAGGTAATACAGGAATAAGCCAGATCAAATTGTTCATATAATTCGCCCCATAATTCCCATGAAGGGAACAGAAGTTTTTAAATTTATTTTATGCCGAACGCTCCTGTTCAGGAACAGGCGTGCTTTACCACTTTAAACGATTCAGGACATTGATGTCTATCGAATTTGTGTTCCGGTATATCATCACTATAATGGCCAAGCCCACTGCAACTTCCGCAGCAGCAAGTGCCATAATAAAAAATACAAATACTTGTCCTGCTGCGTCGCCGCGATATACGGAGAATGCGGTCAATAAAAGGTTAACCGAATTCAGCATTAACTCTACAGACATGAATATCACTATTGCATTACGGCGCAATAACACGCCCATTACGCCGATAGAAAATATAATAGCGCTTAAAAGAATGTAATGGTTTAACGGAACCGTGTGAATTGCGTGGGTTAAACTTTCCATTATGCGGTTGCTTTAGGATCTTTTGTAGCCAATAAAACGGCGCCTACCATTGCCGATAACAGCAATACGGACGAAACTTCAAAAGGCAGTAAGAACTCGTTGAACAATACTTTACCTAGATTTTTAACCAATCCTAATCCCGGGTTTTTGATAACCAGCGGATCAGACGCGCCTACCAGTTTTAACGATGATACCAGCGCAATCGCTAAAATACCACCACCAAATACGGCAGCCAGTTTTACTTGGAAAGGTTTTACAGGCTCAGCTTCCTTATTAAGGTTGATAAGCATCAGCGTGTATAAGAACAGCACCAATATGGCTCCCATGTATACAATGAAGTTTACAATAGCCAGGAACTGGGCGTTCAATAAGATGTAGTGAATAGTAAAAGTAAAAAAGGTGAGTATAAGATACAGAATACTGTGCACCGGGTTTTTTGCAGAAATAACCAGTATGGAGAAAAATATCGATAAAAACGCAATGACGTAAAATGTACTCATATCTATCTTCTACAAATACCCTTGCCTCTTTTTAAGGCTGGGCAAAGGTATAAAACTTCTTGTTATTGGTTTAAAGGTGGCTCTACTAATTTATCCTTGCCGTAAATAAAGTCCTTACGTAGATAGTCTGACGGAACAATATCACCATCCAGGTATATCGCCTCTTTAGGGCATGCTTCCTCGCACAAGCCACAAAATATACAGCGCAGCATGTTAATCTCATAAACAGCGGCATACTTCTCTTCACGATACAGGTTTTCCTCACCCTTCTGGCGTTCACCTGCAGTCATTGTAATAGCTTCTGCCGGGCATGATAGTGCACATAACCCGCAAGCTGTACAACGCTCACGTCCTTCTTCGTCACGTTTAAGTGAGTGCATTCCCCTGAAGTTTTCAGAGAACTCACGCTTCTGTTCTGGGTATTGTATAGTTACAGGCTTTTTCCAAAAGTGCTTCATGGTGATACTGAGCCCTTTTGCTATAGCCGGCAGGTAGGCCTTCTCCCAAAAATTGAGTGGCTTTACCTCTAAAACTTTCTTTTTATTACTTAATGATTCCATTTACCTGCTCTTATAAAAAGGTAATAACTATACCGGTAATAACAATGTTAGCTATAGCCAGCGGTATAAGCACTTTCCAGCCCAAATCCATCAACTGGTCATAACGGAAACGCGGGATTGTCCAGCGTATCCACATGAAGAAGAAAATGAACATGAATACTTTGCCAAACAACAGCACTGTTCCTAATATTACAGAAATATTTGGCCCAGCGTTCGCAGCAACCCAATCCATTCCCGGGTAGTTGTAACCACCCCAATAAAGGGTTGCCATTACTGCCGACGAAACAAACATATTAATGTATTCCGCGAATAGGTAAAAGCCAAGCTTCATAGACGAATACTCGGTATGGTACCCACCCACAAGTTCTGTTTCACACTCTGGAAGGTCAAAAGGTGTACGGTTGGTTTCGGCAAAAGCACACACCAGAAATAATAAGAAGCCTAATGGCTGCTTAAAGAAATTCCATGTAAACCAGCCATTTGCCCAAAAGCCATGCTGCTGCTGCGCTATTTCGCCCAGGCTTAAAGTGCCTGTAACCAATAACAAAGCAATAATGCTAAGGCCCATGGAAATTTCGTAGCTGATGTTTTGCGATGCAGCACGTATAGCACCCAACAAAGAATATTTGTTATTTGACGCCCAACCACCTATCATAACGCCGTAAACACCAAGGGATACAACACCGAAGATGTACAATATACCCACGTTTATATCAGTAACTTGCAATGGAATGCTCTTGCCATTCACCACCAGGTTTTGTCCCCACGGTATAACCGCAGAGCCGATACAAGCTGTTAAAATAGCCAGAGAGGGGCCAACTATGAACAGGAATGGCGTTGCGTTTGTAGGAATAATTTCTTCTTTCAGGAACATTTTACCACCATCTGCAAGCGGTTGCAGAATACCCCATGGACCGGCACGGTTTGGCCCTATCCTGTCCTGAAAAAATGCCGCTATCTTACGCTCGGCATAGGTAGAATACATGGCGATAACAAGGCTTATTAAAAAAATAACTATAATAAGCCCGAATTTAATGGCTATATCTGTTAGTTCCATTAGAGGCGTGTCTCCCTTTCAAATTGTTCTTTATTGGCCTGCTGCAGTAACGGATTGGTTTTAACCACCGGCAACGGCTTAAGCGTATCGTAGTGATTTGCGCTGATAACCGATTTATTAGAAATCTTACGAGGCCCTTCTATAACCCAATCACTAGTTTTCTTTTTATCAAAACGGCAGGTGTTACAAATGAATTCTTCTGCCTCACCGTATTCGTCCTTACGTGCGGTAACCCTCAGCACATCTTCACCCTTATACCACAAGGTTACTTTGCCGCAGCATTTGTCGCAATCGCGATGTGCTTCTACAGGCTTGGTAAACCACACACGGTTTTTAAAACGGAAGGTCTTATCTGTTAATGCTCCTACAGGGCATACATCAATAATATTTCCGCTGAAGTCATTATCAACCGCTTTTTGGATATAAGTTGATATTTCCGAGTGGTCTCCCCTGTTCAGGATGCCATGTATACGGTGATCAGTGATCTGATCGGCTGTGAAAACGCAACGGTAGCACAATATACAGCGCGTCATATGCAGCTGTATTTTGTCGCCAATGTCTATCCTTTCGAACGTACGGCGGTCAAATTCATAACGGGTTTTGGCAGCGCCGTGCTCGTAGCCAAGATCCTGCAAGTGGCATTCGCCTGCCTGGTCGCAAACCGGGCAGTCCAGCGGGTGATTGATCAAAAGCATCTCCACAACGCCCTTACGAGCTTCAATAACTTCAGGAGATGTTATATTTTGTACCTCCATGCCATCCATTACCGTTGTACGGCAACTAGCAACCAGTTTAGGCATCGGGCGTGGATCTTTTTCAGAACCTTTGCTCACCTTTACCAGGCAGGTACGGCATTTACCACCACTACCTTCCAGCTTGGAGTAGTAACACATAGCAGGCGGAACAATGTCGCCACCTATCATCCTTGCGGCATTTAGTATGGTTGTGCCCGGCTCTACTTCTATTGATATGTTGTCTATTGTAACCTTCATTGAAATTCCTCCTTTATGCCTCTGCTTTTTCCAGCAGTGGCAGCGGGTCTGCATAGTGTGCCAGTCCGTAATTCCTTGTTGTCACCTCATAGGCATTGGTTACATGCCATTCAAATTCGTCCCTGAAGTGGCGTATAGCGCTGGCCACCGGCCATGCTGCTGCGTCTCCAAGCGGACAGATGGTATTACCTTCTATCTTCTTGCTAACGTCTACCAACAAGTCCATGTCGCTAAGCTTACCATGGCCAAATTCAAGGCGATGAAGAACTTTCTCCATCCAGCCGGTACCTTCTCGGCACGGCGAGCACTGCCCGCAGCTTTCGTGGTGATAAAACCTTGCAAAGTTCCAGGTGTTGCGCACAATACACTGGTCTTCGTCATAAGCGATGAAGCCGCCTGAGCCCATCATGGTGCCGGTTGCAAAACCACCATCAGCCAACGACTCATAGCTCATTAAACGGCTTTCGTTATTGATGGTCTTCAAGATCAGGTTAGCCGGTAAAATCGGAACAGATGAACCACCTGCAACTACCGCCTTCAGGCGTTTGCCGTTAGCTATGCCCTGGCAATATTCATCACCGTATATAAATTCTTCTACAGGTACCCCAAGTTCAATCTCATATACTCCCGGGCGTTTAAGATTGCCTCCTGCAGATATCAACTTGGTACCAGTGCTCCGGCCAATACCAACTTTAGCGTACTCTTCTCCACCTTCGTTAATGATTGGTACTACAGCAGCTATCGATTCAACATTGTTCACTACAGTTGGGCAACCATATAAACCAGCAATAGCCGGAAATGGTGGCTTAATGCGCGGGTTACCACGCTTTCCTTCCAATGACTCCAGCAAAGCAGTTTCTTCACCGCAAATGTATGCGCCGCCTCCCGGTTGAACGTAAAGTTCAAGGTCGTAACCGGTGCCCAAAATATTAGCACCTAAAAAGCCTTTTGCTTTAGCTTCAGCAATTGCTTTTTCAAGGATGCGTATCTGCGGCATCATTTCGCCACGAACGTAGATGTATGATGTTTTGGCACCCAGCGCGTAGCTTGCTACTATCATACCCTCTATCAAAAGGTGAGGGATATGCGTCATCAGGTAACGGTCTTTAAAAGTACCGGGTTCAGACTCATCTGCGTTACACACCAGGTAACGCGCTACACCTTCTGGTTTTGCCAGAAAGCTCCACTTCATGCCGGTAGGGAAACCCGCACCGCCACGACCGCGTAAGCCTGATTTCTTAACCTCTTCTACAACTTCTTCAGGTGTAAGGGTCTTAAGGGCCTTTTCTACCGATGCATAGCCGCCTTTAGAGCGATACACATCAAATGTATTAATGCCAGGTACGTTTATATGTTCGAGTAAAAGCTTACGTCCCATGTTAGTTGCCAGCCTTTCTTCTGAAATCGGCAATCAAAGTATCTACCGACTCGTTTGTTAAATTCTCGTAAAAAGTATATTCAGGACCTATTTGCAATACCGGGCCATAACCACAGGCAGCAAGGCACTCAACGCCACGCCAGCTAAATAAACCATCCGCAGTTACGTCGCCTTCTTTAACACCTAATGTTTGCTCTACATGATCAATAATCTTGCTTGCGCCAACTACTTCGCATGGGCCTGTACGGCATACTTCGAGCATGTACTTGCCTTGCGGCTTTAAAAAATACATGGTGTAAAAAGAGGCAACCTCATAAACCTCTATAGGTTGTATATCCAGGTAGGCCGCTACTTTATCCATTGCCGGCGGACTTACCCAGCCAAACTCGGCCTGTACAAGGTGCAGTATAGGCAATAAAGCAGATTTTTGCTTTCCTTGAGGATAACGGCTAACTACGTCGTCAAATTTCGTTATCAGCTCCGGTGAAAAGTTTACCGGCGCGCTGGTTTCTTGTACGCTAAGCATCTAATTCTCCGGCTATAACATTTAAACTACTCATGTTTATAATCGCGTCAGATAACAACATCCCCTGGCTCATTGGCGCATACATCTGGTAGTTAATGAAACTAGGCCTACGGAAATGCAGGCGGTAAGGCGAGCGGCCTCCATCATTAACCAGGTAAAATCCAAGTTCGCCATTAGCACCTTCTACCGCATGGTAAACTTCTGCATTAGGAGTGTCAACTTCACCCATCACAATTTTGAAGTGATAGATCAAAGCTTCCATGTTGTTGTATACTTCCTGTTTTGGCGGCAGGTAAAATTCCGGCACATCCGCATGAAATATTTCTGGTGATTCTTTTTCTATTTTATCAAGCGCCTGTTCTATCAGTCGCATGCTTTGCCACATCTCTTCGTTACGCACCAGGAAACGGGCATAAACATCGCCATTGTCCCCCACCGGTACCTCAAAGTCAAACTCCTCGTAAGATGAATATGGTTCCATCGCACGTACATCGTAGTCAACACCGGCGGCACGCAAAATAGGGCCGGTCCAGCTATAGTTCAATGCAGTTTCGGCAGTAACGGCGGCTACACCACGTGTACGGTCTACAAATATACGGTTACGGTTAAACAAGTTTTCAAACTCCTTTAAACCATAATTAAAGTCCTTTAAAAACTTGCGGATCTTGTCAAAAGCTATCTTGTTGAAATTACGCTCGAACCCACCTATACGACCAATGTTGGTTGTAAGGCGCGATCCACATATTTCCTCGTAAATTTCATATACCGACTCGCGATACTGCATCATGTAGGTAAAGCCTGTTAAGGCTCCTGTATCTACACCTAATATCGAGTTGCAAATAATGTGGTCGGTAATACGGGCCAACTCCATAATGATGATTCGCATGTAATCAACACGTTTTGGAATAGTAATGCCCAGAAGCTTCTCAACGGTCATGTGCCATCCCATATTGTTAATGGGCGACGAACAATAGTTCAGACGATCAGTAAGCGGTGTGATCTGGTAAAAAGGCCTGTGCTCGGCAATTTTTTCGAAAGCGCGGTGTATGTAGCCGATTGTTGATACGCCGTTAACAATACGCTCGCCATCCATCTGTAACACATTCTGGAATACCCCATGCGTTGCCGGGTGGGTTGGGCCAAGGTTAAGTGTGGAATACTCGGTCTGCGGATCGTTGTCAGTAAAAACAGGATGATTCTGCATCTTATATGTTATCTTCCGAAAAAGTAATCTTTCTTATCAATACGGTTAGGATCCTCTAACGGGAACTCTTTCCTCATAGGAAATACCGTCATATCATCAACATTCAATATCCGGCGTAAATCCGGATGGCCGTCAAACACTACACCAAAAAAGTCGTATGTCTCGCGCTCCATCCAGTTAGCACCCTCCCACAAGTTGGTTGCAGTAGGCATGTGAACGTTGTCAGCCGTCAAGAACACCTTTACACAAATACGGGTGTTAGTAGTAAGGCTATGTAAATGATAGATAACACCTATCGACTTCTCCAACTCAGGATAATGGATAGCTGTAATATCTGTCAGGAATATGAACTTCAACTCTTCGTCCTGCTTTAAATAAGCAAGCACGTCCGTTATCAGCTCTTTAGTTGTTTCCACCGCTAGCAGGCCAAAATCCTGGTTTAGCGGCATTACCTGGTCTCCAAAACGACCAGCAAGTTTTTCTACAAGAACTTGGTTAGCTATCTTACCCATTATTGTATTCCGTATTTAGCTAAAAGTTCCTGATATTTTGGTTCGTTACGGCGGCGGGAACTTTCTGTTTGCACCAGCTTTTGTATTGCCATAAAACCATCAATGATGGCCTCGGGGCGTGGAGGGCAACCCGGTACATATACATCAACCGGAATAACTTCGTCTATCCCCTGCAAAACCGAATACGTATCAAATATACCGCCGCTAGAAGCGCAAGCGCCAACAGCCATCACCCAACGTGGTTCTGCCATTTGTAAATAAACCTGCCTAAGTACAGGCCCCATCTTTTTAGATATGGTACCCATAACCATCAACAGATCTGCCTGGCGGGGTGAAAAACTGATACGCTCAGCACCAAAGCGCGCAAGATCGTAGTGTGATGCCATGGTTGCCATAAACTCAATGCCGCAGCATGAGGTTGCAAAGGGCAGTGGCCATAATGAGTTTGCACGCGCCAGCCCTATTGCCTTGTCTAACGACGTAGCAAAAAATCCTTGCCCTTCTACACCTGCCGGAGCGTCAACTAATTGAATATCACTCATGAATTTTAATCGAAAATGTATAAATTCATCAGCTTTGCTGATTATGCAAATTTAAACAAAATACGTTGTAACAAGCACATTGGGAATAGCGCCGTCAATATTTAGAATCAGTCTAAACTAATCCCAATCAAGCGCTTTTTTCTTGATAACGTAGATGAAGCCGGCTAGTAATGTTGCCATAAAAATGAACATTTCTATAAGGCCATTTTTACCAAGATTGCGAAAGTTCACTGCCCACGGGTACATAAATATCACCTCCACATCAAACAATACAAATAGTATAGCTACAAGGAAGTATTTAATGGACATTGGCGTGCGGGCGTTACCCACAACCTCTATGCCCGATTCAAATGGTGTAAGCTTGTCCTTGGTTTCGCGTTTAGGCCCAATTTTGTGCGTAACAAACATTGTGGTAAACACAAACCCTAACGCCACCAGCATCTGGAATATAATTGGCAGGTAATCAACCGATGTACTTTGTAATTCCATGCTGCAAATATACAAATGGCTAAACAATAAAAAAGCCCCTTTTTCAAGGGGCTTTTCACTTTATTAAAGCTCTAAATTATTTGCCTTTAGCTCCACCTTTACGCTGGAAGTAAGCGGCAGCTTGTTTATTAGCTGGATCGAATTCACGGGCTTTGGTGTAATTTTCTCCCGCCTTAGCGTCGTCTTTTTCCTTGAACTCATAATATGAGCCCAGGTAAGCATAAGCTTCGGCCATGTACGACTTATCAGCTTCAGTTACCCCTTTAGCGGTTTGTAACTGAATAAACTGTTCGTAGTAAGGCTTAGCCAGCCCTTTTGTAGTGTTACGATCTGTTTCTTTAAAGTCGTTTGCACGTGCCTGGTAAAGGGCCACAATTGGCAGTGGTGCAGAAGCTTTTGTTTGTATGTAATGGAAAGCACTGTCTGCTTTAGTTAACAAAGTAGTATCTGCTACCGGCTTTGGCTTTGCTGTGCTGTAGTACTGATCTGTAAACGCCTTGTAGTAGCTAAAGCCTTCCTGCAGATAATCATTAAGGGTAACCTTACGTGATTTGCTGATGTATGACTTGTAAGCTTCTGCTGCTTCCAAATATTTCTTTTTAGTGTAAAGCGACTTACCGATTTCCAAATAAACGTCTGCCTGAGTGCTATCAAGTGTAGCTGCTTTGCGTAAAGCGTTTACACCTAAAGAATCCTGACCAGAAGCGATCTGTATTTTACCAAGGTAAACGTAGTCACGTGGGATAACACGTTTAGCATCTGCTTTAGTGATCCAGGTGTTCATTGCTGTTAATGCAGACGGATAATCCTTGTTCTCGTAAGCAGCGTAAGCCAGGTAACGGTAAACCCTCAAGTTCTTTGAAGATTTTGCCAGCTCGTTGGCTTCTGTCTGTAGCGATTTCCAATCACCTGCATAGGCCAAAAAGTCGGCGTAACGCAAGCGTGAATCTTCAGACATATCAGTAAGTGATAAAAACTTACGATAGTTATCAGTAGCTTGTTTAATTTTCACAGAAGCCATCTTAGGATCTGTTAAGGCCCAACGTGCGTCAGTCTCAGCCCATTCGCGGTAAGCAGGTCCATAGTTAGGGTCGATGGCTAATGCTTCCTGAAATTGCTTCTCAGAATCTTCAAAGTTGTTGGCAAATTTCCAAAGTACACCTGTAGCTACTTTAGCGTGGGCCGATTTTGGATCCAGTGCCGTTGCAGCAGCATAGTTTTCATATGCCTCGTTACTTTTCAACTGCGAGCGGTAAGCATCGCCCAAGGCAATTAAAAGCTCAGCATCTTTAGGGTTAATAGCCTTGCCTTTGTTCAAAATTGCAATAGCAGCGTTAGCATCAGCAGCGCTTACTTTATCGTTAACCGGATTAAGCAAATAAGCTTCGCCCATATAAACGTAAGGTTTGCTGTTTTTACCTGCTAAGGTCACTGCCTGGTTAAAGTTGTTAGTAGCAGTAGCGCGGTCTTTATCTACCAAAGCTGCAGCGCCAAGGCCAGCATAGTTAAGTGCTGATTTTGGATTTACGGCAATACCTTTGTTAAATACTGTTTTAGCAGAGTCGCTGTAGTCCTGCAATAAATACACCCAGCCCAGATAAAAGAAGTTCTCGTCTTTAGAGGATTGGGTAACGGTCAAGTTCTTTAGCATAGACTTAGCCTTTTGGTATTGTTCGGCGTCAATCGCTTTCTTGGCGTCGTCTAAACTCTGCGCAAAAACCGATGACCCAAATAACGAAAGCGCTAATGCTAGCTTGCTTATTTTACTGATCATTTTCATCTTAGCTTCTAATAGTTATGTATAGTTTAATGTGTTATGTTTATTTCCCTCGGCGGGATAGAATCAGGCAGCAGGCCCGATTTTAATATAATCCGTTGTCCGCGTTCGCTGGCTAAAAATGATGCAAATCCAGCTCCTAAACCTTTTCTGCCTGTGCAGTCAATTATATACAGCGACCTGCTTAGCGGATACGTTTGTTGGACAAGCGTTTCCTGCGAAGGTTTAAAATATTCCTTGGGTGAGGTCTTGCTGCTCTCGTCCTTCACACCAACTATTTTAACCTGATCAACAGCCTCAGCGTAGTCCTTATCCGGGTCATTAAGCCAGGCAAACCCTGTTATGCCAATTGCATCAGGATGGCTAGCAACATATTTAATAACCTCTTTATTAGATTTCAGAGCGTAAATATTTTTTTGTTTGAACTCGCTGTTTCCAGATAGTTCCTTCAAATACCTTACCAAACTTGAGTTCGGATTGTCAAATACGATGCTTTTATCGGCTTTGCCTTTGCCATTTAACATCGCTTTAATTTCGTTCACTGATATCAGTGTGTCTGTTGATGCCTGGTTTACAATAACGGCAACTGCGTCAATAGCAAACTTGTTAATGTCAGGCGGCAGCTTACGGCGCTTAAGTACACCGGCTTCTGCTGTGTCCAATTCGCGAGACATAATAGCAACTCTTACCTTATCGTTCAGCAACTGGTCAAGTACCTGCCCCTCTGGTAAGTAATTAATTACAGGATTTGCTTCAGGAAAAAGCGCTTTAAAAACATATTGCTCCTCGCCTACAATAGGAGAAAACGACTCGTCACATGCAAATATTGCCTTCCCGGTGGTAAAACCGTCTAAAACAACGCCATTTTTATCACTCTTCTGCTTACATGCAGGTAAAGTAAAAAGCAAAAGAGCTACGCTGCTCAATATAACTCTTATACTATCTTTCATTTGGGTCTTTACGTAAATACCTTGAGAAACGCAGTATACTGTATAGTATTACAACTGCGCCGAAAATAGTCCGCTGCGGTTTCGGAAGCTGTGGTAAGAAGCCGTTCCATACAATAAGCAATAAGCCCATTGTGAACAGCCCTACGAATACCACTCCGCCTAAAATAAGCAAAAACCGCCTTTTGGGCGATTTTTGCTCTTCATTATTATTTAATGACATTACTTTATTCTTCAGATGCCAGCGAGAATGCTACCGGTACACTGTACTGAACACGTACTGGGCGACCGTTTTGAATACCAGGAGTCCATTTAGGCGATGCCTTTAATGCACGTACTGCTTCTTCGTCGCAACCGCTGCCAATACCTCTTACAACTTTGATGTCAGTTAACGATCCATCTCTTTCCACAACGAAAGTAAGGATAACGCGGCCCTGAACATTGTTTTCTCTTGCAATTGCCGGGTAGTGGATAGCTTTACCAAGATATTTACCGAAGGCAGCATCACCACCAGGGAAACCTGGTTGTTTTTCTACCGCGGTGAAGATCTGGTTAGGGTTCTCTTCTACCACTTGTTTCACGTCAGAGTTACCAACCGGCTCCTCAATACGGATATCAGCATTCGGGTCACCTTTCTGGTCTTTTTGTCCAGGGTCAGCTACTTCAAGCTCTTTAACGGTTGGCGGTTCTTTCTCACGCACCTCATCGTCATGTTTCACAACCAAAGGAGGGAAACGCACCTGGTCAACCTTTGGTTTAGGTGGCTCTGGTGGCGGTGGTGGTGGTTTAACTTCCTTGTTTACTGGCGGCGGAGGTAACACAACTTCGGTTACCTTTACCTTTTCAGTAGCTTTAGGGATAAATCCCTCGATCTTGTTGATGATGGTTTTTAACGAAATAAGAAAAACGAATGCTACAACACCTATAATAAGAGCCCTGTTTGTATGGCGAGGGTTATCTTTTCGTAGTTCGTATGCACCATAAGCTTTGTTACGGCCGGTAAAAACAACGTCGATCCACTGCTGATTAAGTATGTCTAACTTTGATCCTAACATAGTTTTAACGTTATTTATTATTAGTGTTATTAATAGTTGCCATCACGTTTCAACAACTCAATTTCGGGCTGTGTGATATCTATAATAGCATATGATTTTACACCTGCAATGTTTATTTCGTCAATCGCGTCAACTACATTCTTGTAGTTTGATTTGTCGCTTGGCTTAATAAGCACTACCATGTATTTACCGGTAGACTGCTGTATCTCCCTGCCTTTATCAAGCAGTGTTTTACGTAAACCGTCTTTGCCGTAACCTTCTGTAGTTGGCGGCGTTTCACCGGGTACACCAATAAACCACTCCACTTTGTTGTTAGCGCCTAATAAAAGCGTCATTGATCGTGAAGCCGCAACAGGTAATTCATCCTTGGTCTTTTCGTCCTTATCAGGCATGGCCAAATCCATTGCCTTAGGCTTAGCAAGGGTGGTTGTAAGCATGAAGAAAGTGATCAGCAAAAATGCCAGGTCAACCATTGCAGTTAAATCTACACGTGTCGACGCCTTTTTGGTCCTAACTTTCCCGCCTTTTTTGCCACCCCCGCTGGAGGTATCTAATTCTGCCATTTCGGGTTATTTTTTAGGTGCCGCCCTTACAGTAGTAATAAGCGCGAACTTGTTATTTTTTTGTTTCGTTAGAATAGTGATCACCGTCCTGATGGTTGGGTATTCTTCCTTGTTATCTCCTTTAATGGTAACATAAAGCGGCTTGTTATGCAATGCTGCATTTGCTTTGCGCGCTTCGCGGATCCAGTCTGACAACTCGTTTGCATTTGTTGTGTCTTTAGGGATACCTGGTTGCTGGAATGCTTTACGCTGATCAACATCCATTCTCAGGAAACTCTGAAGCTGGTTGATCGGCACACCAAATACTGGTAGAGAAGCAAATGTTGCTTTTTCCTGAGGAGTAAAGTTTACATTGTATTTCTCGCCCATTTGCTCAAGCGTTGCCTTGCGGATATCGCTTCCGTCAACACTAAAAAACACTTTGCCTTTACCGATAGTAAGCATCAGCGTATTATCGTCAGGTACTGGTATTTCCACAGCTGCACCAGGAACGTCAACCGGAACAGGGTCCTCGGTCCTTGGCTTTGCTGTTAATATAAAGAAGGTAAGCAGCAGGAAGGCCACATCACACATAGCCGTCATGTCTATGTGGGTGCTCTTTCTTGGTACTTTTACTCTTGCCATGGTACAAATTTAAAAAATAATAATTTAAAAAAACAAGTAATTCCGAATTTTATTTTGCTATATCGGAAAATAGCCTTCTTTTATTCTAAATTATCTTTGATTCTTGTGAGAAGCAGCGAATGTTTGAACGATGCTGAAACCAGTTTCGTCAATAGCATAAGTCAACTTGTCGATTTTTGAAGTAAAGATGTTGTACATTACGATAGAGATAGCTGATGTACCAATACCTAATGCAGTGTTAATCAATGCTTCAGAGATGTGTGAAGAAAGCTCAGCCTGGTTAGGAGCACCTGATGCTGCCAGTGTAGCGAATGCACCGATCATACCGATTACAGTACCTAACAGACCTGTTAATGTACCTACAGATACCAGGGTAGCGATAATGGTAAGGTTTTGCTCTAACATTGGCATTTCAAGAGCAGTCGCTTCTTCGATATCTTTCTGGATAGCAAGAGTTTTCTGGTCAACGTCCAGGTTTGGCTCAAGCTCCATTTCACGGTATTTTTTAAGACCTGATTTGATAACGTTAGCTACTGAACCTTTTTGCTTGTCGCACTCTGCGCTTGCAGCTTCGATGTTGCCGGTGTTAAGGAAAGACTGGATTCTTTTTACGAAAGCCTCTACACTACCGGTACCTGCTGCTTTGTTGATAACCACGAAACGCTCTACAGAGAAAGTGATAACCATTAACAGGTAAGACATGATAAGTGGTACGATAACACCACCTTTGTGTACAGTTCCGTAGATATCTGAAGGCTCGTTAGCAGGATCGCCACCTTTGTAGTGACTAGCGTCACCCAGGATGAAAATGAAGATCAAAATAGCTACCACGATACAGATAGGTATAGTTAAAGATGCAAATGCGCCCGATGCACTTGAGCTTTCTTTCTTTACAGGGGTAGTTGGTTTTGTTGGTGCGTTTGCCATTACTTTTAATTTTTAGTTTTCGTTTTGTTTATAATATAAGTTAATAAAAATGTGTGCGTTTTTAGCGAATAACAAAAATAGAATTTAAATGAATTAAAAAAACTTTTTCTCTAATTGTTTATGATAACTTAATACAAGCACCCTAAACGTTTATAAATTGGTAATACTTAACGTGAACAGCTATAAAAATTGTGTTTTTGCTAAATAATTTTTTACAATGAAACCCATTTTTTTTAATAATAGCAAACATTGACCTATAAAAAGTATGTAACTAAAGTGATATAATAGTGTCTAAAGTACAGTTACTCCTTTACGCTTATACCTAATTACTTAGTTATAAATATTGGTACACATTGAACAACAGGCACTTTAAGTTGTTTTTACACTAAGTTGTTTTTTGTTAGTGTAAAACTTATTCCTGCTAATTCTATTGCACTAAAATACGAAATTAAATTTGGCAAAGCCACAAATTACGAATCAATGTATTACCCGCCAGCTTTCTTTGCTTTGTAACCATCCGCAAGTAGTAAGGTGAGTACCTTATCTCTAAAGTCGCCTTGTATAAGTATATCAGCATCTTTAGCTGAGCCGCCTACGCCACACTTGGCCTTCAGTTTTTTGCCAAGTGCTTCAAGGTCGGTTGGTGTACCTATAAAGCCGGTAATACGGGTAACCAGCTTACTGCCGCCCTTTCTGTCTAGGTATATCTTTAAGTTTTGCTGTTGAGGTGGCAAGGTATTTACGTTACCGCTTTCACTTTCCTGGTATTGAAAATCAGGATCGGTAGAATACATTATGCCTGTGTAGTTCTTTTTTGCCATGCTACTATTTATTATAGGCGCTGCCAACCATCACCTTTAATGCACCGGGTACAATATCAATTGTAAGTTCCTCACCGGCATCCCTGGGTTCCCCGTCCAGGTGTATTGGGCCGGGCTTGCTGCGGGTTATACTGATGCTTTTGCCTTTTATTATTTCTACAAACTTTGAGCTGTCTGCCGTTTTAGTAAACATCCGTAAACCCATCTCCGGAAAACGGTATAACGGGAACGGCTTTATAATGCAAACATCAAGCAGCCCATCCTGTACAGAAGCTGTAGGCGAAACATGCGCATTATTACCGTACTGAGACGAATTAGCCAGGCTCAGCATAAAAGCTTCGCGTACATATGGCACTCCGTCTATATTAAGCTTGTACACTTGGGATTGGTAGGTGGATATTTCCTGCAGTGACGATTTAAAATAGCTCACGAAACCGCGCTTCTCGCTGCCGTGCGCAAAAACCTGGCTTATATGCGCATCAAAACCCATGCCTGCCATGTTAAAAAACCACTTGCCGTTCATTTTACCGGCATCTATATTAATGGTATGGCCATTGTTTAATACCTGCAGCGCACCCTCGGCGTTCATAGGTATTCCCAAAAAGCGGGACAGTCCGTTGCCCGATCCATAAGGTACTACGCCTAAAATTGTATCGGTACCTGCTATGCCCGATGCTACTTCGTTTACGGTACCGTCGCCACCAACAGCTACTATCATGTCGTAATTGGCAGCCTCTTCACGGGCAACGTCACGGGCATGCTTTACGCCTGTGCTAAAAATGGTATTAAACTCAAACAGTTGCTGGTTGATGTATTTGTTTATAAGCTCCGGAACACCATCCTTTTTCTTCCCTCCCGACACCGGGTTTATAATAAATAACGCTTTCCTTTTCAACTATATAAGTTTAAGCCGTCAAAAGTAAATGTATTTTCGGCTTTGTAAAAAATTGTTTTATTTTTGCCCACGCGAAAGTGGACTGATTTGATTGCTCCGGACCAGCGCCGGTACATGTTGCAACCACGTAAAAAAGTGCTAATCCTGCTTCTCTTTTACAGTTTCAAAAAGATCTTACCTTTCGGCGTTTACGTTTATTTAAACTTTTTATGCCATATTTATTCACTTCAGAATCCGTATCAGAAGGGCACCCAGATAAAGTTGCCGATCAGATATCCGACGCGTTAATTGATAATTTCTTAGCCTTCGACCCTGAATCTAAAGTTGCGTGCGAAACACTAGTAACAACCGGGCAGGTGATACTTGCCGGCGAAGTAAAATCTAAAGCATACCTTGATGTGCAGAAGATAGCGCGCGAAGTGATCAACAAAATTGGCTACACCAAGGGCGAATACATGTTTGATGGCAGCTCTTGCGGTGTACTGTCAGCCATACACGAGCAATCTCCGGATATTAACCAGGGTGTCGACCGTACCTCTAAGGAAGAGCAAGGCGCGGGCGACCAGGGAATGATGTTTGGCTACGCTACTATAGAAACCGACAACTATATGCCGCTTGCGCTGGATATAGCCCACGCTTTATTGATAGAGCTGGCTGCCATTCGCCGCGAGAATACCGACATTAAATACCTTCGCCCGGATGCAAAATCGCAGGTTACGCTGGAGTATAGCGATGATAACCAGCCAACACGTATAGATGCGATTGTAATATCAACCCAGCACGACGATTTTGACGAAGAGCGGGCGATGCTTAAAAAGATAAGTGACGATATTATTGGCATACTTATACCACGCGTGCAGGCTAAGTATCCAAAATACGCGCACTTCTTTAATAACGAAATTAAATATCATATTAACCCTACCGGTAAATTTGTTATTGGCGGCCCGCACGGTGATACCGGCCTAACAGGTCGTAAAATAATTGTTGATACTTACGGTGGCAAAGGCGCCCATGGTGGTGGTGCATTTTCCGGTAAGGACCCATCAAAGGTTGACCGCTCTGCTGCTTACGCTACCCGCCATATTGCTAAAAACCTGGTTGCTGCAGGTGTTTGCAGCGAGGTACTGGTACAGGTATCTTACGCAATAGGTGTTGCTAAACCAATGGGTATTTATGTAAACACTTATGGTACCGGCAAAGTAGGACTGAACGATGGCGAGATAGCTGCGAAAGTGGAAGAGGTTTTTGACATGACTCCTTACGCTATTGAAACCCGCTTTAAACTTCGCAACCCTATTTACAGCGAAACTGCAGCTTATGGCCACTTTGGCAAGCCAAGCCAAACTATTACAAAAACTTTTACCAGCCCCGAAGGGCGCGTAGTTACCAGCGAGGTAGAACTGTTTACCTGGGAAAAACTGGATTACGTAGAGAAGGTGAAATCAGCATTTGGATTGTAATTCCCCTAATAAATTTCAATTTTTGGAAAGCGGCCGGGTAATCGGCCGCTTTTTTATTTAAGACTTTTCCGGTTGGGATCCTTCGGCGGCTTTGCGCTTATAGTAGTACCGTATGGCTTTATCTGTACTGCCGCACTCCAACGGGTTACACCATCGGCGGGTGTGGCTGCGCGTTCTATCCAAAAATAACCACCCGCATGCAGAACATTCTTTTATATACTTAGCATCTGCGGAAGTCAAAATATCATAAGCAGATTTTACAACCTTCCATAGCGGACTGGAAAGATCTTTTCCTGTGTTTAGCCAAACCTGTGTTAACCCATCTTTATGATTTGCAAAACCGATATTCGACAGCGCTTGAGATACCAGGGTATTAAATTTATCAAGGGTGGATTGATCTACACTTGTTCCGGCAGCCTTTTGGGAAAACAAACCATAGAAAGTATCTCTCACTTGTAAAATATGCTGAAAAGCCTCATCGGTATTCCCGGGCGACGCCACCGACAGTAAAGCCAGCTCTCGCTTCTCGTTCTCTGAGACAATATCAACTTTTATGCACCAATCTAGGAAGGTTGTATAATCTGCAAGATACTCGTGAGACGGCTTCTTTTTGCGTGTTTGTACAGTATTTACAAAGTCGAGGCAGAGCAACCCACCATCAAGCGGCAAACTGGCTATTGTTCTTACTTTGTTCATTACTTCAAATATAATCTTATTTTTACCATCAAAGTAAATTAAGATAGTAAAAACCATTACACTTTACCATCGTTACTCATTTAGATAGTAACATTAGTTATGGCAAACAAACATACAGCCTCGCCCTTGTTGGTGGCATTAGCCTTTTTTAGCATCTACATTGTATGGGGGTCAACCTACTTAGCGGTAGCTTATGGCTTGAAAGGGTTTCCACCTTTTATACTGGTAGGGCTGCGTTACCTGGCAGCAGGGTTACTTATGCTGGCCTGGTGCAAGTTAAAGAAAGAGGCCCTTCCCAAATGGCAATACCTTTGGCGGCACGCGCTCAGCGGCACATTGATGCTGGTGGGCGGCACTGGCATGATCGCCTGGGCCGAACAATACATCAGCTCGGGGCAGGCAGCTATATTGGTTGCCACAGAACCGCTGATGTTTTTGCTGGTGGACAGGAAACGGTGGAGCGAATATTTCTCCAACAAATACATTCTCGGCGGTCTTATCATCGGCTTTACAGGAATTTTTTTCTTTCTCCGACTAGGGGTATCTCATGTTAACGATTCGCCTATGGCTATAGTAGCCAGCATTGTAGTGCTGGTAAGCGCGTTGTTATGGGTAATTGGTTCGCTTATCACCAAAGGAAACCAGGGCACCAGCACTACGGTAATGAATGCCAGCGTGCAGCTGCTTGCCGGCAGCATAGCGGCAGGCATTATAGCACTTTGCAAAAGCGAGCAAACAGGATTTTCGTTTGCACAGGTTACAGCGGAAGCATGGGGCGGTTTGTTGTTCCTTATTGTTATGGGGTCATTAGTGGCGTACCTGTCTTTTGTTTGGCTTATCGCTTTCCAACCGCCGGCAGTTGTTAGTACCCACACTTACGTGAACCCGGTGGTGGCGGTATTTTTAGGATGGCTGCTGATGGATGAGCCCGTGAACAAAGCTCAGCTCATCTGCCTGGTGGTAATACTCGCAGGCATACTGCTGGTAAATGTGCCCGGTTACCTCGACCGTAAAAAAGAAGCTGCGGAAGCATCAGGTTAATTATTGATGCTTGTCCGCTAACTTAAAGAGCATCGTTTAAAAGTGTGTTTTTTGCAGATTTTTGCATGCGAAATTTATCTTTACAGGATGGAAAACCCAACCGAAAACCCGTGGAAAGTAACGTCTGAAAAAGATGTTTACGATAACCCCTGGATAAACGTAACCGAGTACCAGGTGATAAACCCATCGGGCAATCCTGGTATTTACGGCAAGGTTCATTTCAAAAATACAGCCATAGGTGTAGTACCGCTTGACGAGGATATGAATACTTACCTGGTAGGGCAATACCGCTTTGTACTTAACCAGTACTGCTGGGAAATACCAGAGGGCGGCGGACCCGAAGGCAGCAACCCGCTGAATTCGGCAAAACGTGAACTACTTGAGGAAACTGGCCTAAAAGCGACGGAATGGACGGAGATATTGCAGATGCATCTCTCCAATTCGGTATGTGATGAATTTAGTGTTATTTACCTAGCGCGTGGCTTGCAGCAGCATGAAGCAGAACCTGAAGATACCGAGCAATTACAGGTGAGAAAGATGCCTTTTGAGGATGTTTACCAAATGGTTTGCAGCGGCGAGATAACAGACGCGGTAACCGTAGCAGCAATACTTAAAGTAAAGCTGATGCTGGTTGAAAACCGATTGTAATTCATCTGTTTACCATATTCTCAAAAAAATTTACCTTTGCGGCGTTAATGAGAAAATTGCTAGGTTATTTCCTGTCACCCATTGCCATTGTCGCATTTTTTTTGATGCTGGTTATATTTCAACCGGTGCAGTGGATATGCTATAAACTGTTTGGTTATGCTGCTCACAAGCGCTCTGTAGACATCCTGAACTTTTTCCTGGTTAAAACAGCTTACCTGCTGGGCAACAGTGTTACGTTCATAAACAAACAAAACCTTCCGTTAAACAGACCGATAATTTTTATAGCCAACCACCAAAGCTTGTTCGATATCCCGCCGATGATCTATTACCTGCGGAAGTATCACGCTAAGTTTATATCTAAGGTAGAGCTTACAAAAGGCATCCCTTCTATATCTTATAACCTCAAAGTTGGCGGCGGTGCCAATATAGATCGTAAAGATCCGCGGCAGTCTATTATGGAGCTGTCCAAATTTGGCACGCGCATGAAAGAGAACAACTGGGGTGCAATGATATTCCCGGAAGGAACACGATCTAAGGACGGCAGTGTAAAGCCATTTCAATCTGCAGGAGTAGCAACGCTTTTAAAAAAATGCCCGAGCGCCTTATTAGTACCTGTTGCCATAACCGATTCCTGGAAAATGGTAGAGTACGGTTTTTATCCCATGAATACATTTACTCCAATGAAGTGGGAAGTTCTTGAACCCATAGAACCACAGGGCAGACCGGCTGATGAACTTACAAAAATCTGCGAAGAGAGAATACGGGCAGTTGTGGTAAAGTAAACGCTAAGGGGTAAGTGTTTCGAAATTTAATGGCGATGTATTTCAGACTGTTTCACCCAAATACATTCTTCATCGTACCGAATTATAATAATAAACTGATAAACAGATATTTAGATTATCCGCGGTAAGTATTAGTACTGTTTCGCTTCAACTTATAACCAACTGATTACTAAGCAAAGTTTGTTTCAAGGCACTCAAAAGTGTTTCACCTGTTTCAGCGAAACACTTTTGAACTTAGTGTATTCCGTTACTCCAGATCAGCCGCTGCAAAGGTATTACCCTGGCTAAGGTCGCCTGTTTCGTAACCTTTTTTAAACCAGTACATACGCTGCGCACTAGTGCCATGTGTAAAGCTATCAGGTGTAACTTCACCCTGGTATTCTTGCTGCAATCGATCATCACCAATTTGGTGTGCAGCGTTAAGGGCTTCTTCAATATCCCCGGGATCTAGCACATTCTTAAGCTTCTGCTCGTAATGCGCCCAAACACCTGCATAAAAATCGGCCTGCAGCTCCAGTTTAACAGATAGTTTGTTGTATTCAGTCTGGCTCATCTGCTGGCGCGCCTGATCCATTTTGGCGCTTACGCCTAGCAAGTCCTGCACGTGATGCCCTACTTCATGGGCGATAACATAAGCCTGAGCAAAGTCACCCGCCGCACCGAACTTGTTCTTTAACTCATCAAAAAACGAAACATCTATATAAACCTTTTGATCGCCGGGGCAATAAAATGGGCCTGTTGACGACCCAGCCTGTCCGCACGCGGTATTTACTCCGTCGGTGAAAAAATGCATTACGGGCTTGTCGTAAGTTTTTCCCATATCCTGGAAAAGCTTCGTCCATATATCTTCTGTATCCGCCAGTACCACACGTGCAAATTTCTTCTGATCGTTATCCGGGCCGGCTGACTGCGTATTTTCCTGCTGCGCACCGCCCTGCTGAGTTTGATTAAGTACGGCGGAAGGATCTATCCCGGTAAAGAAATATATAGCGGCAGCTATTATGCCAACCAAACCGCCACCTACGGCAAAACCACGGCCACCGCCGCTGCTGCCTTCTTCAACATTACCGCTTTCGCGCCTGCCAAACCATTGCATAGTGTTTTAAGATTAGTTACCATGTAACATGATGCCGCTGAAATTTGTTTGCGGCATGTTTATCTAACTATATCTGTTTTAAAACAAGCGAGCCCTTTCTATTTGGTAGAAAGGGCTCGCTTGTTTTAAACTATAATGTGCTGTTACTGCTGCAACTTAGGAATGCGGGTTGGGGCATCCTTCCCGGCAACTATCGAGCGGGAGCTTAACGCAATAGCGCGGATAGTAGCAATAATGTTCTTCACATCAAGGCTGCTAAACTCGTCTTTAACCGTATGATAAAGCTTGTCACTATCTATCTGGTCGGTAGAGATGGTATGTGCAGGTACGCCGAGTGCTGCAAGTGTAGCATTATCGCTGCGGTAAAATAAGTTTTGCTGCGGATATGGGTCAGGATAAAACTTAAATGCCGTACCTTCCAGATTGCTTTGCAGAATCTTACCAAAATCTGAACGTTCGTAACCGGTGATGAAAGCCGAATTCTCGCCAAATTTTGAGTCTTTGCCAATCATCTCAATATTAAACATGGCAACTACCTTATCTGGGTCCATCTGTTTAGAAAAATACTGTGATCCAAATCCGCCAATTTCCTCGGCAGTAAACGCTACGAAAATTAGGGTGCGCTCGTTATTGTTTAGCTTTTTGTAGTACTTAGCCAGGCTGATAACAGCAGTCGTTCCGGAAGCATCATCATCGGCACCATTAGCAATAGTATCTCCTGCTATGCCATTCTTTTGAATACCCAGATGGTCATAATGACCGGAGAATATCACATATTCGTTTGACTTTGATTTACCAGGGATCATACCAGCTACATTGAATAACGGCTTCTCCTCTGTTTTCACTTCGTAAGCAACATTGAGCGATGTTACATCATCCAGCGACCCCATAACAAACACTACACCTTTATTTGCACCATTCGCAGATTTAAAAGCCGTACCGCCGCGTTTAGCACGTGCTACCAACCTCTTAAACATCGGGGCAAAGCTGGTATCTACCAACACCAGCATATCTTTATCTCCTTTAGCATATAGCTGGTACTTTTCCATAAAGTTGCTCCCAGCCGGTACTTTGGCTACTTCTACTGCGCTAACACTTGCCCAGTTAAAAGATGCCGGAGCTGTAATAGCCAAGCGGTCTGCAGGGACTTCCACACCATTAATGGTTGCTTTGGCACTAACAGGAGTTGTCTTCAGCATGCTGAAGCTCTGCCGGAAGCCGGTTGCTCCTGTTAACGGCTTTAAGCCCGCTGATTTAAACTCACCTTCTATAAATGTTGCAGCCTTGTCAATCCCTTTAGTAAATGTGCCACGACCTTCCATGTCATCAGCACTTAGGGTTTTAATGATGCGTTCTACATCATCCTGCTTTATTAGTTTGTTTACGTCCTGTGCAAAGCTGCACACCGATACGGCCATTAACGCAGCCGACGCTAAAAATCTCTTCATGTTATTTTACTTTTGATGACAACCAACTATTGCGGAAGTCTTGCTGTTGTTTGGTTATTTCTTTACCGGCTGCTTCATAGGTCACTACCTCGTAGCTTGGGTTTTCTTCCAGGGTAACTTTGGTGTCGTGTTCACCTGTCCGGTCTTTATATGTTACTGTAATAACGTCTCCAGGCCTTTTATCAGCAACCGCTTTTTGTAAGCCGGCCGCATCTACTGCATTTCCGTCTACCTTCAGGATCACATCACCTGCATCGATACCTGCTTTGTAAAGCGGGCTACCTTTGGCAGTCGGAGAAGAAATTGGCACGCCTCCATCACCGGTGTTGGACTGACCTGAACGTCCCCTTAATTGCGCACCTGCAGAACCTAACCAGGCTTTACCCGGCTGCGCTTTGCGCAACAGGAAACCAGCATTTGCGAGCAATTTTTCATAATCATTCTTTTCTACACTATAGATGTAGCGCTTAAAGAAATCTGCTGCAAAAGACGCATTGGTTACTTGTGCCAACACAGCCTGAAGATCCGCAACGGTGTACGCTCTTTCTGTTTTACCATGTGTGAGCCAAAGCTGGCGCATAAAATCATCAAGCGTTTTGCCAAACTCAGCGCGCAAGCGAAGGTCCAGAGCCAGCGCGGTTGCGCCGCCATATACATAATAGCTGGTGAATATGTTAGTTGTGTTCAGTTGATCTACGGCAACACCGGCATCTGCATAAACCGCGTAACGGCTGGCCTGTATAGGGCTATAATATTTAGCGCCCGGCGTATTTAACACTGAATTTATCAAGCCTGCAGCAGTACGTGCATACTCCTCAGGCGTGTGGAAGCCTGCACGGGTAAGCACTAACTCCCCATAATATTGAGTAAAACCTTCCGCGCACCAAAGCTCGTTGCTCATGTTTGCGTGCTCGAAGTTAAAGGGCTCTAAAGTTTTTGGGCGAATGCGTTCTACATTCCAGCTGTGGAAGTACTCATGAGAGAAAGTACCCAGCAGGCGTACTTCATTGCCGCCAACTTTACCTATCGGCTGTACGATAACAGTTGAATTACGGTGCTCCATACCATCGCCGGCGGTGCTTGGGTGTACATCGTGCAGGAAAACGTAGCTGCCATAATCGTACATGGGCAGTTCGCCAAATACAGCTTTCTCCTCTAGCACAACTTTTTGCACCATGGTAGCAAAGTTGTCTATAACACTTTGATCATCGTCCGAGTGGGTGCTGAGCTTGATGGTCTCATCCTTACCATTGGCATTTTTAACTGTCCACTTGGCCTCTTTGTAGGCGGATAGCTCAGTAGGACTATCCATCATATATTGCAGATCGCGCGCATAGTAAACGCCGCCGCCGATAGGGTTGAGCTGGGTGGCAACTTTCCAACCGTATTTATCAAGATCGTTAAACTTAAAGGTAACAGGCCGCTTATCCATGCCATATGCCCACATAAACGATGCTGGCATGTTTAAATGCGCGTGGCTGGGCTCTATACTGGCGTATGTCCCATCTGTCCAGTTGCCAAAAAGCGTGTAGGTGATCTTAACGGTTGCACCGTGGCTGGGTATCTGGTACACATCACCTTCTAGTTGAGTAATTGCTAATGGCTTGTTGCCTTCGCCAAAAGCTTTTACGTTGTAAACGTTCTTGCCAAATTCGTGTGTAGCGTACCTGCCCGGCGATGAACGGCTCATACGTACCTTAAGCGGACCCGCAGGTACCTGCGGTATGCTCATGGCTATTTCAGCTTCATGATGAGCCGCGTTTGGAAATGAAACCGTGTAGCTGATAGTGTTAGGCGCTGTTTGTGCCAACGCGGCAAGCGACAATAAGGAAGCCGCTCCTAAAGACAATATTTTCTTCATTAATGGATAATCTTTCGGCTGTTAAATTACCATTAAATCCCTAATGCTTATCTATCAATTTTATTACGGATATCAAACTATACTAATCATAACTGTGACGGCTTAGATCATACTCAGACTGTGCAGTTATAATCCGCTTTCGCCTGTCTATATCGGCATCCAGGTTATGATCGTAAGTACTGTCGGTAACTGCCATGTATCGTTCTTTGTCTTTATCAGCATAATGAACGTCAGCTTCCGCCACCTTTGCTACAGCGGTGTCGTAAGGCCCTTTTGGAGACATCAGCTTAACAAATACCGGCAAGCACTCGAACAATATGAATAAATAACCTATAAAGGAAATTGCGAGGTAAGTGTCCAGGTCGCGGGTGCCGTTTACATTATAGGATAGCTGACCCAACGCCCAGTTTCGGTCGGCAAAACCAGCTATATCAGCCAGGCTATCCAATTGCTGGTTACTGAACAAACGGGTGCTGTTCAATCCTTCGTAATCTTTCCTGCGGGCAAGGTAATCATCCATTTGCCCCAGATTTTCTGTAACGGTTTTAAGGCGGTCCTGCTTTTCTTTTAAAACCTGTTCTTTTTGCTTGGCATAGGTACCATAACCTGTTATACCAGACGTTTGGTTGGTTTTATCTCCAAATACCTCCTGATTAAGCTCATACCGCGAACGATTAATGTCTCGCTCTAGCGAATCTTTCTCCTTTTTCAGGTCGGTGTTCTTTACCAGTTCCTGGGCGTATTTCTGCTGATAAGTTTTTTGCAGCGTATCTATCTTGCTATGCTGGCCTTTTAGATAAGCAGTCTTCAGCTTGTCGCGGATTTCCTTATCGAAAATCTTCAACTCCAATGGCCGCGATATTACCACGCCTATCATAATGGCAAGCAATATACGCGGCGATGCCTGCAGTATTTGCTGGCCTATTGTGCCTTCTTTATTTATACTAGACACAATGTACCTGTCCATATTAAAAATAGCAGTGCCCCACAGCAATCCGAACAGAATAGCAAAGCCAACAGCAAAAGCGCTGCCGCTGAATACGAAGTACATAGCATAGCCGCCGGAAAGTGCGGCAAACAGAGCGGTGAAAAATATAGTAGCGCCTATACCCACATATTTGTTATGTTCTATAGGGTATTTCTTTAAAGTATCTATATGTGCACCGGAACAGAACCAAAAAAACCGGGTTATTTTCTTCATTGCCTTTAGCTGCAATATTTTAACAGCTTACTATGAAACGCCGGCAGGTACTTATTGTTACAAAACACGCACAAATATTTGATGCAGAAAAGCATACCTTTGAGTTATAATTACACTAACATGAAAGAGATTACGGTACAGGAATTAAAAGAGAAGATAGATAACAACGAAGATTTCCAACTGATAGATGTACGCGAGGATTTTGAATATGAAACCTCAAACATAGGCGGCAAACTTATACCTCTGGGTGGAATACTTATTGAGGCAGACCAGGTGTCTAAAGACAAACCGGTAGTTATTATGTGCCGCAGCGGTAAACGCAGCTCGGTAGCGCTTCATCAGCTGGAAAGCCAGGGTTTTACTAACCTTTACAATCTTAAAGGTGGCATACTTGCATGGCAAGCCGAAATTGACCCAACAATCAGCGTGTATTAATATGGGTAAGAAGCTGGCTTTAAATGTGCTTTACAACATAGGTATAATGATATGCCTTTTTACAGCTTACTGGGGGTTTGAGCACGCACGTTATGAGTTTCTAATAGGCGCTTTATTTATTGGCGGCGTTTTTATCATGCTGAAGATGAAGCTTATTAAAGAAGTAAAACAAAATATACGGAATTAACCTGTTCCAACAGACACTAACAAAGCCGGATAAGTTCTCTTATCCGGCTTTGTTAGTTATAAAATAAATCTGCTACATTTAGTAACATTTTCAAAGTGGGTATATCTCATTCTCTATAATATCTAATCACTCCTCAAATTAAATTTACATATCATGTTTTTTATCATTCTCGGTATCATTATCCTGTTTGCGGGTATAATGGTAAAACGCTCTACCGAACTTATTGGACGGTTTGGCGGCATAGTAAGTGCTGTGGGTATAGCCATTGCGGTGTTGGGCTTTATAACATCCTCTTTTAAGGTGATAGATGCCGGTACGGTTGGCGTTCAGGTTTTATTTGGTAAAGTGCAGCCGGCATCGTTGGAAAGCGGTTTGCACGTTATAAACCCACTGGTAGATGTAAAGACGTTTAACGTCCAAACGCAAAACTACACCATGAGTGCCGTGCACTCGGAGGGTGAAGTACAAGGCGACGACGCCATACGCGTACTATCATCAGACGGGCTGGAGGTTACTATTGACTTATCTGTACTTTACAAGGTAGATCCGCTTAAAGCACCTTACATACTCCAAAACATAGGTGCAGACTACGTGGACAAGATTGTTCGCCCGGTAGCACGCACCGCCATACGTGATAATGCGGTTAACTATGCGGCTGTGGATTTGTACTCAATTAAACGGCAGGAGTTTCAGGATAAGATCAACCGTACTATCTTGGAAAGCTTTGCCAAACGCGGCTTAGTGCTTCAGCAGATACTAGTTAGGAACATCTCGCTGCCTGCATCGGTAAGGGCCAGCATCGAGTCGAAGATCCAGGCTGAACAGGATGCTCAGAAGATGACCTTTGTGCTGCAGAAAGAACGCCAGGAGGCAGACCGTAAACGTGTAGAAGCACAGGGTATAGCTGACTATCAGAAGATTCTATCAACCGGATTATCTGACAAGCAGCTGCAATATGAATTGATAAAGGCACAAAAGGATATCGCTTTATCGCCTAACGCAAAAGTGATAATTCTTGGCAATAGCAAGAATACCCCAATAATGCTGACTGATAATTAGCGTCAAAGCAGATAGTGCATCGGCAAAATAGCCGGTGCATTATTTAAAGTAAGCAGCGTATTCTGCAGGAATACCTTTTATCGATTTTATCTGGATGTCTTTGTAATATATCTCGGCAGCCTCGCTCTGTAGCTGCAGCTTGCCTTTAATAAGCGGCTTTAATACATCGCCATCTTTATACCTAGAGCCGGAAAGCGCGTTAACCACTTTGCCGTTAACTATCTGCAAGCTTTTATCGCCGTAAGTAATCAGGTCTATCTGGTTCCATTCGCCCACTTTATCCATATCGGTACCAGCCTGGCAAAAACCACCATGACCTGTTGCCCCACCAAAAGGGGTAAGCGGCCCTTTAGTATCAAATTTGTAGCTTGAATCTTTTACCGCATGAATGTCGGCCTGTGAAGATGCCTGCGACCAGTAATCACCAGGGCTATGCTCTATGATCTGGAACTCTTGACTTAGCATCCAGCTGCGCCAGTACTCTACCCCGGCTGGCCCCTGCGAGTGATAAAGCAACCCGCTATCTTTTAACTCATATATACGCGGTACCCACTTCTTTTTGCCCCATTTATATTTTAAGCGCAAGTGGTAATTTTCAAACTCCTGCTTGGTAAAAACACAACCATAAATCTCACCAGTAACATGCAGCACGGGTTCTCCGCTCACCATATTTACCGAGAATACGTTAGCCTGGTTCTTGTTGTAACCAATTGGCTCTATCAACTTGCCATTCTCATCTGTTGGCGCCTGTCCTTTATAGCCTAGTTTATGGTAGAAGCTTTGGTATATCTCCCATTTGGACAGCGTTTTATCCAGCAGAGGGGTCCATTCAGGTGCCGGCTGAAAAGACGAACCTGTAACAAGGCACAATACACAGCAAAGGCAGGCAAGAAGTTTGTTCATGTTTAAGTATGGTTTACATCTCAAACTTAACAAAAAATTGAAAAGAACAGCCGTTAGTACTTGAAAATAACGCCCGCAAAAAGCCGATAACCACTTCTGTTAACGCAATTTAGCTGCGTTTGTTCAGCTGTGCCGGAGGAAAGGTAAAGTTCATCAATACCCGTTCCCGTTTCCCAGTGATAAACACCAGCACCCAGGTTAATGGCAAATCTTTTAACCAACTGATAAGCGAAAGATGTGTTGCCCTCTAAGCCATAGCCTTTAGCGGTATGCCTGAAACTCACCGGATGCCGAAAGGTTGAGATAAGGTTCCAATCTGCTTTGGCGTTGTAATCAGCCTGATTATACGTGAAATCAGCCATTAAATTAAGCTTTGATGTTAACTTTGCCACAGCTGCAAGTTTAACAAAAGGCCCTTTCCAGTTCGTTTGATAAGAGCTATTGAGATCAGCAAACTGGCCGGAGCGGTCCAGCAAGTGCAACGATTGCTTACTTGTTCCGTAACCAACATAAGGCACTAAACTAAGGCTGTTGTTATCTATCAGGATAAAACCCAATCCACCGGCAACACTCCTGCTAAACCCCTGGTCGGCATCAAACGTTTCGTTATACACCCTGTTTGTGCGGTTATCGCTGCTGTAATCGTTATCTGTAACACTACCAGCACTTATGGCACTATTTGAATAGCTCCCCATCAGCATAAAGCGCCCGGTAATGTTCCATTGAGCTCCGGCTGAAAGAGCAATGCCACCAAGCTTTTTCCACTTTAATTCTGAATAAATGTTTGGATTTTGACCCTGGCTGTTTCCTGCTATCGACCAGTCAAGCTTCTGTTGCTCATAACCCACGGCTACGTCACATTGGACCTTCGGAACCGTTTGCGCACGCACGTAAACAAAGCTGAACAATAAGCACGCGAAGGCAAGCGGTATTCTCATCAGTAAGAAATAAAACAGCCTGCCCATTGGTAAGGCAGGCTGTAATTTACAGATATTTTTATTGATTGATCCCGAAGGCTTCCCAACCTGATGCTGTTGCGCGCGAACACGTCATTGCCGCTGTTCCGTTTTCACTGCTAATGAATTTACCGTTACTTCCTCTAAAAGTAACCTTTCCATCACTGGTTGGTACCCAATCAAACTTTTCCCAATCGCCAATACTAGTACGGTTGCAGGTAATAGCCTGAGTACCATTTTCTGAGGAGACATATTTACCCTGGCTTTGCAAGGCAATTTTACCACCACCTGCATCTACAATGGTAAATTGCTCCCATGCCTGCGGAGTCGGGCGGTTGCACCACATAGCTTGTGTACCATTTTCGCCGCTGACATATTGGTTGTTAAAACCTTTAAGCGTTACCGTTTGCCCTATAGGTGCTGTGCTGCCTGTACCGCTGGTAATGTTATACACCCTAACGTAATCTACATACATATTAGCAGGAAGTGCGCCGTTGTTAATGTTGTTGCCTGGCAGATCTCCGCCTACAGCAAGATTCAGGATTATGTAGAATGGCAGGTGGAACTCTTCTGTATTGTTAATATTATTTTGGATGTTGCCGGTGTTGAACAAGGTTCCGTCTACATACCACCTTATGCTGTTTGCATCCCACTCCACGGCATATACGTGGTAATCAGTAGCGGTAGCGGTAATGCTGTTGCCGTAGTACACATGCCCATTGTTGTTCCAGTGCATGGTACCCAGTATAGTATTGCTGGTATTGGTTTGCTCCATTATGTCTATTTCGCCACACTGCGGCCAGCCCACCTGACCTATGTTTTGGCCGAGCATCCAGAATGCAGGCCAGCTCCCCTGGAAGGCTGGCAGCTTTATCCTGGCCTCAATACGACCATATTTAATACTGAATTTTCCGGATGTATTAAGCTTTGCAGATGTGTATGGTTGGCCGCCCATACTCTGGTTTTTGGCAGTAATCACCAGGTTTCCACCTGTTACTGCAGCATTGGCTGCCTGGTAATACTCCTTCTCGTTGTTTACATTTGGGTTGCCGTTGTCAACGTTCCACTTGCTGCCATCAATGGTGGTGCCGTTGAATTCATCGCTCCAAACCAGTGTTAAAGCACGGGGCGAAGTTGTAGTTGCACTGCCGGAAGGCGCTGTAAGCTCATCAACCCCAGACCGGCTTACATCTTTTTTACAAGATACAGCCATTACGCCAAGCGCCAGCAAGATGCCGGTACTTTTAAGAAAGTGAGATAATTGCTTTTTCATAAAATTGGTATTAGTATTTGGTTAAGTGCTGTAGAACCCGCCAGCTTATTATAACCTAAGAGGCTGACGGTGTAAGAATTTACTGATTCACACCAAAAGCTTCCCAGCCGGATGCTGTGGCCCGAGAGCAGGTCATGGCCTGTGTCCCGTTTTCGCTGCTGATGAACTTTGCATTGTTACCGCGGAACGTGACCTTGCCATCGGCAGTGGGTACCCAGTCGAACTTCTCCCAGTCGCCAATAGTAGTACGACTACAGGTTATAGCCTGTGCACCATTTTCTGAGGAGACATATTTACCCTGGCTTTGCAGCGCTATTTTGCCGCCGCCGGCATCGACCACGGTAAATTGCTCCCATCCCCCTGCTGTAGCCCGGTTGCAATTCATTGGCTGCGTGCCATTTTCGCTGCTTACATATTGGTTGTTAAACCCTTTAAGTGTGATGGTAGAACCAATTGGGGCCCCTGTTCCGGTGCCCCCGCCTGTTGATTGCGTACCGCTCCATTTGAAGGTGACTACTGCACCTGCAGCCAGGCTGTAAGTGAAAGACTCGGCACCCCATTTTAATTTAAAACTTACTGTGCTGCTGCCGGTATTAAGCGCTACAACCACTTTTGAGCCGTCGCTATTCTTAAAAGCTACATTCGAGATACTCCCTGCAATATTAGAGCTAATGCGCACAGCTCCAGGCCTTACAAATTTTGATGCATGAGCTATGATGTAGTAGGCAACGTTACGGGTAATAGATGTACCACTTACGGTGATAGCGCCTAAACAAGTGCTGCAGCCACCGTTGGTGTGTGGGTTGTTATTAGGGTCAGCGGCCAGATTCCACTCCAGCACATTGCGGCTCCAGTTACGTGTAGCGCCTATTATGAGCGTGTTAACGTGCCAGTTAAGGTCACCGGCAAAGTTGCTTGGCGCACCAACCCATTGCTCGGTGAAGTAGACGTTCTTGTTGGGATATGCATTGTGTACATCCGTAAGCGCGCTGATATTGCCTGCATACAAGTGAAACGCCGACCCATCTACATACTGACCAGCCTGCCCAACCACTGTTGTCGCATAGCTTGGTACATCTGCATTATGATCGTAAGCAATGATCTTTGTATTTAGGCCGGCGGCACGCAATTGCGGACCGAGGTTGTTGTTAATAAACGTCACCTGTTCGTTCGCCTGCATAACCATACTCGGGTTATTGTAAGGATTAAGTGGCTCGTTCTGAGGCGTTATAGCATCAATGGTTATGCCCTGCGCTTTCATTGCTTGTATGTACTTTACGAAATACCGTGCATAAGCATCATAGTAAGCGGTGTTAAGACTGCCGCCTGTATAGCCGTTATTACCTGTGGTATTCACCTTCATCCAGGTAGGTGCTGTCCACGGTGTGGCGATGATCTTAATACTAGGATTAATTGCTACGATCTTCTTCAGAATAGGCAGAAAATCAGCGTTTTCCGGAGCCAGGCTGAAGTTATTCATGTTGACGTCACCTGCTGTTTGGTTGTAGGTGAAATCGGAAGAACTAAGGTCGGATGCGCCGATGGAAATACGCAGGTAACTCACCCCTATTTGTCCATTACCGGTGCCAAAAAGCTCATTTAATACAGCTGTTTGATTAGCCCCTAAGCCATTTAACAGGCTGGCGCTCCCTCCGGTAAGGGTGTAACCAAAGCCGTCTATACCCTGGTAAGTAACATTCTCATCTACGGTTACTGTGTTAGCGTTCGTGCCCGCATCTGCGGCAAAGTTAAGGGTGCTTTGTGCCAGTAAGCTGGACTGGTCACCCTTTGTAAGCCAAGCACTTACCGTTTCATTTGCAGCCCGGGCGGTAGTTCCTGACGCATTTGTGTTCCCCGGAGTTTGAGACCCGACATCCTTTTTACAGGCATTTACAAACAGTCCTGCGGTAACTACTGCAGCCGCAAGAAGTTTAAATTTGTAGTTAATTTTCATAAGTTATTGGTTGGTTTATATGCTTTTTATGATGCATTTACCCGCACTCACTAAACTATTGCTTAACAGCAAAGCAAGATCCCGCTTATAACGTTGGCGCAGATCTTTCGTGTTTTTTATAATGAGGAGGCTGATGCAGGTATAACTGGTTGAAACAAATTTAAAGTAATTTTTACGTTACAAACAAGAGAAAACAACTACAAATGATTGATAAATAAGCATTTATGTACACTTTGATACGCTTACATCCGGCTGTTGATAAACAAAAAAGCAGGTTTAAATAAATTAAACCTGCTTTAGAAAAAATTTAAAAATAGTTACGATACGCTTATTTCACGGGTTAATTTTTAAGCAAATATTTGATATCAGGAAAGCGGCGAGTGTTTGGGCACAACACGAAGCTCCTCAATCGTTGACACGACGCTTGCGGTGTTTAAAATCATGAGCAAAAACCTTCAATTTCCACACTTTTTTGAACACCAAAAACCAGCAAAGAAAATTTAAATATTTGTTTTGCTCTATTTCGCAAAAAACAGACTAGTAGAGGAAAAAAGATGTTTTACTGTTCGGCAGATGTGTCTATCACCAACTTGCTCCAGCCTTTGGCTCCGGCAGTCTTCAGTTCTTTTTTCATACTCTCCATAGCCTTCTTAATACGGGTGCTGTACGACCAGCACGTACTCTGGCGAATGGATAGGATCTCTGACAATTTATGTGATGATATCTTACCTTTAGTGGAGTACATCAGAAAGATCATGTAAAACGCTTTATTGATCGGGATACGGGTATTCTGCAGGATCGTATACGCGATAACAGATTCTTCGTATCCGCATTTGGAACAACGGCGGCTGTAAGGCAGGTGGCCATTACTATATTGTACGCTGCTGCACTTGCGGCAGGCATAACCTTTGTCCCACTTAAGCTCAGCCAAAAACTTAAAGCAAGTCTCGCGGTCCGGGTATATTTTGCTGAACTCTTCAAAGTCCACCTCGGCAAGCATCACCCTGTCGTGTGTTACTTTGTCTATGTCCTGGTGCAGCAACTGGTTATCTTTTTCCAGCAGAACGTTCATTCTCGATATTTCCTCGGCTTGCTGCTGCAGTAGCTGGTTTACTTCGGTAAGCTCCTGGTTCTGCAGCTCTATCAGGTTGGATTTCTCTACCAGTTCGCTCGTGCGCTCTGCCACCTGCCCCTCAAGTTTTTTATTCAGGATGTCTTTCAACTCTTCATTTTGCTGTAGTTGTTTTATCATCCGCTGCTGCGTCTCGTCCTTCTCGCGCTTTAGTATGCGCAGCCTGTCACCAATGGCAAAGGTGATGAACAGCATCTCCATTATGAAGCAGAAGCTTAGGCTATAAAAGTTAAAAGCAGTTACCGGCAAGGCCCACATATTTAGCGCAATAAGCGTTTTTATTATAAAGCCTATAAAAAGGAAGCTATACCCGATTACAAAGAACCGCGCCGGCCGGTACCCCATATACAGTACATAACAACCGGATACAAACGCTACCGACAACGGTATAAACTCTACAATCTTATAAGTAAACAGGTGACGGTCTACAAACAGGCAAAGCACGAAAAATACTGTGCGGGCTACAATTATGGCTTGCAGCACTTTATTAAAACGTGGAGCATTCTCTTTAAGATTGAGCAAGCTCTGGGCAAAGAGCATGGCGAATGTACTGGCCAGGAACAATGCTATCCCATAAGCATAATGGTTCCACTGAGGTGCCATTTGCCACAGGTACTGGTAAGCAATACCATCCGTACACATTTCGTACAAGCCGATGCTGAGGTTGTACACAATGTAGTAGAGATATTGCCGCTGGCGCATGGCAATAAACATCATGAAATTGTACAGACCGAATACAAGGATCATTCCGTAGAATATCCCGAAATAGAAGTACTCGTCCAGGGCGTAACTTACAAAGTAGTTTACTGCACGTAAAACAATAATGACGTTTGCAGATTGCTGTGATCTTATTCTTAAATAGTAGGTAACCTCGCCTTTCGGCTCGCCATCTAAATTAAAAATGAGGTTTTTATGCGTATATGGCCGTTGTAAAAAAGGACGATTACTTCCTAATAACGATGCTTGGTAAACACCATTTTTGCCAGGGTAGAAGACTGTAATGCTATCAATCGTCTGGTCGAAAAACTCAAGCAGCCAGCTGTTCTTTGCAGAGCCGGAGCGGTCAATTTTAATTCGGTACCAATACGTACTTGCAGGATCATGTATCTCCGGGGTGACTACCGCGCTGCGTACAAATTTATCCGCTAACCGCGCACTTGCCACATCTGTAATTTCCAGCTTGTTGCCTTTCTCCTGGTAACATGCTATATCCCCTTTGCGGAAAACGTGCTGCCTTATGCTATCGGTAACATGCAAAACAGGTTGTGCATAGCAAAAGGAAAACCCTGCTAACGATAACAACGTAAGAAATAGTTTTTGGTAAAATTTTACCATATTATAATGCTTAACTATATTAATAACCTCCTACGTTGCTTTGCACAAAGAGGGTGAAAATTTTAATCCCGCAGTGCCTTAACAAGTACTCAAAAACCGGCATCAGGAACGTTCGGGTAGTACAAGCATTGCCTAAGCACTAACTTTAACAGAACGTAACGTAGCCGGCACTTTTCTTTGGTTCGTTTCTTTTGGTGTCAAAAGAAATGAACATCCACTAACGTTGATAAGGCAGAACCATTTCTCATAAGCACTACTTACCACCAAAAACGCTACCTCGCAGGCACTTTTAAGCCCAACGCTTCTATATAACCTTTTTGTGGTTTACAGTTGGCAAACTTGCAGTTCTCCAGTAAAGCATAAAGCGCCTGCTTAATTTTCTCGCGATCTTTTGGTGCAGCGTCGCGGATATTTTTGAAGGTTGTACGCGGTTTTTGCGTATAGTCAATCACTTCCTGGTAACCATCAGGCTTATCAAAGCTCATAATACCACGGCTGCTGTCCAGCTTTTTGTATGGCCAATAATGCCAGCCTATGTTGTTCTTTTCGCATACCAGGCGAAAGTCCCGCACCCACTCGTCGGTATTTTCGCCGGTCTCGCCTACATAGATGGGTACGTTATACTTGTCACGAAAATCGATGTATTCCTGTACAACTTTTACAGAAGCATCTGTCCAATACTTATGAAAAGTGTAAACCAGTTTAGGGTCAAACGGCTTTCCAAATATTTTAAAGTTGCTATCCCATTGTGCGCCACCTAAAAAGATGATGTGATTTTTATCTACAGAACGTACGGCAGCCGTAAGCTCTTTGTAAACAGGCTCCAGGTGTGGGTTAAGGTCGTTCACATCGAAGTAGTGTGCAATAGGTTCGTTCAACAAATCATAACCCATAACAGTCGGCTCATTTTTATAATGATCTGCAATGCGCTTCCAAATTTGAGCCGCCTGTGCACGGCTTGCAGTACTTTTGAACAGGAACGGGTAGCCAAAGCCGTCGTCTATGTTGTCGCCGGTCTGGCCGCCGGGCGCACAGTGCATATCCAATAGTACGTACAAATTCTCCTGCTTGCACCATCCAATCACCTTGTCCAGCAATGCAAAGCCACGGTTAGGGTCATTGCCGCCCATGTACTCCTCGGTAGTGAACATGCGGTAGTTGAACGGTATCCGTATAGAATTCATACCTGATGCCTTCAGAAAGTGGATATCATCGCGTGTAATATAGTTCTCCAGGAATTTTTTCCAGAAAAGCTTAGCCTCTTCCGGACCAACCAGTTCGCTTATCGCCTGGTTAATAAGCCGGTGTGAGCTGGCATCCTCAAATTTGAACATGTACCCTTCAGGAACCAGCCAGTTACCCAAATTGGTGCCGCGAATAAGGAAGGGCTTGCCATCTGTACCAATAACATCTTTGCCTTTGGTAGAAATAAATTTTGTTTGTTGTGCGGAAACATTGCTAATGCTTGTATAAAGCAGAGCCAGCAGAAGTAATACTTTTTTCATTAAAACAGGTAGACTTTATTTATCAATCATTTTGTAAAAATGCACATAATCTACATCCATAGTAGTAGGAAAGGATGTATCATCCACACCTTTTTGCCCGCCCCAGCTGCCGCCAACCGCAATGTTTAAAAGCAGGTGAAAGTTTTGATCATAAGGCCAGGTGGCCGATCCGCCATTATTATTTACGTAAGTAAATACCAGGGCATCATCATAATAGCCGCGGATAGCGTAAGGTGTCCAGTCTACCCGGTAAAGATGATAATCAGTACTGGCAGTGGCAATCACTTTAGAATCGCCTTTACCATTAGCTCCGTTGTAGGTTTGATTATGCACGGTAAAATGAACATTACCGGGATCAAACCCCACCATTTCCATAATATCTATTTCGCCGCTGTTTGGCCAGTTGCCGTAAGCATAAGTATCTGGCAGCATCCATATTGCCGGCCAGGTACCCGTGCCGGCAGGCAGCTTTGCTTTTACCTCCACACGACCGTACTTCATGGTGCCGGCCCCTTTAGAAACCAACCGGGTAGATGTATAGTTAAGCCCGCCCATGGCTTCCTTCTTTGCAGTAATGGTTAGTTTGCCTGCCGCAATAGCAACATTGGCCGGCGTGTAATATTCCAGTTCGTTATTACCCCAGCCACCACCACCGTTGTCATAACCCCAGCTTGCAGTATTTGGCGCACCATCAACATTAAATTCATCTGCAAAATAAGGTGTGGTTTCAAATGCCCAACCTTTATCTTCAACAGTTGCCGGGGGTACAACTGTTGGCGTCCGGGGGGTGGCATCATTCTTTTTACCGCAGCTAAAAAAAGCTACAGACAAAACTGCACATGCCAGTAAAGCACGGGAGATATTCATAAGCGGTAAGAGTTTATATTGGTGTGTAAGCAAAACAAATATAACCATTTTAAGGGACATATTTAAGGGCTGTTGTTGGTTATACATTAGCAATGTGCGTTATTTGTTGCCTATGAAAGCTTTGATTAGTAAAATGCGCTACGTGGTACTACTGGTAACAGGCCTGGTAGTAAGCAGCGGAGCATCTGCGCAGGTTGTAAGGGTAGCTATAGCCGCCAACTTACAGCCGGTGATCAAAGTGCTTCAGCAGGATTTTAAAAAGAAGACAGGCATACTTATAGAACCGGTATCAGCGGCGTCTGGCACCCTGGCTACGCAGATAAGGAACGGAGCGCCATTTGACATTTTTATGTCGGCTGATACCGAACTTCCGGAAGCGTTATTCAAGGATGGCTTTGCCTCCAGTGCGCCCGTTGTTTATGCGCGGGGCATACTTATTTTATGCAGCCGGCGCAAGATCTCATCTAAAAAATGGTGGGACATTTTACTGTCAGACAAAGTAACGCGTTTTGCCATAGCAAACCCGGCTGTGGCGCCATATGGTAAGGCTGCAGAGGCGGCTTTGAAACGGCAGGGTGTTTACGATAAGCTAAAAAGCAAAATGGTTGTGGGCGAAAGTATTGGCCAGGTAAATACATATATAAGCACCGATGCTGTGAACGCCGGATTTACAACCCTTTCTTTTTTTAGGGAGAACAGCAGCAAAATACCCCTGGTAGGTTGGACTATCCCGGAAAACACTTATCCACCAATTGAGCAGGGAATGATATTGTTGAAAGGGGCTGAAGACAATGCTGCCGCGATTAAATTTTATAAATACATTTTTACAGCAGAAGCTAAAAAGCTAATTGTTAAATATGGTTACCATGTATTGTAACTGATGGATCTTACCCCTATTTGGCTTACCCTTAAACTCGCCGGTATTACTACACTCCTGCTGCTGGTTGCGGGCCTGCCGCTAGCCTGGTGGCTGTCTGGCAGGCGGTCTTTTGTTAAGATCATTGTAGAGGCGTTGATCACCATGCCCCTGGTGCTGCCGCCGTCTGTACTCGGCTTTTACCTGCTGCTGGCTTTTAGCCCCAGCAGAGGCCTGGGTAAATGGCTATACCAAACGTTTGATGTGCAGTTTGTATTCTCATTTAAGGGACTGGTGATTGCATCTTTAATATACAGCCTTCCGTTTATGATAAGCCCGGTTAAATCGGCACTGCAACAGCTGCCGTTATCGCTTTCACAGGCATCGTATACATTAGGTAAAAGCAAGTGGCAAACCTTTTGGCACGTGCTGCTTCCCAACATAAAGCCCTCACTGTTCACTGCTGCGGTACTAACGTTTGCCCATACCTTAGGCGAATTTGGCGTGGTGCTGATGATAGGCGGCAACATACCCGGTGTAACACGCGTGGCCTCCATAGCCGTGTATGATGCCGTAGAGCAACTGGACTATACGGCAGCCAACAACTACTCGCTGGTGCTGTTCGCTATTACCTTTGTTATGGTGACAGGGGTATTCATTTATAATAAGTATCACGCAAAAAGCCCTTTAGAATGATAGTTCTCGATATAGAAAAGAAGCTAAAGGCGTACAGCGGCACAGAGGTGCTGCGAATTAAAAAGCAGTTTAACACAGGAAGTATTAACCTGATCACCGGGCCTTCCGGAGCGGGCAAGACCACCTTGTTAAAGATGATAGCCGGATTGATTAAGCCGGACAATGGCCACATTGTGGTAAACGCACAAACTTGGTTTAATGCTGCAGAAAAAATAAACCTTACGCCTCAGCAACGCCGCACGGGGTTTGTTTTCCAGGACTATGCGCTGTTCCCGAACATGACGGTAAGGCAGCACCTCGACTATGCAACTACCGATAACGACTGGATAGGACAGCTACTTGCAATAGGCAAACTAAACGCCTTTGCCAATCATAAGCCCAACCACCTTTCGGGCGGACAGCAGCAGCGGCTGGCGATTTTACGGGCACTGGCCATTAAGCCAGCAGTTTTGCTGATGGATGAACCCTTTTCTGCACTGGATGTAAAAACCAAGACAGAGTTGCTTGCTGACCTTAACAACGTGTTTAAAGAGCTGGGCGCAACCGTGCTTATAGTGAGCCATAACCCACAGGAGTTGAAGGAAATTGCAAGCAATGAATTATTAATAGGAGAAGACTATATTTTACCTTTCCACTGAGCAAGGCTTGCAATAATACCCTCTGTAGTTGCATCGAAGCGAATGAAAGTATTATCCTGCGGGTGCGCGTTGTAAAGCTTGATGTACTCCTCAAACATCACCAGCGGATCGTTAGTGATAAGATCGGCAATCGCACCTGTACCGTTAAATTGTTGCAGCTTTTTTGCAATTTCATAACCAACATAGTAGCCGGCTTCATCATAGGCGGTGGTAAAACCAATATTGTAAAGTTCGTTATAAGCGTGCGTTGCTGTATCAGCGTAGGCTTTAAACAGCATTGTTTCAACAAGTACAAAGTTCTGACGCTTACGCCCTAAATTCTTGTTAACCTCTTCCAGCTCTACTTTGGTAAATGGCTCTGGCTTAGCAATTCTGGTTATATCGCCTACCAGCGTAGCGGTGCCTTCACTCCATATGTTGTAAGCAATGGCCCATGATGCCTTTGCGTTGTAAGGGATTCCTTTTTGAGCGTTAATTTTACGCAATGTGCGGCCAGCATCCTGTATCGAATGGTAGAGTTCGTGGGCTACCAGGTATTTTAACCCTTCGTAATCGTTTCCAATTTTTTGCAGGGCTACGTTAAAGATGCTGCCATCATTCAGCACGAAGCCCAGCGATCCACCACCTACCAGAAAGCATGCCCTTACATTAGCATTAATGCTGGCTGGCGTATATGTTTCTATTGTCCTGGTTACATCGGCAATAAAGCTCTTCTGATCTGCCGCCAGTTTGTTGATGAGTAAACGTATTTGAGGCAAGTTCGCTTTTACAAGTTTCCAGTTATAGTTGTCGTCGCCCTTGATTGTACCGGTCTCTATAATCTCTTTCAACGTGCTTTTAAACTTATCTTCGCCGGCGCCACTGTAGCCCTTCACCTTAGCAATAAGCTGTTTACTGCCAAAAGCCTGAGCAGCATTTGTTAACTGCTCATCGGTAACCTTTTTACCGGCAAGTAAACCAGTAATTATACGGGCACTTTCAAAGTCCACTGTGACGTTGATCACAGGCCCGGTTTTTATTTGTCCTGCAACACTTACTCCATAAAAGCATAGCAGCAGTAAGGTCATTGTGTACTTTTTAATCCTACTTAAACACATTTCTTTTTATTGAACTTCTTCTACTGCAATTTTAAGTAAATTATGTAAGTACCGGCGCCCGGTTTTAAAATCTCCGGCAGATGTCATCTGAATGCTTTCGGGCAACTCGTTTATGCCTTTTCCATTCTTCTCCGTGATGATAAATACCTTGTCGCCAACAGTAGTATTATAAAGCTCGTTCCAGGAGTATATTACCTTGTAGCCATCTGCGCCGGTGCAAACAAAGTAAAAGCGGCTGAGCAGTTTAGGGCTGCTGCTTTTGTATTTAGTGTGTGATAGTACATCCCTCAGCAAAACGCCTTTCAGATTGTCATCCTTATGCTTCAGTGCGCCGGTATGGTCAGTTACGTTTATGTCGCCGATTACAACTGTTTTATATAGCTTAAGCGAGTCCGGCGTAATTAACGATCCCTTCTCAACAGCACCAGTAATAGCAAACTGTAATGTTTGTTTGGGAGCAGCATCCTGCGCGGTCGCGTTTAAAGCAACGGCAAGAAAAAGAATAAATAGAATGTTCCTCATGGCGTAAATCCTGTATTTGCAAAGTAGCAATTTCCGGTCAAAAGAAAAGGGGCGTTGCCGCCCCTCATCAACAAAAACAAAAACGACCTCCCAATCATTTTCCGCTTTGTCGTTAATGCCGGGCAAACCTTACATAATATTTAGTTTTTATTCAGAGCATCGTTTACCTGAATTTCGAGCTGCTTTTTGTAGCTGTCATCCAGTGTAATTTCCTTCGGTTCTGCTCTCAGAAGTGCTTTAATCATCTCATTAATTTTAGCACTTTGCTTTATATAGAGCTTGCACACATCGCATTGCAGCAGGTGTATGCGTAATTCCACACTTTCGCGTACGGTTATCTTGCCCAACATACGTTTGTCTATCAGGTAAGTGGCCTTGCGGCAGTTATATACTATATTCTTTAGTTTGCTCATTTATATCCAGTTTTTCTGAAGGCAGGCCCTCAGGTTCAGCTTCGCACGATGTATAATCACCCAGTAATTAGAAGGGCTTATCTTCAGTTCTGTGCAAATAGTTTCTGTTTCCTCGTCATCCAGGTGCTTCATGGTAAATACCGATGCCCACAATCCTGGCAGCTTCTGCATGCACTTCTTCAGTACAGAATCAAACTCCTTTGTATTCAGCGCATCCTGCTGATCGAGCCCGAAGGGTTGTGGCGCATGCTCAGGCATCCAGTGCCCATCATCGCCAAAGAAATCTTTGTCCCTGGTCGTATCAACATTCAACGGCGTTGTTTTTAGTCCTGATGAATTCTTGCGGTAAACATCCATTATCTTATTTTTCAGTATCGCGGTAAGCCAGGTACGCTCAGAACTTTTTCCCGCAAACCTGTCAAGACCCTGCAGACCGGCAAGGAAGGTTTCCTGTACAAGGTCGCGCGCTTGTTCCTCGTCGCGTACGCGAGTTATCGCGTAAGCGTATAAATAGTCGGCATAGGTTTTTACCCAATTGCGCGGCTCGGGCTGATGATCGTTGGGAGGCATCGTCATAGTATCGGTCGTATGATAAAGCTTTGTCGTAAAGACTTGTAAAACCTTACAAGATCTTTACATTTTTATTGAGATTGGCGCTTGTGCTATTACGTAAATTAAATAGAGCTAAATAAATGTAGCTTTATTTGTAAGGAAATTAAACGCACAGCTACTAAGCGGTATAAATACATTCACATGAAACCTTTGAAAATACTTCCGCTGATTATAACAATACTAACCCTTGGCTTTATAACTGCCGCGTTCGTAAAAGGCACACCTAAAGAACACGTAACTAAACTTAGTACAGATAACAAGGGCTTTGCCGTTGTAGAACTGTTTACGTCCGAAGGTTGCTCCAGCTGCCCGCCTGCCGATGCCGTTATAGCTAAAATAGAAAAAGAAATTAAAGACAGGCCCATTTACATTTTAGCCTATCACGTAGACTATTGGAACCGCCTGGGCTGGAAAGATCCGTTCAGCAGCGCCGATTATTCTAAACGTCAAAATGCTTATGCCAACTGGCTGCGCACTAGTTCGGTGTATACGCCGCAGATAGTTGTCAATGGCCAAAAAGAGTTTGTCGGCTCGCAGGAAGGTACGCTGCGCAATGCCATTACCGCGGGCCTTAACAAACAAACAACAGCAGAACTTACGTTGGCTGATCCCAAGATCTCAGCTACCGGTATCAGCGTTAATTATAGTGCAAAACAACCCTCAGCAAACAGCTCGCTTGTTGTTGCGCTAATAGAAAAGAACGCCACAACCGAGGTAAAAAGCGGCGAGAACGGCGGGCGTACTTTATCTCACGTACAGATAGTAAGCCAGCTTAAAAACGTTAGCCTAACCGCTGATAAAGCCGGTCAGGTACAATTTACACTACCAAAAGGTTTTACCGGCAGCAAGTACGAGATAATAGGTTTTGTGCAAAACACAACTACCGGGGAGATATTGGCAGCAGCAAAATCGGCGCTGCAAACGGGCATGATGGCAAGCAACTAAATAATCTGATATTTGCAATACACGACGAGCCTCACAATGAAAGCAATTAAAGAAAAACATTCGCTGCTAATGCGGTGGACCCACTGGGTAAACTTCCCGATACTCACCATTATGATATGGAGCGGGCTGCTTATCTACTGGGCTAACGATGAATACTCCATTAAGCTGTTCGGCCATACCTATTACCGGTTCTTTCCGCAGGGCTTTTATAACGCCCTGCATGTGCCGCGCCGCCTGGCAGAGGGAATGTCCTTTCACTTTTTGTTTATGTGGTTTTTCGTCATAAACGGTATCCTCTATGTCTTATACACAATGATATCCGGCGCGTGGAGGGAATTGCTACCCAACCGGCACTCCTTTAAAGAGGCCTGGCTGGTACTGCTGCATGATCTGCACATCCGTAAAATGGCGCCACCGCAAAAAAAGTACAATGCTGCACAGCGTATTGCCTATACAGCTATCATTATAATGGGGCTTGGTTCGCTTATTACCGGCCTTGCAATTTACAAGCCGGTGCAGTTTAACAGGCTTACCTGGCTTTGCGGCGGGTACCATGCCGCCCGGGTAGAACACTTCGTTTTAACAATAGGATACGTACTTTTCTTTATTATTCACATTGTACAGGTAATACTTGCAGGCTGGAACAACTTTCGTTCGATGATCTCCGGCTTTGAAGTTGTGAACGAAGCCCCCACACCGGCCGTTGCGCCACAAGCCCCTGCAGAAGATGGAAAATAAGGCAAAGCAAAAGAAAGAACTTACAGTGGATCAAAAGATCCGTCGCCGCAACTTTATATCGTTCGGGGTTTTTGGTGTATTATCCGCTGCCGCTTACGAAGGCTGGCGGGCACTTTATACCGCCCCTAAAGAAGTATCCGGCGTTACATCAGGGGCTAAGGCACCGCTGCGAAAAGCACTGAATAAAACAGAGCTCTTCTTCCGCAATTTCTTTAGCAACAATCACCTGGTTAAAACCTATCCTAAAGAAATGGCAGCAAAGCAGGTGCGCCATAACAGCGATATAGGCAACGGCGGCGCGGCACCTGAAGACTGGGCACTGCAGGTAAAGAAAAGCACCGGTGAATTGCTGAACATAACCATAGATCAAATAAAAGCCCTGCCTAAAACTGAGATCGTGTTCGACTTTAAATGCGTAGAGGGCTGGGACCAGATACAATATTGGGGAGGCGTTAAGTTTATCGACTTTATAGAACATTTTGGCCTGGCTAAAGAAACACAGCTGGACTATGTAGGTATGATGACGCCTGACAAAAAGTACTACGTAGGCTTAGATATGCCCAGCGCGATGCATCCGCAAACCATTCTTACTTATGAGATGAACGGCAAGCCCCTGCCTGCTAAACATGGCGCGCCGCTTCGGCTGATCATCCCCGTAAAATACGGCATCAAAAACTTAAAGCGAATTGGCAGCATAACCTTCAGCAACAACCGGCCTCCCGATTACTGGGCAGAACAGGGGTATGATTATTATTCAGGGTTGTAGCGACTATTTACAAACAGTCTCTAAAAACCGCAACGTCAGATAAGTAGATAATTGTCCGCCCGGGCTGTTTACGTTATAATCAAACCCGTGTGTTGCCCATGGCAGTTGCACCAACAAGTGTGGTACTTTGTTTTTAGATAACACCGAATCCAGCTTTGTGCTGTGTAGCGGTGATACCAGCACGTCATTATCTCCATGTATGATGAGTGTGGGCACAGTGCGCTCATTTACAAACAACACCGGTGAAGAAGCAGCGTACTTATCAGGCATTTTCTCATATGCATCGCCTATATAGTTTTGCATCACCTTCCTTGAATTCATGATCAACGGATTTGCCGGTACAGAATAGCCCCACACCATATCTGCAGGTCCATAAAAATCTATTACTCCTTTTATGTTTTTATCAGGACGCGCATAAGCAGCAAGCAAGGCTATCTGCGCCCCTGCCGACCGTCCTAAAAGCACAAACCTGCCGGTATCTATATTCAGCTCTGTCGCATTTGCTTTTAAATAGTTAATTAAATGCCTCACATCTTCAACCGGAACCGGATTCCGGTATTTCGGGGCGAGGTGATAGTTAATAGACGCCACATTGTAGCCACGTATAGACAGGTAGCCATTTAGCCCTGGTAATTGCCTGCTGTTGCCACCACTCCACGAGCCGCCATGAACAACCACCACGCAGGGCTGTTTTTGTTGTCTACTATTGCGGTAGTAATCAAACGTAAGATGAGATGCACTGTCGTAGGTGATGGTTTTAAATGGCACCGCTGGCGTACCTTTTAATAGTTGCAAAAAACTAAATGGTTTATAGGACATTGCTTTAGCTTCCGTGGCTTTAAAGGCGCTGTTGAAAGCTTTGGGCAGACGTCTTGCGACAGACCAGGTGTTAACAACGGGATAAAGAAATAGCGCAAAAGCAATTAAAGCTATTAACACTGCAGGTAAACGATATCTTCTTAGCGAAATAAGAGATAGCAGCAGTATAAACGTTACTCCGGCAAATACTAGCGGATAGGAGTTAACAGCTACTGCCAGCATCCATACATGGTATTCGGGAGCGCCGAAAACAACCAGTAACGACACCAGGAACAGCAACACGCTTAAGATCAGTCTTACCATAAAGGCTGCAAAATAAAAAAGCCGGACAAAAGATCCGGCTTCCTCATTGTATAATGTCTAGTTAAACCAAATTCTGTTTGATATAAGAATAGCTTTTAGTGATGCTGTCGAACGGATCGCCCGGGCAAATATCCTGTTCGTTAAAGAAATAGTCTAAACCTGCTTTCTTAGCTTCTTTAAAAATGTTTTTAAACGGAATTACCCCGTTACCAACTTCGGTAAACATTTGTTTAGGGGTTTTATCCATATCCTTTACGTGCCATAAAGGGAAACGTTTAGGATAGCGGTTGAACAATGCAATAGGATCTTGCTTTGCCTTGTATATCCAGTAAATATCCATCTCCATCTTTACCAGGTCAGGATCGGTATTGTTCAGCAGCATTTCGTACGGGTATTTGCCGTCTTCCTGCTTAAACTCAAAATCATGATTATGGTAGCACAACTGTATACCTGCTTTTTTGCAAATTTCGCCGGCATGGTTCAATTTTGCCGCAGTCTCTTTGTAGTGGCTTAATGTGCCGCGTTCGTTATCTAAAAGATAAGCGCAAACCATGTACTTTAAACCTACTGCAGCAGCGTCGTCAACCGCTTTCTGCCATTCGTTTACAATGGTTCCTTTAGTGTTCGGCATACCTTCGCCCAGCATATAGTGTGCGCTTGGCATTATAAGGCCATTATCCTTCAGTGTTTGCTTAAACTCTGCAGGCTCCATCCCGTAAAATTTTTGCGTACCTGTGTAGGTAGCGCCCTCAACAGAGTTAAAGCCAACGCCCGCAACTTTAGCGAGGGTTGCCTTAGGGTCTTTACCCATAGCATCACGCACGGTATACAGCTGTAAGCCAATGTATTTTTTGTTGCGTGCGAAAAGCTCGGGCGACATCATAAGCCCTGCGCCAAGCATCGCCGAAGTTTTTAGGAACGAACGTCTGGAAGTCATTTTATTTAGTGTTTAGTTGGTTTGTTGTGTAAATGTAACGCATTGACATTTACAATCAAATAGACCACACAAATTTTACAAGGTTTAATTAGCCGCAGGGCGTGGCTTATTATCCTTTTTATTTCCTTTATAACGGTTAGGCCTGCGCCGTTTGTCGTTCTTAGGCCCATCGTGCGGCCTCTCCTGTTTTGGCGCCTCAATAGACTGCAGCTCTTCCGGCAATTCTTTTGGCTCCAGCGTACGCTCTATCAGCGCCTCAATGGTTTTAAAGCGCCGAAGGTCGCGGTCGTTTACAAATGTTATAGCAGTACCCTTGGTGGCTGCCCTTGCAGTACGGCCAATGCGGTGTACATAATCCTCCGGATCGGGTGGTACGTCGTAATTTATTACTAAGTCTATCCCTTCCACATCAATACCGCGCGAAAGCGCATCGGTACCAATAATTACAGGTAGTTGCTTGTTCTTAAACTTTAGCAGTATCTCTTCGCGCTCGTTTTGCTGAAGGTCCGAGTGGAAGGCGGCAACACTTAAATTGGCTTGCTTGAGTTCCTTGTATATCGCCCTTACAATTTCCTTTCGGGACGCAAAAACAATGGAGCTTAAATAGCCGCCTTCTTTAAGTATTTTCTTCAGCAGCGGCATCTTCTGACCATCGTGAACGCGGTATATCTGCTGGTCAATACCTTCTGCAGGTTTTGAAATCGCGATATTGATCTGCTGCGGATCGTTAAGGATAGCCTTAGCAAGGGTACGGATGCGACCCGGCATAGTTGCCGAGAAAAGCAGTGTTTGCCGCTTTTTAGGCAGATAGCTAATGATGCGCATGATGTCGTCCTGGAAACCCATGTCAAGCATGCGGTCTGCTTCGTCCAGCACCAGGTGGGTAACGGTATTAAGCTTTAACACGCCTGATGTAAGGTGGGCTATGAGCCTGCCTGGGGTGGCTATCAAGATATTCACATTGTTCTGAATGCCGCGGCGCTGCTGCTCGTAAGCAATACCATCTCCTCCGCCAAATACGGCAATAGAGCTAATGCCTGTAAAATAGGCCAACCCTTCTACCTGCTGGTCTATCTGTTGGGCAAGCTCGCGGGTTGGTGCCAATACCAGCGCGCTAATGTTATGCTTATGTGTGGTAGCTATGTGGTTTAGCACCGGCAGCAGGTACGATGCCGTTTTGCCGGTACCTGTTTGCGCGCAGGCTATAAGGTCGTCACCGGCCATTATAGCAGGTATTGCAAGTTCCTGTATGGGGGTTGCATTGGTGTAGCCCATGCTTAGTACCCCTTCTAGTAGTTGTTCGTCAAAATTAAATTCCTGGAAAGTCACTTATCGTTATTATGGTAAAAGTGCAAGATAGGTATTTTGTTGGTTTAATAGTAAATACGGCTTGTTATGTCAGGTAAACGTCTCTTTTCAATTCTGCACAGGTGTGTCAAAAACAATAATTGTTAAAGGCTGTAATTTTACCGGGCAACATAGCCCGCTCTTAATTTAATAATGTCTGCTAAATTTATACCCCTTAAAACGTCGGTAATTGCCTTTGTTTTAGTCCTGCTCTCTGCCTCCCGTCTACTTGCTACCAGCGTTGACACCATTAAGGTGCAAGGCACAGCCATACGGCAAGATACCATAACCAGCCTGATCGCGACACGCCTCATTAACCGGGACTTCAACGACATCTACACACAAAATTTGCGGTCATCCACCTTCGGCAATGAATACTTCCAAAAAGTAAAAACTCAGTTGGTGGCAGATGTGGTTGCCAACTTTGTGGTTTACAGCACCCCTAAGTCGCGTTTATTCATAAATGCTTTTACCAGGGTAAAAATCAGGCTGCTTGCAACACCCGGGGCACCGGTAAAATCACCCAGCTATATGCCCGGCATACAGCTTTTCTACCGGTTAAATCATGATGTCTACCATCCGGAGTTCCTTTCAGGCGGTTACACCCATCACTCCAATGGGGTACGCGGGCCAACAGTACTTCCTGATGGCCGTTTTAATGTAGACAGTGGCAAGTTCTCTACCAACTTTTACACCCTTAACTATACAGTGGGTAAACGTACTGATAAAACAAACCGGATCATTAATCAATATAAAACCGTTGGAATTGAGTTACACAGCGGCCTGTTCGGTAAAGGTTATGCTACCGGCTTACCAGGCAAATATGGGTGGGTACGCGTTAATGGCAGCTATATGCTTAACATTGCAAAAAGCTATGAAGATCCAATTAAGAAGGATAGCAAACTCTTTGAAAACTGGCAACGCCTGCAAGTAGACCTCACTTATATAGCCGACAAATACAACGGCTACGGCGCCTTCGACATCAAAAAACGATTGAACATTGGGCTTAAATATTACTACCATCTGCCATTCCTGAAAGATGTAGCCGTTATGGGTGGCGGTGGGTACCGCGGCCAGGACGATTACAACTTCTCCTTTCAGGACAGCTACGGGTATGTAACTGTTGGGCTTGCTTCTGGCCTGTCTTTTTTGTTGAGTAGGTAGCTTCGGGTACTTTAAGCGTTAAGTTTATTGGGCCATATTGGTTAAGTGTAACTGTAATTTTTTCGATTGATTTAGCGTTATTTAATCAGCAATCGAAATAAATATTACTTTAGCAACCAGTTAACACAGCAGCCCCATTTGCTGCTAAACCAAATTACCCATGAAGAAAATACTTTTGAGCGCGTTCGCGTTATCAGCATGCATGCTCACTGCATCTGCACAAAAAACAGTTAAATTATTCGACGGAAAAACCACCAAAGGATGGCACGCTTACAACAAGCCGGGCACCGGAGGCTGGGGCGTAGTTGACGGCGCATTGCAGCTTGACCCAAAAGCTACTGACGCAGCCGACCTTGTTACTGATGGCGAGTACGAAAACTACGAGCTTACCGTAGACTGGAAAATTGCAGAAGGTGGTAACAGCGGTATCATCTTCGGGGTGCATGAAGATCCTGCGCTTGGTGCTACTTACCTTACAGGTATCGAAATGCAGGTTTTGGATAACGAAAAGGCTGAAGACAACAAAAAACCAAGCCACCTGGCAGGTTCATTATACGATATGAAAGCTGCGCCTGCAGCCGCTAAGCCAGCCGGACAGTGGAATACTGCTAAAATACGCAAAGACAAAGGCCACCTTACCTTTTGGCTTAACGGCGTTGAGACCGTTAACGTACAAATGGGTAGCCCCGAGTGGACCGAAATGCTAAACAACAGCAAATTTAAAACCTGGGATAAGTTTGCCAAATACCCAAGCGGCCACATCGCGCTACAAAACCATGGCGCAGTGGTATCTTACAAAAACATTAAACTTAAACAGTTATAAGCTAAGGCTTCCACAAGCAATTACAGAGAGCACGTAAGATAAATATGGAAGATATTCAGATAAAAAAATCAGCCACAACGTATGATGTTGTTATTGTAGGTTCTGGCGCAGGCGGTGGTATGGCCGGGTATGTACTGGCTAATGCAGGAGTTAAAGTATTGATGCTGGAAGCCGGCGCTTACTTTGACCCCAAGACGGATTCACAACAATTGAAATGGCCATGGGAGTCGCCGCGTCGTGGCGCAAGTACAACCCGCCCGTTTGGTGACTTTGACGCTGCTTACGGCGGCTGGGAAATTGACGGTGAACCTTACACTACCAAAGATAAAACAGAGTTTTACTGGTTCCGTTCGCGTATGCTTGGCGGCCGTACCAATCACTGGGGCCGTATTTCCCTACGTATGGGTCCTCATGACTTTAAAGCTAAAGACGGCCTTACAGATGACTGGCCAATCACTTACGATGATGTAAAACCTTTTTACGATAAAGTTGACCGACTAATAGGTGTATACGGCACCAAAGAAAATCTGGAGAACGAACCTGACGGTATCTTCCTGACACCGCCAAAACCTCGTTTGAACGAAATATTCATTACCCAAAGCGCGCGTAAAGCTGGTGTTACTACTATCCCTGGCCGGGGTTCGGTACTTACCGAGGCGCTTCCGGGCAATAAAGACCGCGGCCAGTGCTTCTTCTGCGGACAATGTGGCCGTAGTTGTAAAGTATACGCAGACTTTTCGGCTTCGTCATGCTTGGTTATCCCGGCTATAAAAACCGGCAACCTTAAAGTGATCACCAATGCAATGGTGCGGGAGATATTGACCGACAAGAATGGTATTGCTACCGGCGTGTCTTATATTAATAAAGAAGACATGCAGGAGTACCAGGTAAACGCTAAAACCGTTGTGCTTGGTGCAAGCGCAGGTGAGTCTGCACGTATTCTGCTTAACTCTAAGTCATCTGCACATCCGGGTGGTCTAGCCAATAGCAGCGGAGTAGTGGGCAAATACCTGCATGATTCTACAGGTTCAAGCGCTGGCGGTTTTCTGCCGCAATTAATGGACCGTAAGCGTTACAACGAAGACGGTGTGGGCAGCGTACATATTTATTCGCCCTGGTGGTTGGATAATAAAAAACTAAACTTCCCTCGTGGGTACCACATAGAATACGGCGGCGGCATGCACATGCCATCTTATGGTTTTGGCTTTGGTATGGAAGGCATGAACGGCGCAGTAGCAGGTCGTGATGGTAAAATAAAGCAAGCCGGAGGTTATGGCGCTTCTCTTAAAGATGACTACCGCCGTTTCTTTGGTACAGGCGTTGGCATGGCAGGCCGAGGCACTGCTATAGCCCGTAAGGAGAACTACTGTGAGATTGACCCGAATGTGGTAGATAAGTATGGTATCCCGGTACTGCGCTTTAACTACACCTGGAATAACGACGAAATTAACCAGGCCAAACACATGCAGGACACATTTGAGGAGATACTGCACAATATGGGTGCTATACATGGCCCGAAACAAGGCCCTGAAACCAATTACGGTTTAGAGGCGCCGGGTAAGATCATCCATGAGGTAGGTACTATCCGTATGGGCGACGATCCAAAAAAATCAGCGCTTAACAAGTACTGCCAGGCTTGGGATTGCCCTAACCTGTTTGTGGTAGATGCCGCTCCGTTTGTACAGCAAGGCGATAAGAACGCCACCTGGACCATCCTGGCATTGAGCATGCGCACAGCAGAATACATTTTATCGCAACGTAAAAAACTTAACGTATAAGCCATGAACAGACGCGACTCCCTAAAAGCCCTTGGCTTTGGTACATTATCGGCAACGGTATTGCTTGACGCCTGTAAACCTACAGACAAGAACGCTCCGCAAAGCACCGAACAGGCTAACGAAGCTACTGCCGGCCGCCAGCCCGAAGAAGTAGAACGTGACAAAAAGCTACAGGCAGAGAAATATTTTAACGAGCATGAGATGGCAACTATTGCTATCCTTGCGGATATCATCATTCCTAAGGATGGTAAGTCTGGCAGCGCAACAGACGCTAAGGTGCCCGACTTTATTGAATTTATTGTAAAAGACATTCCCGACCATAAACTGCCAATGCGTGGAGGTATACGCTGGCTGGATACACAGTGCCTGCACAGGTATGGTAAGGCTTTCACCGCATGCTCGGAAGCGCAGCGCCTGGAAATAGTAGACCAGATTGCTTATCCTAAAAAGGCAAAGCCCGAAATGCAGCAGGGTGTCGCCTTCTTTAACCGCATGCGTGACCTTACCGCAACTGGTTTTTTCACCAGTGAAATAGGCATTAAAGACCTGGGATTTGCCGGGAATGCACCTAACCGCTGGCAAGGTGTACCTGCTGATGTATTAAAGCAATACGGGCTGGAAAACTTTGTTATGTAATACTTGCCGCTATGCTAATGGAGGCTTCTTAACAAAAAGGGTGGACAAGTATATTTGTTCCACCCTTTTTAATTTTGACCTTTAGCAAGTAAAAAGACAAAACCCGAAGCTAAAACGCCCTGGGCTTGCCTCTTACATCACCCTCTATTTGATGTTCCTTACCGAATCTATATCAAACTTGTTGTTTTCTGTTTGCGGTTGTCCGGATCAATTATCTATTTTCTGTCCAAGGCTGTATTTATCTTACTTGTTTCTAGCTGCCTTACATCCTCTGAGCTTGTTTACGCATAAACTCATAGAAGGTTTGCTCCGCTGGGCTTGGCTGGTAAATAATCATTTCAGCTCACTTCAACCACTGATAAGTACCACTCCTCGTGTGGATACAATACTCTCATTCACTTAGATTATTACAAGTTTGGCAAGTTTGACGTATAGAATTAATTATTGGTTACATGCAGTTACATAAAAATGAGTTAAATTGTACCGCCAATATAAAATCATGTATTTTATACTCTCCAAAGTGCTCTACATCCTTATACTGCCGTTTTTGTGGGCCTTTGGCATGTTGGTTTACGCCATCATCACCAAAAGTCCTAAAAAACGGTATAAGCTGCTTATTGCCGGCGTGGCATTGTTATATGTGTTTGGCAATCCTTTGCTTTTAAACCTTTACGCACGCGGATGGGATGAGGAACCTTATAATCCCGGCAACAGAAAATTCAGCTGCATTATTTTGTTAGGTGGCTTTGTTTCTGAGGACGAAAGCGGGCATGGTTTTTTAAACGACTCTAAAGATCGTTACACGCAGGCTACCCTGCTGCTAAAAAACAAAACAGCATCTCACTTGCTCATGACCGGCGGCAATGGGAACCTGAACCCTTCGGCTTTTTCGGAAGGGGCGTATGTCCGCGAACTTTTACACAAACAAGGCTTTGTAGACTCTGCCGTTTTGATTGAGAGCAAAGCACGCAATACTTTTGAGAATGCATCTTTATCGCACGCAATTATTAAAAAAGCAGGTTTAAAGCCGCCCTACTTGCTGGTAACCTCTGCTTTTCACATGAAACGTGCTGAACTTATATTTAAAAAGGAAGGCTTACAGGTAGTTGGTTACCCATGCGACTATAAAACATTAAAGAGTGCCTTATCTTTATACGACTTTTTACCCTCCTCTGTCACGTATGATAAGTGGAACCTCTATATAAAAGAGCTAATAGGCTACGTTGTAGCTGTACTAAAATAACTATGAAACGACTATTTATACTCGCTGTCTCGGCTTCAATTTCGTTTAACACTGCGTTTGCACAAAAGCCGGTGAGCAAAACAACATCAGGCAATCCCATTTTTCCTGGATGGTATGCAGATCCGGAAGCTACCATTTTCGAAAAACAGTATTGGATCTATCCAACATATTCAGACAAGTACAACAGCCAGGTACATTTCGACGCCTTCTCCTCGCCCGATTTGGTACACTGGACCAAGCACAGCAACGTACTTGACTCATCAAACGTTAAGTGGGCAAAAAGAGCAATGTGGGCGCCGGCAATTGTAAAAAAAGAAAACAAATACTACTTTTTCTTCGCCGCAAACGACATACAGAATGACGAGACTGTAGGCGGGATAGGAGTAGCTGTAGCCGACAAACCAGAAGGCCCGTTTAAAGACTATTTAGGTAAACCACTGATAGATAAGTTCCACAACAAAGCCCAGCCTATTGACCAGTTTGTGTTTAAAGATGACGATGGGCAATACTACATAATTTATGGTGGCTGGGGTCACTGTAACATTGCCAAACTTAAAGCTGATTTTACTGGGATATCTACCTATAAAGATGATATATCCTATCAGGAGATTACCCCTGAAGGATATGTAGAAGGCCCGGTGATGTTTAAACGCAACAAAAAGTATTATTTCATGTGGTCTGAGGGCGGCTGGACTGGTCCTGACTATCGTGTAGCATATGCTATAGCTGATAACATCAACGGTCCGTTCAAGAGAATAGGCACTGTACTGGCGCAAGATGCTAAAGTTGCAACCGGTGCAGGCCACCATTCGGTAATTAATGTACCAGGAACAAACGACTGGTATATTGTTTATCACCGTCGCCCTTTAACCGAAACAGATGCTAACCACCGGGTAACCTGTATAGACAAGATGATATTTAACGCCGATGGCACAATTAAGCCCGTTATAATTACCAACGAAGGGGTAACTGCCAGAAAGATAAAGTGATGCCTAAAACTTTGTGAGGGGTATATGCAATATTGCCGTATTCATAATTGCCTTAACGGCAGTATGCAACAGCTATGCACAAGCTCCAAACATCACCTATCCGGATCAGAGCTATAAAAAAGGCGTACCAATAACTCCGGTATTGCCTGTTAACACAGGAGGCGCGGTGCCTGCAACGCCTTTTGGCCAGGTGACAAATTACGCCGGCGGAAGCACACTCCCCGGCTTTGTTAATGCGCACCGGCTTGCTGCACGTTTTAACGCGCCTTATGATATTAAACAGGACGCCAGCGGCAATTTGTACATAGCCGATGCGGGAAACAACGTAATACGTAAGATTGATGCCGCCGGCGATGTAACCACCTATGCAGGTACAGGTGTAGCTGGCAGCCTGGATGGTGCAAGGCTCCTGTCAGCTTTCAATGGACCAACAGGTTTGGTTTTTGACAAGGAGGGGAACCTGTTTGTTGCCGACCGCAAGAACCACACTATTCGCAAAATAACACCCGACGGAAGTGTTACAACGCTGGCAGGGCTTGCCAATGCATCCGGGTTAATAAATGCTCAAGGGGAATTCGCGCGTTTTAACCTGCCTACAGGTATAGCTGTTGACGATAACGGAGGCTTGTTTGTAACCGACTATGGCAACAATGTAATACGGCATGTTGCACAGGATGGTAATACCAATGTAACATCGGGAAGTGGCGCCAGTGGGTGGACAGATGGCAGCAATACCATTGCGGCATTCAACAATCCAAACGGCATAGTTAATATTGGTGCCGGCATATTCTACATTACCGATGCATCGCACATACGTTCCATGGACAACGACGGCAACATAGTTACTGTGGCCGGGAACTTTTTTACAGGCAGTGTGGATGGTTATGGTAAAGGAGCACTATTAAACGGTTGCACTGGCATGGTTAAGGATGCTGCAGGCGTAGTGTTCTTCACCGACCGAACAGGTTCTTCTATACGCAGGTTTGATCCTTCCGGTGAAATAAAAACAATAGCAACAGCGCCGTTTGTTGCACCCGCCGGATTAACAATTGACAAAGACGGAGTATTGTACGTTGCCGATGAAGGTGCACATGTTATACGTACCGTTTATACAACGGGTTATTCAATTAGCCCTGCATTACCTGCCGGGCTGATATTTGATCGCACTACAGGTCAGATAAGCGGCACTCCTACAGAGACGAGGCAATTATCCAACTACACCGTAATAGCTTATAACACCACTGGAAAAAGCGTGTTTGGTTTTCAGCTAGAGGTACGCGAAGCAGTGCTTAAACCACAGCAAATAACGTTTGGTCCATTACCTACAGTAACTGTTGGTGATCAGGACTTTCCACCGGGTGCAACAAGCAGCAATCCAAACATTCCCATAGAATACGAGAGTAGCAATCTTAATCTTGCTTTTATATCAAATGGCAAAATACACATGGTGGCACCTGGAAAAGTCACCATTACTGCCAAACAACGCGGCGACGTTGACTATGCTGAAGCTACTCCGGTACCACAAGAGCTCACCATCTTACCACCGCCTGAGCTGGACAAACCCGACGTGGTTGCCAAAGCCGGTCCGTTTGTGTTTGCATTAGATAAGTTTGGAACACTTACTTTAACGCCCGATCAACTAGCTACGATCACGCCGGGCCCTCAAAAACCTGATATCACCAAAACCATCAGACCAACCGGCACTTTTACATGTGAGGATCTCGGTGAGCAGGATATTACTGTCGGCGCGGGTTACGGCCCCGATCCGGCCGACCCGCTTAACGCGCAATTTGACCAGCCCGCGGCACTTGCCTTTGACAGGTTTGGGAACTTTTACGTTACGGATCAGGCTTTTTATAAAGTAAGAAAGTATGATCTCGATACACGCGTTACCACTATAGCCGGGGGCATCTCAGGCTTCAGGGATGGTAATGGCGGTAACGTTGCCTTTGGCAGAGGGTTATCTTCAATCGCTACAGATTCTCACGGGAACATTTTTGTGTGCGACTATTTTAATAACGCCGTACGAAAGATAGACCCCGATGGCAATGCTACAACGTTTGCGTTTAATGAGCTTAAGACAGCTAATGGTGGTAATTTTGCCGCAAATGCCATAGCGGTTGACAAAAACGACAATATATTTGTTGCGAACGCCACTAAAATATTCAGGATAACGCCGGACGGAAGTACAGTAACGTTATTTGCCGGTAGCGGAAACGCAATCAATTTAGATGGTGTTGGCGCGACTGCGAGCTTTAGCGGTATACGAGGTCTGGCGTTTGACGGCTCTGGCTTTTTATACGTAAGTACCAGCGACCTCAATAATGTAAACACAGTAAGAAAAATAGCAGCCAGCGGCGCTACCGCTACAATTATTTCATTGCCTTACGCAGCTAACTTCACTCGCCTTGTAGTAAATAGTAAAGGGGTCATCTTCATTGCATCATCGCTGCCGGTTATATATCGCCTTACCGATGCAGGGGATTTTACTAAATACGCCGGCGGTCAGGAAGGCTTTGCCGATGGGCCGAAAGCTACAGCACAATTCAGGAATCCGCAGGGGATTGGCATAGATAGTAAGGACAATATATACATCGTTGATTCAGACAATCACCGCATCCGGATGATCTCGACAACAGGCAAAGTAACCACCATAGCCGGTAGCGGAGAGCCTGGTGACAAGGACAACACCAATAGGAGCAATGCTACCAAAGTTACTGTAAAAGTAAAGATTGTTAGCGCGCTTAATATAACAGGTACGTATGCCGATGTTAACATGCCGGTAGCTCCGCAGTGCCCTGCACTTTTGCCAGATTACGCAACTAACGCACATGCAGAAAGCACATGTGCACACAATATCACTATAACGCAATCGCCGCAGGCTGGTGCCACAATTGTTGCGGGGCAAACTATAAAAGTAACACTCACCGCCACCGACGATTTAGGCCAATCGTCAACTGCTAATTTTAATGTTAATGCAATACCTGTTGCTTCACCTACGGTGACTATAGCGCCTGTTAGTAGTGCGGTATGCGATGGCTCGCCTATTACATTCAAAGCTACAGCGGCTGATGAGGGAAACAGCCCGACATTTCAGTGGCGCGTTAACGATGCTTTACAAGCTGCAACAGGCAGTACCTTCATTTACAACACGCCGGCCAACGGCGACAAAGTTACCTGCACGGTGTTAAACACCGATTACTGCACCGACATACCATCAGAGCAGCCTGCGCTATACGTAGTTTCTACTGAAGCGTCCATTGTCACCGCTCTGATTATAACGCCTTCTACGACCGACGCGATATGCCCAGGTGTGGCACTTTCTTTTACGGCCGTGCCGTTAAACGTGCAAACCGCAACACAAACACCGGATTATCAATGGAAAGTAAATGGCGATTTAAAAGGCAGTAATTCGGCAACTTTTACCAGCACCACCTTGCGCAATGGCGATATAGTAACTTGCCAGATGGACAGCCATGTAAAATGCTCTGCATTGCCAATAACTATATCTAACCCGATAACTGTACAGGTAAAAACAGATGCCGAATGCGCCATTACCATTGCCAATACTTTCACCCCAAATGGAGATGGGCGTAATGATCTCTGGGATATCCCGGAGCTTGTTAACTTTCCCGACTGCGTGTTCTCTGTATATAACCGCTATGGTAAAGTAGTCTACCGTTCCATTGGCTATACTAAGCCATGGGATGGCACTTACAGCGGTAACCGGCTTGCACCCGGTACTTACTATTATCTTATAGACTTAAAAACAGGCAGGCCACCACTTTCTGGTCCGGTAACAATTCTGAGGTAGTGTGAAGAGGATAGCTTACATATTTACTTTGTTTTTTGTTGTTATAGCAGCACAGCAAACTTATGCCCAGCTTCCTCGTTTTCGCGATCAGCCCGCTCAGCAGTATTTCACAGGCACACCTATCACCCCCGTTGCTCCCATTTACCGGCCTACCAGTGGTACTGTACCTCCAAACATATATGGCGAAGTAACTACTTTAGCGGGCAGCGGATCACCAGGCTTGGTAAACGCAAAGGGCCGAAATGCAGCATTCACATCTCCGTCAGACGTTAAGATGGATGCCGCAGGGAATCTGTACGTGTCTGATGCTGGTAATAATTGCATCCGAATGATAGCGCCCGACGGTACCGTAAGTACCTATGCAGGCAGCGGGGTGGCGGGTTACGCTGACGGAAACGGCACCTCGGCACGGTTTAATAATCCTGCTTATATCATGTTTGATAAGCAGGGCAACCTATTTGTTACTGACAAGGACAACAATGCGGTACGCCAGATAACACCAACCAGAGATGTAAGTGTTTTTGCAGGTATTCCAGGTACAGCGGGGCTGACCAATAACACATTTATGCAACCCACAGGCCTTACATTCAACCTTTCGGGAAGGTTGTTTGTGGCCGATGTACCTCAAATTCGGGAAGTACCCGGCGGCTATGTAACTTTTTTTGCTGGCGGCGGCTATCGTGGCCCGGCTCCCAATTTTAACGGGCCTGGCGTCACTGCCAAGTTTGCTGCGTTATACGCGATGATCACCGGCCCTGATGATATCATGTACGTAGCAGATGGTGAAATGATACGAACCGTTAATCAAAGCGCTATAGTTGGCACGGCAGCCGGCGTTAACTATAACACCGATCCGTTTGAGGGTACTGCAGCAAACGCGACATTCAAAAGAATCATGGGCCTCGCGCTAGATAATGCAGGCAACATGTTTATAGCAGATGGTGGCGGGCATGAGATTAAACGGTTTGGCAAGCGGGAGCAATATATAAGCGTACTTGCCGGAAATAATAAAAACCCCGGGTATGTTGATGCTATCGGCCCAAATGCGCAGTTTGGCAAGCCTATGGGCATGTGTATAGATGCACAAGGCTTTATTTATGTTGCAGATGCAGACAACAACGTAATTCGTAAGATATCTACCACTGGATTTAAGGTAATACCCGATCTCCCACCAGGGTTGGTGCTGGACCAGCGAACCGGCATAATCAGCGGGACACCTACGCAGCCCTGGCCTTCTACAGATTACACCATATTTGGTTACAATACTGAGGGAATGGGGTCGTATACGTTTAACATTCAGGTGAATGAATTAATAAGAAAGCAGCAGGTAATCAAATTTGATCCGTTACCAGTAATGAAAGATACCGATCTGGATTATCCACTTAACGCCACAGCAGTTGGCCCGTCAAATTCCAACCCCATCCGGTACGAATCAAGCGACATTACTGTAGCATCTATTTTCGACGGCAAAATTCACATCTTAAAAGCCGGCACCGTTACCATAACCGCGTATAAAGACGAAGATCCCTTTTATTTCGCGGCTACTCCGGTGGCACGCACCTTTGTTATACAGGAAGTACCCGAAGTTTTTGTTTACCCGGATGTTGTGCCCAAGGGCAACCCTGTAAGGATAAAGCTTGACCCAACCGGGAATACTAAAATAAATTATGACACGGTTGCCAACGTAACGGGCGAATATCAACTTCAGCAGCCATCTACAACCCTGCAGGATAGTTTGTATAGTTGCGCCGATGTAGGTCCGCAAACATCAGTATTGAAGACCGGATTTGGGGCTGACCCTGTCGATCCTTTAAGTGCCAGGTTCAACTATCCATCTAACATTGTGTTCGACTCTCTAAGCGGGAAAATGTACATCTCCGACAAGGGCAATTACCGTATAAGATCAATAGGCGTTGACGGCCGTGTTGGTACACTTGCGGGTAATGGAGGTCCCGGGAAAGTGGATGGAAAAGGCGGTATAGCGAGTTTCTCCAAAGACCTGCTGAGCATTACAACGGATGCACAAGGGAACATATATGTTTGCGACGTTGCTAATTTTTTAATACGGAAGATTACACCTGATGGTACAGTGAGCACCTTTACCACAGAAGCGCTTACCGGCTTAAACGACTTTGATCCTATAGAAGGAGCAGCCATAGCTATTGACAAAAGCGGGTATATTTATATAGCTGATAAAACGAGAATATATAAAGCAGCACCGGATGGCTCCTCGGCAATAGTTTTTGCAGGAAGCGGCAAGCAGGCCTTTACAGATGGGATTGGTGTACTTGCCGACTTTGATGGTATCAAAGGGTTGTATTTTGGACCTGACGGAACTTTATTTGTAACTAGTTCTGCTGCAAACGATGTAAGTAGCGTTCGTAAAATAACACCTGCAGGGGTAGTAACAACGTTATTCCGCAAAACTGATCCGCTTTTACGATTTACACGCCTGGTGGTAGATAGCAAAGGCAACTCGTTTATAGCATCAACAGAGCCTAAGATTTATAAAGTGGCTGTTGATGGCAAGTTTACAATATACGCAGGCAGTGCAAGCAGAATTGGCCGGGCAGATGGAGATGGCGCCACCGTCGCGTCTTTTAACAACCCACAGGGTATCGGCATTGACCCGGCAGATAACCTCTACATAGCCGATCAGGATAATCACATTATCCGCAAAATAACGCCCGCTGGCATGGTAAGCACTATAGCAGGCAGTGGCACTGCCGGCTATTTTGATAACAAAGGTAAAAGCAACAAGAAAACCGTTAATATCCCGATAGTTATTATTAACCCTATCACAATTACCAGCAAATATCAGCCCGTAACGTTGCCTTTTCTTGATGCATGCCCTGCTATATTAGAAGACTACGCTGCAAAAGCAACCGGCACAAGCCCCTGTACAGGTAATATAACTTTCACGCAGGTACCTGCAGCCGGCCGTGTTCTTAAAGACGGTGAGAAGGTTTATGTGAAACTAATTGCAAGTGACGGTTTAAGCCCATATGATACCGTAAGTGTTACGTTTTCAGTTACCGCCAATAAGCTGCCCGCCCCTACAGTAAAGATAACTCCGGACTATTATGCCAGCTGCGAGGGATTGGAAGTAAAATATACAGCCAGCGCAGTGAATGGAGGCAACGCGCCAACCTATCAGTGGTTTGTAAATGGTGCTCCTGTTTATAGTGGCGGCCCTGAATTTACCAGCAGTGCGTTACTTACAGGAGATAAAATTACCTGCATAGTAACCAATCATGATGGATGCGCCGATATATCATCTCTACCGTCGGCACCAGCTACACTTACCGCGAATCCATCTGTAACAACCTCCGTGATGATATTCCCTTCCATTACCGGTGCATTTTGCCCCGGCAGCAAGGTAACTTTCACCGCTGTGCCTACTAACGTACAAACCGCTAACGGTGACCCATCTTACCAATGGCACATTAATGGTAATAATACCGGCACCAACAGCAGTACCTTCAATACTAAAAATCTTGCAGATGGTGATGTAGTTACCTGCACCATGGTAAGCAGTGGTAAATGTGTTGCCAACCCGGCTACAGAATCAAACGCGGTTACCGTTGCTGTGCTTGCAAATACAGCGTGCAATATCATTCCGCCAAACACCTTTACGCCTAATGGCGATGGTATTAACGACTACTGGCAAATTCCTATTTTAAGTAACTACCCTAACAGCACTGTATCTATTTATAACCGTAATGGCCAGTTGCTGTTTCAATCGACAGGGTACAGCAAACCATGGGATGGCACCTACTCCGGCAAGCAAGTACCAGCAGGAACTTATTATTATATGATAGATACCCACTCCAATATTAGCGTGCTATCCGGCTGGGTTGCTGTTATAAGGTAAACAAAAACGGCCGCTGGTATACACCGCGGCCTTTTTTAAAAAAGTAGTTGCTGTTACGCTATGATTTTCATGTTTTCTGCATCCCAGCGGATAACTTTATTCTCAAAATAACTGTCGTTACAAGCCAGGCAAGGTGCGGCGGCTCTGAAACCAAATTTGGCGTCTTCCACTGCAGGTATACCGTTCCGTATTGAGTCAAAAAAGTTTGCGAAATGCTCGTTAGATGAGTTATACCCTTCGGAGGCGCGATAAACGGTATCGGGTTCGCGGGTGCGTTTTTTCTGCTCTTCTGTCCATTTCTTATTATAATCGTCCAGCAAGACTTTCTGCTGCGCTTCGGTATAAGTAAATAGTGAGTCCCATCCGCCAATACCTGGTGCCTCGGGCATTTTATTTCGTTTTATGGTAAAGTTATCTCCGTCGCCAAGATCAATCACACCTTCAGAACCAGTTATTGTAGTTCTGCCGCTTCCGCCATCGCCGCTAACAAAGTTTACCCTTAAGGTTACCTGGAATGCCGGGTGTTCCTTGGTTTCGCCGTATTGCACCACGGCACTCATAACATCAGGCACGTTCCTGCCATCCTTCCAGTATGTAAGACCTCCTATCGAGTATATCTTTTCCGGCCCCTTAGATCCGGTGATAAAATGTATGCCACTGAGCAAGTGTACAAACAGGTCTCCTGCTACACCAGTACCGTATTCGCGGTAGTTTCTCCAGCGGAAAAAGCGTTTAGGGTCATAATCGTGTTTTACCTTGGCATTTGCCTGGTATCGTGCCCAATCTACGTTAGCCAAAGTGGCATCCATAGGTATGGTATACTGCCAGGCGCCTAGTGCATCCTGCCGGTTAAATGATGCTTCAATAGAGTTTATTTTACCGATAGCACCTGCCTGGTACATTTCTTTCGCTTTTTTATAGGCGATGCTGCTCACACGCTGGCTGCCTACTTGCATTACCATTTTGGTATCCTGCTGGGCTTTTATCTCAGCGAGTCCCTGGCTTATCAGGTGCACCATTGGCTTCTCGCTGTAAACGGCTTTCTTGCTGTGCATGGCATCAATGGCTATTTGGCTGTGCCAATTGTCGCTGGTAGCAATAATTACAGCATCTATGTCCTTCCGGCTTAGTATTTCGCGGTAATCCATAGTAGTAAACAGGCTTTGGCCGTAAAGTTCTTTGGCGCGGTCCAGCCGGCCCTTATAGAGGTCGCATACACCCGCCAGTTCCACACCCGATGTAGTCAGCGCCGCACGGGTATCATTAAAGCCCATAATACCCATGCCAATGGTGGCTATACGTATCTTGTCGTTAGGCCCGGCAATTCGCTGTGCGCGTTGCAGCCGTACTTCATTTTCCTCTTTCGCGGCCCAGGAGGTTAGCGAAGCGGAGGTAAGCAGCACCGAAGTACCCAGGTGCTTGAGAAACTTTCTGCGATCAGTTGACATGGTAGTAGTATTAATTGGTTAATAATTGCAGGCGCAATTGTGAGATATACTTAGGCAATTTAGCAAAAAACTTTCTGCATAATCTACTAGTATAAAGCAAAATAAAAACTTTTTAATTTAATTTAAAAAGCCATAAATTGCAGGCGATACCTCGTTAAAACCTCAATTATCTGTATGAAAAAATTTACTGCACTGGCATTGTCCTGCTTATTTGCCGCAACAGCCCTGGCACAAAGCACGCCCAACATTGCCATTATTCCAGAACCTGTTAAAATCACCAAACATCCGGGACTATACACACTGCCAGCTGCTATAACGGTGCAGTCGGCACCACAACAGGAGCTTAACCGCGTGCTGGATTTGTTAAAAGAGAAGTTTGCTACAGCAACCGGTAAACAGATATTGGTTAAAGCCAGTGCGCCTGCCGCAGCAATAAAACTGGTGCTAAACAAAAAAGCAGACGCGGTGCTGGGAAAAGAAGGGTATTATTTATCTGTAAAATCAACCGGCATTACTATAAGCGCAAACGAGCCTGCCGGCTTGTACTATGGCGCACAAACACTAATGCAATTATTGCCCAAGGAAATTGAAGGTTTAAAAGTTGCTAAGGGGGTAACCTGGAGCGTACCGGTTGTAGACATATACGATTACCCGCGTTTTGCCTGGAGGGGATTGATGTTTGATGTATCGCGCCACTTTTTCACCAAGAAAGAAGTAATGCGCTTTATTGACGATATGGTTAAGTATAAGTTTAACCTGCTGCACTGGCACCTTACAGATGACGAAGGATGGAGGATTGAGATAAAAAGCTTGCCAAGGCTAACAACAGTTGGTGCTTACAATGTGAAGCGTGAAGGCACCTTTGGTGACTTTATTCCACCAAAGCCTGACGAACCACGTAACTATGGTGGCTTTTACACGCAAGATGACATCCGCGAGATTGTAAAGTATGCCCAGGAAAGGTATGTAAACATTATGCCGGAAGTAGATGTACCCGGGCACAGCCTTGCAGCTGTTACTGCTTACCCGCAATTATCAGCCACTGCAGGTGCTGACAAATATGTGGTGCGTTCGGGAGAAAAGATAATGGATTGGTCTAAGCCGGGTCATCCCGCGTTGGTAGATAACACGCTAAACCCTGCCGGCGATTACACTTACGAGTTTTTAGACAAAGTTACCACCGAGCTGGCGCAGCTATTCCCGTTTGAGTACATGCACCTGGGCGGCGACGAATGTGCCAAGAACTTCTGGGAGCAGAGTGAACAGGTAAAAGCATTAATGGCCAAAGAGAACCTTAAGAATATGGAGGAGGTGCAGAGCTATTTTGAAAAGCGTTTGGAAAAGATAGTAGAGAGCAAAGGCAAAAAATTTATGGGCTGGGACGAGATACTTGAAGGTGGTCTTGGCCCTAACGCGGCGGTAATGAGCTGGCGTGGCATTAAAGGTGGCATAGAGGCTGCCAAGCAGGGTCACGATGTGGTAATGAGCCCAACAACCTTTGCCTACCTGGATTACATGCAGAGCGACCGTATTATGGAACCACCTGTGTACGCCACCTTGCGCCTGAACAAAACTTACGAGTTTGAACCAGTTCCAGAAGGTGTTGATGCGAAACTGATAAAAGGAGGACAGGCAAATCTTTGGACAGAACAGGTTTACAACTTCCGCCAGGTAGAGTATATGATATGGCCACGTGCGCTCGCAGTATCAGAGTCTGTTTGGTCACCCCCTGCAAAAAAGAATTTTGCAACGTTCTTTCCGAAGGTAGAGAAGCAGTTTGAGCGTTTTGATCAATCAGAAACTAAATATGCGCCAAGTGTATATGATCCTATATTCCAGGTAGGCCGCAACCCTGATAAAACCATTAAGGTTACACTTACTACAGAAGTACCCGGGTTGGATATTTATTACAGCTTCGATAACTCCTACCCTGACAAGTTCTATCCAAAATACACCGCACCTTTAACCGTGCCAATAGACGCAGCGCTGCTTCGTGTGATCACCTACAAGAACGGTAAGCCGGTAGGCCGCATGAACAACATGCCGATAACTGAACTAACCAAGAGAGCTGGGAATTAACCACCTTTAGTGTAAAACAAAGGCCACAGAGGTAAATCTCTGTGGCCTTTGTTTTTATTAGTTGATCGGGACGTTTAGTTGTTAGGCTTCATTCTTGAGAAGGGGAATCCGTTACAACCTGTTTTCGGACGGCTGCGATCAGGCTTGGCCATACTTTCAGCCAGGGCTTGTGTTTTTGCCTCGTAAGCAGTGAGGCAATAGCCCCATTTCCATGGCGACATATTGCTGAACTGCATATAATCTATTTTGGTATACAAACCACCTTCGCCGGGGTTACCGTTGTCGTTGCGGGCAAGCAGATACTGCTCCTCGTTGTTCCATTTAATAATGTGGAATTTTGTTTTTGGCAGCTGTACCCAAAGCGTATCGCTTACTTCGTACTTAATACCATAGTCGTCCTTAAATTTCCCCTTCATAAAATCAGGAGCGGTATCAGCACGATGCGCGTTCTTACCGGTAACAGTAATTACCGAAAGAAGGCCAAATAGCAGCAGCAGTTTTTTCATCGGGCTAATATAGGCCATTCATGCGCAACCATGCTACTTTTGCTTATACGGAAACGGTAGCTTTACGCGTATGGCACGGTCTTCTCCGGTAGCGTTCGTAAACTTAGCGGTCTTCATTATGTTTAATGCTTCTTCATCGCACCCATATCCAAGCGACCTCACAACGGATAGGTCTTTAGGGCTACCGTTCTTATCTACAGTTAGCTCCAGCATCACATCCCCACTTATGTTGTTCTCTTTCGCCTTTTCGGGATAAGCAAGCTTTTTATATAGCGCTTCGTACCCGCCAATCAACTCTATTGATGGCAGCTCCGGGGCATGATAGTAAATGTCCGGCGGGTTTTGGTATCCGCCTGTAGGCACCTTGTATTTGATGTTCCACTCTTTAAGATATTGCTCCAACGGCGGAAGCCCTACCGCTGCGCGCCTAACATTTACATTAGCTTCGTCCTCTATAGGCTGGAGTTTAACGCCTTGTGGGGTTTCATGTAGTTGCGATCCGTAAACCTGCTTTTCGCCTTTATCAACTTTATTACGGTCGATCATGATGGCTACTGACGATGCTCTAAGTTCTCCCTTCTTAGCGGCATCTAACATAAGCGGCAGGTATTTTTCACGTGCCTCCGGCTCGCCATGCTGTACTACCATAAATGCAACCGACATGTACTTTTCACCTACGAGCGATTTGCCAGGATATCCATAACGCGCTATTATCTTGTCTATTTTAGCAAGATTCTCTGCGTCTATACCACCCTGTTTTTGCATGTTTTTGTCATCTTCGTGGGGTGTACGTGCCGCAAGTTGTACTGCCTTACTTCGATATTGCTGATCGGCACGGTTAATACTATCCAACTGTAACATTAACTTTTTATTGGGCGATTGCGCATCTACATTGCTGCTCAAGGCACTTAACAGGGCTATTACTACTATATTTTTCATCGTTGCTGTATATAGTACAAATCAACTGAATAGTAATTCACAAAAATTGTATTTTTCGGACATCAGCTCTCCATAAACCTAAATACCAGCCTTTCATCAGCCAGCGTCTCTATCTCATTATAAAACCGGTGAGGATTGCTACCGGTTAGCTCTTTATAGATTTTATTGAAATAGGCTTGGTCATAATAATTACTTTGATAAGCAAGTTCAGTCATGCGGGTAAATTGGTTTTCTACCAACTTGTTTTGTAACGAATGTCTGAAGCGGGCCACCTTGCGATAGCTTGCAGGAGAGACGCCCAAGTGCTTTCGAAATAGCCGGTGAAGTGTGCGAGTTTGTACATTTAGCTCCCTGCAAATGTCCTCTATGGGCAGGCTTTCGTCAAAATCACTAAGCCGGGAAATGAAACGGCTTAACAGGTCGTGCTCCGGGAACGAACGATAGCGAGCAATCAGAAAACTCTCCAAAATTTCACAGCGGTTATCCAGGTCGCTTTCACCGAAAAAAGCTTTAGTAAAGCTTTCATATGCCGGCAAATTGTCCCATGAGGTAAACAGCTGGCTCGGCCGGGTAATAACGCTGGCAAATGGCTGATCGAGAAAGGCGTTTAAACCCAGTGGTTTAAATAAGATGGTCACCTTATCTATTACGCCTGTAAGATTGACGTCTAAAGGGTGTTCCCTTATACCTTGTACTGAGACAACAGGTTCAAAGCAGCCGGTTCCGTGCACATTTGTGGAATGATAACCAAAGTTTTTATTGCTCCGCGGTGAATATTAAACACCGTGTAGGTATGCGGAAAGGCATAGTAGCGGGAGGCAAAACGGTCGTTATCCGTTTGCATAAAGTAGTAATAAGCAATATGCTTTTGCAGTATGGCACTGCGCGGCTCGCGCGTTACAGGGTTAAGCATTACCGCCTAAGTTAACAAATGCAGTATAGTAAACGGCAGGCCAAGCCTGCCGTTTGCATATATTATTTTGCAGCGAAAAGCGTGGCGTAGTTCCTCCGGTAGTAATAAGCCAAAAAGAACTCTCCAAACAAAAGGAATAAGCCGGGCCCTAATCCTGATGGCATTACCACTCCGTGGAAAAGCACGATGTTGATAACAATAGGAAATATCAGCACTACCGCAAGGGTAACGTACCTCCCTATCAGGAACATTAAGCCGCAAAGCAGCTCAACAGCCTTTACAAGGGTCATTAGCTTTACAATGGCGAGGCCTTCATTGTAAGTTATAGCCGGCTGAGGCATATTTGTTGGCGGAGGTGTGAGGTTAAAAAAATAACTGACCGAGGCAAAGAGCAGCAGCAGGCCCATAAGCGTCCGGATAACAATCATCGCGATCTTCATAATATTAGGGTTTAAGGGTTTACGTATTGGCTTGCTTCTAAACAGTTTAAGTTGATGCGACAAATTTAAAATTACAATGTAGCTTGTGTTTGTTCGTAACGTTTCCAAAAATAATAAGTAACAAAAGTAATCAACAGGAAAACAAGTGGCGGTATCAGCAAACCTATACCGTCACCAATAAACGCTCTTGATGCAAATGCACCAATGGCGTTAATCACAAATCCTGCAAATGCCCATTCTTTAATGGTCCGGAACTTGTTTTGCAGGATAGCCAGCGCGCCTAACACTTTGGCGATCCCGGTAATTACCATCAAGTAAACCGGGTAACCCAGGTGGGCCATTACCTCTCTTCCTGTTTTTTCTTTAGCAATACCAGCGCCGCCATCTGCTAGTGACGAGAGTACAAACAGGGTAATTAGTATCCAATAAATGATCTTGATCGTTTTCGGGCTCATAATTGTTAAAGGTGAGGTAAGTTATTATTTTTCAGCGGTAAATACACCCCACCTTATTCCAAATTTATCTACAAGGTTACCCATCGTTCCTGCAAAAAACACCTCGGGCTGGCAGGTAACGGTACCTCCATCGCTCAGTTTAGCAAAAGCATCAAACATCGCTTCCTTGCTGTCGCAACTCAAGGTAAGTGATACCGGCCCGCCTGTTTTCTCGGCTACGCTCGGGTCCTGCATATCAGATGCAAGCAAGTTCAGGTCACTGGCGGTAAGGTCGGCATGTAATACGGAGTCCTGCATCTCGGCAGGAAACATCTCTGCCATTGGCGAATTTTTAACAATGATGAGTTGCAGTTCGCCACCAAGGCATTGCTGGTAAAAGGTCATGGCCTCACGGCAGGTGTTCTTGAAATTAATGTATGCGCTAATTTTGGACATGATAAATTGTATAATGGTTAATAATCCTAAGTAAGTATTTCGCAATAGTGCCCGTTCAGTTTAATTAGTTCCATTATGCGATTGGGGCAAAACTCCCGGCCTTCTACCCGCAGCACCTTATCGCAGTCCTCCAAATCAAAGTTTATCCGGCACACCGGAAAATGCTTTTTCAGCAAGCCGATCAGCATCTGCGACCGGCCCGCATCATCCACATTCGTTTTAAAAACTTCTATCATAACTTATCCGAACATAACAAAGGTGCAGCGCTTTAACTTAATGACAGGGGTGTAATTACGACATTCTGTGGGGTTGATTACGACAGTACTTCCGCTTACTTTTGATATCATGAAACACGTATCGATACTTATTCCCAGAGGCGAGACCAGCCTGAGCAATATTGAGGCGACCTACAAGATGTTTACCAAGGTAAATGAGGCGATGGACCGCATGAAAAAGCCGCCGGTGTTTAAGGTTCAGCTGGTAGGGTTAAGTAACGAGACCACACTCACCAACGGCTTGTTCATTATCAAGCCCGATCTCACCATTCACGAGGTAAGCAAGACAGATATGGTGATCATCCCGGCGGTACACGGCGATATGGCAAGAGTAATAAACGACAACGCCGATTTTGTACCCTGGATGATCAAGCAATACAAAGCCGGTGCCGAGCTGGTATCATTATGCATCGGCGCGTTTCTGCTTGCCTCTACAGGCCTTTTAAAAGGCCGCAGCTGCACTACGCACTGGCTGGCGGCAGATGAGTTCAGGCTGATGTTCCCTGACGTTAAAGTGATGCCGTACAAGATAATTACGGACGAAGGTGGCATATACACCAGCGGCGGAGCATATTCTTCACTCAACCTTATCCTTTACCTGGTAGAGAAATTTGCGGGAAGGGATATGGCTATAAAATCATCAAAAATGTTCGAAATAGATATTGAGCGGAACAGCCAGTCGTTGTTTATGATGTTTCACGGCCAAAAAGATCATGATGACGATGTTATAAAACGAGCGCAGGAATTTATAGAACACAATTATTCCGGGAAGATAACGGTTGACCAACTGGCATCTAACCTGGCGCTCAGCCGCCGGCACCTGGAGCGACGGTTTAAAAAGGCGACATCAAATACAGTGGTAGAATACATGCAGCGCGTACGTATAGAGGCCGCTAAAATGAGCCTCGAGACCATGCGCGAAAATGTTAATGAAGTTATGTACAATGTTGGCTATACCGATACGAAAGCATTTCGCGAAACTTTTAAACGCATAACAGGCGTATCACCTATAGAATACCGTAACAAGTACAATAAAGATGCAAAAGCGACTGTTTAGCCTCTCAATTTTAAAATGGAATATTAACACGCCCTTAATATCCCTTGCGTATGTTTACAACAAACATACCTATGGCATCTAAGCTCCTTAAATTTTTTATACCGAAAAACCAGCTGTTCTTCAACTTGTTCAACCAGTCGTCTGCAAATAATCTTGAAATGAGCAACCTGCTTTACAAGATAGTAAGCGGCGAAAACAAAGCCGACAGTACTAAACAACTGTACGATTTAGACAGGCTGAAACAAACCGGTAACGAACTTAAACATAAAGTTTACCTGGCGTCTGCAAAGGCGTTTGTGTCGCCGTTTGAGCGTAACGATATGTACGCGCTTGCCTCATCCATCAATCATATTTGCGATTATATACATATTTCCTCGCGCCGGTTTAGCCTTTACCAGGGCGATATGGCTGCACCTGCAATTAAAGAGCTTTCGGGCATTATAATTGAGACCAGCACAGAGTTGGACAATGCTGTAAAAGGCCTAAGTAATTTAAGCAACGCCGACAGCATAAAACAGAGCTGTAACAAGGTTAAAGAGCTGGAAAATTACGCTGACAGGATTTATAGCAAAGCTGTTGGTTCTATTATGTCTTCAGACGGCGATTCCATAGAACAAATAAAATTTACCGAAATCTTAGCTGCACTGGAACGCACAACAGACAAGTGCGAAGACGCCACTAACGTGATTGAAAGCATTATTATTAAGAACCAATAGCATCGCCCCTACTATTTGCTTCAATGTTAACCACTTATGCGGCAGTTAACACAATGATAACATTGCACTAACCTTGGCTTCACATATCTTTGCGCTGTAATTTACAGATATGAAAAAAAATAAACTTAAATCTTTGGTCAAGTCCGCGCGTAAATCAGCTAAAGAAAGCATAAGGCAAACCATCCTGTCACAGCTAAAAGAAACAACAGAGAAGCTGGGCGTTGCATCTAAAAAAAACGAGAAAGAAATTGCGAAAGCCTCGCGAAAGCTGGCAAAAAAACTTTCTTTAGAGGTTAAAATAGACAAGGAAACACTAGCAAAAACAGTTGCCGAAAAACCTGCAAAAGAACCCGCTGAAGCTAAGCCTGAAGCCACTGCGGAATCAAAAGAAAAAAAGAAATCAGCTTAACTTAGTTGATCGCTCCCGACCGGCATCATACTAATTGGTCGGTCGGTTATAAGCTACTTGCCAGCATTTGCCGTCTGTTGCTTTCCTGAAAGAAATCGTCTTAGAGGGATATCATAAAACACCATAACCACCCAGGCGAAGCACAGCAACAAGAGCACCCCTGCTACTATTACCATTGCCAATGTGCCTGTTGCCGGCTTATACGCGGCATAGTAGTTGGCAAAGGCCCATATGGCGGTATAGTGGGTCATGTAAAGGGGATAGGATATATCTCCCGAGAACTTACAAAGTTTTTGCAAGCCTGAAGAAACTGCAGATCCGGCACCTAATGCAACCAGCAGCGGGAAGTAGGCTATTACAACCAGCGGCTCGGTTAACCAGTTGTAAGCAGAAAAGGGTATAACAAAGCCCAACGCCACCAGCACACCTAGGCCAAGAAAGCCGAGCTTATTCTTAATGATCAGGTTATACCGGTAAACCAACATCCCTGCGGTAAAAGAATAGCAGACGCGCGCGCAACCGTCCCAAAAGTTGTCACCGCTCCAGCCGCCCATTAAGGAACCCGACTTGTACACAACAAAACAGAGCCAGGCTGCTGATGCTATAAGTAAAGGTATCAGCCAGCGCCTGTTAATACGCGATAGTACCAAAGCGTATACTATATTGGCTATATACTCCCAAAACAAAGACCAGGCTGGCGCATTCAGCCCGAAATTGTTAAATGCGCGGTCCTTCATCACGGGGAAGGGTATTAAGAATACGGAACAAAGGAATATCACCACCATCCTTCCGGTGCTGTATAGCCCGGCATTGCCAACAAACGGATCAAACAATAAGGCTAACAACCCAAGTACGCTGCCCAGGATAACTAACGGGTGCAGCCTGATAAGCCGCGCCTTAAAAAAGTTTAGCATGCCGATGCTTGCTATCCGGCTGTCGTATGCGTAGGCAATTACAAAGCCCGACAAACAAAAGAAAAAGTCGACAGCCAGGAAGCCATGGCCAATAAAGTTTTTGGTGTAATCAGTATACGCCACCTCCATAAAATGGAAAGTGACCACGCTGATGGCGGCTATACCGCGCATGCCGTCCAGCACTTCAAAGTGTTGTTTGCTTTTAAGTAGTGAAGCTTTTGGCGATTGAGTTACGTTATTCATTGGTACCGCAATATAGCCATGCTGTTGTAAAAGGGAAGGTATTTTTGCTAAAAGCCGGGGTGCTAAAAGGTATTCGCTACAACTAGGTTAATAGCTTAGTAAAGCAGGGTTTGATCCCGGCACAATTCCTTTACTTTTCAGGTCCATAATTAGCGCATTTAAATTCCTGCTGGCTGATAACTCGTCAAGCGGGTGCATATTTGCATCCAACATTTTACCACCCAAACGTTTTTGGCAATACTTAACAGCTGCGGTCATTACCTTAAATACATTTTCCGGGTCAGCACTCCTCGGTACAGAAAAGCCAAACACCAGATCATCAGGGTTCATTTGTCCTTGCTTTACACTTTCCGGCAAGAAGTAGCCGGGATCAGTAGTGGTCCAAACACTAAAAAGCGCATTATCCCCGTAATTCTGATTTGAATTTCCCCAGTGAAAGAGGTCGCCGTCGCCCCATTTTAAACCAACACTTTGCAGTACATCCCAAACCTTCTTTCCGTCGAACTTAGTATCGCTTTTTAACACAATAATGATATCCTGGTCCAACTCCGCTATTTTTGGTGCCTTATCATTAGTATCAATCTTGTTATTGCTGTTTCTGTCGAAAGGGATCTTTAATTTACGCACATCCAAAATGTAAGAAGCATCTTCCGAAGCTTTATCCAAGCCTAACTTTCTTACCCTTTCGTTGGTCTCGCTTTCACTGGAGATAAAGTAATCCTCTTTTGGTGCCTTTTTGTCGCTATTACCACAGCTTAATGTTGTAACTACAAAAAGAACTAATGGAATCAGTTGCTTAGCATTCATTCTGATGTAACAATTGAGGATTGTAATTTAATAAAAAAGCCTTCAGCAATCTGAAGGCTTTTTGTGGTCCCGACGAGAATCGAACTCATATCTAGAGTTTAGGAAACTCCTATTCTATCCGTTGAACTACGGGACCAGTATGAAATGCAAAGGTGCAAATTATCGTTGAGTTGGTCAACAGGCATTTGCACTTCGGTTTACCGTACTACCGAGCCATTGTTGAAAGCATTGGTCGGACTTACAAAGCACAACTTACCTTCAGCATTCTCGGCCATCAGTATCATACCTTGCGACATGATGCCTTTTATCTCCCGCGGTTCCAGGTTCACTAATATGCTTACCTGTTGCCCGATAATGTTCTCCGGCTCGTAATGCTCAGCAATCCCCGACACTACCGTGCGTTCGTCGATGCCGGTATCAATGGTCAGCTTTAACAGCTTCTTGGTTTTAGCTACCTTTTCGGCAGTTAGAATGGTTCCTGTGCGGATATCCATCTTTACAAAATCATCAAAGCTGATGTTTTCTTTCGCCGGTGCAATAACGGGCTTCTGCGCCGCTAACGATGCTTGTTTTTTATCCGCAAGTTTTTGCATCTGCGCTTCTATTACATCGTCCTCCACTTTAGCAAATAGCAGTGCGGCAGGATTGAGCTGATGACCGTTTGCAAATTCAATCTCTTCGTCAAATGCAACAGCATGCACGTTCAGCATCCCGAAGATCTTCTCTGCGGTACCTGGCAAAAATGGCTGTAAACATGTGGCTAAATGCCCTATTAATACAAGGTTGTTATGCAGTGCGGTTTTTGCGGATTCCGGATCGCTCTTTATTGTTTTCCAGGGCTCCTGCTCGGTAAGGTAACGGTTACCAATACGGGCTATGTCCATCACATTCTGCATCGCCGCCCGGAACCGGTAGCTCTCCAGGTTCTTACCCAACTCGTCATAATATCCGCCAAGCTCATCTTTAAGAGCCGCATTAGTAAGTGTTACAGGGCCGCCAGCAGTCTCTACCTTACCGTCATAATACTTGTGCATCAGTATCATCACGCGGTTAACGTAGTTGCCTAAAATTGCTACTAATTCGTTGTTTACGCGTGCCTGGTAATCTTTCCAGGTAAACTCGCTGTCGCTGGTTTCGGGCAGTATAGAAGTTAGTACATAACGTAATTCATCCTGCTTATTGGGGAATTCTTCCAGATACTCGTGCAGCCATACCGCGTGGTTGCGCGAGGTAGATAGTTTATCGCCTTCCAGATTCAGAAACTCATTTGCAGGTACATTCTGTGGCAGTATATAATCACCATGCGCTTTTAAAATAGCCGGGAAAATTATACAATGGAAAACAATATTATCCTTGCCGATAAAATGCATCAGGCAGGAGTCATCCTCAGTATTCGCCTGTTTCTTCCAATATAATTGCCAGTCTTTGTTGTTATCTGTAGCCCATTGCTTGGTTGCGGAGATATAACCAATCGGCGCATCCATCCACACGTATAGCTTTTTACCTTTCGCTTCTGCAAGCGGCACATCTATACCCCAATCCAGGTCGCGTGTCATAGAACGCGGTTGCAAGCCCGACTTTAACCACGAGCGGCACTGCCCAAATACGTTCACCTTCCACTCTCCCTCTTTAGTATCTATCCATTGCTCCAGCCATGGCTGATATTTATCTAATGGCAGGTACCAATGCTTCGTAGGCTTCAGCACAGGCGGCTGGCCACTCAGAGTAGATATCGGCGTAATGAGATCAGTTGGGTTTAATGATGTCCCGCAGTTCTCACACTGGTCGCCGTAAGCTTTATCGTAGCTGCAAACCGGGCAGGTGCCTGTAATGTAGCGGTCGGCCAGAAACTGGTCGTACTCCTGGTCGTAATACTGATCGGTAAATTTCTCTACAAACTCACCTTTTTCATACAGGTTCAGGAAAAACTCCTGGGATAGGTCATGATGAATGTCAGATGATGTACGATGATAGATGTCAAAAGATATTCCAAACTCTTCAAAGCTTTCTTTTATCTGGTTATGGTACTTATCTATAATGGCTTTAGGCGTTGTATTCTCCTTTTTAGCCTTTATGGTGATGGCGGCGCCGTGCTCGTCGCTACCGCAAATGTATACCACATCCTTTTTCATCAGCCGCAGGTAACGTACAAAAATATCAGCGGGCAGGTACGCACCGGCAAGATGGCCAATATGCAACGGACCGTTGGCATACGGCAAAGCCGAGGTAATGGTATATCTTTTATATTTGTTGAGTTGCGACATGAAAACAGGCGTATTAAATAATTCGCAAAGATAGGCTTTTAAGCGGGAATGTTCTAAAACAGACACCACCGAACAGAAGGAAAGCGATAGTTGTTTGGTTAAGTGTTTTAAGCAACAAAGAAACTTACAGCATCTATGCGTACACCGGCGGCACCCATCATACCCCCATTTCTCAAACCAGGCGACAAAGTGGCTATTACATGCCCGGCAAAAAAGCTTCCTATACCAATGGACGATGCAGTAAAGCTATTAACCAGCTGGGGGCTCACGGTGATAGTGGGAGAGACGGTAAATGCCAGCTACAACCAGTTCGCCGGTGACGATGACCTACGCGCATGTGACATGCAGCGCTTTATTGATGACGACAGCATCAAAGCGATTTTTGCCGCACGGGGCGGTTATGGCACTATTCGCATGGTGGATAAGGTAGACTTCAGCAAGCTAACTACCAGTCCCAAATGGCTCGTAGGCTTTAGCGACATCACCCTCTTGCATGCGCATATAATCAACAATTACAATGTAGCCTGCATACACGGGCAAATGCCCCTGAACATTCCGGATGCGTCAAAACACTCACTGGACACTTTGCGCATGGCGTTGTTTGGCAAGACATTAAGCTATAATTTGGCACCTAATCCGTTGAACAGAATGGGTGAAGCATCCGGTATTGTCATCGGCGGCAATTTATCTTTGCTGGTAGCTATATCAGGCTCTATTAGCGACGTTGACTATACCGATAAGATCCTGTTTTTGGAGGATGTTGGTGAATATCTGTACGCTATAGACCGTATGCTGCGCTGCCTGGACAGAGCCGGTAAGCTACAGAACCTGGCAGGTCTTATTATAGGTGGTTTCACCAGCACCAAAGACAACGACATTCCTTTTGGTCAGACTATCCCCGAGATGGTAATGGACATCGTTGGTAAGTATAACTACCCTGTTTGCTTTGGTTTCCCAGCAGGGCATATAGATGATAATTGCAGCCTTGTGTTAGGTGCCACTGCAAACCTTGCTGTCAAACAAGATGGTGTGGTTGTAAGTTATTAGCTTTAAAACACATCATTATGACTATATGGCACACTCTAAATAAACACCGGGATTTTGGCTTACTTGTCATCCGTGTGGGTCTCGGCGCTATGTTCATCTATCACGGCTATCCCAAACTTATGGGCGGCCCCCAACTATGGGCCGGTCTCGGAGGGTCCATCAAATATGTTGGCATTAACTTCGCTCCGGTTTTCTGGGGTTTTATGGCCGGTCTAATCGAAGCTGTCGGTGGACTCCTACTGGTATTGGGATTATTATTTAGACCCGCATGCCTGTTTTTACTTATTAACATGGTGGTAGCAGCAATGTCGCACCTCGGCAAAGGTCAGGGCCTCGGCGAAGCGGCACATGCTATTGAAGATGCGGTAATGTTCCTGGGGTTATTTATTATTGGGCCGGGGAAGTATAGTGTGGATAGGAAGTGATCAATATTCACCTCTACAGAAATTTCATGTTTGTTAATAATTTTATAACTAGATATTTAGTACATTTAATAAAATATTAACCACCATGAAAAAAATCACAGCCCTTACATTGCTGCTTACACCATTGGCAGCTTTGGCTCAAGACAAGTTAGTTAAAAAGAAAATTTCGTTAAATCTAACTGAAGAATATCACGTTTCTGCCAAAAACAAAGATCAGCGTGAAGGTTTGTATATGGTAACTGATCCAAATGGCAGTGCTGTTGTACGCGGTAAGTATGACAATGGCAAAAAAGTGGGTACCTGGTTTTTTTACAACCCTGATAATAAGCTTAGCCAACAATATGACTATAATACAGGTAAGTTGTTATACACTGATCAGGATTCCGGCTCTTACGTAAAAGTAGATTACTCCATTGCAGCGCCTGAAAATGCGCAAGTACAGCCCCCTGTTAAAATAGGCGGAGCAACGCTGGCGTTTTTAACATTCTTTAACAGCAAAGATATCCCCGCTACTATACTTAAGGAAAAAACAGACGTTAGTGTTAAATATACTATAAGCGTCGACGAAGCTGGCCATATAGCTGACGCCTGGGCAGATTATGAAAGCGCCGGAACAATAGAAAGAAAAAGATTAAGCGTGCGTCCCAACTCATCCGGGCTGCTGGACTTTATTCCTGCACAAATTAACGGCAAGCCAGTTAAAAGCACAGTAATAATGGCTACTACATTACCTATGGATGTTAACAAGCAAAACTCCTATAATATGATGATGTCTAATCAAAAGCAATAAGACTACTTCTTTTTGGTAAGTACATTAATAAAAAAAGCACCTCAATTGAGGTGCTTTTTTTATTAAATAACGGGTTACGGCCTTGGGCCTTCATAAACCCATGTCTCGTCAAACTTTGTTCTAACAGTACTTCCTGGTTGTAATAAAAAGTACTTAACCTTAAAGGTAGCACCCTTTGTTCCTGGAGTACCTGAAGTAAACTTGTTTTCTCCAGATGGATCCAGTTGTGCAGATCTGCCGTTTGAAGCAGGCTGACCGTAGAAGTTTACTACCTTGGTAATATTACCTGCATCGTCAAAAGTAAACACAGGAGAGAAAGAACCATAATAGCTATCTGCCCCAGAGCTTAAAAACCTATGACCATAAGTTTTGGCGTAACCATAATCGAACATTACTGCGGTGCTTGATGTCATGGTATAAAGGTCAAACCCAGTAGGAGACTTCGCTGTAAATGCAGCGTTTGTTAAGTCCACCATTGTACCGGTAACTGTATACCTGCCGTCATATTTATTTTTAGCACCAATAGAATACAGTACTGATCCAAAATTACCGCTTATGGTACCCATTGAAGCAGATTTTATGGTAAGTGGCAAAGCATATGCTTTAGAGAAATCAAATGTTGATGTAATTGCTACGTTAACAGGGAAAGTAGCTCTTCTTTCTCCTTTTTTGATAACCACAGTAGTAGTTGGGATGGTATAGTAAGTGCTTGGAAGCAACTCATACCCGTCCGCATCGTTTGCCTCTGCCTTGGTATTATATTTTGCCAAAGCGGCTTCATCAACACCCACCTCTACAGTAATATCCTGAGGAGCTACATCAGTACCTGAGTAACTTACAGTAACATCGAATGATCCAGGCGTTCCTGCCACATATTGTTTAGCGTAAACTGCATATTGATCATTAACACCCGAGATATAACCATCGGTGGTATAAAACTCAACAATATTTTGAGGTTTGTCACCAATTTCAGCTCTGTCTTTCAGACAAGAAGAGATTCCCGTCACAAGCGCTATAGCTGAAACAATGCTTAGAAATTTTTTCATTTTCTTTTAATTAAATAGTTAATTATTTAGCCCAAAAAATCTTATCACTGAAAGGATTTATTCCACTAGGGGTATTTGCGCTATTGTATGAATACTCAGATACCGGATAAAGGATACGGGTTGGCAATTTGTTAGGAGCGGTTGAAACTGATACAGTAGATGCAAATGTGGTTGTAGGCGTGTTACCTGTTATAGCAGGGTAGCCTGTTCTCCTGAATTCGTTCCACGCTTCTGCTCCAAAAAGGTAAGCTAACGCTATATACTTCTGGTTAATAATTGCTTCAACTTTTTGTTCGTTAGTACCCGCAAGATCAAAGTTAACCAAACGGTTAGTTGAGTTGTCTGACAGGTAAGTTGCATAGTCGCCATTAGCATCGCCAACTACTGTACCTGATGCATCCTTGTACAGATAATTGAAAGAGGCTTTAATTCCATTGTTGAACAATGCCTTTGCATCCGCTCCTGAAATTATTCCTCTAACAGCCGCTTCTGACTGAAGCAAGTAGCTTTCAGCTGCCAGCATTAAAGGTTGGCCAGCCGTTTCGCCTTTTAAAATACCCTTACCTGTACTTCCAGAACCCTGTACAGTAGTACCTACATCGCGTAATGTATAAAAGAACGCAGGTGTTGGAGCTTTTGATGCAGACGCGCTGGTGTTACCCAACTGGTTCGATAACGTGCTATTGCCGTTGTAACCGAAAAAGATCACTTTACCACGGGCTGGGTCACTAATTTTAGTTCCGTTAAAGAAGCTTAATATCCATGGAGAAGCAAGGTAAACGTTAGCAGCACCTCTTACAGCACCAGTTTCTGAGAAAGCCCATTTATCCCACATTGGGTTTTGTTTACCTACTGTTTTAGTGTAACCCGGGTTAACGAGTGCATCAGTAGTTAAAAAGCCTACTGTAGCATCCGGTGTAGGTTTAGTAAATGCAACCTTGCTGCCTGCACGAACGATTAAACGAAGCTTAATTGTATTAGCAAATTTCTTCCACAGGCTAAGATCACCTTTAAACAATACATCGCTGGTACCAAAAACACCACTGGTTGTTCCGGCGTTTAATGTAGCTATTGCAGCATCTAATTTGTCGCCAAGGTCTTTGTATATTACTTCACCATCTGTATAAGTTGGTTGAAGAACACTAGATCCTTTTAATGCGTCTAAGTAAGGCACCTTATTGTAAGTATCAACAAGCATTTGGAAGTCATAAGCCCTCATTATGTTGGCTGTTGCATTCTCAATAGATGCAGGGTCGGTGTTATCAATAATGTATTGGTAATCCTCCAGGTTGTCATATGTATTCTGGAACAATCCGTTAAAATCACCTGTGGTGAAGTTGTAAGATATTAAGTTACCTAAACTTCCAAAACCACCCGCATTACCAAAATACCCGTTCAAACGTGAGCCATACTCATTGTAGTCGCCACTGTTAGAGATTAACGATGCCGTCGCCGTTAGCGCCTGCGGAAATACAAGCGCAGGCGTAGCCGTGGTTGGCTGATTGGGGTTAGTGTTGATATCCAGATATTTCTTGCAAGATGTTGCAGAAACAATACAGATACCTGTTAAAACTATACTAAATATTTTTTTCATGATATTTTACTTAAAATGTTACTGAGATTGTACCACCGAAATAACGAGACGGAGGTGTTTGTCCCAAGCCTGTCAGACCAATAGCGTTACCGCTTGCGCTCGCGTCACCATCACTATACTCAGGGTCTGTGTACATATTTGATTTAGGAGTGAACAGGAACAAGTTACGCCCTTGTACACTTAACGTTACACCCTTAATAGCTTTAGTTTTAGAGAACAATGATTTTGGCAGATCGTAAGCTAATGACGCTTCACGAATCTTCCAGAACGCACCAGAGTATACGTAGTTAATATCTACCGCGTTGCGTGATGCATCTGTCCAGTAACCGGTACCACCATCACGTACAGTAATGTTAGTATTAGCAACATACTGGTTAGTAGCAGGATCTAGGTAAGATGAATTAGGAATAACAAAACGGTCGCGATTGTAGAAACCACTTACGTAAGATGAACCAGAGAAGTCAAGAGTGAATGCACCCCTGTTGTAAACGCTGTAACCACCGCGGTATTCAGCTAACGTAGAGAAACGGAAACCTTTCCACCTTACACTTAAATTTAAACCTAAGATGTCAGTCGGGTTGGCATTAGCTAACACAGTGATCTGATCTGAAGGAGATGGATAACCTGTGATTGGGTCAACAATTATGCGACCCTGATCATCACGTTTAGCATCATGACCCATAATAACAGGGAACGATTCTCCAGCTTGAGCATAAGATCCAACACCTGAACCATATGTTGCAAGGCTTAACCTTTGGATATCTGCGCTTATAGACTCAACCCTGTTTTTGTAATGAGCATAGTTAGCACCTATGGTTACATCCCAGTCGCGGTTACGATAAGCTGTAAAGTTAATTGAAGACTCGATACCTTTTGAGCTGGTTTCACCTACGTTAGTGCGGAAGGTGTTAAAGCCCGTAGCTGTAGATACACCTGTCTCAATTGTTTGCGCGGTAGTTCTTGAGCTAAAGTAGGTAAACTTAGTAGCAATTCTGTTGTCCCAGAAGTTAGCGTCGAAACCAAGCTCGTATGCTTTGGTAATTTCCGGTTTAAGGCTGTTAGACACAATTGTATTACTCAAAGAAAAACCACCCTGGCCATTGTAAGGGAAACCTGAGTTTTGGCTGAAGGTTGGTAATAAGGCGTAAGAACCAAAGTTTGAGCCCAAGTTAACCTGGCCTACCTTTGAAACACCACCACGAAGTTTGATGAAGTCAATGCCTTTAATATCCTTTAACTCACGGAAAGCGTCGGTAACTACGAATGATACGTCGGCAGCCGGATAGAAGAATGAACGGTTTTCAGGAGCTAAAACTGAAACCCAGTCGTTACGACCTGTAGCATGCAAGAACAAATAATCTTTGTAACCAACTGTCAAATCGCCGTAAACGCCTTGTTGGTGAGAAGTGTAATAGTTAGATGTTGCGGTTGGTACGTTTGTACTGTTAGACAAGTTGAACAATCCAGGAACAACTAATCCGTTTACAGTAGCTCTCAAGTCCTTTTGCGTGTCGTTACGGATACTTGCGCCTAAGATCAACTTAAAGCTAAAATCTTTTACGTTTTGGCGTATACCAACAAGAAAGTCAGAGTTAACACGTGTGTTATAAAACGAGTAATCTTCGTTAGATCCCAATATATCAGTTCTTTTGTAAGTACCTGCAAACTCAGGACGAGCGCTAGATTTTACGTAATCATTGAAGATGAATTTATCAACAAATGTTTTTTCAGATTGGTTACGGGTAGAAATACCTACACGGTAAGTGAAATCTAACCACTTAAGCGGGTTGTATTTTAACTCCACGTTACCTACTAAATAGTCATTCCTTGTTTTACGACGGTTATTATCTGCAATAAAGTAAGGGTTGTTATAGTAAGCGTTGAAGTAACCGTTAGGATTAGCATACTCATTGTTTCTCCAGTCTTTATAGCTGGTGATATCAATCTGACCAGGGCTGTTCAGCAAGTTGTCATATATAGTTGCTGTCTGGCTGGTTTGGTCATAACGATTTTGAGTATAACCAGCGTTATAGGTCAGGTTAAGATTGCTGTATATCCTTTGAGTACCATTAACCCTTAAGTTAACACGGTCGAATTTATCACCCGGGGTTGTACCGCTAATTTTAGCGTACTGACCAGAAGTGTAAATAGTAGAACGATCATTACCCGATGACAGGTTGAAGTCGGTCTGGTTAGTTAAACCATTTTGCCAGAAATCAGTTTTTTTATCTGACCATTGGTACGGCAGCATCTGCTGATCACCGTTCACAAGAGGCAAACCAACTGGCCTTATCACACCGTCAAATGCAGGACCATATTGCTGATTTTCATAAGCTATGTATTCCTGTATATCACCGGTAGAACCTGAACCAAATCCTTTTTGAAATTTAGGATTGAAAGATACCTGCTCGATTGTGGTAGTTTGAGATACACGAATAGCAGTATTACCGCGCTGACCTTTTTTGGTCGTAATGATTAACGCACCGTTTGATGCCTCAGAACCATATAACGCAGCAGCACCGGCACCATTTAGCACCTGTACGTCTTCAATATCCTCAGGGTTGATGTTACCCAGAATAGAGTTAGGCACAATTACGTTATCTACCACAACAAGCGCTTCGTTATTACCTTTTAACGAACGAAGACCGCGCAAAACGATACGGTAGTTAGGGTTAACACCGCTGCTGGTAGCACTAATACGTAAACCTGCAACTTTACCGTTCAAACCAGCAATAGCGTTAACAGGCTTTGCAGCAGTTAAAGCCGACGGGCGAATTGTAGTTGAGTTATAGCCTTGCTCTTTCTTACGGGCTTCAATACCACCGGCTGTTACAACAACCTCGCTCAACTGGCTGGCGCTTGAGCTTAATGAAGCATTAACCACGTTGCCAGCACCAACAGCTAGCTGCTGCCTGCCGAAACCAATAAAAGAGAAAGTAAGAGATTTTGCCGATGCCGGCACACTTAAAGAGTACTTACCCGTTGCATCGGTTTGAGTACCAACGGAAGTTCCTGTCACTGTAACACTTACCCCAGGTAACGGCAAGCCGTCATCCTTTGAAGTAACTGTACCAGTAACCGTACGATTTTGTGCATAAACCTGGGTTACGCATAACATCAGGAAACACAAACTTACTAGTAGAAGTTTTTTCATGTTTGTTAATAATAAGATCAGTTAATAGTTAATTAATCATAAAAGTAGTGTTACGGTATCAATAAATCAAATCATTTCAAAAAAAAAGGACGTTTTTGTTAAAAAAAGTTAAACAAATAAAAAAAACTGATAAATTTAGTACTATGTATTGCATAATACATTCTTAAACATATATCTTTGCATTATGATTGTTGAGAATACACAAACCCAAATGAGGAAAGGCATACTGGAGTATTGCATACTTTCCATTATAGCGCAGGGTGAGATATATGCTTCAGACATTATAGCTGAACTTAAAAAGGCCCGCCTGCTTGTGGTAGAGGGTACCTTATACCCGCTGCTTACCCGATTAAAGAACAACGGCCTATTATCTTACAACTGGGTGGAATCCACCTCCGGTCCTCCGCGGAAGTATTACGTACTAAGCGAGGAAGGCCGTAAGGTGCTGGAACAACTGGATACTACCTGGCAGGAGCTCTCCTTTGCCGTACAAACAGCTATCGGAGAAAGAAAAAAATAACTACCCTATAAACCATCACCCATCATGAATAAGACTATTATTATAAATATTAACGGCACTGTCTTCCATATTGAAGAGGATGCTTACGAAATACTTAAAGCGTACATGACCGATGTTACGCGCCACTTTATGAACTCGGCCGATAGCCTGGAGATAACTACCGATATTGAGAACCGTATTGCTGAAATGCTTACCGACATACTGGTTCGCGAAGGCAAGCAGGTTGTTGTAGCACAGGATGTGCGTTATGTTACGGAACAAATGGGCTCCGTGGCTGATTTCGAAGCCGAAGCTAACGGCGAAACGCCTGGCACAGGGTTTTCAGCTTTTGCTGGCACTAATCGCCGCCTTTTCCGCAATCCCGACGAACACCTGATTGGTGGCGTTGCTGCCGGTATAGCCAATTACTTTGATATCGACGCCATTTGGGTCCGCCTTTGCTTTGTGCTGCTATCGGCTATGGGCGGTTTTGGTTTGTTACTTTACATAGTACTCTGGATAGTTGTGCCAAAAGCGGTTACCCGAGCAGACCGTATGGCTATGAAGGGACAGCGCCTGGACCTGCAAGGATTTAAAACCAATTTTGAACAGGAAATGAGCACCTTAAAAGGTAACCTGCACACCCTGAGCCACGATGCCAAACCTTTGGCCTATAAAACCCGCGATTTTGCAGGCGATGTATTCAGCCATACCGGTTCGTTCATACGCACAGCAGGCAAGCTGGTTTTTAAAGCTTTCGGTATAGCCATTATTGCCTCATGTTTTGCCGGCATTATAGCCCTTATAGTAGCTATTATATCTTTTGTGGTATATGGTAACCCGGGTATGCGCCACGTATTTCCGTTTAACATTGTAAGTCATGACGTTAATACTATATTCCTGGTATGCACATTCCTGATGGCGGCCTTGCCTTTGCTGGCTATTATGCTTGCACTCATCAACGTTATCTTTAAAAGCAATAGCATTGGCCGCACAACCGGCACCGCTTTGTTAATGACCTGGGTTGTAGCCCTGTGTATAGTTATCTATTACACTGCAAAAGCGGGTGCAAACTTCCGTGAGGGTGCCACTATCAGCCAAACAATTAAGGTAGCCCCAATGGCCGACAGCACTTATTATTTAAAGCTGAACGATGTTAAACTCCTCTCTCGTGAGGACAGCGTAAGGTTGAACATAAAGGGCAAGCTGGATGGCCGTGTTATTTTGGATGATGATTATGACAACGACATGGATATGCCAAACAAGAACATCGACCTCTATATAGAAAAAGCTGATGTTGCGCAGCCTACACTTGTAGAATCGTTTACAGCACGCGGATCAGACTACCAGGAGGCGCTGGATAATGCACGTGGCATCCGTTACCAATTTGTACAGCAAGGTAGCACGCTTAAGTTTAACCGCCGCTTTGAAAAAGACGAAAACCAATACTGGCGCGCACAGGAAGTGCATCTGACACTTAAGATGCCGCTTAATTCCAAACTGGTTATTGACGAATCGCTCGGCCGTTTTTTAAGGAATATCGATATTTGGGATTGCAAGAACCAAAACAAGCAGGAGAATGCAAGCTTTGCTAAGTTTATCATGACCGACAACGGCCTGCAATGCAAGGTGGATACTTTGGTTATACCTAAAACAGACAAGCGCCTGGCACCCGCAGACACCACAAAGGTCGATACCGTAACATCCGGCAACTAACAACATGAAAACCTTATACAAGTATATAAGCCTGCTGATCATCGGCGGGCTTATATTACCTTTCTGCTCCTCCGGAATAAAAATTTTTTCGTCATCAGTACCGCTGCAAATACAACCGCAAACACAACCGCAACAGGTTGTAAGTGAATACCAAAACAGCTTTTCTGTATACCCTACCCTAATAGAAAACCTGTTCCCCGTGCTTAAAAATCAAAATAGTTTGTAACCTACTGCCTCTTTTAAGCATCTTATACACAAACGCACAAACAATAATTAACAACCACAAACCCTACCATATGTATAAATACATCTCCGCTAATACTTCCCGCAGCCGCAGCTAACACCTGCCCGCAAGGCTGAACCAACTCAAATTTTACCGGCGCTAAAAAAACCGGGGGATTCCCCGCAGGAACTTTATTGCCCAAATTTTACTAAACATGAAAAAACTTATCCACTCTCTATATATCCTAATGGTTGTGCTATTTGCCGCTAATGCGCAGGCCCAACCACAAAATAAACAACAGCAAACGCTTAGTCTTTCGGGCGCGCTGGTAAACGAACAAGGCAAACCACTGGATTATGCAACCGTTACCCTGCTGCGAGCAAAAGATTCGTCTGTTGTAAAAGGAACCTTAACCAGTGAAACCGGCTCTTACCTGTTCGACAAGTTGCAGGCCGGCAAATACATTGTTGCGGCTACAAACATTGGCTACAAAAAAACCTACAGCCCAGCAGTAGAGATAACAGGCGATCAGGCTACAACTACAGTACCTGCAATTAAAATGCTGCAAAGCAGCCAAAGCCTGCAAACGGTTAACGTGGTAGCAGCCAAGCCACTGATAGAACGAAAAATGGACCGCACCGTGATGAATGTGGAGAACAGTGTACTTGCAGCAGGCAACTCTGCGCTTGAAGTGCTCGAACGTGCACCGGGTGTATCTATAGATAAAGACGACAACATCAGCCTCAAGGGGAAGCAAGGTGTTACTGTGATGATAAACGACAAGCTTACGTACATGTCGGCTTCGCAGTTGACTACCATGCTAAAGTCGATGGATGCATCAACCATACAGTCTATCGAGATCATTACTAATCCATCAGCTAAGTACGATGCCTCAGGCAACTCCGGCATCATCAACATAAAGCTTAAAAAGAACAAACAAACAGGCACCAATGGCAACCTGAGCTTAGGTGTTGTTAAAGGACGCAACTGGCGAAATAATACCAGCCTGAGCCTGAACCACAAACAAGGCAACCTGAACCTTTTTGCTACTTTAAGCAGGGGGGATCAAAAACGCGAGAATATCCTGAACATTGACCGCCGGGTAGACAGCGCGCAAAGCAGTACTTATTTTAAACAAAGCACCTCGCTTCTATCAGAAGTACATTATAATAACTACCGTTTTGGGGCCGATTATGCCACATCCTCAAAAAACACCGTTGGCTTTGTAATTAATGGCGATTACACAAACGAGTATAACAATCCAAATAAGACTACAACGCAGTTGGGCCGCACACCAGATGCAAACGACTCCTACCAAACAACACTTGCCAACATTAAACAAACCTACCGCAACTTTGCAGCTAATGTTAATGATAAATTACAGCTGGATACCAACGGACAAGAACTAAGTGTAGATTTAGATTACTCTATCTTCCATAATGGTTCTGATGCCCGGTATGAAACAAACTTTTTACTGCCGAACGGTTCAACACAGCGCCCGCCGCAGTTTATACTTAACCAAACCCCTGCAACTATAACCATCTGGACACAAAAAGCAGACTATGCCCTACCTTTAAACAAAACCATGAAACTGGAAGCCGGTGTAAAGTTTAGTTCTGTAAAAACAGATAACGACCTGCAGGCGCAGATAAACAGCGGCAATATATTTATAAACGACACCAGCCGAACCAATCACTTTATCTACGAGGAGAAGATTGCCGCCGGTTACTTAAACCTGAATAAAAGTTTTAAGAAAACTTCGATACAGGCAGGCTTACGTGCAGAACGCACATCATCAATGGGTGATCTGGTGACCAAGAACCAAGTGGTGGACCGCAAGTACCTTAACTTCTTCCCAAGCGTTTTTATTAACCATACACTGTCTGACAAGCATGAATTAGGCTTAAGCTACAGCCGCCGAATAGACAGGCCAGGATATGATCAGCTGAACCCTTTCCGCTTTTACCTGGACCAGTATACCTACGAGCAGGGCAACCCGTTCCTGAAACCACAATACACCAACTCATTTGAGCTAAGCTATACCTATAATAAGACCATAAACCTTACTTTGGGCTATGCTAAAACTACCGACGTAAGTACAGAGATCATCCTCACCGATACCATTAGCAAGGCAACTTACCAAACAAGGCTTAACTTAAATACGCAAAACTCTTACTCCGTTAACATCAACTCGCCGTATACCATTACGAAATGGTGGACAGGTAATGTAAACTTTAACGGCTTTTACCAGCAGTATAAATCTGCCGATCTGTTAGGAGCTAATTTGAACAATGGCAAGGCCACCTTTATATTACGTAGTACCCAAACCTTTATGGTAGCCAAAGGCTGGAAAGCGGAAGCGACAGGTTACTACCAGTCGCCGCTATCCTTTGGAATATTTGATATCAGGCAGCAATATGCTGTAGATGCAGGTGTGAGCCACTCCTTCTATCAAAAGAAAATGAACGTAAAGTTTGCCGTGAGCGACATTTTTAATACCCGCCGCAATGCTGTTAGCAGCCACTACCAAAGCGTAAACCTGGATGTGCACCAGAAAAACGAAACACGTTTAGCCAGGCTAACCTTTACTTACAACTTCGGTAACAGCAAAATTAAAATGCGCCAGCACCAAACCGGAGCTGACGATGAAAAGAACAGGGTAAAGAGCGGGAATTAAAAGCCCCCTAGCCCCCTGAAGGGGGAACAGAAGTTTAATTACTGAAATGAATAAGGCCTGCTGATGAGTGATCAGTAGGCCTTGTCATTATTAACCTTAACGTCGAGCTATCGCTTGTAAATCTTGTTCCCCCTTTAGGGGGTTAGGGGGTTGCGGCTAGGTTATCGGTGGGTTTACTGCCCCACCATAAACACCGCGTTGCTGAACAGCAGTTTGCCGTTTTCCCAAAAGCTGCGGAACAATGGATCATCAGCAAGGTACACTACCGATCCGCGGCCCATCTCCTGAACGCCGATCACCATACCATTTGCCATTTTCTTTTTGGTTTCGGCACCCACAAAGCCGGATACATACGCATTGCCCTTTAAAGTACCTACGTTCCAACCGTCATCATCGCTAAAGTAGTCGTATATCTGGTCGTTCATCTTTAGCGTGTAATAAAAGTTTGGCAAGCCAAAACCCAGGGGATGTGTATTATCAAGATTAAGCTTATAAATAGCACCCGGGATGTTTGATGAGATAGCTTCGCGTTCCCGGTTGGCATACAACTTGGTTTGCTGCTGTTTATCTTTTGCTTTGTCGTCCTTCTTATCTTCTTTACGCTTCAGCCCGAAATCTTTCTTGTCTGCCAATAACGATACCGCGTTTTCCATTGCTATTAACCTGCCGCCATCACGTATCCAGCTTTGTAATTTGTCTGACGGGAAATTATCATAACGCCCATCTGCAAAAATAGCTACGTCGAAGTCTGCTATTTTGGTGCGATTAAGGTCCTGGTAGCGAACAAGGCTTATAGGATAGCCTATCTGTTGTTCAAACAAGTGCCACACCTCTCCCATTGATTCGGAGTTTACACCATCTCCGGCCACCAGCATTACCCGGGGCTGTTTGATGTAATGAACCATGTCCGATCCTATGTCATAACCTTTGTCCACAAAGCCTGAGGTTAAAGGTGTAAGTTCGTGCTCCATCTCGGCAGCGGTTGAGGTAACCACCTGGTCAAAGTCTGCACGATCGTTCCCGGCTTTGGTGATAAGCAGCGAACCTGCCATGAATTTTTTACCCGCCGATTCGAACGGTTGTTCTGCGTACCGCACTTTTATACCCTTCTTTAACAATGCCGACAGGAACCTAACATCAGCAATAGACTGCCATGCAGATACATAAGCATACGCCTTAGTATTAGTAAGTACTTGTGGTTTAATAACATTCCAGGAGGTAGTTGCCGGTTTTAACGACTCCTTTAAGCCATAAGCCCGCAGCCCGAAAGCATAGGGCAGCGCCCATGCAGTAATATCATAAGTGGCCGAATCTGCAATAAAGGTTTTAGGCTCCATTAACACATTTAATAATACAGCTTTAGATTGCGCTGCATTAATCACCAGGTCATTGCCATCTACACTGGCCGTTTCGGTTTTACCGGTAAAATAATCAAACCCGGTAACGCTTTTTGAAAACAACCCGTAACCAAATTTTATACCATTGCGGCTAAGCATTTCGGCCAGTTTGCGTGTCTTCTCGTTATTATCGTTCTTCACAACGTAGGTCTTAAACTCTCCGGGAGGATTGGCGATCCCATTATCATGAAACTTCTTGAACTCGCTTAAAAGCTTTGAAGCGTTTGCTGATACCGTTTGTATAGTGCTGATGCTGGTAGAATGGTGATGCGCCACGCGCTGCACAAGTGTAAGTGTGTCGCCGCTGCGGGTTTGTACTGCAAGCCCTCCGCCAATGCCGCCTTGTTCGTAGGTCATGCCTATTGCGCCATTGTACAACGGGTAGGTATCGCCATAAGATGGGTACAGCAGATCAAATATCTGTTTGGTAAAGTACATCCAGCCATTCTTATCAAAATCTTTAGCGTTACCTTTTCCAATGGTCACCTGGAAATCTCGCTGCCATTGCGTAATATCTTTATGAAAGGGTTCTGCAGCAGGTGCAAAATAATAAGGCGCGTTGTAGCCTTGCTCGTGGTAATCAACATGCACTTCGGGAAGCCATTGATTGTACAGGCCAACACGGTTTTGTGTTTCTTTTTGTGCCTGCCATGCCCAATCCCGGTTAAGGTCGAAGTAATAGTGATTCACCCTGCCACCAGGCCAGGGCTCAGCATGTTCGCGCGCGGTTGGCGTAGGGTCTGGTTTGCCTGCTTTTACCGAGTTATAGAAGTTTACGTAACGGTCGCGTCCGTCAGGGTTCAGGCAGGGGTCTATCACCACCAGCATATTCTTAAGCCATTCTTTATTTTGGCTGTTGGCAGGATTCACCAGGTCATACAGCGTCCACATAGATGTTTCGCTGGATGCAGGCTCGTTACCGTGTACGTTAAAACTCAACCAAAGTATCACCGGCGCATTGCTAAGATTCGCCGCTCCGCTTTCCATACCTGCAAGCTTCAAGTTGTTGTGGCGAATATCTTCTAACCGGCCAATATTCTCGTCAGATGCTATAAACATAGCCAGCTGCGGGCGGCCCTCGTTTGTAGTACCAAACTGTTGCAGTTTTACATTTTTAGATGCCTGCGCTACATATTTAAAGTATTCTACAATGCGGTAATGCGGGGTAAACTGCTCTCCAAGCTGGTAACCAAGGAACTCCGCAGGCGATTGTATGCTCTGCGCGTAGGTTGATGCCGTGAAAACAAAAGCAGTAAAAACTAAAAGTAGCCTTTTCATCATATTGATCAGTTTAAGGGGCAATGCAATGGCTAATCTAAATAAAAGCCGTCAAAATTTGCTATTCACCATTAATTTACAGCCAAAAGCTGCTATTTACAATTGATTGTTACTAATTATCTCGATATCTATTAACATTTTTTAAAGACACGCAATTTATTCAGGCAGAAGTCATGGGTATATCATTAGGGTGTTTCAAAACTGTTTCGCTTTTCATCAATTCACCGCAAGGTTGAAATTTAATGTATTTGATATATCAGCTTAGTAAATAGCCTCTTATAAGGCCTTTCTCAAGTTTTTATACTGTTTCGGTCTGTTTCGCTTACAAACACAAGTACCTAGTTATCAGCAATATGCGTAATAGAGGTGTTTCGGAGTGTTTCGCTTTCAACCGAAACACTTTGCGGTAAACAGGTTTGCAGCAATGCTTCCAAAAAAATGCACATTTGTAACGGCAAATGGAACCTTTAGCAGCGCTTCAAAAATATTTCGGGTACACACAGTTCAGGCATTCACAGGAAGCCATTATTAACCATGTGCTGGATAAGCGCGATGTAATGGTGTTAATGCCCACGGGTGGTGGTAAATCTATTTGCTACCAGTTGCCGGCAGTGCTGCTAAACGGGTTAACGGTGGTCATTTCGCCACTTATCGCCCTAATGAAGGACCAGGTAGACAGCCTTAACCTAAGCGGTATACCTGCCGCGTTCCTCAACTCCAGCCAATCGCCGGAGGAGCAACGTGATATAGCGCTGCAGCTGCAAAACAATCAACTGCGGCTGCTGTACGTAGCGCCGGAACGTTTGTTTGGTGCCGAAAGCAGGTTAATGACTTTTTTAAAGACGCTTAACGTTGTACAAATAGCTATTGACGAAGCGCATTGTATATCGCAGTGGGGCCACGATTTTAGGCCGGAGTACCTTATGCTTGCAGGTTTGAAAACGGAGTTTCCGGATGTGCCTGTAATTGCCCTTACCGCTACCGCGGACAAGCTAACGCAGAAAGACATTCTTGATAAACTTAACCTGAACCATCCTGCGGTTTTTGTTTCCTCTTTCAACCGCGAGAACATAACGTATCGCGTCATCCCAAAAAAGAACAGCCTGCAGCAGCTTACCAACTTCCTGAACGAGCGACGGGAAGAGTCCGGTATTATTTACTGTCTTTCGCGTAAATCTACCGAAGAACTTGCCGATGACCTTAAACGTGCAGGCTTTGCAGCAGAAGCCTACCATGCCGGGCTTACCAATGAGCTAAAAGCCAGGAACCAGGAGGCATTCCTGCGGGACGATATCAGGATAATGGTAGCCACGATTGCCTTCGGAATGGGTATTAATAAATCTAACGTGCGTTACGTGGTGCATGCCGATCTGCCGAAGAACATCGAGGGCTACTACCAGGAAACCGGCCGCGCAGGTAGGGACGGACTTGCATCAGACGCCCTGCTGCTGTATTCACCCGGCGATGCAGTAAAGCTAAAGCGTTTTGCAATGGTGGAAGACAATCCGCAGCAAAGCGCCATAATGCTTAAGAAACTGGATGATATGGTAAACTACTGTCAGCTGCATGCCTGCCGTCGCCAGTATTTACTCAACTATTTTGATGAGCAGTTCCCCGATAATTGCGGCTCCTGCGATTATTGCTTCAGTGAATTTGAAACTTTTGACGGTACACTCATCGCACAAAAAGCTCTATCTGCCGTGGTCAGGTTGAAGGAGCGTTTCGGGATAAACTATATTATTGATTTTCTTCGCGGCTCAAAAGCCGAAAAGATCCGGGAGGAGCACAAACAACTTAAAACCTACGGCGCAGGTGCGGATATCAGCAAAGCCGACTGGCAACGCTATATGCGTGAACTTATAGCACAGGGTTATTTACGCGTTACTGATGATGAGTACGTATCCTTGAAACTTACTCCCAAGAGTGAATTAGTGTTGAAGGGCGTTGAGAGAGTGGAGCTTATCTCTTCCCAAACCATCGAAGAACGTGATGCAGCTACGCTGGATTTTGAGCCACAGCTCCTGGCCGATCTGAGGAAAATGCGTTACGACATGGCGCAGTTGGAAAACGTAGCACCATACATTATCCTTTCTGATGCCGGTTTGCAAGAGATGGCGACCTACCTGCCGCAAAAAATGGAGGAACTGAGGCAGATCTCCGGCTTTGGAGATATTAAACTGGCAAGATACGGCAGAGAGTTTCTGCAGGTAATAACTGGCTACAGTAAAGCAAACGGACTAGAGTCGCGCATTAACTTGAAAGCGGCAAAACCTATCCGTAAACCTAAAGCTGACAAGGTTCCCGAAACGGCTAAAGTAAGCCTGGAACTTTTTCGGCTTGGCAACACCGTGGCCGAAATAGCTTCTGCAAGAAGCCTCTCTCCTGTTACGATAGAATCGCACCTTACTAATTTTATACAAACAGGCGAACTTGATGTACATACATTTGTTGATGAGAATAAAATACCAGCCATTAAGGACGCAATAGATAGTTATGGAAATGAGCGCCTTGCTCCATTAAAAGAAGCTTTAGGCGATGATTATACATACTCTGAAATTAAGGCCGTTGTGGCTTATTACAAATTTAAAGCAGCGCAATTATGATAACCATACCAGACCTATACGCTATATACCAACGGCACCCTGTTATTAGTACAGACACGCGGAAGATAGCACCCGGCAGTTTGTTCTTCGCGCTTAAAGGTGATAAGTTTGACGCCAATACCTTCGCTGAGAAAGCTATAGAAGCAGGCGCCGCCTACGTTGTGATTGACAACCCGGAGTATGCTTTAGACGAAAGGTACCTTTTAGTTGAAGATGGTTTAACTGCGTTGCAGCAACTTGCGGCTTATCATCGCAGCTTGTTAGATATACCTGTAATAGCGCTCACCGGCAGCAACGGGAAAACTACCACCAAAGAGTTAATAAACGCTGTTTTGTCGCAGCGATATAAGACGCTTGCTACAATCGGCAATCTTAACAACCACATTGGGGTACCTTTAACATTATTGAGCATTAGTACTGCTCATGAGATGGCCATAGTAGAAATGGGGGCTAATCACCAAAAAGAGATTGCGTTTTTGTGTACCATAACCCAGCCAACTCACGGGTTGATAACAAATGTGGGTAAGGCGCACCTTGAAGGATTTGGTGGTGTAGAAGGTGTGAAGAAAGGAAAAGGCGAGATGTACGATTACCTCGCCAACATGCAGCCGGAGGACACCAACGATAAGCAAAGAATTGCCTTTATAAACAGCGATGACACCACCTTGCTAGCTATGCAGCAAGAGCGTGGACTCACCAATGCAATTTACTACGGCAAAAACGATGACGAAAGAAACCTTATAAGTGGTAAGCTGGTTGACAATTCGCCATTTTTGGTAGTAGAGTGGGCGGACAAGTTTTGTGGTGAAAGCTTTACCATTGCATCTAACCTTACTGGTGCATATAATATAGATAATATACTGGTCGCCATTTGCATAGGAGCAACATTTGGAATGAGTGCTGCCGAGATAAACGATGGCATTGCAGGCTATCACCCTACAAACAATCGGTCGCAAGTAATGCAAACTGCAACCAATACCCTTATCTGCGATCTGTACAATGCCAACCCCAGCAGCATGTTTGTGGCCATTGACAATTTAGATAAGATGGCAGGTGCGCGCAAAGTACTTATCTTGGGAGACATGTTTGAAATGGGCGAAGAATCGGCTGCAGAACATATAGCAGTAATTAAGAAGGCCCTCGACGCAGATGTACAGGAACGTATTTTCATCGGCCAAGATTTTGCTAGCCAGCAAACAGAAGTCAACGGGGCAGGAATAGCTAGCAGCACTTTCTATTTAACCGCTGAAGATGCTATTGCGGGATTGAAGAGCAATCCAATAACTAATGCTACTGTTCTAATCAAGGGTTCGAGGGGAATGGCGCTGGAGCGATTGATAGCATTATTGTAATCAGCTTTTGAGTAGCAGATCGGCAACTTCTTCACCAAGCAGGCTGCCCATGGCTACTCCCATGCCATTGCACCTAACCGCGCAGAAAACGTTAGGCTTTACTTGCTTTACTATTGGGCTTATATCGCTACCAAACCCCATAATACCACTCCACCATTGCTCCACCTCAAACGATTGATCGGGAAGGATGTTATCTTTCAAATAGGTTAGCAAGCTTTGGCGCACAACATTCGTATGGCCAAACTGGTGTGTCTCTTCATCTTTAAAGTTGAGGTTACGACCACCACCAAACAGCACACGCCCGTCTATATTGCGAAAATAGTAGTATCCTTCGTTGAAGTGATAGGTCCCTTTTAGTTTTAAGCCTTGTACCGGCTTTGTAACTAATACCTGGCCCCGGCCGGGCACTACGTCCAGTTCCGGATAAAGTTGGCTGGCAAACGCGTTTGTAGCTACTATGACTTTGGTTGACTTAAATAAACCAGATGAGGTTTGCAGTGAAATGCCGCTACCGTCCTCATCAATCGTATTGATCTCACAATTATTTAGTACCAGAATATCTTTAGCATAAACCCGGTTAAGCAATGTGCGCATCATTTTCCCGCTATGTAGCTGTCCCTCAAACGGGTTGTGGATCATGTGGCTTACGCCTTTTATGCCAAAATCAGCATTTTTTCCGTTAGCAACTGAATAAATGTCAGTAGCGCCAATGGCATTCCTTAGCAAGTTATTTAACAAGCTAATTTTATCTATGCATTCTTCTGCATGGCTCTTTTGTTCAGCAAAAAATATCTCGTTTCCCCCATGCTGCTGGAAGTCTATATTGGCATCTCCCAGATTTTCTCTTAAACGATGTAACCCCTTCCATTTGTAAGCCGCTAAGCGGGCCACCTCTTCCTCCGGAGCATGCTTTAAAGCTTCTAATTGTTCAGAAACCGTCCCGAAACACGCAAAACCAGCATTTTTTGTACTAGCGCCGCTTGGCAAAAAACCTCTTTCCAGCACCAACACCTTCATCTCAGGTTCGCATTGCTTTAGCTGCAAGGCGGCACTTAAGCCAACCAGCCCGCTGCCAATTACAATAACATCTGCATTGCCAGTAAAAGCCGTACGCTCCCAATAAGAAAAGTTTGCCCCATCCATACTCATCAAATATAAAAGGTAAAAGCACAAAGCTAAGCAGCACTTGGGCTTCTTCCTTTAAGATGGAATACTTTTTGAAATACATCCCTTAATAAATATAGAGCAATGTTAAACTTATCATTCATACTAGCTTTTATAGCACCAGGCTCTGCCTGGCTGCTCATGATTGTTGTCGCACTCATCAGTTTCTTCGTGCAAATGCGCTTTAAAAGTAAGTTTAGGCAGTACTCAGAAATGCCCCTGCTTTCGGGCTTGTCGGGGAAAGACGTTGCAGAGCGTATGCTAAAAGACAACGGCATTTACGATGTTCGCGTTATATCGGTTGAAGGCCAACTTACTGACCACTACAACCCTGCAGATAAAACTGTTAATCTTAGTCCGGATGTTTACCACAGCCGCAGCGTTGCAGCTGCAGCAGTAGCCGCTCACGAGTGCGGGCATGCTGTACAACATGCAAAAGCTTACAGTTGGCTCAGCCTTCGTTCGGCGCTGGTACCTGTTGTCAACGTGGCATCAACCCTTACACAATGGACTATAATGATAGGCGTGATGCTGCTAATTTTTTCCGGTAGTCCATACGTGCTGGCAATTGGAGTAGCGGCGCTGGCGTTAGTAACACTGTTTAGCTTTATTACCCTGCCAGTAGAATTTGACGCCAGCAATCGTGCACTGGCATGGTTAAATAACAATTACACAGTAATGCAAACCAGCAATGAGCACACACAGGCCGAAGATGCGCTTTGGTGGGCCGCAATGACGTATGTAGTTGCGGCACTGGGCTCGCTGGCAACATTGGTATACTATGCATCCTTTCTGAGTAATAGAAGAGATTAACACATGTGGTAAAAAATAAAAGGCTGCCTGAGTAATCAGGCAGCCTTTTATTTTAATTATTATATTTAATTATACCTGTAAGGAGCTATCAGATAAAATTCGGGTATTTGTACGTTAAATAGTGAATGATCGAGCAAACGCTCCATTTGATACTCTCCCTTCATGCTGCCCATATCTGTTTTTAAATTGCAGCCGGATACGTATTCGTGAGAGTTGCCAGGCTCAATTATTGGCTGCAGGCCTACAACACCCTCCCCTTCTACTTCGCGCTTGGCCCCGTTAGAATCAAAAATATGCCAGTGCCTGCTAATGAGGCGAACGGCGTAATTACCCAAATTTTCAATAACAACCCGGTAAGCGAACATAAAATGATCGTTAGCAGGGTTAGAGTATTCGGGTTGGTATATTGTTTCAACTGAAACTTTAACACCTTCAGTTATTGTAGTAGCCATTGTGATAAATCTCTTTGTGTCAAATATATACGATGGAAACAAATATTAAGCCATCTCTAAGGCATATTTTTTATCTACCTCGGCCAATATCTCCTCTATTTCTTCTACGGTTGCAGCCGTAACAAGTTTCATCCTAAATTCTTTAAAGTCAGGCACGCCTTTAAAGTAATTGCTATAATGGCGGCGCATCTCAAAAATACCTGTTCTTGGCCCCTTCCACTCCATTGATTTAATAAGATGCGTACGGCAAACGTCTATACGCTCAGCTATTGTAGGCTTATCAAGGTACTCGCCGGTTTTGAAGAAGTGTTTTATCTCCCTGAAGATCCATGGATATCCAATAGCTGCACGACCAATCATCATTCCATCTACTTCGTACTCCATGCGCCATGCCGCAGCCTTTTCAGGAGAATCAATATCACCGTTACCAAAAATGGGGATTTGTATCCTTGGGTTCTTCTTGATATCGCGTATTAAACGCCAATCGGCCTCTCCTTTATACATCTGAGATCGGGTACGCCCGTGTATAGTAAGCGCTTTAATGCCAACATCCTGCAGGCGCTCGGCTACTTCATATACATTCTTGGTGTTATCGTCCCATCCCAGCCTTGTTTTCACAGTTACCGGCAAATGTGTAGCCTCCACAACGGCTTTGGTCATGGCTACCATTTTATCAACATCCTGTAGCAAGCTTGCGCCGGCACCACGACATGCTACCTGTTTAACAGGGCAGCCATAATTTATGTCCATTAAATCGGGCTTTGCCTGCGTGGCGATCTCGGTAGCCTCGCGCATGTGCTCAATATCACTGCCAAATATCTGGATGCCTATCGGGCGTTCATATTCAAATATATCCAGCTTTTGCCGACTCTTCGCTGCGTCACGTATCAATCCCTCCGAAGAGATAAACTCGGTGTACATCATATCCGCGCCGTTTTGCTTACACACATACCTGAAAGGCGGATCGCTCACATCTTCCATAGGTGCTAGCAGCAGCGGGAATTCGCCCAGATCAATATTTCCAATTTGTACCGACATAGATTATATTCGTGCAAAATAACGAAAAATACGCTAAATGGTAAAAAGCGCTGATAATCAACAGTCACCGGCACTTCAATTTTTGATATTTACGCTGATGTCAATAGGCATTGTACTACTTTTTAACTTTATAGCGCTTGGTATTGTAGCAGCTATTTACGGCATGGCGCCGGTAATGCAGATAAGCCGAATGGACTTCTCGGATCCGGACTCAACCCGAGCCTTATACCTGCTGCAAATCATTAGCACCACATTTCCACTTTTTATAGCCCCGGTAATATTTGCCCGGTTTTCAGCTAAAGACACTACAACTTATCTTAAACCTACCGTACAGTTTCCCTGGTTGTTAATGATAATAGTTTTTGTTGTTATGCTGATTTCGGCACCGTTGGTAGAGGCACTTAGCAACATCAATCAACAAATGGTGTTGCCCAAATTTTTAAAGGGTATTGAAGACTGGATGCGCAGCAGCGAGCAACAGGCACAAAAGCTTACCAAAGCTATACTGAGAATGGATAGTATAGGTGATATGCTGAAGAACCTGTTCCTGGTAGGCTTACTTACTGCTATTGCCGAGGAGTTCATGTTTAGAGGGGTGCTGCAGACTATTATGCTAAAATGGACCGGCAATACTCATGCAGCTATATGGATAACGGCAGCGTTGTTCAGCGCGTTCCACATGGAATTTTTCGGGTTTTTACCCCGCATGCTGCTCGGTGGTTTATTTGGCTACTTTGTGGCATACAGCGGCAGTATGTGGCCTGCTGTTTGGGCCCATTTTATTAATAACGGAACGGCTGTTATTGTAACATATTTATTTCAGCACAAGAAAATTAAGCTAAACCCCGACGACTCGCATACTTTTAATGCGCCGGGCTATTTATTTAGCCTGATAATTGTTATACTTTTGCTGGTAGTTTATAAGAACGTTGCCCAGGGCAAAAAGCCGGCACTGAACTAAATGGAAAAGAATTGGGTTAAGATTTTTACCTCATCCAACTTTTATCAGTCAGAAATTGTTAAGCAGATGCTTACCGGGCACCATATTGACGCTGTTTTGCTCAACAGGCAAGCATCGTCGCATCAGGCTTTTGGCGATATAGAGGTTTACATTCACAAGGAGGACTTTAGCGAAGCCATTGAGCTGATGATACTGAATCAAATTAATACATGAAGACACGCGCCATCACAGGCTTCTTTTTTATAATTGTAATGCTTGCCTCGGTACTTTTGGGCCATTACACCTTCGGGGCTTTTTACCTTATACTCACTCTGCTCTGCCTGCACGAGTTTTACGGACTGAACATTAAAAGTGGTATAGAACCTAACCGCCTGGCAGGGTTTGTTAATGCCGCATTTATTTACGGCGTGTTTGCGTTTATTACATACAACAACAATCCATTAGCTTACAAACTGTCTTTACTGCTCACGTTTAGTATTAGCGGCGTTTTCATAGCCGAATTGTTCAAAATTTCAGTATCTCCGTTTAACAATATAGCATACACGTTACTGGGTTTAATATTGGTATGCTTGCCGTTTACGTTCTTTCATGCATTGGCATACGTACAGGGTGGCTTTAATTTTCACTTCCCGCTGGGCTTCCTGCTGATGCTTTGGTCTAACGACACCGGCGCATACCTAGTGGGCCGTGCTTTTGGCCGTACTAAGCTTTTTGAACGACACTCACCTAAAAAAACATGGGAAGGTTTTATAGGTGGCGTTGTAATCGCTGCTTTGGTAGGCTATGTATTAAGCCGCTACTTTACAGAATTGGAGTGGAAGCAATGGATGTCGGTAGGGATAATTATCGGCTGCTTTGGCACTTTGGGCGACCTGGTGGAGTCAATGTTTAAGAGAAGTATCAACATAAAAGATTCTGGCGGTATACTGCCGGGTCACGGCGGATTGCTCGACCGCTTCGACGGACTCTTAATAGCTGCACCAATTGTATATACTTACCTATACTTTGTTGTGAAACCTTAACTTTGTAATAGATAACCACATAAGACCATATAATAAATGACGATTCATAAAGAGGGGTACACCTCAATAGCCTTATGCGTGCTTTTCATTTTTATAGTGAACGCGTTACTTCAGTTTTACTTTCCGGACGCGCACACCATTAAATGGATCGTGTATATCTTATCGGCAATGCTGTTCTTCATCATATTACAATTCTTCCGCAGCCCTATACTTGCTATAAATGCTGCAGAGACACAAGTGCTTTGCCCTGCAGATGGGAAAGTAGTTGTTATTGAAGAAACAGAAGAAACTGAATTCTTTAAAGATAAACGTATACAGATATCTGTATTCATGTCGCCAATTAACGTACACATCAACCGTAACCCAATCAGCGGCGTTATAAAGTACTTTAAATATCACCCTGGAAAGTATTTGGTTGCATGGCATCCTAAATCTTCTACCGAGAACGAGCGTACCACTATAGTTACGGAGAATAGCGAAGGTGTAGCCGTACTGTTCCGTCAGATTGCAGGCGCGCTGGCCAGGCGTATAGTTTGGTATGTAAAACAAGGCGACGAGGTATTACAAGGCCACCAGTTCGGTTTTATTAAATTTGGTTCGCGGGTGGATATTTTTCTTCCGCTCAACTCTAAAGTGAACGTCAACATAAATGATGTTGTAAAAGGTGGCCGCACCGTACTTGCAGAATTGCCAACTGTAGGCAACTTTATTGATATTGACGAAGTGCCCGACGTAGTAGAAATCCCCAATTTTGTTAACCCAGTTGAGGCTGAATTATCTAACGAACATGGCGAGCCGACGATGGTTGTAGAACATGAAGCACCCGCTAAAACCCGCAAAGAACCGCAGGCTAAAAGGCCACCGAGAGAGAGATTTGCAAGACCTAAAAAGAAAGAGTGAAGTTAGAGTAAGCATTTGACTAGTAAGCCCACAGTCCAAGCTCCCAGTTCATTAGGTTCTTCTTTATACGGTCAGACTCATACAGCCTGTCTACTCCTTGAGTATAATCGCGTATGCGTTCATCCTTATCGTTGCTTTGTTTTACAATGTAGCTGCTGAATAATCGCTTCATAAATACATCATCGTAGCTTAACCCAGTTGCATCGTTATTACGGTTTATGGCTTCTTTAGTGGCCAACACGCTGCGTGCCTCTGGAAAGTATATCCAAAACGCAGGCTGATATTCGGCATTTGTTAACTCTACAACAGTTTTAACTTTTACAAGTGGTGCAATGCCAACAATTCTTGGCTCAAAAATACCACGCTGCTTATCAAACAGCCAATCCTCTTTTAGCCTAAATTTAACTACTTCATCTGGATTAAATTCACCGGCAACCACTTTGGACCCTATTTTATCTCCGGTTTTCTTGTCGAAAATATCCACTACGCTGCTGTCGGAAAGTTTACTTCGGGCCTGTTCTGCAGTTAACCTGGTGATAAAGCCATCGCCTCCCGGGTTGGTTTTTGAGTCAACAGCATCGTAGGCGAATATATCACGGGCGTCAATAGCCGAAAGCAATACATCTATTAACCGCCTTTTTGGAGATGCCATATATTGATTTACTTTTTCACAAAGATCTATCTCTCTCCAGATACGCCTGGCAAATACAGCATCTGCCTCCCTTATACCGGCGTACCCGGTTACCTTAGTAGAATTGGCGATGTTATTCTTACGATAATAGCCATCCAGCGGTCGGATAAAGGCCGGCCGAACGATAGTAAACAGACCGGGAGAACAAACGCTTTTTAGGTATTCTTTACCGTTATAGGAAAGATCACTCGTCCAGGTGCCATCAATAACGAATGTTGCTTTTAGCGAGTCGACATGGAAAGTGCCACGCATTTTCTTAAGGCAAAACTCATACTTGCCATCTTCACATTGGCAGCTTATAGCTTTAAACTCATCCAGGGTTATGTTTTTACCGTCTACTTTCCCTTTAAGCGCAAACACCACGGTATGGTTATCTGCCGTAACAAAGGTGGACGATCCGGTAAGTTCCTTACCTGTTTGCACGATGTCCAGTTCGAGCTTAAATTTTATCTCTTTATTGTTTTGAGGAAGTTCGCCCAGCCATTTGCCTGTGAGGTTTTGCCCGTAAGCGAGGGCACTGATAAATAGAAAACTAAGTACGCTAAAAAAGTTCTTCATCAGCAACAACCGTGTAAAACAAAAAGCCCCACTGCTGTTGCAGTGAGGCCTCAATATACAAAAATGTAAATTAAACTCGTTTTGATTTGATACGGGCTGCTTTACCGGTAAGGGCACGCAGGTAGTACAATTTAGCGCGGCGAACTTTACCTACGCTGTTCACCTCAATTTTATCAATGTTTGGTGAGTTAAAAGGGAATATACGCTCTACACCAATACCGTTAGACACTTTGCGTACAGTAAAGGTTTCGCTGTTTCCAACGCTGTTACGTTGCAAAACTACACCTTGGTAAACCTGAACACGTTCTTTATTTCCTTCTCTAATTTTATAATGTACGCTAACAGTATCACCTGCTTTAAAAGCGGGAAATTGATTTTTTACTACTGATTGCTCTTCTACAAATTTTACTAAATCCATGATTTTTAGCTCTTAAAGCGACTTTTAACCCGTAAAAATCGGAGTGCAATAATAGGGATTTTTTCTGAAATAAAAAAGCAACTTTAAAAAATTTAAACATTTATCACTTTGCTAACATTCTATTTACTAATTAGCGTGAGCAACAGCGTATTCACAGCAATAAACCACGCTCCAATTTAAGCGGTCTTTCTTATAGTAAAACGCCTTTATTCCAGCAAATCCGGCCGCCTTGCTTTAGTTCTCTCTACAGCTTGTTCAAAGCGCCACTTTTCTATTTCAGGAGTATTGCCGCTCAGTAGTATGTCTGGTACTTTGTGCCCATTCCAATCGGCGGGCCGGGTATAAACAGGAGCATCAAGAAGATCATTTTGAAACGAGTCCGAAAGCGCAGATGTCTCGTCTGATAATACCCCGGGAATTAGCCGCACTACGGCGTCAACCAAAACGGCTGCCGGCAGCTCGCCGCCTGAAAGAACGTAATCTCCTATAGAAACCTCCCGGGTTACATAAATATCTCGTATGCGTTGGTCTATCCCTTTATAGTGACCACAAAGGATAATAATGTTCTTTTTTATAGATAATTGGTTAGCTATTTTTTGATTGAGCGTTTCACCATCCGGCGACATAAATATAATATCATCGTATTCCCGCTCTGCCTTTAGCTTTTCTATACATGCAGCAAACGGAGGGATGGTCATTACCATGCCGCTTCCGCCGCCATACGGGTAATCGTCTACGCTTTTTTGCTTACCAGCTGCATAATCCCGCAGGTTGTGCACAACTATTTCCGATATTCCTTTTTTTTGCGCACGCTGCAAAATAGAATGAGCAAACGGGCTTTCCAGTAAACCGGGCAACACAGAAATGATATCAAAGCGCATACGCAAAGATAAGTTAAAAGCCTAACCCTTTAATAACGGAGGGAAATTTGCAGTTATTCGCTACCATGCTGGTAAATTGTCCAAACATTGCCACTGGGATCGGCAAAGCGTGCAATAGGAATATCTAACTGGGGATCAAACGACTCTATTATCGATCCTCCTACAGCGGCAATATCATCAAGAGTTTGCTGTGCATCATCTACCATTATAGAAACACGCATTCCGGAGGTAGTTACCGGCTCGTCTACTTTAAACCACATTCCGCTAACTCCCCCTGTCCCATCATCAAAGTTGGCATTACCCTGGTTATCTGTGCATATTTCCCAAGAAAATACTTTCCTATAAAATGTTATAGCCTGCTCAATGTCGAGGGCGGGAATTTCTACATAGCATATTTTGCCATGTTTGAAAATTGGCTCCTGTTCTTCCATATCCAATTAGATTGCTTTTTGAATTTGCCAGTTGTGACCAAATGGATCTACCACGTTTCCCTGGCGGTAGCCATAATCATAATCTTGTGCAGGTGAAGAAATAACTGCTCCCGCTGCTTTTGCTTTTTCCATAACAGCATCTACATCATCAACAAACAGGCCTATAATGACCGTCGTTGTTCCTGCGCTAGATGGAGATTGCTCCGCTTTGTTTGTAGACTCGTGCAGGTGAAACAATGTGTCGCTGTCCAATATAAACTCCGAAACATGTACACTCCCGTCATCGTTGACAAACCTGCGTAATTCAAAAGCGCCAAAAGCTTTCTCATAAAAGCTGACATCTGTTACACCATTCGGGATGGTAAGTACAGGGGCAAACTTCGCTTTTTTAGTATGCAGGTGAACAGGGCGTTCAAAGACCTTTACATTCATAGGGGTTTATTTATTAAGATGTATTCCGAAGTTACGTATTTGGCGTGGCGTTCAAGTACCTACAATAAAAAAGAGCAGCCTAAAAGCCGCTCTTTTTTTAATATTTAAGACCTGTATATTATTTTTTTCCGTCCACTACAGGGCGGGTATCGCGGTTAGCCAATTCCCAGCCGGTAAAAAACACCAGTTGAGCGCGTTTAGCTAATAACGGGAAATTGATCTTGCTTACTTCATCGCCCGGTTGGTGGTAATCAGCATGCACACCGTTGAAGTAGAAAATAATTGGCACGCCATAGCGGGCAAAGTTGTAATGATCGGAACGATGGTAGAAATCGTTAGGGTCATTCAAATCATCATACTTGTAATCTAACTTTAATTTGGTGTACGTGTTGTTTGCATCTTCACCAATTTTATGCAACTCGGTGCTTAACATTGCTGAGCCGATTGGATAAACATAGTTAGCAGAATCAGGATTGTTTAAATATTCCTGACCAACACGGCCGATCATGTCTATGTTAAGGTCGGCAATGGTGTTAGCCAAAGGGAATACAGGATGATCTGAGTACCATTCAGAACCCAATAAGCCTTTTTCTTCACCAACGTTACCCAGGAAAAGAATACTGCGTCTTGGGCCTTTGCCATCTTTCTTGGCTTTTGCAAAAGCTTGCGCAATTTCCAGCATACCGGTAGTTCCAGAGCCATCATCATCGGCACCATTATTCACCTTATCAGTTGTACCGGGCTTAGTAACTAAACCAATATGGTCGTAATGTGCCGATATCACCAAAACTTCATCTTTAAGCTTAGCATCGGAACCTGGCAGGTATCCTAGTACATCTACAGCTTTTACGTCCTTGTACTCGGTAGCATAAGCAACGTTCACAGCAGCTTTAACTGTTTGTGTTTGTTTACCTGCAGCCGTTGCCGTTTTTAAATCTTCGTAAGTTTTTCCCGTCGATTTTAATAAAGCATCTGCAACAGCAGTGGTTACGTTGAATACCGGCGCTGGAGCATTGGCGTCCTGCGCCCGTTTGATAGCGATAGATGATCCACCGCTTGGGTTTTGGCCACCGAAACGCTTCAATAAATTACTTAGCTCGCCATTTGCGCCAATGATTAGTGCGGGCTTTTGTTCGCGTATAGCCTTCAGAAAAGCCAGACGAGACGGTGTTGCACGATAGCTGGTGTTAGTTTTAGTACCTGCAACCGGCTTATCTTCGTTGATGAGCAGTACGATCTTGCCTGCGAGGTCGGTACCGGCTATCTCTTCCGGAGAGCCGTAACCAACATAAACGATCTCGGCGGCGTTTAAATTTTTATCCGGGAAGCTGCCGCGTACAAAAAAGTCCGTCCAGTTTGCAAAGGTTTGTCCGTTGATGCTAAAAGCATTTACATTGAACTTGCTCTCAGCTAATGGTATATCTAAAAAGTATGAGCCTTTAACAGGTGCCTGTAAGCCCATTTTCTTAAACTCACCAGCTATGTAATTCGCTGCTTTCTCTGCGCCTGGCTTACCGGTTTCACGGCCTTCAAATTCATCAGAAGCTAAAATGCTCAAATGCTTTTTAGAGTCGTCTGCGGTAATAAGTTTTCCGTACTTAACCGCTGTGGCATTCTGCTGCGCGCATGCGCTGGCTGCAAATGCAACTGCGGTCATTAATAATGATGCTTTCTTCATTTAATTTAAATTGATAATTGTTCTATTAGCAGCCAATTTTATCTACGCGACGGGCGTGACGGCCACCTTCAAATTCTTCTGTCAAAAAGGTTTCTATGATACTCTTTGCCTCATCAAGGCTTACATGTCTTGCAGGGATACAAAGCACATTGGCATTATTGTGCGTACGTGCCGGAACTGCTACATCTTGTTTCCAGCAAATTGCTGCCCTAATTCCCTGGTGCTTGTTGGCTGTCATGGCTACACCATTCGCACTACCACATAGTAAAAAGCCATATGTAAATTCGCCGCTTTCCACTGCAGAAGCCACAGCATGTGCAAAATCCGGGTAATCAGCAGATTCTACCGAGTGGGTACCAAAATCTTTGAATTCAATTTCTGGGAACATGGCCTGTATAGCCTGCTTGTACTCATAGCCGGCATGATCGGCACCTATTGCAATTTTAATTCCGGAGTTCATTATCCAAATGTATACTTTTTATACAAGGACAAACGTAAATATTTTGTTAGGAACTGACTAGGCGAGACCGTCTTCTTGCACGCGTTTTAATTTGCGTTTTTCAACAACACCTGCTACTACAATGCCTACTTCGTAAAGAATGAACAGCGGAATACTTACTATAGTCATGGTAAGCATATCCGGAGTAGGGGTAATAATTGCAGAGACAATAAGTATTACCACTACTGCATAGCGACGACCAGCTTTCATATACTTTGGTGTAAGTATTCCTAAACTGGAGAGTATATAGACAAGTATTGGTAACTGGAAAACAATCCCGGTTGCTAAAGTAAGCGTTGCTACGGATGACAGGTAAGAGTCCATGTCAAACAGGTTCTGGATCTGCGGACTTATTGTATAGCTGGATAGGAAATTTACCGACTCAGGTGTGATAACGTAGTAGCCAAACAAAATGCCGATAATAAATAATCCACTGGCATAAAACACAAAGCCACTCGCGGCTTTCCGCTCTTTTTCGTGTAAGGCCGGTCTAACAAACCGCCACACCTCCCACAACAGGTAAGGGAAGCCTAATGTAATACCAATCAGCAAAGCCGAGTTAACCTGCAGTGTGAACTGACCGGCCATTTCGGTATTGATCAACTGAATGTTGATTTTATTGATACAAAAACCATCGCTGTGAAGCAAATCGCCAAGCTTGCAAAGCATGCGATAAGTCCAAAAGTTAGGCCGGCTTGGACCTAAAATTATGGTATCAAAAATAAAATCGTAGAAATAAAAAGCTCCAATAGTGAAAATAACAATAGCAATTGCAGAACGGATTAAATGCCACCGGAGTTCTTCGAGGTGATCGAAGAATGACATTTCGGCCTCCATGGTTTGGCCCTTTTCCTTAATTGCCTTTATTAATTTGTTATCGCTCATTGGTGTGTAAAAGTATCATTCCTGAACGAAGGAATGATACTTTCATTATAATTTATCCTGAAAAGGTGTGAGTATTAAAAATCGAACGTTTCCATAAACTTGGTAGTGAAGTTACCCGCACGGAAGTTAGGATCTTTTAACAGCTTTAAATGGAATGGAATGGTGGTTTTAATCCCTTCAATCACAAATTCACTTAAGGCACGTTCCATGGTAGATAGCGCTTCTTCGCGTGTTTGTGCAACGCAAATAACCTTTGCTATCATAGAATCATAGTTGGGCGGGATTGTATAGCCGCTGTATACATGCGTGTCTACCCTCACGCCATGTCCACCCGGTGAATGGAAGTTGGTTATTTTACCAGGAGACGGACGGAAGTTGTTGGCAGGGTCTTCCGCATTAATACGGCATTCAATAGCGCACATGCTAGGCTCATAGTTTTTACCTGAGATTGGAATGCCGGCAGCCACCTTGATTTGTTCTTTGATAAGGTCGAAGTTGATCACCTCTTCCGTAACCGGGTGCTCCACCTGTATACGGGTGTTCATTTCCATAAAGTAGAAATTTCTGTTCTTATCAACCAAAAACTCTACTGTTCCGGCACCCTCATATTTAACTGCCTTTGCACCCTTAATTGCTGCATCGCCCATTTTTTTGCGAAGCTTTTCGGTCATGAAAGGAGACGGCGCTTCCTCTACTAACTTTTGATGACGACGCTGTATAGAGCAGTCGCGTTCTGATAAATGGCAGACTTTACCGTATTGGTCACCAACAACCTGTATTTCAATGTGACGTGGATCTTCCACGTACTTTTCCATATATAAGCCATCGTTACCAAAGGCAGCTCCTGATTCGGCACGTGCACTGTCCCAGGCGCTTTCAAAATCAGCATCCTTCCAAACTACACGCATACCGCGGCCACCGCCACCTGCTGTAGCTTTCAATATAACCGGATAACCAATTTTATTGGCAATGGTTATGCCTTGTTTAATGTCGCTAAGTAAGCCTTCGGAACCAGGGATAGTTGGCACACCCGCTTTCTTCATGGTTTCTTTAGCGGAAGCTTTATCGCCCATTGCGTTTATTTGTGCTGCAGTAGCCCCAATAAACTTGATGTTGTATTCGGCGCATATGGCTGAAAACTTAGCATTTTCAGACAAGAAGCCATAGCCCGGATGTATAGCATCTGCGTTGGTAAGCTCCGCCGCAGAGATAATGTTAGGTATGTTCAGATAAGAGTCGCGGCTTGCCGGCGGGCCAATACATACAGCTTCATCTGCAAAACGCACATGCAGGCTTTCCCGATCGGCGGTTGAATATACAGCTACGGTTTTGATGCCCATTTCTTTACAGGTGCGAATAATTCGCAGGGCAATTTCACCACGGTTAGCTATGAGTATCTTTTTAAACATGATCTTGATTTTAAGATTGCAACGATTGCTCCAATTACACAGATCGAATCGGTGAAATCATTTTAATCGTTGAAATCAGCAAAATTACTTAGGTTCTACTAAAAACAAAGGCTGGTCGTATTCTACCGGAGAAGCGTTGTCTACAAGCACTTTAACTATACGGCCCGATACTTCTGACTCAATCTCGTTAAACAATTTCATTGCTTCTATAATGCAAAGTACTGTTCCTGTGCTTATTTCATCGCCAACATTAACAAACAAAGGTTTCTCTGGTGATGCTGAACGATAGAAAGTGCCAATCATTGGCGACTTTACAGTGATGTAGTTAGTGGTATCTGTTACCGCCGCAACATGCTCGGTTGTTGTTGGTGCCGCTGCCGGAACTGCTGCAGGTAACGCGGCCGCCTGTGGCGCTGCAATAGCCGGAGCTGTAGGGATAGTAGCATTAACCACCGTTGGGGCAGGTTCGTTGGTTTTGATCGTGATCTTAAAGTCTTTTTGTTCGATAGAAACTTCGTTTACACCAGATTTGGAAACAAAGCGTATAAGATCCTGAATTTGTTTAATATCCATGTTTACAGATAATTGGTTGCGGATGAAAGTTAAAAAGCTAAGGTATATGTTAATATGCACATGTGCAAACCAGCAAAAGCCGGGGCTATGTGCAATTGATATAATTACTTAATAAGCAATATTGTTTGTATAATTCTTTACTATCAGCAGTTTACAAAATTAATGATGATCCTGCCATCATTAAAAAGCAAGTAAGTGGCTTAATAGGCCCACTTCAAATAAATAGAACCCCAGGTAAAGCCGCCGCCAAATGCAGCAAGTATAAGGTTGTCGCCTTTTTTAAATTTACTTTCCCATTCCCAAAGGCACAATGGTATAGTACCATTGGTTGTATTGCCGTAGCGTTCTATATTTATAATCACTTTATCAGCGGTTACTCCGGTACGGTTAGCCGTAGCATCTATAATGCGCTTGTTTGCCTGGTGCGGTACAAGCCATGCAATGTCGTCTGCAGTAAGATTATTTCTTTCCATTACTTCGGCAGCAACGTCTGCCATGTTAGTGACCGCAAACTTGAAAACTGCCTGACCTTCCTGATATGCGTAATGCTCTTTTGCATCAACAGTTGCATGCGATGCAGGCCTTACAGAGCCGCCGGCTTTCTGGTAAAGCAACTGCGAGCCAGAACCATCACTTTTTAGCACTGAATCCATAACGCCATATCCGTCGGTATTAGGTTCCAGCAAAGCGCAGCCACAACCGTCGCCAAATATGATGCATGTAGCACGATCTTCGTAGTTGATGATAGAGGACATTTTATCGCCGCCAACAACCAATACTTTCTGATGCTTACCGCTTTCTATAAACTGCGCACCAGTAGCCAAACCAAAAATAAATCCTGAACAGGCCGCTTGCAAGTCATAACCCCAGGCATTTTTAGCGCCTATTTTATGTGCAAGTATGTTAGCCGTTGCCGGGAAAGGTAAATCTGGCGTGGTTGTGCAAAATATTATAAGGTCTATTTCTTCGGCAGATATACCGCGTTTTTTAAGAAGGCCTTCTACTGCGGGTACCGCCATGTCAGAAGTACCCAGGCCTTCGCCTTTCAGTAACCTTCTTTCTTTTATGCCGGTTCGGCTGGTGATCCACTCATCGTTGGTATCAACCATAGTTTCCAGTTCCTGGTTCGTGAGCACGTACTCGGGCACGTAACCATTTACTGCAGTAATAGCGGCATGAATTTTACTCATATATTCTTACTGAAAAGCCTGTTTGATTTTTTCGATGAGTTTGGTCTCAATCATGTTCTTGGACAGCAGTACCATGTTCTTGATAGCTTCGGGATTTGATATACCATGGCCTACCACAACCGGCGCATTTATGCCCAATATAGGGCTTCCACCGTATTGCTCATAGTTAAACCGAGCAAAAAACTCGTCCTTAAACTGTTTTTTTAATGTAATAACGTAAAAAGTTTCGGCAAGCTTAAGTATCACATTACCAGTAAACCCGTCGCAAACAACTACATCATTGCTATCACTAAACAGATCCCTGCCCTCTACGTTGCCTACAAAATTAAAAAGCTTAGTGTCGCGCATTAAAGGGTAGGTAGCCAGGCTTAGTAAGTTGCCTTTTTCTTCTTCCTCCCCAATGTTCATGAGCGCAACCTTAGGGTTAGGTATATTGTAAATAGACTCTGCAAGGAGGCTGCCCAATACGCCAAATTGTAAAAGCACATCGGGCTTGCAATCGGCATTGGCACCTACATCCAACAAAATACCCAAACCGCCTTTCAGTTTGGGTACAATTGCTGTCATCGCAGGGCGTATTACACCCGGTATAGTTTTAACGCTGAACATTGACCCCACCAGCATAGCACCGGTGTTACCGGCAGAAGAGAATGCCTGCAGGCTTCCCTCCTTCAGCATACGAAAACCAACAGCAATGCTGGAATCCGGCTTTTGCATGATAGCTTTAGTAGGGTGTTCGCCCATGCCAATAACTTCGGTTGTATGTACAAACTCAAAGTTGTCGGCGCTATAATTATTTTCCTTCAGAAGAGTAAGCGCGACTTCCTTATCACCTATCAGCACTAGCGTTTGGTCGGCTGCAAGCGTTTTATGCGCTTCAATTGCTCCCAAAACAGCTGCTTTGGGGGCGTAGTCGCCGCCCATTATGTCTAAGCCGATCTTCATTTCAGAAAACTAACTTAAACTGCTACTGCTTTCTCGATAAGAATTTTTCCGTTGAAGTAAACGTTACCATCAACAGTATAAGCACGGTGAGGCAAGTGTACAGCACCGGTAGTTTGGCAGGTAGTTAAAGAAGGTGCGTCAGCTTTGTAATGCGTTCTGCGTTTATCTCTTCTTGATTTGGAGAATTTCCTTTTTGGATGTGGCATGATCCTGTATTTTAGTTATTTAAATTTTTTGAGCGCTTCCCATCTCGGGTCGGCCTGCTCTGTTTGTTCGTCATTTGCCGACAGCTTTGCAAGCTTATCAAGCATATCTTTATCACAATATGGTGTGTTGCCTTCATCGCCGCAAGTATTAATAAACGGCACCGCAACGGTTACATATTCATATATCAACCCGGCAACATTAATCTCATGATCATTTTTGCCGAGCGTAATTATTTCATCATCTTCAGCAACTTCTTCATCAGAAAACCGGGCTATCTGCTGCTCCTGAACTTTCAGCGGCTGCGGAAAGTCAGAAAGGCACTTGTCGCAAGTAACACCTATAGTTCCCTCAATGTCAAAATCCAGCATAATCATGGTTTCCTGCTTTTCCAGTTCAACCACGCACTTCAGATCAGCTTTTTTTACCAGCGAATATTCAAACTCCTGGAAAAAATCATCCTTGACGTCATATTCAAAAACATGCTTACCCAGCTTAAGGCCGGTAAAAGGAATTGCATATGTCTTTAGCGATTTCAATGAGCAATAATTAGCCCGCAAATGTAGGAAAAATACTTAAAACGGGAAAGTGTTTTTTTTAAATGAAAAATGGGTTATTAACACTGCTCCGGTAGATTAGCTAATAGTGTCAGGCTAACGCTAAGGAAGATGTCTCAGTTAAATTTTAAGCTTAACGTTTACCCTCTCGAGCAAGCCTGCCAATTGCACTACCACAAAGGCAAACAACAGCGACCGGATTAGGCCGCCAGTGCCCTGATCCATATACTGCGGATAATTAAAATCCGTCATCTGGTAGAGTGGATAAAACAGAAATGGAAGCAAGTAACAGGTGAAAGTACTTGTTCCGGCTGGTTCAATTATTTTAAAAAGATTATACTTCTTGCCAACATCAACTATTAAAACAAATACAGCATATATCACCAGGCTTATACCTGTACATATTAATGTCCATGACGGCGTATCCCTAAGCTTGGAAATACCTCCGCTAAAATACCTTACTATAAACCCAAGGTTGAATAAAATCACGGAGATAAGAAACATTCCAACCCAAAGTAATTTAAGTTCTCCGGTTTTGTTAAGCCTGATGTACAGCACTGACACGAAAATACCAGCCATGGTAAAAGCCTGCATTGCGCCGTTGCCAGATAGCCATACATACTTTTGCACCGGTGCTAAAAAGTTAAGCAACCCAAAGTGCACATCAATATTAAAAAACATAAAGAAAAGCCATGCCGCTGCCTGCACCCACAACACTCCGTTAGAATAGTAATAAATAAAAGCGCACACACCATATGCCCAGCCGATGAGCCCTAAAATACCCCACCATGTAAGGTGCAACCAGGGGTGCCCGGGATCATTACTTTTGTATACAGCACAAACTGCTATCAGCAAAGCAATACCCAAACCCTGGCTTATATAGCGCTTGATAAGCGATGTGCTTTTGCTGTAGTCTATAAAAATGAAGAAGAAGCTGAAGGTTGCCAGGCTGTCCCAAACCGGCCTGGGAAGCACCGCATTTGCTTCGTCATAGGTCTCCATGTTGGCGTGAAAGAACCCTATAAATACCAGTGCAAACGTCCGGGTTAGTATACGAAGGGGTATTTTAGCATCATCTTTCCGTATACGGTTTTCAAAAGCGTAAGGTATTGATAAACCTACGATAAACAGAAAAGCAGGAAAAATGGTATCGGCTAAACCCAATGCATCATCGTTAATTCCTGCATGTTTTAACCATTCGGGTGTACCAGGTATCCCGTCAAGGTCATTCACAAAAATCATCAGGAACATGGTGACCGCACGAAATGCATCGATCGACCTGATACGGTCAACTAACTTCGTCATCAAACAGGCAAATGAATTTTAGAGATAAATGTTTTAAGTAAACGTTAATTTTACCAAAACAGTATCATTTTAGTGCCGTTTAATCGCGATCACGGCTTAGTTTGCTGAATTGAAGCGGATTCTGATTAAGCTCAACCGTTTCACGGCGGTGCTTAATCACGTGTATTGCTGCAAATAAAGCTTCTCGGAAGGACACCTCTGATGCCTGGTTTTTGCCGGCGATGTCATATGCTGTACCATGGTCGGGCGAGGTCCGTACGAAACTTAACCCGGCAGTATAGTTTACGCCCGTTTCGAAGGCTATCTGTTTAAAAGGTATCAAACCCTGATCGTGGTACATGGCCAACACAGCATCAAACTGCATGTAAGTTCCGTTAGCAAAAAAACCGTCTGCTGAGTAAGGGCCAAACGCCAGGATGTCGTGAGTCCGCGCTTCTTCAATTGCCGGAATGATAATATCCTTTTCTTCATTACCGATCAAACCATTATCGCCGGCATGGGGATTAAGGCCAAGCACAGCAATTTTAGGTTTACGCACCCAAAAATCGTTTTTCAAGCTGGCGTTCATGAGTTTTAACTTAGCTACAATTTTTTCGGCCGTAATACTTTGGGCAACTTTAGCAACGGGTATATGGCCGGTAACCACACCCACACGCAGGGTATCGCTAACTAAAAACATCAATGATTCAGGCGCATTATCCCGCTGTTGCAAATATTCGGTATGGCCCGGAAAGTTAAATTCTGCGCTTTGGATATTATCTTTGTTAATGGGGGCAGTTACCAATCCATCTATGTGGCCTGCCAGCAGATCGTCTGTGGCTTTTTGCAGGGATAGTAAAGCGTACTTGCCGCCGTCTGCAGTTACCAATCCGGGCTCAATACGTACATCTTCTTCCCAACAATTAATCATATTAGCACGCCTGAACTGGGCCTGCGCTGCCTCATTAATTACATTAAAGTTTAGTTCGTTTACGTGCGTTATCCTGCGGTGAAATGATGCAACTTTGGTGTGGCCGTATACAATTGGCGCACAATAATCATAAATCTTGTTGTCAGCAAGTGTTTTTATGATAATCTCCAGCCCAATGCCGTTTACATCGCCTATACTGATCCCAATTTTAGGTCTATCGCTCATTTTAATATAATTGAGCCGGTATTTACCTCATGACAACATTGTATCTGAAGTGAACGCCGGAGGTTGTAATTGCTTTGGTATTTGAACTTTATGTTCTTACCTGAAATAGCAAATAAAAAGATTTTAAGTTTATAATTCCTTAATAAAGCACAAATATGCCTTAATTTGCCCAAATATTCTACAGGAATGACACTAGTAAGGGCAAAGAAACATTTAGGGCAGCACTTCCTGACCGACAAGAACATTGCCCAAAAAACCGTAGACAGCTTACGCCCGGAAGGCAGGTACACCCAGGTACTTGAAGTTGGCCCGGGCATGGGCATCCTCTCTGACTTCCTACTGCAAAAACCGGAGCTGGAGGTGTTTTTGATTGATATAGATACAGAGTCTTACGAATTCCTTCAAAAAAAATACCCTCAGCTTGGCAACAGGCTAATCAATGCAGATTTCCTGGAGCTAAATTTTAAAAGCCTCTTTCAGGATAAGATGGCGGTTGCAGGCAATTTTCCCTATAACATATCGTCACAAATTCTTTTCAAAATATTGGATAACCGGCAGCAAGTTGTAGAGGTTGTAGGTATGTTTCAAAAGGAAGTGGCCGAACGCTGCGCAGCTAAACCGGGCAGCAAAGAATATGGCATTCTTAGTGTATTTCTGCAGGCGTATTACAAGGTAGAATATCTTTTCACCGTTAAAGCCGGAGTTTTCAACCCGCCGCCTAAAGTACTGTCGGCAGTTATCCGGCTCACAAGAAACCAAACGGAAGTATTAGGTTGCGACGAAAAGCTATTTTGGCAAGTGGTCAAGGCCGGATTTAATCAACGGCGTAAGACATTGCGCAACGCGCTGTCATCTCTTATTAACAAGGAGAAAATGACAGACAACGCTGCACTCGACCTCAGGGCTGAGCGCCTTAGCGTTGCTGATTTTGTTAAGCTCACTAACGAGGTAGAGGCGGCCCGGCAAGATTAACCTTGCTAGTCTCTAAGCTGTCTAATTAACCCCTATTACTTCCGTATCAACCACATTGTGCATCTTCTTAACGGAGTCTGCCATACGCTTTACAAATATATAGTTGGTTGCGCCTCCAATAACAGCACCCACAACAGGCACCAGTCTTTCCGCTGTGCGCACCCCAAAAGCCAGCAGCAGCTTTTCGGCTACCTTTTCCATCATCGTTTTAGTGACGGATACACCGGCCTCTATCTTTAAAGATGTAGCTATAAGGGACATGAAGTCTTCAAAAGTAAACCGGCTATGTCCTCTGCTATAATACATGACAGCCATAGTTACCCGGAATTGCTGGGTGATCAGGTTCACAAAGTCTACAGGCATCCCTACGATCATGGTTATAAAACCACCGGTTCCCGAGAGGGCACCCGAGCCGGCTGCTAAATATGCGCACTGGTTGATAAACTTATCCAATCCCATGGTGTCCACACCTTTTTTAATATTTAGCTGGTCTATATGGTCAAATATCTGCTTAAAGCCATCATGAGAAAGTTTTTCTGCATACTTCTTGATATCGAAACGTGTTTTTTTAAAGGGAAGATTCATCTTACTATAGCCATTAAGCAGCCTTTATAAACACGCTATTTACGTGCCAGTTTTAAAATGAGGAATAAATGACAGGGTACGGCTCAGCTCAATATGATTGGTTTACTGAAATATTTACTTTTGCGCAAACGCTTAAGCATTGAAAAAGAGCATCCTTATAGTAGACGATATCCATCCCGTATTCATAGAACAAGCACAAGCTTTGGGATACACCTGCGACTACCAGCCCACCATAAAAGCAGATCAAGCTTATGGTATACTTAACAATTATGAGGGCATGGTGATCCGTTCAAAGTTCCAGGTAGATAAAAGAGTGATGGACCTTGCGCCTAACCTGCGCTTTATCTGCCGCGCAGGAGCGGGCATGGACAATATCGATGAGGAATATGCAACAGCCAATAACATTACCTTAATAAATGCACCGGAAGGAAACTCCGACGCAGTAGGCGAACATGCCATAGGCTTGTTGCTGTCGCTGATGAACAACATAAACACCTCAGATGCCGAAGTACGCGCCGGAGCATGGCGCCGTGAATCTAACCGCGGTCATGAACTTAAAGGTAAAACCGTAGGTATAATTGGCTATGGCCATATGGGGCAAAGTTTTGCTAAAAAACTATCTGGCTTCGGTGTAAGCATTATAGCCTATGATAAATACAAAACCGGCTTTAGCGACGGCTATGCGCGCGAAGTAAGCATGGAAGAAATTGTTAAACATAGTGATGTGTTAAGCCTCCATGTGCCCCTTACTGCCGAAACCAACGGCCTGGTAAACGATGAGTATTTCTTTCATTTTAAAAAGCCTATATTTTTGATTAATACTTCGCGCGGAAAGGTGGTAAAAACCACAGCTGTGCTAAACGCTATTAAAGCGGGTAAGGTACTTGGCGCCGGCTTAGATGTTTTAGAGGTGGAAAAGTTTCCGGCTCTTGGAGAGCAGCCCTGGTTTGACGAACTAAAGCAACAAGGTAAAGTGATATTAACACCGCATGTGGCAGGATGGACATTTGACAGTTACCGCAAGATCAGCGAAGTAATGGCACGCAAACTGAAAGACATGCAAGTTTGATGTTGTTGTTGAGACTTACTGTTGTAATTGAAAGACAACCCTAAACAAAAATTTGGAGAATAAAATTTAATTCTCTTATCTTCGTTTAACACAAGACAAGACTATGCAGGCCCCGCCGACGTAGTCTTGTTTGTTTTTTAAGGCCATTCGCCCTTCTGTTTGCTGTAAATAGTAGGGCGGTTTTTTTTGCGCCTCAACAAAGGTTTATTTATTTAATAAGGGTTTTATGGCAGAGGTATCATACTTTACCAAAGAAGGTTTAGAGAAACTAAAAGAAGAATTACAACAATTAAAAACTACCGGCCGTGCCAATATAGCTAAGGCAATTGCTGAAGCACGCGACAAGGGAGATTTGTCAGAAAATGCCGAATATGATGCTGCGAAAGAAGCGCAAGGGCTGCACGAAACAAAAATAGCTTTGATGCAGGAAACCCTCGCCAATGCACGTCTGCTGGATGAATCTAAGCTTGACACATCAAAGGTACTGGCATTGTCGAAAGTAAAAATCAAGAACGTTAAGAACGGCGCTACCATGAGCTACCAGCTGGTGTCTGAAAGTGAGGCCGATCTGAAAGCGGGCAAAATCTCCGTGGCGTCTCCTATTGCAAAAGGCTTGTTGGGCAAAAAGGTTGGAGAGCGTACAGAAATCACTGTTCCTGCCGGTAAAATTGAATTTGAAATACTGGAAATAAGCAGATAACAATACATCAGTGAGCTGGCAGGTACAGATGTTATCAACCGGCTCACTGAATTATACGATAACTCATGACCATCTTTTCTAAAATAGTTGCAGGCGAGATACCGGCCTATAAAGTTGCAGAGACGGATGACTTTCTCGCATTTTTGGATATCAGACCGCTGGCAGAAGGCCACGTGCTGGTTATTCCAAAACAAGAAGTTGATTACATCTTCGACCTGGATGATGTGATCTATAATGAGTTGCAGATCTTTGCTAAAATTGTGGCTTCCGGGCTTAAAAAAGCTGTCCCATGCAAAAAGGTTGGCGTAGCCGTCATTGGCTTGGAAGTACCTCATGCACACATACACCTTATCCCGATGAACCGGGTAGATGATATGAACTTTTCACGACCAAAGCTTTCCTTCCCCCCGGAGCAGCTACAAGCCACTGCCGATAAGATAAGGATAGCGATACAATCTGCCACGCAGGAAGATTAATCACTAAATATCTATAATCTCCTTTTTCTTTTTGGTGCGAAGGCGCTTGGGCACAAAGTTGAGTATCTCATTTTTTAATGCCTCTATCATACGCCGTTTTAAAAAGTTTCGGTGCATTACAATGCTCACTTCACGGGCAGGTTCCGGACTTTTGAAGTAACGAACCTTGTCCCATTGCTTCTCATTCATGTCTGCAAGGGCCAGTTCCGGTAAAATGGTTGCCCCATTGTTCATGTCCACCATGCGCTTTAATGTTTCCACGCTGCCTGTGTTATATTCAAAATGCTGATAACCTTTAGTAGCTTTTCGGCGCTGGCAGATGTTTAATACCTGCTCGCGCATGCAATGTCCCTCGTTGAGCACCCACATTTCTTCCATGTCAATATCGTCAGGCACAATATGTTTTTTCTTAGATAGCTTGCTGTTTTTAGATACGTAAGCAACAAAATTTTCATAGAACACCGGCACTTCGGTAAGCGAACCCTCATGCAACGGGGTAGACAATATACCACAGTCCAGCGTTCCTAATTTAAGCTGCTGAATAATCTGCTCGGTTGTTTGTTCCCATACAATCAGTTTTACAGCAGGATACTTCTCTATAAAGCTCTGAATTATTTTAGGCAATATGTAAGGGGCTACAGTAGGTATAATGCCAACCTTTAATTCACCGGATAGTTCCTTCTGCCGGTCACTAATAATCTCTTTGATCTTTTCACTTTCCGCTAATAACACACGTGCCTGTGCTATTATTTCCGCACCAATTTCTGTAGGTACTACCGGCTGCTTACTGCGATCGAACAACTTAACCCCAAGTGTTTCCTCAAGCTTTTGCACCTGCATACTTAAGGTTGGCTGGGTAACAAAGCACTTTTCTGCTGCTCCAACAAAGCTCCTGTAAGTGTCTACTGCTATTATATACTCCAGTTGTGTTATCGTCATTATGTATAGATTATTGCTATGCAAAGATAATAAATATTGATTTTTTCTATTGAATTATATTGTTGATGTTTGATGTACAAACCAATATTTATGGATACCAATAAGAAAAAACTCACTAGCGCATCAGGAATTCCTTATGCTGAGAACGAAAACTCCATGACCGTTGGGCCACGCGGGCCCATCTTGTTGCAGGATTTTATCCTCCACGAAAAAATGGCGCACTTTAACCGAGAACGCATACCAGAGCGTGTTGTACATGCCAAAGGTTCGGGCGCTTACGGTACGTTTACTGTCACGCATGATATTTCTAAATACACCAGGGCTAAGGTTTTCAACACAATTGGTAAACAAACCAAAGTATTCCTGAGGTTTAGCACAGTAGGAGGCGAAAAGGGTTCAGCTGACACCGAACGTGACCCCCGTGGTTTTGCTGTGAAGTTTTACACAGAGGATGGCAACTGGGATCTTGTTGGAAATAATACGCCGGTTTTCTTTGTAAAAGATCCCAAGAAGTTTGGTGACTTCATTCATACCCAAAAACGCGACCCTTACACCAATTGCAAAAGCGCAACAATGATGTGGGATTTCTGGTCCTTAAACCCGGAGAGCCTGCACCAGGTAACTATACTGATGAGCGACCGCGGTACGCCGTATGGATACCGCCACATGGATGGATTTGGCAGCCACACTTTTTCGTTCATTAATGACAAAAACGAACGCTTTTGGGTGAAGTTTCATTTTAAAACCCAACAGGGTATAAAAAACTTTACCGATGAAGATGCGGGCGCTATGCGCGGCAAAAACCCTGATTTTGCGCAGCACGACCTGCTTACACATATAGACAATGGCGACTTTCCAAAATGGAACCTCAAAGTGCAGGTAATGCCTGAAGAGGATGCACGTACATATCACATTAACCCGTTTGATCTTACTAAAGTATGGCCACATGGCGACTACCCTCTTATTGATGTAGGTGTATTAGAGTTGAACGAAAATCCAGACAATTACTTTGCACATGTAGAGCAGGCGGCTTTTGCGCCGGCACACGTGGTAGATGGCGTTGGTTTCTCCCCTGACAAGATGTTGCAAGGGCGCATTTTGTCTTATCCTGACGCTCATCGTTATCGTTTAGGTGGTAATTACGAGCAGATACCTGTAAACCGCTGCCCTTATCTAGTAAGCAATTACCAAAGAGATGGCCTAATGGCTGTAAATGGTAACGGTGGCTCCGCACCAAATTACTTCCCAAATAGCTTTGACGAAATAGAGGCTGATCAAACCTATAAAGAGCCGGCATGGGACCTGCGCAACCAGGTAGCAGATTGGTATGACCGCAATGCAGAGGGTGAAAATGATCATTACACACAGCCAGGCAACCTCTACCGCCTTATGGATGAGAAAGCCAAGCAAGACCTGATAACCAATGTAGTAAACTCCATGAGCGGCATAGAAGGGCCCAAAAAAGACCTGATTACTAACCGCCAACTTTGCCATTGGTTTAGGGCAGACATTAACCTGGGTATGGCCATTGCCAAAGGCCTGCAATTAGACTTGCAGGAAACCATGAAACATATGCCTACGGTTTAAGCGGCAACTAAACGTTAACAAAGAGGCCGGAGCAATGCTCCGGCCTCTTTGTTATAAAAGAAATTAGTCTTTCTTTTTAGATGAAGTTTTAACACAATTTGGAACCGTTTTATCGTTCTTCTCTTTTGTTCCCTCTTTTTTGTAGCCTGACCAACATGGGTCTTTTTTAGTTTTAGTAGCCATAACAGTTTAGTTTATCTATCCTGTAGATAAACAACTATCGTTCCGTTTTGGCTAACTATTCTACCGTTACCGATTTTGCAAGATTACGAGGCTGGTCAACATTACAGCCACGCATTACTGCTATATGATAAGCAAGCAACTGCAACGGAATTGTGGCAAGTAAAGGCACAAACGTTTCGCTGGTTTGCGGTATTTCAATCACGTATTCTGCCATTTCCCTTACGTCTGTGTCGCCTTCGGACACAATAGCTATTACGTGGCCGCCACGTGCTTTTACTTCCTGTATGTTGCTTACTACTTTTTCGTAAGAAGAATTCTTTGTAGCGATAAAGATCACGGGCATATCGGCATCAATCAACGCTATAGGGCCGTGTTTCATTTCAGCTGCGGGATAACCTTCCGCATGTATGTAGGATATCTCCTTGAGCTTTAAAGCGCCCTCTAGTGCAACGGGAAAGGAACTACCCCTGCCCAAAAATAAACAGTTTGGAGAATCTTTAAACCTTTCGGCAATAGCTATCACCTGATCGTTAGCTTTTAGTGCGCGCTCCACCAGGTCAGGGATCTCATTTAATTCTGTAAGATACTCTACGGACTTGTTGCGTGTAATGGTGCCGCGTTGCTGTGCAATGTAAAAAGCCATCAGCGTTAATACCGACACCTGCGCGGTAAAAGCCTTGGTAGACGCTACACCAATTTCTGGTCCTGCATGAGTGTATACCCCGGCATGTGTAAGCCTTGGTATAGATGCCCCCACTACATTACAAATACCAAATATAGTCGCGCCCCTTTGTTTAGCAAGTTCAATTGCAGCCATGGTATCAGCAGTTTCGCCTGATTGCGATATTGCGATAACCAGGTCCTTAGATGTGATGATCGGGTTACGGTACCTGAACTCAGAAGCATACTCAACTTCCACCGGAACGCGGGCGAACTCTTCTATCAGGTATTCACCAACAAGTCCGGCATGCCACGATGTACCGCAGGCCACAATTATAATGCGGTCTACATTCCTCAACTTATCGGCATACTCTTTTATTCCGCCAAGCTGCACTTCTCCCCTGCCCGGGTATATACGCCCACGCAGGCAATCACGTATAGATCGCGGCTGCTCATATATCTCCTTCATCATGAAATGATCGTAGCCGCCTTTCTCCAGCATTTCCAGCTTTAAAGATAACTCTTGTATATAAGGGGTTTGTACCGAATTGTCAATGTTCTTGATCAGCAGGTCATCGCGCTTTATATAAGCTATTTCGTTATCATTTAAATAGATGACGTTTTTGGTATACTCAACTATAGGTGTTGCATCAGATGCTATAAAGTATTCTCCTTTGCCAACTCCTATTACCATTGGGCTACCCTTGCGTGCAGCAATTAGCTCATCCGGCTTGTCAGCACTCATTATAACAATAGCGTAAGCGCCAACCACCCGGTTCAATGCCAGCCGCACAGCTTCATTTAGGTCAAGGCCTGTGCTTTTTTGTATATCTTCTACCAGGTGTATCAACACCTCGGTATCTGTATCGCTTTTAAAAACATGTCCCTTAGCCAACAGGGCTTCTTTAATAACCCCGTAATTTTCTATAATACCATTGTGTATAATAGTCAGCTTACGATCACCGGATGAGTGCGGGTGTGAGTTGCGGTCGCTTGGCGGGCCGTGTGTGGCCCAACGGGTGTGGCCCATTCCTGCGGTAGCAGTAAAGGTAATTCCTTTAACGAAATCTTCCAGGTCACTTACCTTCCCTGCCTTTTTATAAACTTTCAGCCCCTTTTCTGCAAGAGCAATACCCGCACTGTCATAACCCCTGTACTCTAACCTGTGCAGGCCTTTTATAATAATAGGATAAGCATCACGAAAGCCTATGTAACCAACAATTCCGCACATTTTTTTAAGTTTAGATGTGAATAGTCAATATAATTACCCCCGTAATAACGCAACAAAGTCAATGTTATTTAGTACATAACATTGACTTTGCTAATTATGTTGCAAAAAGCTTATTTGTTTATCTTAGTGTAGATAATATTAAGCTTGATGCGATAAGGAGATTTTTTTCCAGAGGTGACAGTACGCTCGGCGTAAGTTGCCGTAGGCGATATGTCGATAGTTGTTGCTGTGACCGGGTTTACAGGAGCTATAAACGTACCGTAATCTACTGTTTTACCCCGTATAAGATCTTGTACAAACGCAGTCACTAAAAAGTGATATTCGTTGTTCTTCTTATTGTAAAAACCGTCAAAATACGATGGGCCGTTAACGCCGCGCGGGTCACTTGTAGCTGCATCCTGAAGACGAACGCGTTGTTTTGCTAAATCGTATTTATACATGGTGAGCCTTGGTGCCGGCGCATAAGGCACTCCAGAACCGGGCAATGCACTAACTACTAACTCAGCCCGGTTAATCACAACGTCTGAACCCAGGGAAGCGAATGTTTTTTGAATTTCGGGAAAGGCAACTTTAGCGCGAAGCCCCGCTAATCCCTGCAAGTACACCAATCCATCAGTTGATGTACTATTAAGTGCTGCCTGTACTTTTGCGCTGTAAGTATGCTTTATTGAGGCCATATGCGTACCGGCTTGTACTGGTAAGGTAACAACAGATGTATCTGTTGTAGTTCCGCTTACAGCTCTATAATAAATGTTAATCTTCGCCGAATCTAATGTAAACATAAGATTGCCTCCAGGTCCTGTAGTGCCTGTTTTATCCAGCGTAAGATATAAACCTTTAACAGCACCCTGAAAACCAAGGTTGCTTGCCCTGTATGCCGGAGGAGCTTCGGTAAAAAGATAGCTATCAATAAAACTTGATGCAATAGGTATGCGCACTTGCGGCACAACTTTTATCAGCGTATCCTTAGCTCCTTTTACTATGTTAAATATTTTCAGCGTATCGTGTGAACGTGCGATAAACGATTTTGTACCTAATAAAGATGAATTATAATCCCACTGCTTATTGTTATAGTAGGTAGTGGAAACATACTTTTCATTCAGCTGATGAACGTTGATCTTAAACTTAGATGCCAGGGAATCACCGTAAAAGCCATTGGCCGCATATGGGAGTACCAAAATAGCTGAGTCAATTGTAAGTGCACCTGTTGGAAGTGTATATGCAGAACCACCGGGCAAACTTAGCTGAGCAGCAATGTTTGATTCTGTAAGACCAAACTCCGGATCTTTAAAATAAGACAGTGGAGTTCTAAAAAGACCATTAGTAACAACAGAATCTTCGGGAACTGTATTAAGGGTGATATTTGTATCAGCAAATAAGGTACCGTTAAGCTGGTTGTTCTCATCAACCCCTAAGCCGATACCATCCTGGTTTTTACAGCTATTCAAAATAAAAAGACTTATTAACAGGGTTAATAAGCCTAATTTAGAAAATTTCATATATAACATTAAAGCTTATGCAACGTGCACCAATTCGTCATTGGTTATTTCGTCGTAAAAATTGTAATAATTTTCGTAATCTGATGTGGAAACGAATTCCATTACCGATTTATTGCTGTTTTTAACATTATTTAACACATCTGCATCAATGTTCTCGCTGGCCAAAACAATACCATCGCTGTACTGGATAGCACCTGCATACATAGCGGAGTTAGTTGCCGGTTTGTATAGCTCAGTGTTAGCCTCTGTCATATCACCCATAACTGCTTTCTGTGCAAACTCAGGGTTCATAGCATCTTTAAAGTCGTTCTCGTAGATAGAGTAAACAACCTTGGAGTGTTTAAAAGTAGGATCGTCTTTGTAAGTTGTTTTAAGGTATGCAGGCACCAGCGCGCTCATCCATCCATGGCAGTGTACCACGTCAGGCGCCCAGCCTAACTTTTTAACGGTCTCAAGCGCACCCTTGCAGAAGAAGATCATGCGTTCGTCGTTATCTGCATAAAATTTACCGTCCTTATCGGTAAACACATGCTTGCGCTGAAAGTACTCTTCGTTATCTAAAAAGTAAACCTGCATGCGTGCAGCAGGTATAGAAGCCACTTTAATGATAAGGGGGTTGTCATTATCGTTGATGATAATGTTCATACCCGATAAGCGGATAACTTCATGCAAACGATTCCTTCTCTCGTTGATATTACCGAAACGCGGCATCAGAATACGGATCTCGAATCCTTTATCCTGCATGGCTTGTGGAAGCTGGCGTGTTATTTCGGCAATTTTTGTGAGTTCGAGGAAAGGGGACATTTCATGAGTTATGAACAAAAGCTTAGATTTACCCATCACTGAATCAGAATTAATTTAAAGAAGTCAAAAAATTTGAGTTTGCAAATATAAGCATTATTATAACAAGTAACAATCTATATTGCAAGGCCATTTGGTAATTTTTGTTCAATTACCCACCTTTGCCCTCTTGTATTTATTACGTTGAAAATATTTTCCACCAAGCAAGATGTACAGCAGTATATAGCCGCTTTAGGCAATGTACAGTCAGGTTTTGTACCTACGATGGGGGCTCTTCACAAGGGCCATATCTCCCTCATTAACCGGGCTAAGGCTGACAATGATGTTGTCATCTGCAGCATATTCGTTAACCCTACGCAGTTTAATGACCCAAGTGACCTGGAAAAGTACCCGCGGCCAATTGAAGCAGATATCCTTAAACTAGAAGCAGCAAATTGCGATATTCTTTTTAATCCGCCCGTCAGGGAGATGTATGAAAATAATGAGCATTGGCATTTAAATATTGGTCAACTTGAGTTTTTACTCGAGGGCGAGTTTAGGCCGGGGCATTACCAGGGGGTTACCCAGGTAGTGTATAAACTACTTGATATTATTAAGCCAACCAGGCTTTACATGGGCCAGAAAGATTATCAGCAGTTTATGGTGGTATTGCGCATGGTGGAGTTATTGAACATGCCTGTTGAGATGGTGATGTGCCCGATAGAGCGCGAGCCGGATGGGCTGGCGATGAGTTCCCGCAACATCCACTTAACGGCAAATGATCGTAAGCACTCCCTGGTACTTTCAAAAGCATTAAACTGGGTTAAGCAGAACTTTGATATATTATCAATAGCACAATTGGAAGAAGATGCAATGAACATGCTGCAAGCCGAACCGGATGTAGAACCAGACTACTTTGAGATTGCAGACGGCAAGACGTTGTTACCTGCAGACGATCACTCCCAAACGATTGTTGCACTTACGGCAGCGAAGGTAGGCAAGACCCGTCTTATAGATAACGTCCTGATCAAATAACATCTTTGACGTTTTGGCATAAAGCTGTCTTAATGACTGGTGAATAAGCTCTCAGAAATACTTGTATCTTTGCACCGTCATTATTAGCCGATTGTACCACATCCATTATTTTGTTGGTAGGATTATTGACAGATGACGAACAATTATGATCATCGAGATATTAAAATCGAAACTTCACCGCGTTAAAGTTACCCAGGCAGAGCTTAACTATGTAGGCAGCATCACCATTGATGAGGACCTGATAGAGGCAGCCAACATTATCCCTAACGAAAAGGTGCAAATTGTTAATAACAACAACGGGGCACGTTTTGAAACTTACGTTATAAAAGGCGAACGCGGCAGCGGCACAGTTTGCCTTAATGGAGCAACAGCCCGCTTGGCACAGGTGGGCGATATAGTTATTATTATGTCCTACGCTTACATGGAAGCAGAAGAAGCCCGCACCTATGAACCTATTTTGATCTTCCCCGATAACAATAACAAATTGATTAAGTAATTTAGGTGCATTAATGCACCTTTTACCTTATGAGATCTATTTTTACCCTCCTGCTTTTTTGCTTATCGCTACCTGCATTGGCTCAAAAGGAAGAACCCAAAAACATTTATTTTCTTACCAATAAGGGGCGGTACGTAGAGGTTTTAGACAGTGCCGACTACATCCGCATAGTGAAAACGCCCGACTCGGGTTCTGTCCTTTACAACGTTACCGAATTTTACAAAAGCGGAAAACCAAAACTCATAGGTAAGTCTTCAAAGATTGACCCGCTACGGTATGATGGGCAAACAGTAGGCTTCTATGAAAGTGGGCGACGCCAAAGCACCTTCAATTACAAACAAGGCCAGCTATCTGGCGACGCTTTTGAATATTATCCAAATGGCAGGCTATATCGCGAAATAAACTATCCGGAAACGAATATTAGGGATACATCTTTCAAGGTCAGCTACAAAATTTTGGCTAATTTGGACTCAACCGGTAAAGTTTTGGTTGATGAGGGGAATGGTTATTACAGGGGATTTGACGAGAAATTCAAGTACATAAACGAGGAGGGCCAGGTAAAGGCAGGATTGCGTGACAGCACTTGGAAGGGCCGCGATATAAACCTTAAACTAACTTTTGAGGAGCATTATCATAACGGGAAAATAATTGAAGGCAGTGCTACGGACAGTACCGGCGCACGATTCGCCTATTATGGCGTAAGACAAACCATGCCCAAGTTCCCTAAAGGAGACGCTGGTTTTGGCAGATATTTAGGTTTAAACATAATCTATCCTAATTATGAACGAGCAAACAACATCCAGGGCACAGTGATATTAGCTTTTGTAGTGGAAAAAGACGGAACGTTAAGCGACATTAAAGTAAATAAACCGGTAAGCAAAGGACTGGATGAAGAAGCAATACGCGTTCTTAAAAGATCGCCCAGATGGACGCCGGGAACCATGTACGGAAAACCTATTCGTGTTTCATATACTGTACCCCTAACCTTCTCTCTTCAAAACTAATGTTTATCAGCAGGGTCGGCGGCAATACCCAACACTATTCTCAAGCTGGCATCAAGGCTAATTTTGTTGCGTAATACATAAGCCATGCGTATGCGCACCTTCTTTTCGCGCATTAACTCATCAAGCATATTGCTGTTGTCAATATCCAGCACAATGCTGCTGCCGCTATTTGGGCCTATATCTGTTCTGGAGGCAACCAGCACCTCATCCGCTCCGCTTGCTTTTGCCATGTAGACTTTTGCAGAAATCAGGTTGCCAATATTAAAGTCTGACGGAACAACAGCCGTGATCTTTGCAGATACAATGCGGACGTTGCTGATCCTGCCGCCGTTATTACCGTCCTTAACAAAGTTCTGATCAAAGCTGGAGCCTTCGCTTACCGCGTTGAGGTTAGTCCCCGTGGCAGAACTCGCCGGAACAACCAAAGTAGCAGTATATGGAAAACTTGATTTAATTATGGACTGCACAGTACCGCAGCGAATAAAAAGCAGCATCAAAATAACTGAAGAGAGTATAATTTTTTTCATAACATGGTTAATAGTTTATGGGCATAGCGCTTAAACGATAGTTGCTTTATACTGCAATATCGGTAGCAAAGGGGCTTGTTCTGTTAAATTAAAAAATTAAAATTTCAAATACCTCTAAATTACTATCTTTGCACCCCGACGCTGAAGTCGGAAATATCTTCTTTCAGCACATAGGTTTTGTTAAATGGCGAAAGCCGGTTTTTAACTTTTTTGACTTTAAACTTTTTGACTTAAAAAGTCCTATGCCCAAAGATACCTCCATCAAATCCGTTCTGATCATTGGCTCCGGCCCTATTATTATTGGCCAAGCCTGCGAATTTGATTACGCCGGCTCACAAGCAGCCCTATCCTTAAAAGACGAAGGCATTTCTGTATCCATCATTAATAGCAATCCTGCTACCATTATGACGGACAAAGTTATTGCCGATCATGTTTACCTCCTTCCGCTTACCTGCGAAAGCTTAGAGCAGATACTTCAGGAACAACAAATTGATGCCGTACTGCCTACCATGGGCGGACAAACCGCATTAAACTTGTGTATAGAAGCATCTGAACGCGGTATTTGGGAGAAATATGGTGTTAAAGTGGTAGGTGTTGATGTTGCCGCTATCGAGAAAACCGAAAACCGCGAAGCTTTCCGCCAGCTGATGGTAGATATAGGCGTTGGTGTTGCCAAATCAAAAATCGCTAACTCTTTCCTGGAAGGAAAAGAAGCTGCTCAGGAAATTGGCTTTCCGCTGGTTATCCGCCCAAGCTATACACTTGGTGGTAAAGGCGCCGGTTTTGTGCACAAAAAAGAAGAATTTGATGCTGCTTTAAGCCGCGGCCTGCAGGCTTCCCCTACCCACGAGGTATTGGTAGAACAGGCTGTTTTAGGCTGGAAGGAATACGAGCTGGAGCTGCTTCGTGATAATCGTGATAACGTAATCATCATCTGCTCTATCGAGAACTTTGACCCGATGGGTATCCACACCGGTGATTCGATTACCGTTGCACCTGCCATGACCCTGAGCGACCGCTGCTACCAGCAGATGCGTAACCAGGCCATTAAGATGATGCGTGCCATAGGCAACTTCGCCGGAGGCTGTAACGTACAGTTCTCTGTAAACCCGGCTGACGAAAGCATTATTGCTATCGAGATCAACCCGCGTGTATCGCGTTCATCCGCATTGGCGTCTAAAGCTACCGGGTACCCTATTGCTAAGATTGCTGCAAAGCTGGCCATAGGCTACAACCTTGACGAAATAGAAAACCAGATCACCAAAACCACGTCGGCTTACTTTGAGCCAACACTGGATTACGTGATCGTAAAAGTTCCGCGCTGGAACTTTGATAAATTTAAAGGTGCTAACCGCGAGCTTGGCCTGCAGATGAAGTCTGTTGGCGAGGTAATGGGTATTGGCCGTAGCTTTATTGAGGCTTTGCAGAAAGCCTGCCAGAGCCTTGAGATTGGCCGTGCCGGCCTTGGTGCCGATGGCCGCCAGAGCCGCAACTTGGAAGAGATTATGCACAGCCTGGAGCACCCAAGCTGGGACAGGCTGTTCCACATCTATGACGCCATGAGCCTGGGTGTGCCCATGGAGTCTATCCGAAAGGTTACCAAGATTGACCGCTGGTTCCTGAACCAGATTCAGGATATTGTGAACCTGGAGAATGAACTGCGCCGCTACTCGCTCAACAACGTTCCTGAAGAGTTCTTATACACGCTGAAACAAAAAGGTTTTTCTGACGTGCAGATCGCCTACATACTGGGCAACTCTACCACCGAAGAAGAAGTTTATCAGCGCCGCAAAGCACTTGGTATCCGCAGAGTTTACAAAATGGTTGACACATGCGCGGCTGAGTTCCCTGCTAAAACGCCATATTTCTACTCAACTTACGAAGGAGAGAACGAGTCGGTAGTTTCCGACAAGAAAAAGATCATCGTTCTGGGGTCGGGCCCTAACCGTATAGGCCAGGGTATAGAATTCGATTACAGCTGTGTGCACGGCTTGCTGGCTGCTAAAGAAAGCGGTTTTGAAGCAATCATGATCAACTGTAACCCCGAAACGGTATCTACCGACTTTAACATGGCGGACAAGCTGTACTTTGAGCCGGTTTTCTGGGAGCATGTTCGCGAGATCATCGACCTGGAGCAGCCATACGGTGTAATCGTTCAGCTGGGCGGACAAACCGCGCTGAAGATGGCCGAAAAGCTTCATGAGCATGGCATCCGCATTATAGGTACCGACTTCAACAACATGGATATTGCGGAAGACCGCGGCCGTTTCAGTGACCTGCTGAAAGACCTTGGCATTCCTTATCCCAAATATGGTGTAGCCGAAAGCGCTGAAGAAGCACTGGAAGTTGCGCATGAAGTTGGATACCCTGTATTGGTTCGTCCAAGCTATGTATTGGGCGGACAGGGCATGAGCATTGTGATAAACGACGAGGACCTGGAAAAAGCGGTAGTAAACCTGCTAAAAAACCTTCCGGGTAACCGCGTGCTGATTGACCACTTCCTGGACCGTGCAGCCGAAGCCGAGTCTGACTCCATACACGACGGTGAAGATGTGCACATTATTGGTATGATGGAACACATTGAGCCGGCTGGTATCCACTCCGGCGACTCGTTTGCGGTATTGCCGCCGTTCGATTTAAGCGAGAACGTTATCAGCCAGATAGAGGAATATACCGAAAAAATTGCCCGTGCACTTAATGTAAGAGGCTTGCTAAATATCCAGTTTGCTATTAAGGAGGACAAGGTTTACGTGATAGAAGCAAACCCACGTGCTTCACGTACGGTGCCTTTCATTGCTAAAGCTTACGATGTGCCTTACATCAACATTGCGGCTAAAGTAATGCTTGGCGTTAATAAACTAAAAGACTTTACCATAGAGCGCAAGCTTAAAGGATATGCAATAAAAGAACCTGTGTTTTCGTTTGATAAGTTCCCTGAAGTAAACAAGGAACTTGGCCCTGAAATGAAATCAACAGGCGAGGCCATCCGTTTCATCCCCGATCTGCAGGACCCATATTTCAGGCACCTGTATAAAGAAAAATCGATGTACTTGAGTAAATAATTTTTGAATTCAATTTTTGCGAGTTTAAAATTTATCCGCTTTATTGCGCAATAAATTAGCGCAATAAAGCATGGTTGAACTTAGTTTGAACGTAATTGAAGCTTAATTTAAAAACAACGCCGGCTATTAATCTTAACGATTTTGACCCAGCCGATATACAAGGCGTACTGCACCAGATAGAAGCGTCTTTCGATATCAAATTCGAAGATTCCGAGCTGAAGAACATCAGCACTTTTAATTCGCTTTGCGAGCTGGTAACCTTAAAAGTGAAACAGGCACATACCGGCTGTACTACGCAGCAGGCATTTTACAAACTGCGTAACGCCATTAACGCCAAAAATCCAACGGAAAAATACCTGATTAAACCGCAAACAAAACTTTGCGAGCTTTTCCCGAGAGATAACCGCATCGAGGTAGTTGCCGATATTGAGAACGATTTGGGTTTCCACATGAACCTGCTGCAGCCAAAACCATGGATCACCTGGAGCTTTGCGCTGCTGCTGGTAGCTTCATTAGGATTGTTCTTTATCAGCTCAACAATTGCTTTTATAGGTACAGTGATATCAATTGCCGGACTTAGGCTGGCAGGCCGCTTCGGAAAAGAACTTAAGGTGAAAACCATAGGTGACCTTGCTGAGAAAATTGCCCGCGAGCATCACCTGAAATGCCGCCGGGATGCATCTACCGTAAGCCGGGCCGAGATCTCTCAAAAGGTTAAAGAGCTATTCACAGCGCACTTGCACCTTGAACCGGTGTTTTTAATGAACAAATAAATAGCGGCTATTCATCCACCATTAAACCGGTCACCTCAAAATTAATGCGGTGGCTGGCGCTGGTATTTACCTTGTGCTGTTTTTTGCCGGAAACGGTATCGCCAGCAAAGTGCTGCAGGTCATCTGCAATAAACTGCTTCAGCGCTACACCCTGTATAATCACAATGCGGCCACGCAAGGCTGTTGGTAGTAAGATGTTGTAATCTTTAAAGTGTGCCTGTATTATACGGCCATTACCGCCATCCATCTCAAACCATCCGCCCTTTGGTTTGGTCACTTTAATTATTCTGCCCCTAAGCGCAGCGGTAACGCGTGTTTTCCGTTGCATGTCGCTTTCAATGGTGGTAGCCTTAGTTGGCCCTATACCGGCAGGCTTTATCCCAAACACCATCCCATGCGGCAATGGAGGTGGTTTTTGAGCAAATAGCGTTGCTGCTATTAAAACCTGTACGCCAATCAGTAATACTTTTATTCCACGCATATGCATTAAACACTTGTTGTGTTTCAAGGTTTGACAAGGCTTTAAACTTATAGTTTATTTTTCAACAGGTGTTATGACCTGATTACATAATTACGGATATTTGTATCACCAAAGAGAGATAGTAGAGCGGGATGTTATTAGCCAGGTACCAACACGAATTTATTGAAGCAGGATGTGACGAGGCAGGGCGCGGTTGCCTTGCGGGGCCGGTTTTTGCCGCTGCAGTTATATTGCCGGATGATTTTGATCACCACCTGCTTAACGACTCCAAGCAGCTGAACGAAGAAGTTCGTTACCAGTTAAGGAAAGAAATAGAGCAGAATGCCGTTGCTCATGCCGTAGCATGGTGCGATAATGAGGAGATTGACCGTATCAACATTCTTAACGCATCCTTTCTTGCCATGCATCGCGCTATAGAAAAACTACACCTTACACCGCAGTTCCTGATAATAGACGGTAACCGTTTTAACAAATATGGCACTACGCCGCATGCCTGCATTGTAGAGGGCGACGGTAAGTACTTTAGCATAGCAGCGGCATCTATACTGGCCAAAACTTACCGGGACGACTACATGAAGCAGATTGCTGCCGAGCACCCGGAGTACAACTGGCACAGCAACAAAGGTTACCCTACTATAGATCACCGCAAAACCGTGATGGCTAAAGGGCATACGCCATATCATCGTAAAACTTTCCGCGTTACCGATCCTCAGCTAACTATTTTTTAGTTCTGGCTTTGCCAACTCTAAAGGGATTGATAAATTTGGACTGAACCAATTGCCGACCCAACTTGAGGATCCTCATTTTAACACACCGCATACCGTTTCCGCAAAACGGGGGCTACCCTATTGTGGTTGGCAACACCATAAAGGGCTTGGTGAGCATGGGGCATGAAGTTTCGCTTATTTCTATCAATGTAAAAAAGCATTCTGGCAGGCAGCACGAGCGCGACGACTTGTTAAATAAGATAAGCTACACCGAATACGGTATAGATACCCACATATCGGTACTGGAAGTATTCAGTAACTTGTTTACCCGCAACCCATACAACATCAATAAGTATTACGATGCCGGGTTTGAAAAGCTGGTGCTGCAAAATATAAAAGACAACCATTACGATGTTGTACAGCTGGAAGGCCTTTTTGTAGGGCCTTATGTAGCCGCCATCCGCAAAAACACCGCGGCCAAACTTATTTACCGGGCACACAATATAGAGCACCAGGTATGGCACCGGCTCGCACATCAAAAAAACGACCCTTTTAAAAAATGGTACCTTAACTTGCTAGCCAGGCGTGTTAAAAAGTATGAACTAGAACTGCTTAATCAGTTTGACGGCATAGCTGTATTTACGGGCGAGGACAAAAACGCAATGGAGTCATTCGGTGCTGAAATCCCGCTTTGCGTGGTTCCTATCGGCGTAGACATGGGTAAATACCAGCCCGAGCCGGACAAAACTGAATGCCCCAGCCTTTTCTTTTTAGGGTCGTTGGACTGGCTGCCTAATCGCGAAGGCATAGAATGGTTTATAGAAAACTTTCATAAGGAAATTGTAGAGGGTGACCTGAAGGTGAAATTTTACGTGGCAGGCAACAACATTCCCGAAGATTTTGACGAGTACGATGTACCCGATAAAGTATTTATACAGGGCGAGGTAGATGATGCCCTCGAGTTTGTGAATAGCAAATCTATCATGATTGTGCCCTTGCTATCCGGCGGGGGTATGCGTGTGAAGATTGTTGAGGGAATGGCTATGAAAAAGTGCATAATATCTACCACTATAGGCGCCGAAGGCATCAACTTTGCCCACGGCGAAAACATTATTATAGCCAACAATGCGGGTGAATTTTATGATGCATTGAAACGCTGTATAGCCGACGAGTGGTACTGCCGTGAGATTGGCGAAAACGCCCGAAAGCTGGTGGAGCAGGAGCATGATGTAAACAAAGTTACCCGCGACCTTGTGGCTTTTTACCAGTCGGTTATTTAACGCCTGCAATTGGCACTAATTTGCTACTTTTGCGGCGTTAAAATACATTCATGAAGAATACCGCTCTCTCTAACGTACACATCAGTTTAGGCGCTAAATTGGTGCCATTTGCAGGTTATAATATGCCTGTACAATACGCAGGAATTAACGCCGAACACGACACCGTACGCAAGGCGGTTGGTGTGTTTGACGTAAGCCACATGGGCGAATTTATATTAAAAGGCGATAATGCGCTGGCATTGATACAAAAAGTAACAAGTAACGATGCCTCAAAACTTTACGATGGTAAAGTGCAGTATTCATGCCTGCCTAATGAAGACGGCGGCATTGTAGACGACCTGCTGGTATACCGCATAGATGAGAAAACTTATATGCTGGTGGTAAACGCGTCCAACATTGAAAAGGACTGGAACTGGATAGCTAAATACAATACCGACGGGGTGGATATGAAAGATATATCTGACCGTACATCACTACTTGCTGTACAAGGCCCTAAAGCTGCTGATGCGCTGCAAAGCCTTACAGACATCGACCTTGCATCAATGGAGTATTACACCTTTAAAAGAGGAACTTTTGCAGGTATCAATAACGTTATTGTATCTGCAACAGGTTATACCGGTGCCGGTGGTTTCGAAATCTATTTTGATAACACCAACGCGGAACAAATTTGGGACGCTATATTTAAAGCAGGCGAGCCATTTGGTATAAAGCCGATAGGCTTGGGTGCACGTGATACCCTGCGTTTAGAAATGGGTTTTTGCCTGTATGGTAATGACATTGACGACAAAACGTCTCCACTGGAAGCCGGCCTGGGTTGGGTAACCAAATTCAGCAAAGAGTTCACCAACTCCGAAGCCTTGCAGCAGCAAAAGCAAGCCGGTGTACAACAAAAGCTGGTAGGTTTTGAGATGATAGATCGCGGCATACCACGCCACGACTACCCTATTGTTGATGCAGAGGGCAATACCATTGGCCGCGTAACATCGGGCACGCAATCGCCATCGCTGCAAAAAGCCATTGGCCTTGGTTATGTTAAGAATGAGTTTGCCAAAGAAGGCAGCGAGATCTTCATCAGCATCCGCGATAACAAAGTAAAAGCAAAAGTGGTAAAACCGCCATTTTATAAATAGCCCCCCGCCCCCCTGAAGGGGGAATATAAGTTGATGAATAGTACTGCCAGCCAAGATTTTCAAAAGTTCGCCCTTCAGGGGGTTAGGGGGCTCGACGTATGCCTCACCCCCTCACTCATTCCCTTATACAATGTGGGGGACTACATTGTAGTGGTGATAGATATCTTCCGTGCTACGTCTTCCATCTGCTACGGCATTGAGAATGGTGCAGAGGCGATAATCCCCGTGTCTGAAGTTGAGGAATGTGCGGCCTATCGTGAAAAGGGCACCGGCTACCTGCTGGCTGCAGAACGTGACGGAAAAGTAGTTGAGGGTTTTGATTTCGGCAATTCGCCTTTTTCTTACACGCCGGAGAAAGTTTCCGGTAAAACGGTTGTGCTTACTACCACTAATGGCACTCACGCGCTGCATCTATCACGTAATGCCAAACGTATAGTCATCGGATCGTTCCTTAACCTTACAGCGCTTTGTAACTGGTTAAAAACGCAGCAGGAGAACATCCTGCTGGTTTGCGCGGGCTGGAAGAACAACTTTAACCTGGAAGACACCCTGTTTGCAGGCGCGGTGATAGAACAGCTTAAAGGCGGTAATTACAAGCTGGACGACCCTGCCATTGCTGCTAACGACTTGTTTCAATTAGGCAAGAACGATATACCCGCGTATCTGAACAAAACCTCGCACGGAGAACGCCTTAAAAAGCTGGGCATAGAAAAAGACATTGCTTTTTGCCTGCAGGTAGACCTTACTACCGCCATCCCGTTTTTGGATGGCGATACGTTGGTAAAGCTGTAGGTTACTCTGCTACAACACGCTTGTGGCTTCTCCAGCGTTTTATAAACACCAGCGCAATAGCTGCAACTAGCAGCAACGGCCAGGCGGAAATAAGGCCAAACAAAAGGTTTTCCAGTCCTGCTAATCCGGCTCCGAGTGAGGCAAGTATCCGGTTGCCAAAACCTGGGGCAGTCTCAATCTGTGAAGCCTGCCGGGTGTAAAAAGTAATATTTAGCGAACTGTAGGCTACCTGTTTCTGCATAAAGTTAAGCTGTTGCTGTGTCGATTCAATATCACTGCGAATCTCCGTCAGCTTATCTTCTATCTGCAGCATGTCTGCTATCTTAATTGCTTTCCTCAGCAACTCCTGGTAGCGCGCTTCCAGCACTTTTTTGTTGTCGAGCCTTGCCTTTGTATCTATGTATTCGGTTGATACATCGTGGACGCGTATGTTCTTGCTGTCTATTTTATAGGCGGTATTCGCGGCGCCGTCTAAAAATGCTTCAAAGTTTGCCGCCGGTATCCGGATGTAAAGCTGATATTCCTTACGGTCACCCTCGGTACCCGCACTTTCCTGATCGCGCTCTACATAACCGTTAAAGCGCTTAAGGGAGCTTAGTAACTGCTTGCGGGTGTTCGCTACATCCTTGGTCTCGAAGCTAAGCTCGCCTTCTTTGATAATTTTGCGGGTGATGTCCTCGTTATCGGGCTTAACAACTGGTGGTGCAAATGACTGAGTTTTTACATCTGCATTAGCGACCGGCTCGTCTAATACTATTTGCTCGTTGGCCTCGCCTTTAGATTTTTCATTTACATCGCTTACAGAAATTGGTGGTGGCGGGGCAACCAATTGCACTTCAGTCACCTTCTCCTTTTGGGGAGATGTAGTGCAGGAGGTTAAGGTTAAAACTGCTGCGAGGATTACTTGATAAGTTCTCATAATAGTGTGGTTTAATTATGATGAGAACGACGTAAACAAAATTATATTTTATATAATAAATAAAAACATAATTTTATTCGGTGTTGCGATAAGCATCCCTCTTGGTATCTGCAGGTTTATATCAAAGGATTGCCTAGATCAAATTGTTAAGGGCGGCTACTGCTTCCAATCTAAAAACCTAACGCCGGGATAAGCGGTTAGTATTTTGTCATTATTCGGCACATCGATATCCAGGTATAAAGCGCTAATGTAATGTCCGGTATGTGGGTCGGTATTGTCAAGGCCAACAAGCAGGTATTTTACATCGCTATTATATACAGGTGTACTTAATCTACCGGATCGAAATGTTTTAAACGGGTATTGTTCGAGATTATTAAACATTGCCGCTCCGCCATAGTCATCACCCGAATGCAGTTCCTGAAAAGTAAGTACCAGATCAATTCCGTTGGCACTAAAATTTACGTTTTTCATTGGAGGTAACAGGCTGTCTTCTGCTTTGTAAAATACAGGGTTGCCGCCTGTAGCTTTACGCGTAACCATCATGTATTCGTCAGATGCATCGTAGTGATATTTCTTTAGAATGTAAACCAGGTCGCCGTTTTTCGATATTGCCGCCGACACAAAATCGTAATATCCATTATAGTTCACGATAGAGGGCGTAGTGATAGCCGGTCCCCAAAATTTAATTGTTTCACCGTCTACAACGTACAAGGTCTTATCGTCAAAGCTCCAGTCAAAATTGCGGATATCCGAATAGTTTAATGTCTTAAGGACATTCCCGGTTTGGTCAAGCACAATTATGTTTGTGCCAACCTGGTAAGCAAACCTGGTATGGTCATGGGATATTTTTACAAATTTTTTTGTTCCCCCGGTATTAGTGATCTTCACTGCTGTGCCATCAAAATCAGCAAGGTAATATATCTCGTTATTGTAAATAAATGCAATGCCCTTAATTGCCGGGTGGCGTATTACATTAAGTTTATCTATTACGTCTTTTGATACATAAGGATTTTCACCCTTTTGGCAGCTGGCAAATGATAGGAACAGCAGGGCAACTATTGCGTGGTGTATGTATTTCATATCTCTAAAAATTGTAAACCAGTGTGGCACCTGTTGTAATGGAATAATAAAAGGTACCCACCCTTGAATTGTACTGCGCCCTTCCGATTGGCGAAAATAAGTTATATGCCCCCTGCACTTTTACATGAATGTTATCCGTTAAAGCCAGGTTAAAACCAATTTTCGGTGCTATATAGGCTTCCTTTTCGTCCACGTATTCTTGTTCATGCACAAAAGCGTCAGTAGAAGTGGAACTGAATTTTGTCATATAAAGGCCCAGGTTAAATCCACCGTAAAGTTTCACAGCATCGCTTAGGGATATGTTATACGCGCCGCCCAAATAAAACATGGTAGTTTTAAATTTACTGAAGGTTGCCGTACCGTAATCATTGTCATTCACTAGATAATAAAAGGTGTCGGCCTTGGGTTTGTACTCGCGATAACCTATACCCACCTCTGCTGTAACAGCGTCCTAGTTGATATAAAAACTCAAACCGCCAGAAGGTGTTGGTTTATAGGTAAATTTTAAATTCCCGGCAGGCATATCGTATTCAGCCCGGAGACCGAGGCTGTAAGTCCGGCCATCTTCGTCTGAAAAGCCTTGTGCAACAGCTTTAAAGCAGGAAAATAGCAGAAAAAAAAGAATGATTTTAAAAGCAAAAACGAGAACAGGCCGTTTCGTTCGACTGTGAATTTTATGCATTAGGTTGTGATAAGATCAGGGATAAAAATATAAAAATCTCCGGTAGAAGCGAGTCGGGTTAACAAAAAAAGTTAGCGCTACTGCAGCTTTTCGTTACTCCGGTGCCTGTCTGCATCACGAATACTCTTTTTCTCAAGGTTACTTTCAAGAGCTTGGGTGAGGTCGATACCGGTTTGGTTAGCCAGGCAAATCAGTACAAAGAGTACATCAGCCATTTCATCTGCAAGGTTCACCTCTTTGTCCGACTGCTTGAAGGATTGCTCGCCATATTGACGGGCCATAATGCGCGCCACCTCTCCAACTTCTTCCATCAGCATGGCGGTGTTGGTAAGCTCGTTAAAATACCTGACGCCGGTCGTCTTAATCCAGCCGTCTACCAGGGCTTGCGCTTGCTTAATGGTCATATTTTGTAGTTATTAGCGAATGGTGATCTATGAAATTCTTTATCCGTTTTCCGCATACAAAAAAGTGTGGAAATTGAAGGTTTTGGTCAATGATTTTCCCGGTCTTTAGTGTCCATGATTATTGTTACCGGGCCATCGTTCACCAGGCTGATCTTCATATCCGCACCAAAAATGCCGGTCGCAATCTTCTTGCCTGTCAGACTTTCCAGAGCAGCTATCATCTTCTCATACAGCGGTATAGCTTTATCCGGGCGTGCGGCACGGATGAAAGATGGACGGTTACCCTTTTTGGTTTGTGCAAATAACGTGAACTGAGAGACAAGCAATATGTCACCGTCTATGTCAGCTAAAATTCTGTTCATCAAGTTATTATCATCACCAAACACGCGCATGCCTGTTATCTTTTGAGCAAGCCACTGCAGGTCTTCGTCTGTATCGGCATCCTCTATACCCAGCAATACCAGGAAACCAGGGCCTATTTCACCTGTAATATTGCCATCCACCCTGCATGACGCATCGGAAACCCGTTGTAGTACTGCTCTCATTTTAGCTGCTTAAATAGCTTTTTAGACGGTACACTTTAAAGTACGGCTAATCTTCCCTGTTTTTGGAACTACGAAATTTAGGTACTCTTATTTTATCAATTTTTTAACTTTATTTTTAAGTACAGATTTCATATTGGTGATTTTCTGGCGAATTAATGGAGGTACTTCTCTATCTAAACTGTAATTGTCTGCAACATTATTAGGTAACATAATAGGTGGATGTTTTAGAGGAAGTTCAAGCTTTGTAAAAGGCAAGTTAGCGCACCAACTACTAACGGTTGTATGTGTTGCATTTTGATTAAACCCAATGTTAGAGATCATGTTATTATTAGGCATAATAGCCAAAAAGTTGTTAATTAAGTTGGAAAACATGTACTGATAATCCCATGTATTTATAATCCCTGCTCTTACCAATACTAACTGATCATTAATAAAGTATTGATTTTTTTTGCTTAAATGGTTTAAATAACCGTATTCTAAAGCTGTGTCAAGAAACTTTAATTCAACATCATACTTGTCCCAAACCCTTCTCCAGCTTGCCCACCCCCAAACATGAGTAGATTTTGAGAAGTAATAAGAATACTCACCAACAGCATCTTTTTGAAAATTACTTCCGCATATATGGGCTATTCTGTTGTCGTATCTATAATAATCGAGCATTAAATCGCAAAAAATAAAGAAATCTTCGCTAGGTAAACAGTCGTCTTCTAAGATTATCCCTTCAGGCTCATTTTCAAAAAACCAAGTAATGGCTTTACTAACATTATCACGGCAACCTAAGTTTTGGTCACGGAACAACGTAAATAACTCACAATCCCAATCTATATCTTTTATTAAGTTTCTCGTGTTTTTACAATTAAGCTCATCCTGCGGGTTTGTCGGTCTGGCACCATCGGCAGCAACATAGAGTTTAGATGGTCGGGCTAATTTGATTGCCTCGAATACGGTTTTAGTCTCTTCCGGGCGATTGAAAATAATAAACAAAACCGGCGAACTTACTTTGTACATGTATGAAAATAATTATAATTAATTAACGCTACCTATGCCGTTTTCAAAAAAAACAACATTGATCTGGATTGCATATAGAAGATATGTCGCGTCGATTTGTTTATAAAATAATAGAAGTAAGAAGCATAAAATTGAGACATTAAAGTTGCAATAGCTGCACCATTAATGCCGAAACGAGGAATTAAAAACACGTTTAAAAGAGCATTAATTAGCAAACCTTGTATGGACTTGTATAAATTGTGCTTATTTAGATTTTCGATGACAAGCATATTTCCCGCACTAACACCCCAAAAAACAAACACGGCTGTCCAAATACTGATTTTCAAAGCAAAGGCTGATTCAATGTAGCTGCTGCCATACAAAGTTGATATCAACAGATTTGCTGAAAGTGAAAGAACAATTGCTATTGAAAAACTGATTACAAATAGTATTTTAAATAGATTCATACAGAGTCTCCTGTATTCTTTAACATCAAATTTTAATTTTATTAATTTAGGGAAAAAAGAGTTTACGAAAACACTGGGAATAAAGTACCACAATTCGCTAAATCTTACCGACACAGAATAAAGCCCAACTTTCTTTGTGTCTAACATGTTTCCGATCATTAACTGATCTAAGCGCATGTACATTAATATAATCACTCCAGACAGCATCAGTGGCCAGCATTCAATCAATATTTTTTTAGCATAATTCCTATCAAGCCGCCAACCTAAAACCCTCGGCAAGCCATAGCTAAAGATTAATCCACAAGCGCCTATAAATATCTCAAAAAGGGAAATAATTACAAACTCCATTAAGCCGCCTTTATTAACTAAAATAAAAACTTTCAACAATGAGGTAAAAAGGAATGCACCGTTTTTTATAATTACAGTCGTTTTCGATTTTAACTTTGACTGAAATTTTAAGTCTATTACATCAAAACATTGGAAAGAAAGGCCTAAGCCAGTAACAAAGGTGATAATTACAAGCGCCGAATTACTCTGAGCAAACAAAACGTAACAAACGCTAATTACAATAGCGATTACAGAACCTGTAAGTCTTAAGAGGAACGCTGTACCCATTAAAATGTCTTCATTTGCCTCATCCTCTACAAGATTTTTTACGAGTACCTGATCTAATCCAAGTGTAGCCAAAGCACTTAAAATACTAACTACAGCAATTGCATAATTCCACGTTCCAAAATTGACTGGGCCCAAATACCTAGCTGTCCAAATACCAACAAAAAGACCAACACCCAATCTGCAAACTTTATCAAAAAAAAGCCAGCCAGTATTCTTTAGAATACGACTAGACATGTATTTATTAAGATTAGCGCGTGTAAGTTTATCTTGAATGTGCATTAGCAGGATGATAGATTGAAAGATTGTTTTATAAACAGATGATTACGAATTAAAACGATAGACTATCATTTGGCTAACAGACGTAAAAAACACGTATTGTAAAAAGACGTGATAATGAAGCAACACCTAATACTATTCTTGCAAGTTAAAATCAGGATTAAAGTCGACGAAGTTAATTAATTCGAATGACATGTTTTAAAAACTTAATCATCATCTCCCCTAACTATGTGGTACGCGCATCGACTTTACTTCTCACTAACAACTATCCATATCTGCTGTTAAGCATCGCTTTCGGCTACACAACAATTTTCTAAGGATTTAGCAAATACTTTCTTTAATTTATCAATTAACTATGCCCTTGTCTCGTTTGCGTGATAAATACTCAGGTAGCTATCGTACCGTGATTGCGCTATTTCGCCCTCTTCAACCGCTTCTAAAACCATGCAACCGGGTTCATTTATATGCCTGCAGTTGTTAAACCGGCACTGATTCATGCGTTCCCGCATCTCAGGAAAGAAATGGCTAAGTTCCTGTTTTTCAATATCTATAACTCCTAACTCGCGTATGCCGGGTGTGTCTATCAGGTAACCGCCCTGTGGCAGTTCAAACATCTCGGCAAAGGTAGTGGTGTGCATCCCTTTGTCGCTCCATTCGGAGATCTGGTGTGTACGCAGCTCAAGATCAGGCAGTAAGCGGTTGATCAAGCTGGACTTACCTACGCCCGAATGCCCGGAAATTAGCGTTACTTTATCTTTCAATATGGCCTGTACTTCATCAATGTTGGTACCTGCCAGTGCGGACACCTCATAGCATGGGTAGCCGATATCCTCGTAAATGCTTTCGTAATCAGCCAATATCTCCAGTCCCTCTTCACTAAAAAGATCTAACTTATTGAATACCAATGCCGCACGAATGTCATACGCTTCTGCAGTAACCAAAAATCTGTCAATAAAGCCAAGTGATGTACGTGGAGATGCTAATGTTACCACCAAAATAGCCAAATCCAAATTGGCAGCGATAATCTGCGCCTGTTTAGACAAGTTGACTGAGCGACGTATAATGTAGTTTTTACGCGGATATAGCTTAGTAATCACCCCGGTACCCTGTTCGGGCTCCATGTCAAAGTCAACAAGATCCCCTACCGCAATTGGGTTGGTAGTAGTAATACCTTTAGTACGGAACTTCCCCTTTATACGGCAATCGATCACGTCTGGACCGCTTTTTACCTGGTACCAGCTCCCTGTCGACCTAATTATTAACCCCTGCATAGCTGCGCAATTTAGGAAACATATGTAGGCTATTAAAAAATTAAAACTTTTGTTTTGCTATTTCAAATATAATCTACTTACTTTACAGGCATTATATAAGATGACAGTTAACAACACCATTATTACTACCATTATTACCACCGGGATAAAACACGGAGGAAGATAATCGTATGGTGTAAAACATAGATACAAACCAAATGAAAGCCTTCCTCCGCAAAGAGGAAGGCTTTTTTATTATCACGCAAAATGAAAGTTCTAAAGTTCGGAGGCACCTCGGTTGGTTCGGTAAGCAGCATACAAACTTTGCTCGAAATTTTAAAGGAAGAAAACACCAACGGGAGTAAGCCTGTAGTGGTGCTTAGTGCCATGAGCGGCATTACTAACCTGCTCATTGCTATGGCCGAAGGAGCCGCACAAGGCGAAGAGTTTACCGCTCAATTGGCAGAATTGGAAAAGAGGCACTTTGATGTCGTAAAAGCCTTGCTGGACATCCAGAATCAAAATCCGGCTTATACCCGACTGAAGATTCACTTTAATCAGCTGGAAGAGCTACTGCAAGGTGTACTGACCCTCCGCGAGTTAACTGCTAAAACCCGCGACCAGATCGTAAGCTTTGGTGAGCGATGTTCTACACTGATGATCAGCAAAATAGCCGCACAGCATTTTCCCGAAGCATTATTTGTTGATGCTTCTGATTTGATCAAAACGGATAGCAGCTTTGGACAAGCCAAGGTGAACCTGGAATTAACAGACCTGCTTGTGCAAAGCTTTTATAGGGAAAATAGTGATAAATTGCTGTTCGTCACCGGATTTATAGCTGGCAATGATGCCGGACAGATCACTACACTCGGCCGTGGTGGGAGCGATTATACCGCCGCCATCTTAGGTTCTGCGTTAAATGCCGAAGAGATCCAAATATGGACCGACGTTAACGGCATGATGACTGCTGACCCTAGAATGGTGAAGAAGGCCTTTCCGCTAGAGGAGCTTTCTTATACAGAAGCTATGGAACTCTCTTACTTTGGTGCAAAGGTGATTTATCCGCCTACCATGATCCCTGCATTCCTGAAACGAATCCCGATTATTATTAAAAACACCTTCGAACCTGCTTTTCCCGGTACAGTTATCAGGCATGATTGTAAGTCGTCCAACTTACCTATCAAGGGTATCTCTTCTATAAATAACATCAGCATTCTAAGTCTGGAAGGCAGCGGTATGGTTGGTCGTTCCGGCTTTAGTGGCCGTTTGTTCTCCTTACTTGCCCGCGAGCAGATCAACATCATTCTAATTACCCAGTCCTCATCAGAACACAGCATCACCTTCGCGGTACAACCACAGGATGTTCAAAAGGCAAAACAGCTGATAGAAGCCGAGTTTGAACTGGAGTTGCTGGCTAATAAGTTAGAGCCGCTTGTTGTTGAAGCTAAGCAGGCAATACTGGCCATTGTCGGCGAAAACATGAAACAAACGCCGGGAGTATCCGGCAAGTTATTCCACGCGCTGGGCCGCAACGGTGTAAATGTTCGCGCGATAGCCCAGGGTTCTTCAGAATACAACATATCGGTAATTATTTCTTCTCACGACCTGGCCAAGGCGCTTAATGCAGTTCACGACGCTTTCTTTATTGAACTGACAAAGACCCTGCACGCGTTTTGCCTTGGGACTGGTAACATAGGTAAAACGCTGTTCAATCAGCTTAATGCACATAAAGAGTACCTTGAAAAAAACAACGGCATACAGGTAAAAATTGCCGGAATTAGCAACACCCGCAAAATGTTGTTTAATAGCGATGGCTTATCTTTAGACAGTTGGGAACAAGAATTAGCAGACTCCATGCACGCTGCGGACCTTGCTGGCTTCGTTACTAAAATGAAGGCGATGAACCTGCCTAATTGTGTGTTTATAGACAACACTGCAAGTCCAAAACCAATTGCTTTTTACGAAGACGTATTCAAAGCTAATATCTCGGTAGTCACGTGCAACAAAATTGGCAACTCAGCTTCTTTCCAGCAGTATAAAACTTTCAGAGATACCGCCAGGAAACATGGTGTCGACTTTTTCTACGAAACCAACGTTGGCGCCGGATTACCAATCATCAGAACATTAAAAGACCTGATGAGCAGTGGTGACAGGGTTAAGCGTATCGAAGCTATACTGTCGGGTACAATATCTTTTATCTTTAATCATTTTAAAGGCGACGCAAACTTTCATGACGTAGTGAAGGAAGCGCAGGATAAAGGCTACACCGAACCGGATCCACGAGATGATCTGAGTGGGCGTGATTTTATGCGCAAGATGCTGATACTCGCCCGGGACGCGGGCTATGAAATGGAAGAGGCTGATGTACAGATCGACAATATCTTGCCTCAAACGTGTCTGGAAGCAAAGACGGTTGAAGATTTTTACACAGCATTAAAGAGGGAGGACGCTTTCTTCTCCAATCTGAAAAACCGCGCAGAAGAAGAAAAAAAGGTGCTTCGTTACATTGGTAAATTAGAAGATGGTAAAGCATCAATCACCCTGCAGATGGTTGATGAGAATCACCCATTCTACATGCTATCCGGAAGCGATAACATAATATCCTTTACTACGGACAGATACAAGGATCGCCCGCTTGTAGTAAAAGGTCCGGGTGCTGGCGCAGAGGTAACTGCTGCGGGCGTTTTTGCTGATTTGATAAACGTGGGAGCCAATTAAGAAGCCCTCCGCCCCCTGAAGGGGGAGTAAAAATAGAATCATATGGAAAATAATATAGAAGAAGCTAAGCAGTCAATTATTTCAAAAGCTCCCCCTTCAGGGAGCGGGGGGGGCTCTGCCTCTATTGCTGTTTTTGCTCCGGCAACCGTTGCCAACGTGGTTTGCGGGTTTGACGTATTGGGCTTTGCCGTAAACGACCCCGGCGACGAAGTGGTAATGCGTATGACAAACACGCCGGGTATTACCATCAGCAAGATCACCGGGGATAACGGCCGGCTACCTCTTAATCCCGTGAAAAACACGGTGAGCGTAAGCGTACAGCATTATCTTAATAGCATCGACCGTACAGATGTTGGTGTAGATATAGAGCTGCATAAGAAAATGCCTATTGGAAGCGGACTTGGCTCAAGTTCTGCCAGTACCGTTGCGGGCCTGTTTGCAATTAAAACTTTGATGGGCGATGATACAGATCCGTCCACCCTGTTACCATTTGCTATGAAGGGCGAAGAGATGGCTTGCGGTCACGGCCATGCAGATAATGTTGCCCCTGCTTTGATGGGCGGTTTTGTATTGATACGCAGCTATGAGCCGCTGGATGTGGTGCGGCTACCCCATCCGCCTGATCTATGGTGCGCTATCGTGTTTCCTGATGTAGATGTACCCACCCGCGAAGCTCGCCAGATCATCCGCAACAAAATCAACATGAAGGATGCGGTAACACAGTGGGGAAACATTGCAGGTTTGGTAAGTGGCCTGTTTATGCAGGACATAGACCTGATAGGCCGCAGCATGCAGGATGTATTGGTGGAACCAGTGCGTAGTATGCTCATCCCGGATTTTTACCAGATGCGCGAAATGGCAATGGAATTGGGTGCTGTAAGCTTTGGAATATCGGGCTCAGGACCATCTGTATTTGCGTTTACTAAAGATGAGCAAACAGCAAGGCAGGTAACCGCTAAATTGCAGCAACACCTTACTAAAATTGGCATAGGGTCTTATACTTACGTGTCTACCATAAATGATAAAGGCCCGAGGGTGATTGGGTAATAAAGAGTACGTCATCGCGAGGAACGAAGCAATCTCCTCAAAATGCACGTTATATTTAGGATTGCTTCGTTCCTCGCAATAACGCGTGGTATACCCTACTAAAATGAAATTTTATAGCACTAATAACCCGGAACTACGGGTCGGTTTTAAAGAGGCGGTATTTAACAGCATGCCTCAGGACAAAGGGCTTTATATGCCGGTAGAAATCCCACGTTTGCCGGATGGTTTTTTTACTAATCTTGACAGGTATACCCTGCCTGAAATCGCTTTTCATGCTGCACAAAACCTGTTGGGGGAAGACATCCCTGGTGACGATCTTAAAACCATTGTTCAGGATGCTATTAACTTTTACGCGCCGGCCGTAAAGCTGGAAGACAATGTTTTTGTACTGGAGTTATTTCATGGGCCTTCACTCGCATTTAAAGACTTCGGCGCCCGCTTCATGAGCCGTATCATGAGCTACTTTCTACAGGACGGAGAGAAGCAATTAGACGTGCTGGTAGCCACCTCTGGCGATACAGGTGGTGCCGTTGCTTTAGGATTTCTAGGCGTGCCCAATACCCGCGTAACTATTCTTTACCCTAAGGGCAAAGTAAGCCACATACAAGAACTACAGCTTACCACCAACGGACAAAACATTCGCGCGCTGGAGATAGATGGCACATTTGATGATTGCCAGGCATTGGTAAAACAGGCCTTTACTGATGCGGAACTTAATGAACGGTTCCGACTGACATCGGCCAACTCCATCAACATTGCAAGGCTGATCCCTCAAACATTCTATTACTTCAGCGCATATGCACAGTTGCTAAAACGTGGCATGAGTAGAGTGGTGTTTGCTGTTCCCAGTGGTAATTTTGGCAACATTGGCGCGGGCTTACTCGCCTGGAAAATGGGATTACCTGTAGAACACTTTGTTGCAGCTACCAACGCCAACGACACCGTACCTGCATTTCTAAGAACTGGCGTTTACGAACCGAAACCTTCTGTTGCAACGCTTTCTAACGCTATGGATGTAGGCAACCCAAGCAATTGGGTGCGCATCCAGGACCTTTTTAAAGGATCACCATCAACATTAAATGAACTTATAAAAGGTTACACTTATACCGATGAAGATACCACCGCTGCCATCAACGACATTTTTAAACAGTACAATTATGTCGCTTGTCCGCACACTGCTATTGCCTGGAAGGCCTTAAAAGAATACCAGCAAGAACACATTGATGCAGATATTGCCGGCATATTCCTGTCTACAGCGCACCCATGTAAATTCCCGGATGTTTTTGATGGTAATGTTGCGAAAGCACTTACAATACCGGCCGAAGTTGAAGCGTTAGAAACCAGGAAAAAGCAAGCTGTAAATTTAGGCACCGACTTTGCCGGATTTAAAGGATATTTGCTGCAAAATAGCTAACATGTTTCGCTCACGAATACTGCGTTTTATTATATACCTTTTTGCTACCGCTTTAATATTAAGCGGTTGTAAAAGGCACGAGCCATTTACCCCTAAAGGCTGGGATGATGGCGACGGGCTTAGCTTTCCTAAGCGGTACCTAATGGTAGATAGCTTGCTTGCCAGCAAAAAGCTTATTGGGTTAAAGTACAAACAAGTGGTTTGGCTGCTAAAAGCTCCTCAACGCAACAGCTTTACAGACCGGAGCTTCTCTTACGAGATAACCCGGAAAATGAACGGTCTAGATACCCTGCATACCAAAGACCTCGTTATCTATCTTAACAAAGACTCCATTGTAACAAGCGCGAAAGTAGTGGAGAAGGATTACAACTGGAAGCCCAAAAAGAAAAAATGATCAATACCATAATTTTCGATCTTGGTGCGGTTCTGATCGACTGGAACCCACATTACATGTACCGCACCATATTCCAAGACGAGTATGAGATGAAAGATTTTCTTGCAAACGTTTGCACGTCTGACTGGAATGAGGAGCAGGACGCCGGCCGTTCACTGGCAGAAGGCACAGAGCTTTTAGTGCAGCAGTTTCCGGAGCATGAAGCAAACATCCGTGCATTTTACGGCAGATGGACCGAGATGCTTGGCGACGCTTTTGAAGGCACGGTACAAATATTTAAGGAACTTAAAGAGAGCAGTAAATATAAAATTTACGCGCTGACGAACTGGTCGGCAGAAACGTTCCCTAGGGCACAGGAAAGATTTGATTTTCTGAACTGGTTTGATGGTATAGTAGTATCCGGTACCGAAAAAATGCGCAAACCCGCACCGGAATTTTACCAGGTCTTGCTCGATCGCTACAACGTTAACCCAACCGAAAGCTTGTTCATAGACGATAATTACCGCAATATTTTAGCTGCCGAAAAGATGGGTATCAACTGCATCCATTTTACTTCACCGGAGCAACTCAGGCAAGAACTCGCAGCTCAAAACCTGTTATAAAGCAATGCCCCGCCAACATTCAGAAGGCGGGGCGCTTGCATATTTAATTGTTGATTTTTACTTGTTTGTTCCGAATGGCAGGTAAAAGCCAAACGTAATGTTTCTACCCGGGTTATAGACGCCAAAAGTAGGATCTTCCTGGCTATAACGGCCTGGCCTTAAACGGCTAAGCGCGTCATAATACTTTTTGTTGGTTAAGTTGTTGCCTGATATATAAAGCTTCAGTGGCTGCGATCCCAGCTTGAATGTAGCGCCAATACCTGCATTAAGCAAGGTATAACCATCTGCCGGTGTCTCAAAAGTAGCGTCTACACGTGTTTGCTTAAAAAAGTTGTCTATACCGGCGTAAAAATAGAAATCGTTCAATCCTTTTACCTTTGGTTCAAATCGTAGGGTATTGTGTAAAACACCTGCAGGAATCAGTGGCAGCGGCCTGTCAAATGATCTGTTTTGCGCCCTGGTGTAGCTGAAAGTATTTTCGAAGTGAACAAATGATACCGGGTGAAGGGTAAGATTACCTTCAAAGCCGTAAAGATTGGCGTTAACCTGTCCATAACGGTAAACGTCTAAAGTCCTCAAATCTCCACTTCCTTCATCAGTAATTGTAATTTGCTCATTGTTGGTGTTGGATGCGTAGATGTAATTATGAATGTAGTTTTCATAAATACCAAAGCTTCCTGTTATAATTCCTGAGCCATATTCCAGGGTTGCATCCGCCTGATAGCTACGTTCAGGCGACAAGTTGCCATATCCTATTTCATAGCGTTGTGTACCTTCGTGAACGCCATTAGAACCTAGTTCCGCAGGGTTTGGCGCGCGGAACGCTGTTCCTAAATTGGATTTAAAGCTCAGGTCATCATTAAAGATGTGTGTATAACCTACAGCGCCGCTCAGGTTAGAAAACTTGTTATCAAAGCCGGTGAAAACCTCATTACCGTCTACCACCTGTGCTTTGCCTTTGTTTGCCACATAGTCAAAGCGTACTCCTGCACTAAAGGTGTTCTTCTCCCAGGTCTTTTTAACAAACCCAAACGCACCCGCGCTGTATTCATCATAAGCGGGCACCAGTAATTCCTCGCCTTTGTTAACGCTATGCCCAATGCTGCTGCTTAAACCAAAAACTGGTCTCCAGCCATTAAATTCGTGCAACGAGTATTTAGCATCCAACGAATAAGTATTCAAATCAAAAAACAGGGAAGGTATTGTGCTATCCTCTAATTCTCTTCGCTGGTTTTTTTGATAACCTAAGTCTAGTTTAAGCGAATTGCTCCCAAATATAAAGTTGTTGTTCCAGGCAAGTTTGTAATGGCGAATATCCTGTCTCGGATATTCCAGTGTGCGGCTTGTCTTATCCCGGTAAAGTTCGTCACCTGGTTCGGCATCAAAAAAACCGATGTTATTCTTATAATAAGAGAAGTTAAGGTGAGAGTAGCCCCAGGCTTTGTTCACGCCCAGCATACCACTAAAGTTTGTTTGATTAAAGCCGCTATTTTGATAGTAGCCAAACGGAGTTTTAAAATCATGGGCATTCTGGTAGCTACCCCTGCCACGCCACACGAAGCCATTCTCGTTACCACTAAGCATTACGGACGTGTTGATTAAGCCGCTGTTGGTAGAGTAGCTGCTTAAAACATCCCCTTTTATATTTCCTTCCGGCGGAGATGATGGCTCAATTACATTAATTACCCCTCCCAAAGCGTCTGATCCATACTGAAGGGATGCTGCACCGCGCAGCACCTCTACCCGGTCTGCCTGATTCTGATCTATCTCAATGCCATGTTCGTCGCCAAACTGCTGCCCTTGTTGTTTAACGCCATCACTCAGCGTAACTACACGGTTATAGCTTAAACCCCTGATAACCGGCTTGGAGATGCCAGGGCCTGTAGTGATCTGGCTGACGCCCGGTGCTACCTTGCTTAATGCATCTATCAGGTTGGTGGAGCTGCCCTGCAGTTGTTCTTTGCTTACTACACTTGCGGACGTACTATTGTATTTGCTGCCTGCAGTTACAGGCGTGCCAGTAATAACCACCTCATGGGTTTCAATAATACTTGGCTGGAGTGCAAAAGTCAGAGACGTTGTGGACGAAAAGTCCACGGTTTGCGTGATTGTTTTATAGCTGATGTATTGAACTTGTACAACGTAACGGCCATTTGCCGGCACTGAGCGAAGGGTAAACTCGCCATTGGTGTTGGTGGCCACAGACACGTGTAGCTCCGGTACGTTTACAGTGGCACCGATAAGGGGCTCGTTGGTTTTAGCGTCTACAACTTTACCTTTAACTATGTTGACGTCGGCAAAAGCCACTATACGGAGGAGTAAAAACGAAAATATAAAGCAACTAATAAGTTTTAGTTTCATAACAAATTAATAAGAGTTCGTGAAAATGACTGCAGTGAGCAGACTTAGTTTAAACAGATGTTATGAAAAAACAGGAGGCGCCCGCCCGGAGGCAAGGATGAGCGATATGCTGGTGAAGTTATATAACGGAGAAACAAACAAGCGCTGCTGCAATGTTAATGTAACCTGGTAATTTATACTGCGGTTCACATCCATAGCTATATGATGCATGCTATCGCATACCTGGCATTTTTCCTGAACACTTTCATGCCAGGCATGCTTGATCTTGGTACACGAGGCGTGCACGTTTTTTACCAGGTTATGCTGATGCGCGTAAACCATATACTGGCCGGTAACAAAGCTTAGCAGCAATGCCCAGGCAAAAACTATATGGTAAACGTTTCTTTTCACAGATGATGTTGTTTATCAACTTTGCGCAAAGTTAATTAATAAACTTTCAAGCTAACTCACTAAACGTAACAATGTTGTTAATACGCTTTCAATAATAAAGTTCCCTATCGCGGCACATCTGTATATTTGCAAATATGAAACCTGCAGAAATTAATGCAAAGTTTGCGCAATTACAGGATAAAATAGCCGCAGACTTTGACAACGAAAAACCTGATATAAAGGTGCTTTTGTTTTTGATAGGCGTGCAGGAGCTTGGCCAGGGACCCCGTAAGTTTAAAAAACGGGAAAAGGAAGAACTGATGCATATAGCCAACTGTAAACTGTTTAGCCAAATGGGGTTCTACGAACTTGAAGGCCAGGACCAGGATGGCTGGCCACATTGGAAATTAGTAAAGCAGGTTCCAAACTATACCCTGCTGGAACAGGAAATGCTGCTGAAATCACTTATTATAACCTACTTCGAGGAAAACGGATATTGATATGAAAAAACTTCTTACCCTGCTTTTACTACTTACCGTCGGTGCCGCTTTAGCAAAGCCGCCAAAGAACCAATACGTACGTATCCGCACTGGCTATGGCGACTGCATTATACGTTTATATAACGAGACACCTCTGCATCGGGATAACTTTATTAAGCTTACTAAACAGGGCTTTTATAACGGCACATTGTTCCATAGGGTTATACAGAACTTTATGATACAGGGCGGCGACCCCGAATCTCGCGATACATCTAAGGCAAAGCCCGGCGCGGAGCTTGGCAATGGCGACGTTAAGTACACCATACCTGCAGAATTTCGCGACAGTCTTTTTCATAAACGAGGCGTGCTGGCTGCAGCGCGCGATGATAACCCTAAGAAGGCTTCAAGCGGGTGCCAGTTCTACATTGTGGAGGGTAGACGCTTTACTACGGGTAAATTAGACACCCTGGAGAACACCCGCCTTAAAGGCCGTAAGATACCTGCATCGCAGCGGGATATTTACACCACCGTTGGCGGCGCACCGCACCTTGACCAAAATTACACCGTGTATGGCGAAGTTATCAGTGGTATAGATATGGTAGACCGCATTGCCGCAGTGAAGAAAGATGAGCGCGACAGGCCAACTACAGATGTGCCCATGACAGTAGAACTGCTCAGCAAAAAAGAATGCAAACAGCTGGATAAAATCCTTTGGCCTAAAGTTAAATGAAGATAATAACCTATAACGTTAACGGCATCCGCTCGGCTATAAACAAGAATTGGCTGGCCTGGCTGCAAGCTACAGATGCCGACGTGGTTTGCCTGCAGGAAATAAAAGCCACACCCGATGTACTTACAGACCTGGGCCTTGTAGACGCGTTAGGATACCAGCACTACTGGTTCCCGGCAGAGAAGAAGGGCTATAGCGGCACTGCAATTTTTACCAAGATACTACCCAACCATGTAGAATATGGCTGCGGCATTCCCGACTTTGACCGCGAGGGGCGTTGCATACGGGTGGACTTTGATGAGGTATCCGTAATGAGCGTTTACTTCCCTTCTGGATCCAGCGGCGATGAGCGGCAGGTATTTAAGTACCGTTTCCTGGATGAGTTTGGCAAGTACCTCACTTTGTTTAAGGTAGATCATCCTAACCTGGTTATTTGTGGCGATTACAACATCTGCCATAAACCTATTGATATCCATAATCCAAAGTCTAACGCCAACTCATCGGGGTTTTTACCTGAGGAGCGCGAGTGGATGGAGAACTTCCTGGAATCGGGCTTTGTAGATAGTTTCCGCCATGTTAATAAGGAGCCGCATAACTATACCTGGTGGAGCTTCAGGGCCAACGCGAGGGCCAAGAACCTGGGCTGGCGGATTGATTATGCCATGGTGAGCAAAGAGCTTGAAGATAACATTAAACGCGCGGTGATACTGCCCGAAGCCAAACACTCGGACCATTGCCCGGTGATGGTTGAGCTTGAGTTTTAAGATCCCCGAAAAATGGCAAACTGTTCAAAAGTGTTCAGCTTTTTTTGTGCCGGTGCATATTGAACACCCAACTGAACACCTGGCAAACCAATCAGAAAAGGCAACTGATCGCATTAAAAACAAGGTTTTTGCCTGAAAAACCATGCAGGCACCTTTAAAAACCACACCGATTCACAACGCTAATATCAAAAATATTTGCAGGTAATAGGTGAAATTACAGGTACAAACGCCCCTATTCAATTACCCCTAAAACAAGACCGGCCATCCTTGCGGACGGCCGATATACATGTCTTTTATTTACTAATTATTTAGCTCTTTCCACGTAAGCTCCGGTTGCGGTATCAACCTTAACTTTATCACCAATATTGATGAACAACGGTACGTTAATTTCGGCTCCGGTCTCAACGGTAGCTTTCTTTAAGGCTCCGCTTGATGTATCCCCTTTAACGGCCGGCTCAGTATAAGTGATCTCCAGCTCGGCAGATCCCGGTACCGAACCCATAATTGGCTCTTCGCTCTCGAACGCAACAATAACATTCATCCCTTCTTTCAGAAAACGTACCGCGTTGCCAAACAAAGCTTTAGGCACGCTATGCTGATCATAGGTGGTGTTATCCATTATCACCAGCGCGTCGCCTTCGTCATAAAGGTATTGGTAGTCGTTGGTTTCTACCCTTCTTATATCTACCTCTTCGTCTGTACGGAAACGATATTCAACTAATTTACCTGAACGCACGTTACGCATACGGGCCTGGTAAAACGCACGAAGGTTACCCGGTGTACGGTGTATAAATTCCTCTACCTGTACCAGTTCTCCGTTAAAGCGAAGAATGTTGCCATTCTTTATATCTGATGCTTTTGCCATATAACTATTTATAATTGAGGCGCAAAATTATGTATTAGTATCGAGATTTGGGAATGATTGTAGCCGAATAGTATTTTAGCACAAAATCTTTTCATGAAAGTACTGGTCACCGGGTCTGCAGGTAAATTAGGAAGGGCTGTAATGCAAAAGCTTGCGGCTACAAACATTGAGGCTATAGGCGCTGATATTATACCCGGCCCAACTACCAATCTCTTGCTTGATATCACCCATAAAGACCAAGTGGTCGCGGCATGCGCTGGTGTTGACGCTATCGTACATACCGCAGCAATACACGGCAGGCATTACGATCTTAATTATCCAAGAGAAGCTTTCATAGACACTAACATTTACGGCACGTTGAACTTGCTGAACGCGAGTGTAAAATGCGGAGTTAAACAGTTTTTATATATAAGCACTACTTCTATTTACGGGAGCGCTATGGAAAACCCCGATCAGGCCGTTTGGGTGGATGAAGAGCTGCCGGTACAACCGAGGGATATATATGATATTACCAAGCAGGCGGCAGAACAATTATGTAAAGACTTTTTCTACAAAGAAGGGCTGCAAACTTCCGTTTACCGGGTGGGGCGCTTTTTACCGGAACCAGCCAACCTGGAAGCTAATCACCGGCTCTATCGTGGATTAGACGAGCGTGACGGCGCCGAAGCCCTGTACCTGGCCTTACAGCAGCAGTTTAACAATTTCGAAATCTTTAATATTGCCAGCAGCAGTCCCTTTTCAAAAACCGACCTGGTGGCCCTTAAGAATAGTCCTATAGAAGCTATCCTAAAGCTTTACCCTAAAGCAGAAAACATTTATGCTGGAAAAGGATGGTCGTTCCCGGGGAGTATCGACCGGGTTTACGTCACCGGCAAGGCCAGAAAACTATTAGGTTATACACCAAAGTATACGTTTGATTATTTGCTGGAGAATTAGCCGGATTAACTAGGCCTGCTTCTTGGGTGATTCTTTGTAATCAGCAATACTCAACTGGTGCTTACAAAAACGATATTCGTGCTCCTGGTTAGAACAGATAATAGTTAAGCGGCCCACACTATATTGTTGGATTAAACTTAGATACCAGTCTATCCCTTGCGTGTCGAGGTTTGAAGTTGGTTCGTCCAGCATCAGCATTGGGGTATCTGCACAAAAAGCTAGTACAAGCTTAAGGCGCTGTTTCATCCCGGACGAAAAGTACCGTATTGCCTTATTGCGGCTTCCTGCTAACCCGAGAATATCCAATACAGCGGCTTTGTCTAGCCCCGATCTTAAGGCTTTAAATTTGAAATGGAAATCGATCACCTCGTTCAAGGTAAACTCTTCTATAAGTTCCAGGTATGGAGCGGCAAGGCTCAGGTAATTGAATATCTTTTCCGGTTCAATTTCCTCTCCATTGCGGTTATAGGTAAGTTTGCCGGTAGAGGGCGCCAGGCTGCCATTGAGCACCTGCAGCAGGGTAGATTTGCCCGACCCGTTAGAACCCAATATAGCATAGCTGCTGTTATCTCCAAAGGAATAGTCTATTCCCCTGAAAATCCATTCACGGTTAAAACGCCGGCCTATGTTCTGGAGGGTGATCTGCATTGTTGGAATCAGGATTTACAGAATTTAAGAATTACAAAATTGAAAACGAATTGGAATCTAATTAGCATTCTGCTCATTCTAAAATCCTGTAAATTCTGATTCTGATACTATACCGCTCCAAATCCTTTCATAATACCACGCTGCGAGTTCTGCACAAAATTGATGATCTCGTCGCGTTCTACTGTCGGGTTAAACTCGGCTTCAATAATGTCCAGCGCTTTGGTTACGTTGTATTTTTTGAGGAAGATGATACGATATATCTCCTGGATCTCATTTATGGTCTGGGCTGAAAAGCCCCTGCGGCGCAAGCCTACGGAGTTGATACCGATGTAAGACAGAGGCTCGCGACCCGCTTTTGTGTAAGGCGGGACATCTTTACGAACCAACGAACCACCGGAGATCATGCTGTGCGCGCCAATCTCTACAAACTGGTGCACTGCCGACGTTCCACCAATAAAGGCATAGTCATATACATTGATGTGACCGGCAAGCTGTACCCCGTTAGCAATGATCACGTTATCGCCCACAACGCAGTCATGCGCCACGTGCACATAGGCCATTAGCAAGCAATTGCTGCCAATAGTAGTAGTGTTCTTGTCTAATGCAGTACCGCGGTTTAAGGTAACGCATTCGCGAATCACCGTATTGTCGCCTATTGTAACCGTGCTTGGCTCGCCTTTATATTTAAGATCCTGCGGCGGGGCCGAAACAACCGCTCCCGGAAATATGCGGCAATTTTTGCCGATACGCGCACCATCCATAATCACCGAATTAGAACCCACCCAGGTGCCTTCGCCAATCTCGACATCTTTATGTATGGTAACAAATGGCTCAATCACCACATTATCTGCAATGCGGGCCTGGGGGTGTATGTACGCTAACGGCTGGATCATATTTTACTTGTATTTTACTATTTGCGCCATCAGCTCAGCCTCTACAACAATCTTCTCGCCTACCATGCCAATGCCTTTCATTTGCGCTATACCCCTGCGGATAGGCGCCACAAGGTCGCAACGGAATATTAACGTATCGCCCGGCAAAACCTTATCCTTAAAGCGTGCATTCTCTATTTTAAGGAACAAAGTAAGCCAGTTTTCCGGATCAGGCACGGTGTTAAGCACCAGTATACCGCCGGTTTGCGCCATAGCCTCTATCTGTAAAACGCCCGGCATTACCGGGGCACCCGGGAAGTGGCCTACAAAGAAAGGCTCGTTCATGGTTACTGCTTTTAAGCCAACCACGTGCGTTTTGGTAAGTTCTAAAATTTTGTCGACCAGCAGCATTGGCGGGCGGTGCGGCAGTATGTTCATAATCTGCACGGTATCATATACCGGCGTCATGTTAGGATCATACACCTTTACGTGCTTGCGGCTGCGCTCTTTTTTTATCAGTGTTTTTATCTTCTTGGCAAATGCAACGTTAGCGGCATGGCCCGGGCGCGCTGCCATAATATGGCCTTTAAGCGGCACACCTACCAGGGCAAGGTCGCCAATCATGTCCAGCAGCTTGTGGCGTGCGGGTTCGTTCTGGTGGCGCAGTTCAATATTGTTTAGTATGCCCTGCGGGGCCACGCTGATGTCTTTACGGTTAAACAGCTTTGCCAGGTGCGCAAGCTCTTCCTCATCTACATTTTTGTCTACTACAACAATAGCATTGTTCAGGTCGCCGCCTTTAATAAGGTCATGCTTCAGCAGCGCTTCCAGCTCATGTAAAAAGCAAAATGTACGGCTGGATGCTATTTCTTTCTTAAACTCGGCAATGGTTGATATGGTAGCGTGCTGGCTGCCCAATACCTGCGAGTTATAATCTACCATACAGGTAAAGCGGTAATCGCCGTCAAGCGGCATAGCCACCATCTCTACCTTACGGTCGGGTTCTGAGTAGTGAATGTTGTAAGGGATATGATAGTATTCACGATCGGCATCCTGGTCCTGAAAACCGGTTTGCTCAATGGCGTCAATAAACTGGATAGAACTGCCGTCCATTATCGGCGTTTCAGGTCCGTCCAGGTCAATGAGTACGTTGTCTATTTCTAAACCTACCAGCGCGGCCAGCACGTGTTCAACAGTGCTTACGCTTGCCCCGTTCTGGGTAAGCGTTGTTCCGCGTGAAGTGTCGGTAACGTTATCGCAATCGGCATCAATTATTGGCTGCCCGGGCAGGTCTACCCTGCGGAATTTATACCCGTGCTTTTCAGGAGCCGGGTTAAAGGTCATGGTAACTGCTTCACCAGTGTGTAAACCCGTGCCCGCTACAGAAACAGGCGCCTTAATGGTTCTTTGCTTTACGTTCATTTGTTATATAATGTTCTTTTGACTTTTTAGCCGACCTTGATCCGCCTGTTACCAGCAGATGTTGGCTTAACCTATTGTTCGTCTTTTTTTGTTAGTTCATTTATTAGCTTTTCCAGCTCCCTTACCCTTTTTTCCAGGTCGGGCAGTCGCCTTGTATTAACATTTGCCCTAAGGTAATCCTGATAAGGCTGGTAAGGCGATCCGCCCCATTTTTTATTGGCCTCTTTTATAGAACTATTTATGCCCGTTTGTGCATTAATTTGGCTGCCATCAGCAATGGTTAAGTGCCCGGCAACGCCTGCCTGACCGCCCATCATTACCCTTTCGCCTATTTTGGCACTGCCAGATATACCTGCCTGCCCTGCTATTACCGTGTTCGCACCAATTTCTACATTATGGGCTACCTGCACTAGGTTGTCTATCTTGGCCCCGGCATGTATTATAGTAGAGCCCATGGTTGCACGATCTATAGTGGTGTTTGACCCCACCTCTACATCGTTGCCAATAATGACATTCCCGATTTGTGGTATTTTGCTGTAGCTGCCGTCAGCATTTGGCGCAAAGCCAAAGCCATCGCTGCCAATAACGGCGCCAGAGTGGATAATAACGTTGTCGCCAATAACACAATCGTGGTATACGGTTACACCCGGAAACAGGGTGACATTATTACCGAGGGTAACATTGCCGGCAATGTAGCAGTTGGGGTATATTTTGCTATTGTTGCCTACGGTAACGCCATCGCTTATATAAGCAAAAGCGCCTACGTAAACCTCCTGTCCAAGCTTTGCCCCGGTATGTATAAAGCACGGCTGCTCTATCCCGCTTTTATGAAGCCTTACGGTATTATATTTTTCGAGCAGTATGGTAAAAGCGCTGTATGCATTCTCTACCCGTATTAGGGTAGTGTTTACCGCTTGCGTTAACTTAAGATCGTTATTTACAATTACTATAGATGCTGCTGTAGTATACAGGTGGGGCTCGTATTTGGCATTAGACAAAAACGATAAAGAGCCCTGGCTGCCCTCCTCTATTTTGGAAAGCTTATCTACACTCGCCAGCGGATCACCCTCAACAGTTCCGTTAAGCAGTAAGGCTATGTCCCTGGCGGTAAATTGCATTGTGCAAAGTTAAATTTATTTTATGTTTTTGTATAACAATCGTTACCGGCACGTTAGCCGGGCATTACTTAATCATCAAGCAAAGCCTTGCTATAGCACAAAATATGCTTCTTAACAGTTTTGGTAAGTGCTTCCAGGTTGGAGTTATCGCTTGCAAGGGCAATATCCGTCATCCTGCCATTTTTCATTAGTATATGGATCTTGCCATCGCCCTTGTTGTAAGCGTTATTTCGTATCACGTCGGTAAACACAAAATAAGACGCCTCATGCTCGCTAATGTTATACATCTCTACAGCTTTTTTCCTTAAAGCGCTTACAAACTCCTCATCGGGCACTTCGGCAGCAATATCAACATGGTACAATTTGCGGTTAATAAAGCTGTTGCAAAGGGTTGACAGCACAAAGTCATCGCAGTCGGCCCAAACCTTTACCGCCGCCATTACATCTGTATCGTCAAGTTTTGCAAAAGTATCCAGGTGCTCCGGATGCGAGGCAAACTCCTCGTTAGATATTTCTTTCTCCAGAAAGTGCTTCAACGCCGGGGTAATTGCAAACTTAGCCCCGTTCAGCGCCAGCTCACGGCTGCGGTAAAATATTTTACAAAGCAACTGCTCTGCAGCTATAACGGTTTTATGCAGGTAAACCTGCCAGTACATCAGCCTGCGCGCGATCAGGAATTTTTCGATAGAATAGATCCCCTTCTCCTCTACCGCAACCTTGTCCTCCTTTACGTTCAGCATTTTGATGATCCGGTCAGAACTGATCACCCCTTCAGATACACCAGTGAAAAAGCTGTCACGGTTAAGGTAATCCATCCGGTCCATATCTAATTGACTGGATACTAACTGATGCAGGAACTTTTTAGGGTAAGTATCTTTGAATATCTCAATAGCCAGTGATAACTGTCCGCCAAATTCCTCATTCAGCTTATTCATCAGCAAGATGGAGATATCCTCGTGATTGATGCCTTGTATAATAGTTTGCTCAAGCGCATGGGAGAATGGCCCATGCCCAATGTCATGCAAAAGGATAGCAATTATAAGCCCTTCCTTTTCTTCGGGAGTAATCTCCAGGCCTTTATAGCAAAGAGTTTCTATGGCGGTACCCATCAGGTGCATGGCGCCAATAGCATGGTGGAAGCGGGTGTGCAGCGCGCCGGGATACACCAGGTGCGTCATTCCCAACTGCTTAATGTACCTTAGCCGCTGGAAGTACCGGTGCTCTATCAGATCGAACACCAGTTCTGAAGGGATGCTGATGAACCCGTAAACCGGGTCGTTTATTATTTTCTTTTTATTCAAAGCTTTATGTAAGAACGCAAAAGTGTCGATTTATGGTAAAACATACATCATTACGTTGTTAATATATGTTAAAGCTTCCATAATTTTACAACAAAAACCCACACTATAGGTTATAGCGTGGTAAAAGTAAATATACCATGCAGGATACAACTATTTTATGGGCCGATGACGAAATTGATCTGCTGAAACCACACATATTGTTCTTAAACGAAAAAGGTTACAAGGTAAAAACGGTAACCAATGGCAACGACGCTGTTGACGAGTTCAAGAAAGATTTTTACGATCTGGTATTTCTTGACGAAAATATGCCGGGCTTAACCGGGCTGGAAACGCTCCAGCAAATTAAGAACATCAAGAGCGATATTCCTATTGTACTTATAACCAAGAACGAGGAAGAATACCTGATGGAGGACGCTATTGGTTCCAAGATAGACGACTACCTGATTAAACCTGTTCACCCCAAGCAGATACTGCTTACCATAAAAAAGCTGACCGAGAACAAGCGCCTGGTTACCGAAAAAACAACCATGGCCTATCAGCAGGATTTCCGTACGTTGGGCATGACGCTGAACGATAACCTGAGCTTTCAGGAATGGGTTGATGTATATAAAAAACTGATCTACTGGGAGCTGGAGCTGGAAACCCTTGAGGACGCCGGCATGCACGAGATACTTACCCTTCAAAAAGCAGAGGCAAACGTGCAGTTCTGCAAGTTTGTAGAGAAGAACTACCTCGACTGGGTGAAAAACCCGGAATCAGCGCCGACTTCATCTCCGCAGCTGTTTAAGAAAAAGGTGTTCCCGAAACTGGATGGAAACGGACCAGTATTTTTTATATTAATAGATAACCTTCGGTATGATCAGTTCAAGATCATTAACCCAATCATATCCGAGTACTTCCGCCTTGAAGAGGAAGACACTTACTTCAGTATCTTACCAACTGCCACACAATACGCGCGTAATGCTATTTTCTCCGGCCTGATGCCGCTGGATATGGAGAAACGCTTCCCTAACATGTGGCAAAACGATGAAGACGAAGGCGGCAAAAACCTGTATGAAGCTGAATTCCTTGCAGATCACATCAAACGGGTATTACGTAAAGACATTAAGCACTCTTACCACAAGATCCTGAACATCGACGAAGGTCGTTCGCTAAATGAGTCGGTAAACAACCTGATGAATAACGACCTGAACGTTGTTGTTTATAACTTTGTAGACATGCTGAGCCATGCGCGTACAGATATGCAAATGATACGCGAACTGGCCAGTGACGATGCGGCATACCGTTCGTTAACGCTATCATGGTTTGAGCATTCGCCGTTATTTGAGCTATTGAAGTTCCTGGCTCAGAAACAGGTAAGGGTAGTTATCACCACCGATCATGGTACTATCAAGGTAAAGAACCCAAGCAAGATCATCGGCGACCGTAACACCAACACCAACCTGAGGTACAAACAAGGTAAAAACCTTAATTATAACGCTAAAGAGGTGTTCCACATACGCAACCCGCATGATGCGATGCTGCCAAAGCTGCACGTAAGCTCCAGCTTTGTGTTTGCCAAGAGCGACAGTTACTTTGTATACCCCAACAACTACAACCATTTTGTGAATTTCTATAATGAGACTTTCCAGCATGGAGGTATATCGCTTGAGGAAATGATCATCCCGGTAGTAACTTACGGGCCTAAATAAGCAGGAACATTATGGACATTCAGATACATTCTGTTGAAGAACTGACCAATGCCGCACCTCAAATACTGGAGTATGCCGGCACAAACCGCATATTTCTTTTTTATGGTGACATGGGTGCAGGTAAAACCACACTCATTAAGGCATTATGCGCACGTTTAGGCGTTATTGACGAAGTTACCAGCCCTACTTTTTCTATTGTCAACGAATATAAAGCCGGCAGCAACACCCTTTATCATTTTGATTTTTACCGTATAAAAGATCATGACGAAGCGCTTGATTTGGGTTACGAGGAGTACTTTTTCTCAGATAACTATTGCTTTATAGAATGGCCCGAGAAAATAGCTGCGCTTATACCGGATCAGTATACAGGTGTGCGTATTGCTGTTCATGATAATGCACTAAGGGTGATCACCGTTGAAAATATATAGCCAGGATTTAAGCTGTTTTTCTTATCTTCATATTCCGAATATTAATAAGTTCACATGAGTTCAGGAAAGTATAGCGGGTTTTCTGATGTTGCCCGGCAGGCGCTAATGCAGCCGCAGGAGTCGATGCTTGAAGTTAAGAGCAAGAAAAACAAACTTTATATTGGTATACCTAAAGAGGTCTCGTTCCAGGAGAACCGTATCGCTCTCACGCCCCTATCAGTAGCCTTATTGGTAAACAACGGCCACGACGTATTGCTGGAGAGCAATGCAGGGCAGGCGGCTAACTTCTCTGACACAAACTACAGTGAACAGGGGGCCCAGATTGTTTACGACACCAGGCGCGTTTACGAGGCCGATATCATAATTAAAATTGCACCGCCAACTATGGACGAGATTGCAATGATGAAACCCGGGCAACTCCTGATATCTGCTTTACAGGTATCAACATTAAAGGCAGAATGCCTGCATGCGCTGCTGGCAAAAAAGATCACGGCATTATGCTTTGAGAACCTGGAAGATGAAGGCGGATCGCTAACTGTTGTCAGAGCCATGAGTGAGATTGTGGGCGCTACTTCAGTACTTATTGCGGCCGAATACCTCAGCAATATATTTGAAGGAAAAGGCTTGATGCTGGGCGGAATAACAGGCGTACCACCAACCGAGATCGTGATTTTAGGCGCTGGTACCGTAGGTGAATATGCCGCACGTACAGCCATATCACTTGGTGCAGAAGTAAAGGTTTTCGATCCTTCTATTTATAAGCTACGCCGCCTGCAAAACAACATTGGCGCACGGGTATTTACATCGGTGGTTCAGCCAATTGTACTTGAAAAAGCCATTACTACCTGCGATGTTGCCATTGGCGCCATGCGCGCGGAAGATGGCCGTAGCCCTTGCATCGTTTCCGAGTCAACAGTTAGCCGCATGAAACCCAACTCTGTTATTATTGATGTAAGTATAGATCAGGGCGGTTGTTTTGAAACCTCGGAGGTCACAAATCATACTCATCCTGTGTTCCGCAAGTATGATGTTATTCACTACTGCGTTCCAAATATCGCTTCCAGGGTAGCGCGTACCGCAACTTATGCGCTTACCAACATCTTTGCTCCTATTTTGCTAGATATTGGCGAGCACGGCGGATTAAAAAATGTGATATGGAAAAAAACAGGTATCCGCAACGCGGTATACATTTACCAGGGGCACCTTACCAACAAGCACATGGGCGAGCGCTTCGGCATCCCTTGTAAGGATCTCGACCTGCTGGTAGTGTCCAATCACTAGTTAATAGTGCGTGGTAGGTGTGGTAAATTGCTGTGGCGGGCGATTGTCTTCCTTGTATTTCTGAGGCAAATCTGAAGAGTGGTGTAATACACCATAATAGCTTACTTCTAATTCGCGCTTTCCGGAGTATGTTACCGTGATCTTGAACACCATATCATAATCATCTTCGTCTAGCGTTTCAAACGGCATTTCTGCTCCAAATGCACCAAGCAACTGCATAACTGTGTTTGAGTGCCCTACCACCAGCACGTTGTTACCCGCAAAGTTCTTCAGGATGGTGGTAGCGAAAGTTTTCAGGCTGTCTCCATAAACACGGGGTAATATTTTAGCCTGCTCGGCAAAGGGGTGGGCTGTCTCTGCGGTACGCTTGTACTTGGTTACGTAAATTGCTTTAATCTTTTCACGCTTTAACAGTTTGGCCAGTGCTTCTGCGCGTTTTCGCCCTTCAGGCGACAGGCCGGGGTCATTGGGGTTTTGCACTGTTGCAGCATCCTTTTCTGCATGCCTCACTACCCAAATAGTAGTTTTTTGCGCAAAGGCACCAAAATTGCTTAGTAAAAAACAAACAAAGAATACATTAAACACTTTAGAAAGTACGGTGGCTTTTTTCATACAGTTATAAGATAAAGGTATCTACAAAATATTTTATATGAGGTTTTTCAGTAAAGATTATTTAAAACAGCTTTGGAAGGTTCTAATGGCAACTTTCAGTGGTTTCTCCAATGATAACGGCCTAAAGTTAAGTGCCTCCCTGGCCTATTATACGGTATTTTCTATTGCGCCGTTACTTATATTAGTGATATCAGTAGCCAGCCTCTTTTTCGGGCAGGATGCTGCGACGCACAGGCTTTATCCACAAATAGAACATTATGTAGGTAAAGAAGCCGCCAGCCAAATTCAGGAAATGCTGGCTAAACTTGCGCTTTCAGGCAAAACAGGCGTTGCAGTCACCATTGGTGTAGGCACGCTGCTTATTGGTGCCAGTAGTATTTTTCTAGAGATACAAGATTCACTAAATACCATCTGGAGGGTAAAGGCCAAACCGAAAAAGGGTTGGGTTAAAATGTTGCAAAATAGATTTTTATCTTTTTCGCTCATTATTAGTCTCGGCTTTCTGCTAATGGCTTCTTTGTTAGTAAGCATTATTATGGATGCACTAAGCAAGCGCATAGAAAACTTTTTACCAATGGTTACTGGTATTCTACTTAAAGGCGTTAATCTCGGTATAACGCTACTTGTCATATCTGTACTTTTTGGGATCATTTTTAAATTTCTGCCGGATGTGAAGATCAGATGGAAAGACGTTCGGTCGGGCGCTATTTTTACGGCCATTCTTTTCATGATCGGTCAATTTGTTATCGGTCTGTACATTCAATATACCGCCCAGGGCTCCACCTATGGTGCAGCGGGTTCGCTTATTGTAATACTCGTATGGATCTATTATACAGCGGCTATTCTTTACATCGGGGCAGAGTTTACACAGGTCTATGCCGAAGCCATAGGCAGCCATATTGAGCCGGCTGAATACGCGGTACACATACAACAAACTGAAGTTGAGCGCGACGTGAAGCAATTGCCTCCGCAAAATCCCGAGTTAAAAGGAAATTTGAAGTGTGATGACGACGCAGAAAAAAAGTCTTAGCACTTTTAGCCACTCCTGATTTCTTTCTTCTTATTATCCTCCAATGCATTTACACGTTAATTAAATAAGGTGTACATTTAGCTACCAATTATCTTTCATTGTTAGCTGTTTTATACATATTTAAAAAACGGGCTTTCTGGCTTACCTCATTTTTATGCTGTTATAGCCTGCTGGCTTGTGCGCAATACTTTGATGTAGACAGCGGCAGGAAAAACGTGAAAATTCCGTTCAGGCTGGTACGCAACATGGTGGTTGTTAAAATGAATATAAACAACCGCGGCCCTTTTAACTTTGTATTAGATACAGGCGTAGGTTTAATGATCATGACAGATCCGGGCATGATTGACTCTATTGATGTTGCTCAAAAACGAAATATTAAAATTACCGGATTAGGTGATGGAGGAGATTACGAAGCTTATGTAACCTCTTCAATAAATGTTAAAATGCCCGGCTTGCATAGCAAAGATGTCTCGGCTGCTATACTCAAAGCCGACTACTTTAATCTTTCATCGTATGCCGGCATGCAGGTTCATGGCCTTATTGGCTGGGATTTTTTTAATAACCTGGCAGTAAAGGTTGACTTTGGCGATAGTACCTTAACAGTTTGCCGGCCTAAAGACTTAAAAGGGGTTAAAAAAAGTCAACGTATACCAATTACTATAGAAGATAAAAAACCTTATATGCTCACAACGGTAACCTTTGTAAATGGTAACCAAAAAGCAAATAAGGTAGTTGTTGATCTTGGTGCTGGCCATCCCTTATCATTGGAGAACCTTACCAACACTACAGAACTGCCTAAAAATCGCATTCGTGCAAATTTGGGACTTGCGCTCAACGGACCGATCAGTGGTTTTATAAGCCGGGTGTCGCGGGTAAGCTTGGGCAAATACCACCTTGACAATGTTATCACTGCCTTCCCCGATCAGAACGATAAGACAAGGGTTTATACGATTAAACGAGATGGTAATCTTGGCTTGGGGATATTAAAAAAGTTTTTGGTAGTGTTTGATTACACTAATAATGCTATGTACCTCAAACCAAATAGTCACTATAAAGACCCTTTTGAACATGATATGGCAGGAATAGAATACTACTGGGCGGGGAAGGATTTAAAACACCTTTTAGTGAGCCGGGTAGAACCTGATTCGCCTGGTAGTGAGACCGGTCTTGAACAAGGGGACGAAATCATGTCTGTTAACTTTAAGCCCGTAACGCAGATGAGCATTGAAGAGATTGACAACCTATTCAAATCAAAAAACGAACGAAGTTTACTGCTCGAAGTTTTTCATGACCAGCGGTATGACCGCGTTGTACTTACGCTAAAACGAAGGATATAGCAGTTTGTAACAAACCCACTATTATTTAGCTGATGTTAAGTAATAATCATATTTTAGTCACGCTATTTTACTAATTAATTTATTTTAAACAATGACTATAACTCTACGGGCAGGTACCCGCCTGGGCGCTGCCGTTATTGCATTTGCTGCTCTGGCAAGTGCTTGTGCAACAAAAAAACAAGCTGCACCCTCCCTTACCCTTAAAACTACCACTACTCCCGCCGGCACTACCGCTACTGCTACAGCAGGACCAGGTAAAAAAGAAGGCATTAAGAAGTTTGCTGATCTGGTTGGAAAAACCAAAGCAGATGAAGGGCTTTTCCCAACCTATAAAGTTGATGGCAAATACTATTTTGAAATACCCGACAGCCTTTTAAGCCGCGAAATGCTGGTGGTTACAAGGTTTGTTAAAACCCCTGCCGGTTTAAAGTCTTTTGGACAGCAGTACGGTGGCGAAGAGGTAAACAACCAGGTATGGAAATGGGAGCGCCACGACAAGCAGATCTTTGTTAGGGTGCCCAGCTATTCGGTTCGTGCGGATAGCACAAGCGACATGTATCAATCGGTAAAAAACTCTAACCTTGATGCAGTATTAGCCTCTTTTGACATTAAAGCTTACAACAAAGACACCACCGGTGTACTTGTTGATGTTACCGACATGTACAACGGTGACCTTGCTGCCATAAGCCTGCCGGACAATATCAAAAAGCTTTATAAAGTAAGCGCAATTGATGCCGGCCGTTCTTATATAGACACCATCAAGAGCTTCCCGATAAACGTTGAGGTAAGGACATTGAAAACCTTCCGTGCATCAGAATCACCTACGGACAACACCAATGGTGCTTTAACGTTTGAGCTGAACTCGTCTATGCTGCTGCTGCCAAAAACACCTATGAAGGCACGCCTGATGGACCCTCGTGTTGGATACTTTGGGCAATCGCAAACAGACTACGGCACAGGCGCACAGCGGTCTGAGGTAACCTCTTACATTCACCGTTGGAGGCTTGAGCCTAAAGACGAAGCTGCTTATGCACGCGGTGAGCTGGTAGAACCCAAAAAACAGATTGTTTATTACATAGATCCGGCTACGCCTAAAAAGTGGGTGCCTTACCTAATTGCCGGCATTAACGACTGGAACAAGGCTTTTGAGGCAGCAGGATTTAAAAACGCTATTGTTGGAAAAGTAGCACCGACTGCTAAAGAAGATCCGGAGTTTAGCCCCGAAGATGCCCGCTATAGTGTAGTGCGCTATTTCGCATCAGATGTTCAGAATGCCTACGGCCCACATATCTCCGATCCTCGTACCGGAGAGATTTTAGAGAGCCATGTTGGATGGTACCATAACGTAATGAGCTTATTACGAAACTGGTACTTTATACAAACAGCTGCCATTAACCCAAATGTACGTATGGCGCAGTTTACCGACCAGCAAATGGGCGAACTGATCCGCTTTGTATCATCACATGAAATTGGCCACACTTTAGGCCTTCCACATAACTTTGGTTCAAGCTATGCCTACAAAGTAGATTCGCTGCGCTCTAAAGCATTCACCGACAAGCATGGCACAGCACCATCAATTATGGACTACGCCCGCTTTAACTACATTGCACAACCTGGTGATGGCGTAACCCACTTATACCCACAAATTGGCGAGTACGATTTATGGGCTGTAAAATGGGGCTACAGCTATATCCCGGGCGGCAAAACACCTAAGCAAGAAAAAGAACTGCTTGACGCCTGGACTAAAGAGCGCGCCGGTAATCCTTTATACTACTTTGGTCGCCAGGGTACATCTATAGATCCCCGCTTGCAGAACGAAGACCTTGGTGACAATGCCATGAAGGCAAGCACCTACGGTATAGCCAATTTGAAACGCATACTTCCTAACATAGAGAAGTGGACCTTCCAAAAAGGCGAAGACTTTGAGGATGTGCAGACCTTATACAACGAAGTTATTGGTCAGTACAACCGCTACATTGGGCATGTTACCATGAACATAGGCGGCATGAACGAGAACTTTAAAACATACGATCAAAAAGGACCCGTTTATGGCTTTGTAAATAAGTCGCTTCAGCATGATGCTGTAGAATTTTTAAACCAGCAGGTATTTAAAACACCAACTTGGCTTATCAATACTCCGGAACTCAGCAAGTTTGATAATGGCGTTGTAATTGGCCGGATCAAATCAGTACAGGTTAACACGCTTAACAACGTGCTCAACCCATCGCGCATGGCCCGCATGTTTGATAATGAAGCTAAAAGCGGTGCAAACGCTTACACTGTAACAAACCTTTTAACTGACCTTCGCCCGGGTATATTCCCTGCTGCAAAGCCAGATCAGTTCCAGCGCAACCTGCAACGCGGCTATGTTGATGCGTTAAAGCGCTTCTTAACCGACGATGCAAGCCAAAGCTTCCCTGGCGCAAGCAGCACCCAGCTATCTGCCATGGGGTTAACGCCAATTAACATTGCATTATCAGACTTAAGACCGATGGTGCGCGCCGAACTAGCAAAAATTAGTGCTTCACTGCCAAAGGGTGGCGATGCGCTTGTTAAGGCCCATTACGACGATTTGAGGTTACGAATCAAAGAAACACTTAATCCTACCAGGCCAGTTGTAAACATTGCACCTGGTACGGCTGGCAGGCTTAGTGAGACCGATTAAACTGAAGTAAATTACTAATCCAGTTTTCCATTAAACAAAAAAGCCCGGCAACTGTCCGGGCTTTTTTGCTACTAATTTTGTCGAACTACTTTAGTTGGCTGATATTTTCAAAAAATGCGGACTGGATGTCCAATAGCGATTTTACACTTATTTTTTCTCCGTAAGTGTCAAAGCATAAAAACTTAGTTTTTGCAGGTTCATCTGCTTTAGATCGCTCCAGAAAGTTAAACGTCTCAAAAAAGTAGTGATTAGTAATGGTCTTGTCTTCGGCATTGGCTTGTGATGCGTTTAGCCGAAAGCCAATAGCATCCATCCACGTGTGCACACGGGCATGCAAAGACTTTCCAATATTATCCATAGGTTAAGATGTTTGCAAACTTTAACGAAACTTTTTACATAAAGGTTCCGCTTTGCAGAATAGAGTTTATCACAACCATAAAAATGTTACAAATAGCTAATACTGAAATAAAATACTCCGTTGTAGAAATTTAATTTCATATAAAAAACGTAATGAAACTTATTAGAAATACTGCCGTACAAAGACACCTAACGAAACCACTTATGAGACTAACCTATACTATTGCTATTATTGCTGTTGCATGCCTCTCCCTCGGAGCTTGCAAAAAAACTATAACTCCTGGCCCTAAAGGAGACACCGGAGAAGCCGGCGCTACCGGAGCAACGGGTAATACCGGCCCGGCCGGTCCGCAAGGACCACAAGGACCGACAGGCGCTACCGGAGCAACGGGCGCTACCGGCCTCGCAGGGGCAACTGGCGCCACCGGCGCACAAGGACCTGCCGGAGCCACTGGAGCTACAGGTGCAACAGGTCCACAAGGCCCCGCAGGACCTACAGGCGCCACAGGTGCGACCGGAGCTACCGGCCCACAAGGTCCTGCCGGACCAACCGGTGCTACAGGTGCAACCGGAGCACCGGGAGCTGACGGCAACGCAAATGTGGAAAGCTATCTACTGACAAATCAAACGGTGCTTTTAACTGGATTCACCACTTTCAACCTGCCAGCCATTACAAAGGATGTTGTAGATAACGGAGTTGTATTAGTGTATTTTAGATTAACCGGCAAAAACACAGGTTATTTCGCCCTCCCATATTCGGAGGCAGGGCAGACGCTCTCTTTGTCTTCTTACGGAATCGGTTACGTAAACATTAAATCTAACTTTACATCCAGTGGCTTAGACTTTAGAATTGTTATTATAAAGGGAACGTCTATCACCGGATTTTCTCTAAACAATCCCGGACTTGATCTTAAAAACTATAATCAACTGGCTTCCGCTCTACGACTATCCACCAATTGATACAGCTACCTTGTATTAAATTATATACACCATAATATTCCAAAGCCCCTTCACGAAGGGGCTTTTTTACTGCCGTGTAACAATACTATTGAGAGATATATATAATATGTAACAATCGTATGATTTATAACTGATTGACCGTGATAAAGCTAACATTTGCATAAAATATGCTTAACCCGAGTTAATATTTAACAGAAGCACTTACTCACATCATGAAATATTTATACGTATTACTTGCATTTTTCTCATTATCAATGTTAAAGGCCAACGCTCAGAGTGGTCGTGAACTACGCGGAACTATAATCGATTCTACTAAACTGTCGTTACCTGGTAGCAATATTAAGATAACGTCCGAGCAAAACGACAATCTTACAACCACGGCGGACGTTAATGGCAAATTTGTATTCCCTGCAGTTAAGGGATCAAAAATCACGCTTACAATTACCTCGATAGGATACCAGGGCATCATTAAACATTACACACTTGATAACGATACTAAACCTGTGGTTTTAGATCCTATCGTTCTTAAGTCTGAAACCAGGCAATTAGGTGTGGTGACTATCGTGGGGGTAAATCCGGTTGTGCTTAAAGAAGATACTGTTCAGTATAGTGTATCAGCATATAAAGTGCGTGAAAACGCGCCAATAGAGGATGCACTGAAGAAGATGCCCGGTATTGATGTAGCCAGAGACGGAACCGTGACCGCGCAGGGCAAACAGGTTACCAAGGTAAGGGTAAACGGTAAAGACTTTATGGGTGGCGACGTTTTAAGTGCAACCCGCAATTTGCCTGCTGACGTTATTGAAAGCGTGCAGATTGTAGATGACTATGGCGATCAAGCCAACCTAACCGGTGTTAAAACCGGCGAACCTGCCAAGGTGCTAAACTTTACCATTCGCAAGGATAAAAACTATGGTTACTACGGCCAGGCCACTGCCGGCGATGGATCAGATTTGTTACCGAAGGATCCCGGTGTAAGCAATGATAACAGGTACCTGGGTTTACTTAACTTTTTCAGATTTAAAGGTGACCAGCAGATCTCCGTTTTAGGAAGCATTAACAACACTAACGTTAACACCTTTAGCTTTGGCTCACCTACAGGTGGCGGCGGTGGTGGTTTTGGCGGAGGCGGAGGTGGCGGCGGCCGTGGCAATGCTTTACGCGGCGGCGCTAATAGCTCTACTACGAACGCGCCAGGAATAACCAACGCACATTCTATCGGCCTTAACTTTAGAGATCAGTGGGGAAAAAACTTGTCTGTATACGGTAGCTATAGCTTTAGTGATAACACTACATTCATCAACTCTACCACGTTGCAAACTAACAATTTCCAAACGCCAAGTACCAGTAATCAATTAAGCCAGGAAACTAATAATCCTGTTAATCACAGATTCAACTTCAATTTAGAATGGAAGCCTGACACCATAAATTATTTAAAGCTAACACCAAACTTCACGTATTCGGGCAGCGATGTTAGCAGTTTTGACCAGGTAGTATCTACAAGAGGAAATAACACCAACCTGGCTTATACATCAAACTCTATAAGCAACAGTTCGGCACCCAACTATGGCTTAAATGGATTGTACAACCACCGGTTTAACCATCGCGGTAGAAATCTAAGCATTAACTTCAACGTATCCAGCAACAAAAACAACCAGTACGATAACCCAATATACGACTATACAGAAGGTGTACCTACCGCTCCTATTAATCAGGTGATTTATACAGACAGCAGAACCAATTCTTACGGAATTAATCTTTCATACCTGGAGCCTTTAAGCAAGCACTCTTTCCTTGAATTTAATTATGCTTATAACCATAACTATAATACCAGCGACAAAGAGACGGACACGCTCTACACCTCTAACCCTGACCGCTACCACAGGTATGATCTCTTAAGCAACAGCTATAATTATACCTTCACAACTAACCGTTTTGGGTTGAACTACCGCTTGGTACAAACAAAATATAACCTGACTCTTGGTGTTGGTGCGCAACCGGCTACATTATCAGGAGAGTCGTCAAGAACTTCGCTTGCAACACGCGTAACAACCTTCAACGTTATACCTGCAGCGCGCTTCGTATATAACTTTTCAAGAAGTCAGTCATTCACTGTAAACTATAACGGAAGCAGCAACCAGCCATCTTTTAATCAAATACAGCCGGTTACCGATTTCTCAAATGCGCTATATCCTGTGGAAGGTAACGCCAACTTAAAGCCTGAATTCACCAACAACGTACAAATAAGATACAACAAGTTCAGCTTTCAAACCGGCAACATATTTTTCACCAACTTGTCTTTAACGCAGACAGATAACAAGATAGTTGCCAATACAGTGGTTTATCCTGAGCACTTTACAGAAGCTGTACTTGCTACTGCAGATGAAGGCCTGCGTAAGCTGCAGAACACTAACTTAACTCAATACCTCAATGCCAGCGGTTACTACCAGGCAAATGCAGGCGTTGTATATTCAAAACCATGGAAAGACCGCAAGTACACCTTAATACTAAACGGTAACGTACTATACACTAACAACATCGGCTTCTCTCAAACCGTGGACAGCAACAACGTTGCATCACAGATTGATAAGAACATAGCACGTACATTCACTTTTAGCCCGGGCGTTCGTTTTAGAGTTAATATTACTGATGTAATTGATGCAGAAGCAAATACCAGTTACTCTATAAATAAAACCACCAACTCACAGAATACTGCGCTATACAGCTCAAATACCAACATCCGTACACTGAACCTTGGCTTAAACGGTAAGAATTACTTCTGGAAGGATTGGACCCTTAGCTACGACTATACCAAGCAGCTTAACTATGGTTACTCCAGCAGTATTGGTGTAAAGAACCCTAACATCTTTAACGCTTACGTGGAGCGCCGTTTTCTTAAGGATCACAGAGGCACTTTACGCCTGGCTGCATACGATTTATTTAACGAAAACACCGGCTTCTCAACCACAACTAACGGCAGCATTGTAACCCAAACCAACGTTAATAAGCTTGGCCGATACTTCCTGCTTAGCTTTACCCTTAGGTTACAGAAGTTCTCAGGCAAAGCACCATCAGGTGGCGGAGAAAGAAGCTTCAGAGGTGGTCCTGGTGGCGGCGGACCTGGCACTGGTGGCCCCGGTGGCGGTGGCCCGGGCGGACCTGGCGGCGGCCCGATGTAAGCAGCAACCAACCCCCAAGTGTTCAAAAGTGTTCACGTTTTTTTGTGCCAACAGCTTTTGAACACTTGTTTAACATCGGTTAGTCAAACGTCAGAAATCGCGCTTTAAAGTACACTAAAGGCGTAAAATACATGCTTCAGGCTTTAAAAACCACATCAAATCGCACGTATAAAAACAGCTATTTTAAAATAAATTTGGAAGTAATACTTTCAGCAGAAAACAAAAAGAGCGGCTCACCAATTAGGTGAGCCGCTCTTTTTGTAGGATATAAATGTCTAATTTTTTACAAGCACGGTATTGATAACGCGCTCCAATTCTTCCAGGTCAAAAGGTTTTGCCAGGTATGTCTCTGCACCGGCATGATCAGCAAGAAGCTGTATGTCGCTGTTTGCAGAAAAGTACACCACCGGAATGCTTTTCAAGCTTTCGTCCTTCTTAAGGGTTTGTGTAGCAATAATGCCGCCAGCGTCTGGTATCCAGTTATCCATCAGGATAACATCGGGCAAAATGCCGGAAACTTTTTCAACTATATTATTGCAGTCTGTATAGGTGTGCACCTCCCAGCCTTGCTCTTCTAATATATAGCTGCATATAGACAAGATATCCTCGTCGTCGTCAAAAATAATGATTTTTCTAGATGGTTCGCTCATAGGGAAGTGGACCGTGAAACTATAAATAACTTTTAAAAAAAGCAAATATTTTAATTACAAGCGAAAGGCCGGTGAATGGGTTTCCTTTTACTTTACCCGGCCCAGCCTTCTCGGTCTAAACTTCTGAAGTGAATAGCCTCTGCCAAGTGCTCCAGCAGTATTTCGTCGCTTCCAGCAAGATCAGCAATCGTGCGCGATACTTTTAAAATACGGTCGTAAGCCCTTGCGGACAGCCCAAGCTTTTCCATTGCTTTCTTGAGCAAGGTTTGTCCAGCAGCGCTTATTTTACAAACATCGCGTACCATCTGCGGGCTCATCTGCGCATTTGCATGCAAGTCGTTGTTATTACCAAAGCGCTCAATCTGTTTGTCGCGTGCACGGATAACACGCTCACGGATCAGGTCACTTGCCTCTGCTTTCCGGTCGGACGACAATTCGCTAAAGTCAACCGGGGTAACTTCAACATGCAGGTCTATACGGTCCAGCAACGGACCAGATATTTTGCTCAGGTACTTTTGAACTGTTCCCGGCGGACAAATGCATTCTTTCTCAGGATGATTATAGTACCCGCACGGGCACGGGTTCATGCTGGCCACCAGCATAAATGTTGCGGGGTAATCCACCGTGAACCTTGCACGGGAGATTGTCACTCGCCGTTCTTCCAACGGCTGTCGCATTACTTCTAACGCTGTACGCTTAAACTCCGGCAACTCATCTAAAAACAATACTCCATTATGGGCCAGCGATATCTCGCCGGGCTGCGGATTGCTGCCACCACCTACCAGTGCTACGTCTGATATGGTGTGGTGCGGCGACCTGAAAGGCCTGCGTGTTACCAGCGAATCTGCTGCGGATAGTTTACCTGCTACGGAGTGTATTTTAGTTGTTTCTAAGGATTCATGCAAAGTAAGCGGAGGCAATATTGAAGGCAGTCGTTTGGCCAGCATAGTTTTACCTGCGCCCGGCGGACCTATCAGTATAACGTTATGGCCACCTGCCGCTGCAATCTCTAACGCGCGCTTGATGTTTTCCTGCCCTTTTACATCGCTAAAGTCGTTCTCGTAATTGCTTAGTGTATCAAAAAACTCCTCCCGGGTATTTACTTCCTCCTTTTGCAGCGTACCGGTTCCGTTAAAAAAATCAGCCACTTGCTTAATGTTATCTACGCCGTAAACATCCAGGTCGTTCACTATTGCCGCTTCGCGTGCATTTTGGCTGGGCAGTATAAATCCTTTGTATTTCTCTTTACGGGCCTGGATAGCTATTGGCAGCGCACCTTTGATGGGCTGCAGGCTGCCATCTAAAGAGAGCTCGCCCATAATCAGGTACTTATCCAGGTTCTCTGCTTCTATCTGACCAGAGGCGGCCAGTACACCTATAGCAATAGTAAGGTCATAGGCTGATCCTTCTTTTCGGATATCCGCCGGGGCCATATTCACTACTACCTGCTGGCGCGGCATACGGTAGTCGGTACTTTTTAATGCAGACTCAATTCTGAAATAGCTTTCTTTGATAGCTACATCCGGCAGACCCACTACAAAGAATTTAGTACCCGGCAAAATATTCACTTCCACTGTTATGGTTATAGCCTGTATACCATAAACCGCACTTCCAAAGGTTTTAACTAACACACAATAAGGTTTTACAGCGAAAGATATAGAAAATTTTGGAGCGAAGGGGAATGAAGTAAATCCAATCTATACTTTTTACTGCACCTGGTGAATCGTACGCTGTTTGCGCCTGATCGACGGCTTTTCTATCAACACCCACGACAAGGTTGCCAATATAATTGTGATAGCGATAACGATGAACAGATTGATGCGACCAATCATGCCCAGCTGTACTGCAACCGTAAGTACCAGTCCATGGTACATATAAACACCGTATGAAATATCGTTCTTACGCAGCAACTTATCCGAAAGGGTGGGCAATGTATAAGCCATAGACAGCAGCACAAACGCCATAAAAATGTATTGTATAATGTTAAAATATGCCGGCAGCATCCGGTCAAAAAAGTAAAGACTGAAAATTACATAAGGTACTATCCAGTAAATTGCCTTCCCGTAGATGAAGTTATGTTGATAGATCCTGAGCCGCTGGAAGATAACGCCTGCCAGGAACAGATAAAAGTATGGCACAAAGGTGTAACGCATCAGCTTGCTTATCTGTTCGCTTAAAGGAACAAGCTGGTAAGCCAGGTTAAGCGCCAGAAATACCAGGAACAAGGCAATAAACCATTGATTGATCCACTTTTTCGGTGCCAGTACAAAGCAAAGTGGCAGCATGATATAAAACTGCAGCTCTATCGGGATGGTCCATAAACTGCCGTTATAAGCACCAAAGCCGTAGCCCGCCAGGAAACCTGGCGTAAAAATAAACCCGGCCATTTGCGCCGGCAGCCATGCAAGTGTTTGTTTGTTAAGAAAGCTGGCCCCGGTAAACGAGAGAACAATAACAGTAACCAGCAGGCACCCCCACAAACCGGGGTAAATACGGAGCGCGCGGTTGCGCACATAGTTCTTTAAACTATTGTTACGCTCGTAAGAAGCGGAAATTAAATAGCCACTGATAACAAAGAATACCGGAACGCCGGGGAACAGGTAAATGATTTTTAACGCAGTATGGCTAAGGGGAAGTTTTAGATGCTGGTAATAATGATCAAAGATCACTTCGGTTGCGGCCAGCAACCGAAGCAGATCAAAATTATTAATCTTAAATGCCCGTTGTTCCATTTATCAGCGAAAGATAACAATGCTGTTTGATATCTAACGGCAAGGCAACAACTTATTGGAGATTGCTTAGTTCATAAGCAGCAGCGCTTGCTTACAAAAAGCAAAGGCTGCAAGCTATGCAAACGTTAACAAGCAGAGCGGTAGAATAGATATTAACCTTTCTGTGGTCCATACTTGCCAATTGCATATTCAATTTACTGAAGCGTTTGTTATTGAGCAATATGAAATGATTTGCCAGCAGGAACATAATAGCGCCTGCAACAATGGCAACACAAGCACCCATACCCAATGTTAACCAATTTGCCTTAACCAATAACTTGGTAAGCAGCATGGCATTGGTAAGCACCACTACCAGCAGGAAGCTAACGTTGAACATAGAACGGAATTCCGGCAGGCTTTTGCCCTGGCCAAATGTTTTAAAGTTCCACCTGTAAAACGATACATAAATGGATTGATAAGCTCTTTGCATAACGTGTCTGTTTTAGGTTAACAAATGTGTTTATTTTGACTATCGTGCTGTTACTTAGTTTAACGCACTCCGCCTTTATTTGTTGTGCAAATTAGAATTATATTTTGAAAAGTTAAGATAGTCACAATAAAATTTGTTCTACCTTATGTTTTACATCTATTTACCGATGCCCGTGTAATGTTCATAAGACTGGCTTCCCGTGCTTCGCCTATATAATTCTGTTTCCAATTTAGTATAATCAACAATCTCGGGCTGTATAAAAAGCCGGCCGGCTCCATACATCCACCTACTAAATTTACTTACAGTTTTATCATTTATAACTATAGTACCATCTGGCTTTTTAGTTATAACGGCATTTGTCCAACTTATCCGCCTAAAAGGCCAAGCCTCAGCCCTGCGTTCGATACCATTTGTTGAAAGAACAATCTCCATTGTACTGTAGGACTTCTTAGCCTTATTTGCTCCGATATATATAGGGATTAACACTATAGGAATCATAATACAATAAGTAAGGAAAGACGGCATAAGAGATCTGTTCCCATCTTGCAAATATTGTATTGCTGTAATAATAAGTAGCGACGGTATGATGATAATCAATCCGCGCAGGATCGTTTTATTCCTTAGTTTATTTAGTTGCGTTTGATCAATCTTGTAGATTTGGGCTTCCATATTTAAAGATATAAAAAAGCGGCCTAAGCCGCTTTCAAATTACTTTGCCGCAAGTTCTGCGGGCACCGGCTTTTCTAACAGGTACTTGTAAATAAACGCGTTGTTCTCCATCGTTTGATGAGCCGCTTTCTCCGGATCGCGGAAACCATGACGCTGGCCGGAGTACAGCATGAACTCGAAATGCTTGCCTTCATCCTGTAGTTTGCTGGTAAGTTGTATGCTGTTTTGCATGTGTACGTTATCATCCATTGTACCATGCACAATGCGCAGCACGCCTTTCAGGTTTTTGGTGTAAGTAAGTACCGAGCTGCGTTTGTAACCTTCGGGATTGTTTTGCGGGGTACCCATAAAGCGTTCGGTATAATGGGTATCATACAGGCTCCAGTCCATTACACCAAAGTTTGCTATGCCGTGGGTAAATACATCCGCACCATAGGTAAGCGCGTATGCGGTAACATAACCGCCATAGCTGCCGCCAGTGATCATAACTTTTGCCGGGTCTACACTGTACTTTTCTTCAAGATATTTCACCATCGCCGAATAGTCTGCCATTTCCCATTTACCCAAATCTTTGTAAATGTAGTTCTGGCCTACTTTACCAAAGTGACCTGAAGCACGGTGGTCCATCGCTACCTGTACTACACCTTCTTTTGCCCACCACTGGCTCATGCCGCTGAAGCGCCAGGTATCCATAACTGTACCTGCGTTAGGCCCGCCATAAATGCTGATCACAACCGGATATTTCTTTGCCGGATCAAAGTTTAACGGCAGCATTACGGTCATCGGCAGATCAAAGCCATCAGAGGTTTTTATGCGCACCAGCTGCGTAGTTGCCAGTTGATACTGATCATACTCAGCACCTTTGCTGTCTGCTACATCTTTAACCAGTTTGCCTTTATTGTCGTAGATAGCCGTTTTCGCCGGGGTAGCTACGTTTGAGTAGGTGTCGGTAAAGTATAAGCCGTTAGGCGACAATGATATGGTGTGGTTATACTCACCTGCTGTAAGGCGGGTAAGTCCTTTGCCGTTAAATCCAATCTTGTAGAAATCTACACGGGCGCTGTTCTCTTTACGTGCGGTGAAGTAAACCAGCTTGTTCTTCTCGTCTACGTACTGCATCCCGGTTACGGTAAAGTTGCCATTGGTAATCTGCGATTTCAGCTTACCATCCATACCGTACCAGTAGATGTGCTCCCAGCCGCTTTTATCTGTTGTTACTATAAAGCCCTGGTTGTTCTGCAGGAACTTAATGTCCTTGAACCATTCTACCCAGGTTTTTTGCTTCTCGTCGTACAGTTCTTTTTTGCCACCTGTGGACGGGTTTACCGCGTATATTTTAATGTTGTTCTGATCGCGGTTCATCCATTGCATCCACAACGACGTGCCATCCGGCGACCAGTATGGTGTGCCCAGGTATGTGTCATCGTTCTCGTTGAAGTCGGCCCAGGTTACCTTATTGCCTGGCAGGTTATAAAATGCAAGTTTAACTTTCGGGTTCGGATCTCCCGGTTCCGGATAACGGGTCAGCTCGGTAAAGCCATGCTGCCCGGCCGAGTTGTACAGCGGGAACATGGGAACTTTTGTATCATCAAAGTGCATCCACGCCAAAGTCTTGCTATCCGGTGACCACCAGAACGCTTTGTACCGTGATGCGCGGCCCAATATCTCCTCGTAGTAAACCCAAGATGCATAGCCGTTGTAAATAACATCGGTACCGTCTGTTGTAATTTGAGATACTTTGCCGCTTGCAACATCCAGTATGTACAGGTTGCCGGCGAATGTATAAGCTACCTTGCTGTTATCGGGAGAAAGTGTCGGGTTTTGCTCTTCGTCGGCAGTTTTGGTGAGGCGGGTTTCGGTACCATCTGCTTTTTTCAGGTAGATGTCTTTATCTCGCATGCTAACGCTCATGTCCTTCTCTGGTGGAGTATACGGTGTTTCGGTACCGCTTACTACGTCAACCGAAACCTGTCCACCACCTCCTCCGCCGCGGCGACCCAGGCTTTTTAAATAGTGAGTATCATCTGCCCAGCCGGTGATTATTGGTAATGGGGTAACTACTTTATTAGGCTCGTTCTTGAGCATTTGCCCGGTGGTGAGCTGCTTTTTTTGTGCCTGGGCAGTAGACAAAGCCGAAACGGCCAGTGCAACCAAAAGCAACCGGCGTGCAGGTATAGAAAAGATCATGATCAGTAAAAAGTTTAAGCGTTAAAGTTTAGAAAAAATAAGGAAAAGACCGCTTGTGTAAGGGGTTTTTTACAAGGAAGGATTAACTTATCTCATGACGCTAAATGCTGATATAACTATTTCTCCGGGTTTATGAGCCCTCGGTTCGGTGGCATTTAATTCAAAAGCAATCGGAATATCTATTTGTGATGCAACTTTTTTTCCACCTGCCATGGCCGGCACCCAGCTTCCAGGTAACATCTGCGCAACCCTTAACACTTCATTATCCAGCCCATAACCAAGTTTATCTTTAATAAAGCAGTTGGCCATGTTCCCTTCTTCGTCAAGTGTAAGCGTCAGGGTCAGTTCGCCCTGTTTGTTTAGGGTACGTGCAGTTGCAGGATACCGGATGTTACGGGCCAGAAGATAGGCAATTGTGTAATTGCCGCCTAAGTATATTGGAATTCGCTCTAATACCGCTCCTGGAGGCATGCCCAATAGAGTGATATTAAACATGCTATCCATCTTTGCAGGAATGTAAAGCGACAGATCATTTTTTACAGGATCGTATTTTAAGCGTTCGAAGCCTCGGTTGTACCCGGTCCATATATCACACTTATTACCATTTCGATAGTGTTCCTCGGCAACAAGTTTTTGTTGAGCAAAAAATTGCCACAAACTATCTTTAAGATCATCTTTATAAAAGCCCCTTACAGTAACCGAAGGCCCATTTTCAGCGTAAATTTCGTAAGAACCTGTTTTGACTTTCTTGTCAGACTTTAAAACGAAGTATTTTACCGTACCCTGCGGAGTTTCCTTTGTAACGCGCTTAGTTTGTGCAAATACAATTGGTGATATAAAAAGCAGTATGATAGATGTAACTGATTTCATTTGCATAAAGATAGGGCTGTAATTTACAATAAGAGCCGCAACATTACTGCTGAGGCTCTTATCAAAATTTTAAGTTAACTTACATCTTAGGCATCCGGCGCATCATGTTGGCCATAGCTGCAGGGTTGCTCATTTGCTTCATCACTTTGCGCATATCCTCAAACTGCTTCATTAAGCGGTTTACCTCGGCAAGGTCCGTACCTGAGCCCTTTGCTATACGGGCACGGCGGCTTGGATTGATCAGGTCTGGATTTTCTTTCTCTTTAGGTGTCATGCTCTGGATGATTGCTTCAATAGATTTAAAAGCGTCATCACCTACTTCAACATCCTTCATCATTTTGCCAACACCCGGTATCATGCCAATGAGATCCTTCATGTTCCCCATCTTTTTGATCTGCTGTATCTGGCTGTAGAAGTCGTTAAAGTCGAACTTGTTCTTGCGGATCTTCTTCTGCAACTCGGCAGCTTCTTTTTCGTCGAACTGCTGTTGCGCACGCTCTACCAGGGAAACAACGTCGCCCATGCCCAGGATACGGGATGCCATACGATCCGGGTGGAAAACGTCGAGCGCTTCCATCTTCTCGCCTGTACCTATGAATTTAATCGGCTTATTTACTACCGACTTGATAGATAGCGCCGCACCACCGCGGGTATCACCATCCAGCTTGGTTAGTACCACACCGGTAAAATCCAGGCGATCGTTAAACACCTTTGCGGTATTCACCGCATCCTGTCCGGTCATGGAGTCAACCACAAATAATATCTCGTGCGGGTTTACAGCGGCTTTAACGCGCTCTATCTCCTGCATCATGGCCTCGTCTATAGCCAAACGACCGGCGGTATCTATAATTACCACGTTGTTACCGTTCTGCTTTGCCTGGGCAATACCTTCGCGGGCTATAGCAACTGGATCGGTAGACTCACGGTTAGAGTAAACCGGTATACCTACCTGCTGGCCCAACACTTCTAACTGGTCAATAGCAGCCGGGCGGTAAATATCATCAGCAACCAGTAAAGGTTTTTTGTTCTTTTGAGTTTTAAGAAAATTGGCCAGCTTACCGGTGAAGGTTGTTTTACCCGCACCATTAAGGCCTGCTATGAGTATAATAGTTGGCGATGCCTTCAGTTCCAGGTCGGCAGTGGTGCCACCCATCAACTCGGTAAGCTCATCGTTCATGAGCTTGGTAAGCAACTGGCCCGGAGAAATAGAGGTTAATACATTCTGGCCAATCGCTTTTTGCCTTACATCATCTGTAAAGGTTTTAGCTGTTTTATAGTTAACGTCGGCATCAAGGAGAGCTTTACGTATCTCCTTCATGGTCTCGGCCACGTTTATCTCGGTAATGGATCCTTGTCCTTTTAATACTTTGAACGCCCTGTCGAGCTTATCCGAAAGATTTTCAAACATTATTATAGCAATTTTTGAGGATACAAAGGTATGATTTTGAAGCCAATCGGCTCAATAACATTCTACATTAAGAAATTTTAACACGCTTTAACTAATATTTAACAACTACTGCTGTAACGTTTTACTTGCTTTGTGCATCTTATCACCTATTACCTGATCGATGAAGTTCATTTTTATCCTACTGCTTACTGTAGCAACACTTACCGCCTTTTCGCAAAAACCGAAAAAGACACTTGTTGCTACTAAGACCGAGACACCACCTAAATTAGACGGCGTACTTGACGATAAGGTATGGGACAATGTGCCTGTTGCTACAGACTTTGTAGAACTGCAACCCAATGCAGGCGTGCACGAAAAAGCAGAAGAACGTACGGAAGTAAAGATCATATACGATAATAACGCCATTTACGTAGGCGCCCGCATGTATGAAACATCTGGTGACAAGGTAGCAAAGGAAATCGCCACCCGCGACCAGGTAGGAAATGCGGATTTTATTGGTGTTATATTCGATACTTATAAGGACGGGATCAACGGCACGGGCTTCTTTGTAACATCTGCCAATAGCCAGTTTGATGCAAAATATACACCGCCCAATTCAGAAGGTAATACTGAGGACCCAAACTGGAATGCTGTTTGGACCAGCAAGGTTCATGTTGATGAACACGGGTGGACAGCTGAGATGCGCATCCCCTATTCGGCACTGCGCTTTGCAAAAAAGGACGTACAAACCTGGGGCATGAACCTTATCCGTAAGCGTCAGCGCATACAGCAGCAGCTCTTCTGGAACGAGGTAGACCCAAAAATGAACGGCTTTATTAACCAGGAAGGTATTCTTACAGGTTTAGAAAAGCTACAGCCACCCGTAAGGTTAGCATTTTATCCCTACTTTTCTACTTACGTTAACCATTACCCGTACAACACCGCCGGGGTAAAAAATACAACTGCATCAGTAAACGGCGGGATGGATGTTAAGTACGGCATTAACGACGCATTTACGCTTGACCTTACCCTGATACCCGACTTTGGCCAGGTACAGTCAGATAATAAGGTGCTTAACCTTACACCTTTCGAGGTGAAGTATAATGAGAACCGGCCATTCTTTACCGAGGGCACAGAACTGTTTAATAAGGGAAATCTTTTTTATTCGCGACGTGTTGGCGGCGGGCCCATCCATTCCAACAGGGCTTACCAGGGACTGGCTGATGGTGAAGAAGTGATCAGTAATCCGACAGAAACTAAACTCCTCAACGCGTTCAAATTTTCGGGCCGTACATCAAAAGGGCTGGGCATAGGTGTATTTAACGCAATAACCAACAGCGCTTTTGCGGTTGTAGAAGATAAGGAGGGCAATAAGCGGCAGGTAGAAACAAGCCCAGTAGCCAACTACAACATTATTGTGCTTGATCAGAACTTGAAAAACAATTCGGCAATAACCTTCATCAACACCAACGTTACCCGCTTTAACAAAGACTACAGTGCAGATGTAGGCGGATTTGTTTACACCCTTAACAATAAAAAGAACACCTACAAGCTAAACGGCTATGCCTTCATGAGCAATATTTATGGGCCGGGCACACCAACCAGCACCGGTTACAGCTATGAGGTATTCGGCGGAAAATCATCGGGCAACTTCACATGGAGTTTAGGGCAGGATCTGGTGAGCAAAAACTATGATCAGAACGATCTTGGTAATATGCAAAACAGCAACTTTTTAGACCATAACCTTGATTTAGCATACACTAATTACAAGCCAAAGCACCTGTTTACACAATGGGGTGTGTGGACAAATACTTATTACTCACGCACTGTTACGCCATCCATCTTCCAATACTTTAATCAAAACTTCGGCGGATTCGGAACCTTTAAAAACTTGTGGCAAGCAAACATCAATGGACACTACCGGGTAGAAGGGAATGATTTTTACGAAGCGCATCAGGATGGACAGGTATTTAAACGCCCCGAAAACTTTGCACTTAACTGGAACCTCTCTACCAACCGGGCCAAAATGTTTTCAGGCGGTTTCTGGTACTCGGACCAATGGGTCAACAATGGCTATAAGGGCCACGGTAATGACCTGGAACTTTTCTTTAACCTGCGCCTGAGCAACAAGTTTTCTTTGGGCGAGGATGTCACCATCAGCCCTCGTATTAACTATACCGGATTTGCCACTTTGGACAATGATGGCCAGGCAGTTTTTGCATTGCGCAATGTGCATACTGTAGAAAATATCTTCAATCTTAAATATACATTCAGCGGTATTATGGGGCTTAATCTGCGGCTAAGGCACTACTGGAGTAAGGTAGATTATAAAGATTTTTTTAGCGCAGATAAAGCCGGCTATTTAACCGGGCTTACTTCTAACAATTTCGACCACAATATTAACCAAAACCTGAACCTCTGGAATATTGATATGATTTATGTGTGGCAGTTCACTCCAGGCAGCGAGTTAAGCATATCGTGGAAAAACTCGACCGTAACAAGCGCCAGCAGGGTAGACCAGGGTTACTTTGAGAACTTTCGGGATACCTACAACGTTCCTAAAAACAACAACTTTTCGCTTAAAATTCTTTACTACATAGACTTTCAAAGCCTGCGGAAACACAAGGGCTAATTACTTGAACTTATTGCGTAACGCAGCCAGCTTACTAGCCATATCTGTTTCAGGCTCTTGCCTGGTTGGCTTACTTTGCGGTTTAAACGGTTGTTTATTGTCTCTTGGCCTGCTAGCAGGGGCTTCGCGTTTTTCGTTCTCCTTCATAGATAACGAGATCCGCTTCCGGTTAACATCTATCTCAGTAACAGTTACCTTTACGCGCTGGTGCACTTTCAATACCTCGTTAGGGTCTTTTATGTACCGGTTGGTGATCTGGCTCAGGTGCACCAATCCATCCTGATGTACGCCAATATCTACAAAGGCTCCAAAATTGGTAATGTTGGTGACGATGCCGGGCAGCTTCATCCCTACCTTAAGATCACTTATGGCATTTACGCCTTCCGTAAAGCTGAAGGCTTCAAACTGCTCGCGCGGATCGCGTCCGGGCTTGGCAAGTTCCGCCATGATGTCGTTTAATGTGGGTAAGCCAACCGTATCCGAAACGTAGCGCTGCAGTGGTATACTTTTACGCAGCTGCGAATCGCGAATCAAGTCCTGCACGGTACATTTATTATCCCTGGCCATTTGTTCTACAAGGGCGTAACGCTCCGGGTGTACAGCGCTTGCATCAAGCGGGTTTTCGGCACCACGTATGCGCAGGAAGCCTGCCGCCTGTTCATAGGCTTTGTCGCCCAGGCGGGCTACTTTTTTTAGCTGATCGCGGCGTTTAAAGGCGCCGTTTGTATTACGGTATTCTACAATGTTTTGCGCCAGCGTTGGCCCTAAGCCCGACACATAGGCCAAAATTTGCTTTGAAGCAGTATTCAGCTCTACGCCTACAGCGTTTACACAACTGATTACGGTATCATCAAGCGAGGTTTGTAGTCTGTTCTGATCAACATCGTGCTGGTACTGCCCTACCCCTATTGATTTTGGGTCTATCTTCACCAGTTCTGCCAACGGGTCCATCAAACGCCGGCCGATAGAAACGGCGCCGCGCACCGTAATATCCTTATCCGGAAACTCCTCCCGGGCAACCTCAGAAGCCGAGTAGATAGATGCGCCGCTTTCATTCACCATTACGATTACCGCGTTGGGTAAGTTCAGGTTTCTTACAAACAACTCTGTTTCGCGCCCGGCGGTCCCATTGCCAATAGCAATGGCTTCTATATTGTACTGCTCAAATAAATGCCGAACTGTTTTTTCCGCCTCTTTAGCCTGCCCTGCACCCGTATGCGGGTAAATAGCTGTGTTCTCCAGCAGCTTGCCTTGCTCGTCTAAGCACACCAGCTTGCATCCTGTGCGGAAACCCGGGTCGATAGCCATAATGCGCTTTTGCCCAAGCGGCGCACCCAGCAATAACTGCCTTGCATTTTCGGCAAACACCCTTATCGCTTCTTCATCTGCAGCTTTCTTGGTTTGCAGGCGTATCTCCGTTTCCATGGATGGTTTAAGCAGGCGTTTATAGCCGTCGGCAATTGCCAGCTTCACCTGTTCCGATGCGGCGTTGTTTGCCGTTACAAACTCACGCTCCAGCAGGTCTATGGCGTCTTCTTCATTTGGCTTTATATCCAGCCACAGTATCTCTTCTTTCTCTCCCCTGCGCATGGCCAGCACCCGGTGAGACGGGGCAGACTTTACAGGCTCGGTCCATTCAAAATAGTCTTTGTACTTTATGCCAGCTGCTTCCTTACCTGGTGCCACCCTCGACTCGAACACACCTTTTTCAGTAAAAAGCTGGCGCATTTTGGCGCGTGTTTCGGCATGTTCACTAATGTATTCTGCAATAATGTCTCGTGCCCCGGCAAGCGCTTCTTCTACAGTATTAACGCCTTTATCAGCGTCAATATATTTACCGGCTTCCTGTTCTGTGTTAAGGTTCTTCTGCTCCAGTAAGCTATCGGCAAGTGGCTGCAAGCCTTTCTCCCTTGCAGTTGTTGCACGGGTTTTCCGTTTAGGGCGGTATGGCAGGTAAATATCCTCTAGCTGCACCATGTTCTCTGCTGCATTTACCTGCTGCTCTAGTTCGGGCGTTAGTTTTCCCATGTCTGTTAACGACTTCAGGATAGCTTCCCTGCGTTTATCAAGATCGCGTAGTTGCTGTACACGGTCGCGAATAGCAGCTACTTGAACCTCGTCCAGGCTGCCCGTGAGTTCTTTACGGTAACGCGAGATAAAGGGCACAGTAGCGCCTTCGTCTAATAAGCTGATGGTTGCGCTTACCTGCTTGCTGCCGATGGCCAGTTCCTGCGCTATTTTTATACTATATGCTTCCACAAATCTGAAAATGAATATTACCCACTGCAGCTTAAACGCTACAATCGGCGGTCGAAGTTGAGGGAATTTGATGAAATATCAAAAGAAAACATCAACAGTTCAATAAAATTAGTCATGCCTAATTTTATTTATTTTATTATTCTAATTTATAGTTAGCTTTGGCGGAATGAGATACTTTTATTTAGCAGTAGCCTTACTAATGTGCTTAGGCTTTAATGATGCATTTGGACAGGGCGATACGATCAAACGCTACAACCTGACCCACCCTGTGCCTGCTGATAAAATGAAAGAAATGGAAACGGACCGGCCCGACGTAACAGAAAGTGCCTATACCGTTGAAGCAGGGCACTTCCAGGTAGAAAGTGACCTTTACAGGCATGTGCGAAACACAAGCGATGGCATCCGTAGTATTCAAAACAGCTACCATGTAGCAAACTACAAGCTTGGTTTATCTGCTAAAACCGACATACAACTCGTAGTGCCAATCTTTGTCAGCAATACGGAACGAGATGTACAAACGGGTAAGCTGCTGAACAAAAGCAGCGGATTTGATGATATTACCCTGCGGTTTAAGTATAACCTATGGGGAAGCAACGGCGGCAAAACCGCACTGGCTGTACTGCCATTTATATCGTTCCCTACCTCATCTTTCGAAAACAATGGCGTACAAGGAGGTATAACATTCCCGTTTGCGGCAGAGGTTACTGATGAAGTTAAATTTGGCTCACAGGTTAGTGCAAGCTTTGTAAAGGAAGAGGATAACAAGTATTATAACGAGCTGCTGTACTCTTTCACTTTCGGGAGATCGTTGTTTAAGCAAGTAGACGGCTTTGTAGAGGCTTACACTACCTACAGCACATACACCAAAAATGCCGACTTTTTCGCAAACGGCGGGTTTGTTTTCTCGGTAAACAGCAATCTTAACATTGATGCCGGCTTAAATTACGGCTTAAACAAAGGCGCTGATAAGGTGTACTTTATTGGATTTTCATTCAGGCACTAATTACTCGATCATGATCACGCTTTCAGAAGAAAATTATCTTAAATGTATTTATCGTCTAGGGTTGGATAAAGGCCAGAAGATAACTCCTACGGCTATAGCAGAGTCGCTGGGTAACAATCCTGCATCGGTAGTGGATATGATCCGTAAGCTTACAGATAAGCAGCTGATCTCTTACGATAAAAAGAAGGGGGTTGAGCTTACTGCGCAAGGACAGAAGGATGCAACACTGATCGTCCGCCGTCACCGGCTTTGGGAAGTTTTTCTGCTGGAAAAGTTGGGCTACCATTGGGACGAGATCCACGACATTGCCGAGGAGCTGGAACACATAAAAGACGCCTCGCTTGCCGACAGGTTGGATAAGTTCCTTGGATTCCCGGAGTACGACCCGCACGGAGACCCTATACCCAAAGCCAATGGTAAAATGGCCAAGCGCTACTCTGTAACCCTTGCAGACGTGAAGACTGGTACAGCATGCCGCGTTGCAGCCGTTAAAGATACCACCAGCGCTTTCCTGCAATACCTGCAGAAATTAAGCATAAGCATTGGCACCAAAATACAGCTTGTAGAGAAAATAGCTTATGATAGCTCGCTTGTCATCAGCATTAATGATGGAGAGCCTGCAACGGTATCAAAAAAATTTGGCGAGAATATACTGATAAACCAGTAGTATTAGTCTATAGTGTGGTGATCGGTCTCTTCTTCAGATTCCTTGCTGCCATACTTGTACTTCATAATAACCAGTATAGTAGCCGCGCTGAACATAATGGTTGGGATAACTGCAATAACCAACCGCCAGGTTTGGTGCGAGGCAATGGCCTTATTAATGGTATTAACACCCACCGCCACCATGCCGATAAAAATTAGCAGCGGGAAAAACAACTTGCGGTTTTCTTGCGTGGGCATTTTTAAAGATACAAGTTTTTAATTCAAAACCAAATACGTTAATTGAGGGACAACCACCATCATTGATGTCCAACACCCGTTGTTACCGCTTCTTTAGAAACTCCGTCCGCAGTACTATCTTCATTCCGTCTACTTTACAATCAACCTCTTCGTCATTGTCGGTGAGTTTTATATTTTTCACCAACGTGCCTTGTTTAAGAGTGGTGCCACCGCCTTTTACCTTTAGGCTTTTGATCAATGTTACACTATCGCCATCGCTTAAACGATTACCATTACTATCCTTTACAATCAACTCGTCCATAGTACTTATATAAGTGCAAAAATACGTACATAAATTAACAAGAAAGCCCCCCATTTGGGAGGCTTTCTTGTTGTTATTTCAAGACATTAACAATTACTTGTTAACGTACATTACTTCTTTTACTGCTTTAATTACACGCTCTGGGTTTGGAAGATATTCCTGAATCAGGGTTGGTGCGTAAGGAAGGGGAACGTCTCCGCCCATAATGCGCAGGATAGGTGCATCAAGGTAATCAAATGCATCTTTCTGAACTTTGAAGGCAACTTCAGTAGCTATTGAACCTAGCGGCCAGCTTTCTTCTACGATCACCAGGCGGTTAGTTTTCTTCACTGATTCTATAATGGTCGGGTAGTCGATAGGACGAACAGAACGCAGGTCAATCACTTCAGCGTGGATGCCTTCTTTTTCAAGCTCTGCTGCTGCTGCATTAACCACTTTCATGATCTTACCGAAACCAACAAGGGTAACATCATTACCTTCTTTAGTAACCTTTGCTTTACCTATTTCAATGTAATAAGTCTCTTCTGGTACTTCACCTTTATCGCCGTACATAACTTCCGACTCCATGAAGATAACCGGATCCGGATCGATAATGGCTGATTTTAATAAGCCTTTAGCATCGTACGGGTTAGATGGAACAACCACTTTCAGACCCGGGCAGTTTGCGTACCAGTTCTCGAAGCACTGGCTGTGCTGAGAGCTCAACATACCTGCGTTACCTGTTGGGCCGCGGAAAACGATTGGTACAGAGAACTGGCCACCGCTCATAGACATCATTTTGGCTGCGCCGTTGATGATCTGGTCGATAGCTACCAGCGAGAAGTTAAAGGTCATGAACTCGATGATTGGGCGCAGGCCGTTCATAGCCGAACCAATACCAATACCGGCAAAACCCAACTCAGAGATAGGGGTATCTATTACGCGCTTAGCGCCAAATTCGTCGAGCATACCCTGGCTTACTTTGTAAGCGCCGTTATATTCGGCAACCTCTTCGCCCATCAGGTATATATTTTCGTCCTTGCGCATTTCTTCCGTCATGGCTTCACGCAGGGCTTCTCTGAATTGTATCTCTCTCATTATGTAATAAAATGATGTTTTTTAGCGTGGCAAATATAAGCACTAACTTGTAAAAAGCAATTGAGCCTAACTATAATAAAGTGGTTACACAACAGGGCAAGTTATGCTATGTTGTGTAACCTCAACAACAAGCCCGGATCGGGAATGTTCTGCTCGTAAACTTCCTTTTGCGAGTACTTTCCCACGCCCGGGTAATCTCCCCGCATGCCGCCCACATCAAGCATCAGCTGAAAATGTAGGTGCGGCGGCCATTGTCCGTTCTCGTCGTCGGCACCTAAGGTGGCAATCTGTTCATCTGCCTTAACCGCCTTACCTTCGTAAAGCACTTCCAGGCTTTTCCTGCTCAGGTGGCCATACAAGCTATAAAACGTAAGCCCATTTACGCTATGCTGTAAGATAATGGTAGGGCCGTAATCGCCAAAGTTGTTATTGTCTGCAAAGGAGTGTACAAGGCCATCTATTGGTGTGTAAACCGGTGTGCCGGCATCGCCCCAAATATCTACCCCTAAATGTAACCGGCGCGGCTCATCAGCTGTGTTAAAATGTGCGCTTCGGCTGTAAATAGTGCGGTGCTCCATGTACCCGCCAATAGCGTAGCGCGCTTCGGCAGCGGCAAGCTTCTGATCTATCCAACGCCCGAAAGCTTTTGTATCTGCCAGTAACTCCGCCGTTAGCTCGCTGTTTGCAGCCGTAAGGTCCAGCGGCAACAGTTTATCTGTAGCACTATTAAAATCTACAACGCGGCCAATGCTACCCTGGTAGTTTTCCAGCGCGGCAGCTAACTTATCAGTAGCGCTCATTACGGTTTAGCTTTCGCTGGTGGTGTCCGGCTGGCGGTCTTCTTTACTGATCTTATCAAAAATTTTATCCATGCGCTCCACGTAGTCGCTGGTGTCATCAATAAAAAATTCGAGTTGCGGTATTATACGCACCTGGTCTTTTATGCGTGCACCAAGTTTGTAACGGATCTCTGACGCATGCGACTTTACCGTTTGCAGCGACTGCTGGTTGTCGGCACCATTGAAGAAACTGAGGAACACACGTGCTATGGCCAGATCGGGCGTCACACGCACTTTGGTTATAGTAACAAGGGTATTTGGCAGAAAATGCATCCCTTCGCGCTGAAAGATGGCAGCGAGGTCCTGCTGTATCACCCCGGCAAATTTTTGCTGACGTTTTGATTCCATGATAATTATAACGCTGTTTAGGTAAATGAGTTTGTTTTATTTAACCCCACCATGGCGATGGTTAAAGCTAGCGTTTTTTTTGTTTTAAGGTTGATCTGTGGAAAGTTTAGAACGTGCGCAGGCTTCGACAAGCTCAGACTGACATGCTAATGAACTTGTCATGGTGAGCCCGTTGAACCATTTGTAAGGCGTACAGGTCTTCGACAAGCTCAGACTGACATGCTGATGAACTTGTCATGGCGAGCTTGTCGAACCATTAGCGAGGCGTACAGGTCTTCGACAAGCTTAGACTAACATGATAATGAACTTGTCATTGTGAGCCTGTCGAACCATTAACGAGGCGTACAGGTCTTCGACAAGCTCAGACTGACATTGAAGAATCGAAGACAAATGGCTTCGGTCTTGTTTACAGGTCCTGCTTTATCTCGTCCAGGCCTTTTACACTTAAGCGGGCGCTTATGCCCGAAGCAATAACGGCTATAAAGAGTACCGTAACAAACACCAGCAGAAAATCGCCCGGGTTAAAGGCAACCGGGTAAGCGTCCAGTACGGATAGCTCAGCACCCATTTTTATGAGTTTAAACTGCTGCTGTACAACACATACCAAAGTACCCACGGCCACGCCAATTACCAGCCCCACCATAGATATCATCATACCCTCAAAAAAGAATATTCCTTGTATCAGTGTTTTGCTTGCCCCCAGGCTGGTAAGTATGGCAATGTCTTTACGCTTATCCATCACCAGCATGGTAAGAGAACCAATGATGTTGAAAATGGCAATGATGAGTACGAAAGTAAGGATCATGAAAATGGACCAGCGCTCGTAATTAATGGTTTTATAAAGTTCGGTGTTTTGCTGCTTGCGGTTCTTAACTACGTAGTTGTTCCCAATCTTATCTGTAATCTCCTCCTGCACATCATCTATATTTGTGCCGGGTTTCAGGTTTATCTCTACAGCCGAAACCTTCACCGGCTCGTCCAGCAGGTCGCGGGTAAATTCAATAGGCACAATCACCATGTCATCAAACTCCGCCTGGATAGAAAATACACCGGATGGGGTTATTGGCCGGAAGGCAAAATCGTTCATGGGGTTTGCCGCATTGCTGCTGGTACGCCTGGGCGAGTAAATCTGCAGCGGGGTAAACTGGTCTTTTATACTTACACCAAGGCTTTGCTCTATGGTTGTGCCTATAACGGCGTAGTAGTACCGGTCGTCCTTAAGCGTAAATGACCCTGCCCGTAAAACGCTGTCTAAGTCCTTCTTCTTCAAAAAGTCGTCACTCACGCCCTTAATGGTTCCAATAAAAGGTTTGTCGCCGTATCTCAGCAGCACCTTTTCCTGCAATACCGGGGTGTAAGAAAATATTCGCCCATCTTTTTTCAGCGCAGCAAAGTATGTTGTATTGGGGTCAAAGGTTTTGCCCAACCTCGGTTCTATCCTTATTTCAGGCGTAAAGTCGCTGTACAGAGAAAGAATAACCTCTTCAAAGCCGTTGAACACCGATAGTATGATTATAAGCGCTGCGCTGCCCACCAATACCCCCAGCATGGATATGCCCGAAATAATGTTGATGGCATGCGTCTGCTTCTTGCTGAACAGGTATCGCTTGGCTATGTAAATGGATGTATTCAAACTTTACAGGTAAGGGTTGTGCTGTTTTTCGTAACCAATTGTTGTTTCGGGACCATGGCCCGGGTATACGGTACAATCATCTGGGAGAACAAAAAGTTTCGCCTTTATATTTTCTATCAGCTGATTGTGGTTGCCGCCGGGAAGGTCAGTACGGCCTATGCTGTTGCGAAACAGTACGTCGCCGCCTATCAAAATATTGTCTCCCTTGTCGTAAAAACAAAGGTGCGCGGGCGAATGTCCGGGCGCAAAAATCAGCTCCAGTGATGTTTGGCCAAACGCAATAGTACCACTTTCGGGCAAATACTCGTCAGGTAATGGAGAGGCATCGTACCTGAACCCCATTGCCGGGGCATACACCACTACTGATGCAAGCGTTTCGCTTTCCCCTATGTTAAACCTCGGCTTTAGCCCGTATTGGTCAAACACAAATTTGTTGCCCAGCACGTGGTCTATATGGCAGTGCGTGTTTAACAGCAACACCGGTTTAAGGCTGTTTTCTGTTATAAAGTTTACTACTGCATTTTGCTCTGCCGAAGTATACATCCCCGGGTCAATAATGGCGCATTCGCCGCTATCATCATACAATAAATAGGTGTTCTCCTGGTACGGGTTGTTGACAAAGGATTTTAGCTTAGCCATGCCGCAAAGCTAGTTTATTATAGCATAAAAGCAGAAGCATAAAGGCACATAATACCAGCGAAGCGGTACATCAAACTTATTGTGCTGCTGCTGGTTTAATTAGTTACATATGGCCAAACCACTGCTAGAGTTTACCGACCGCAGTATTTACTGCGAACACGGCGATTTTTATATAGACCCATGGAAACCTGTGGACGATGCGGTAATTACGCATGCCCATGCAGACCACGCCTATGTAGGGCATAAGCGCTACCTTGCGCATGAGCTGTCGCGCGAGGTGCTTTACTATCGCCTTGGCGACATCAATTTGCAAACGGTAGCCTATGGCGAAACCGTAATGAAGAACGGTGTAGAAGTTTGCCTGTTCCCCGCAGGGCACGTTATTGGTTCGGCACAAATAAGGGTAAGTTATAAGGGACAGGTTTGGGTGGTATCCGGCGATTATAAAACTGAGGACGACGGGATATCTACCCCGTTTGAACCGGTTAAATGCCACCATTTCATATCCGAATGTACCTTCGGTATGCCGGTTTACACCTGGAAACCACAGTCGCAGTTATTTACTGATGTGAACAGCTGGTGGCAAAGCAATGTGGAAAACGGACTTGGTACCATAATAGTTGGCTACTCGCTGGGTAAAGCGCAGCGCATCCTGCAAAACCTCGACCTCAGCATTGGTAAGGTTTATACCCATGGGGTTATCGAAAACACTAATGAAGCGCTTCGGCGCAATGGCGTGATCCTGAACCCTACGCACCGGATTACTTTCGACTCACCTAAAGAGGAAGTCCGCAAAGGCATTATCCTTGCGCCGCCTTCTGCTGTTGGCACACCGTGGATGCGGAAGTTTCAGCCCTATAGCTTTGGGTATTGCAGCGGCTGGATGGCTATAAGGGGTGCGAAACGCCGGCGAGCCGCTGATCGTGGTTTTATCATGTCTGACCATGCCGATTGGAATGGCCTGGTAAGCGCCATAGACGCTACAGGCTGCGAGTGCGTTTACCTCACTCATGGCTACACGGCATCGTTCACTCGGTACCTTAACGAAATTGGGTTTAACGCCCGGGAGGTACATACCCTGTACGGCGGCGAGGAAGAAGACGCAACCATCACCGAAAACGAAGAAAAAAAAGAAACGGAAGAAGTTAAGGAGGCAGACGCATGAAAGCATTTGCGCAGCTATTCCTCTCTTTAGACGAGACGAATAAGACCAACGAGAAAGTAAAGGTGCTGAAGGATTATTTCACCAGCGTGCCTGATACAGACAAGATGCATATGCTGGCCTTGTTTACCGGCAGAAAGCCCAAGCGGCAGATCAATTCTACGCTAATACGCAACTGGGCAATGGAAGCGTCAAATATCCCCGCGTGGCTTTTTGAAGAAAGCTACCATGTAGTGGGCGACCTTGCCGAGACTATGACTTTGCTAATGCCCGAAAGCCACGAGAGCAGCAGTAAAACACTAACGGAGTGGATAGCAGAGATAAACGCCCTTGCTGTTAAAACTGAGGATGAAAAGAAGCAATGGCTGTTAAATTCATGGGCGATGCTGGATAACCAGGAGCGCTTTGTGTTTAATAAGCTGCTTACCGGGAGTTTCCGTGTGGGAGTTTCGCAAAACCTGGTGGTAAAAGCCCTGGCAGATGTTACCGGTATAGAAGCACCGGCGCTTACTCATCGTATAATGGGTAGCTGGATGCCGGAAGACTACACCTTTGAACAGCTGGTGCAGGAACAACATGCAGGTGATGACATATCCCGGCCGTATCCCTTCTTCCTGGCATATCCTATACAGGAGACCTCTGATAAAGGTAAAACGGCCGATGAGATTGAACATTCGCTTGGCGCGGCGCAAGATTGGCAGGCCGAGTGGAAATGGGACGGTATACGCGCCCAAATGATAAAGCGCGACGGGCAGATATTTATCTGGAGCCGCGGCGAGGACCTGGCAACAGAAAAGTTCCCGGAACTACATCCCTTTTTAAATGCACTACCGGACGGCACCGTGCTGGACGGCGAGATCCTGAGCTTTCAAAACGATCAGCCAATGTCATTTAGCGTTTTGCAAACACGTATTGGCCGCAAAAACCTCAGCAAGAAAATTTTGGCCGACAGCCCGGTAGCTACTATAGTTTACGACTGCCTGGAGTACAATGGCGAAGACATTAGATACAAAAGTCAGTCTGAACGCCGCAGCATATTAGAGCAGCTGCAGGCCGATACACCTTTTCCGGATGTATTCCGTATATCGGCCTTAATAGCATTTAACAGTTGGGCCGAGCTGGAAAAGACAAGGGAGCAATCGCGCGCTATGATCGCAGAAGGCATCATGCTAAAACGTAAAGGCGCGACATACCAGGTGGGCCGCCGCCGCGGTGACTGGTGGAAATGGAAGATAGACCCGCTGTCTGTAGATGCGGTAATGATCTACGCGCAAAAAGGCCATGGCCGGCGCGCTGACCTATATACCGACTATACCTTCGCCGTATGGGACGGCGACAAACTAGTACCCTTCGCGAAAGCCTATAGCGGCCTAACAGATCAGGAGATAAACAAGGTTGATTATTTTGTAAAACGCAACACCCTGGAAAAGTTCGGACCGGTAAGGACCGTTAAACCCGAACTGGTCTTTGAGATAGGGTTTGAGGGAATAAATAAATCTACCCGGCATAAGTCGGGCATTGCTTTGCGGTTCCCCCGCATCCTTCGCTGGAGGCATGATAAACCCAAGGAAGAAGCCGACACAATTGAGAGCCTGAGAGCCCTTCTGAACGAGTAGTTGCTAATAGTAACGCCTGTTTTATTTTGTTATCTTTCTGGTCACACATTATTTTAAAAAAGTGTGGTTTTTGAAGGTTTTTGACCACCACATATGAATGCACCTACCCTCCACATCCTCAACGGCGACGCAACTTTAACCGGGTTTAACCAGGCCGGCATTGATGGTGATGTTATGATCTGGCGAGAGGCTTTATCTGAAGGGCCCGTTATATTAAACGTGGATTCGGCAGATTTCTGGCAGTTACGGTCTGATTGGGTGTGCAGTACCTTTAACGAAACACCTGAAAACTATCATGACGGCATGATTGTGCCACTTGAGATGCTTAGTGAGCCGTACGAAGAGATAAACCTCTGGTTTGAGTTTGACCTCCACTGCCAGGTGAACCTTCTGGCAGTGATGATGCTCTTGCGACAGCAAACAAACCTCTCGCAACCAGCTGTTTACCTCATCAGCCCGAATGAGTTCCCGGGTGTAAAAAACTTTAATGGCATGGGTGAACTTGATGGCGAACAGCTTGATTATCTATATGATAACATCAGGCTGCAGCTGAGTGAATATGATTTTACCCTTGCCGCCGAAGCATGGGAATTGTATGTTAAAAGCGATAAAGCTTTGCTAGAGCAGTGGCTGATAGAAACTCCCTTTTGGGGCAATATGCACAACCTAAAGGCGGCAATGCAGGCACATGTACAAAGGCTGCATGTTGATTCCGACGGCCTTAATCTCGTCCACCACAAGCTTTTAGCTACTTATAATGCCGGCCATAACCAAAAGGGGGATATATACGCCCAATTTTGGCAAACGGAAAAGATATACGGCATGGGAGACGCACAGCTTGATATCTATTTAAAGCAGTTAGTTGATAAAGGGCTGATAACTCTGCTATAGATCAGTAACTTACAATACCGGAACGGTAACTGCTATGGTCGGCGTTCGTTCGCTTTCGTTCTTCAGTCTGTCTATAGCGGTAACTACATAGAAATAGGTCTTCCCTGGCTGCACGTTGGTGTCCAGGTAAATAGGCTCGGTGTCATACTGTATATGCAATATGTTCTCCGGATCGCTAAGGTCAATGCCGCCGTTTTCTGTAAAACGGTAGATCACATAACCATAAACAGGCTCATTGTCGCGGGCTTGCAGTGGCGCGTCCCATTTAATTAAAATGCTTTTCTTTTCAGCTTTACCTACTATATTTTGTGGTTGGTTAGGCGGTATGGAATCCAGCCAGAGCATTGGTGGCGGCAAAGCCGGATATACATAGAAGTCCTTTTTTAACGTATCTGAAAGGTGATTTGCATTAGCAATCAACGTTTGCGACCTGAAGAAAATGCTTCCCTGCGCACGTGGATTTCCCCTGATCATCCGCATTTGATTAGGTATCTCAGACGGGTTTTTGAATGCGGGACTGCGCGGCTCATAAAAACGATAAGGCGCTTGCCCCACATATAAATGTCTATTGTACGTGTTGTTGCTCCACCAGTTAAGCAAGGTGTCAAATGCCGCTGCACGGTTGCCTATCTGCCAATAAATCTGTGGGCTAAGGTAATCTATCCAACCTTCTTTCATCCACTTGCGGGTGTCAGCAAAGTTCTCGTAATAAGACGAGCCGCCATGTGTGCCGGACCCTTCGGGATTCTGGTACTTATTAGCCCATATGCCAAACGGACTTATCCCGAACTTAATGCGAGGCTTATATTTATGAATACTGTCTGCCAGCATATGCACCAGCTTGTCAACATTATCGCGACGCCAATCGCGTATGTCATCAAAATCACCGCCATACTGCACATAGGCTTCCGAATCATTTATTTTCTGGCCTTGTACCGGGTAAGGGTAAAAGTAGTCGTCCATGTGTATGCCGTCCACGTCGTAGTTTTTTACTACATCGAGTATCACCTGTACTATATATTCGCGCACCTCAGGTATACCGGGATTGAAAAGCTTTATACCCTCGTATATAAAAAACCACTCAGGTTTGGTACGCGTGATGTGGTCGGGAGCAAGGCTGAGAAACTTATTGTCGAAAGTGGCCCTGTACGGATTGAACCAGGCATGGAGTTCCATTCCCCGCTTGTGCGATTCTGTAATAGCAAACTCCAGCGGATCGTAATCTGGCGCTACGCCCTGCTTACCAGTAAGATACTTTGACCAAGGCTCCCTACCCTTTGCGTAAAAAGCGTCAGCAGCAGGCCTTACCTGAAACATAATGGCATTTATACCCGTTTGTTGATGCGAGTTGAGTTGATTAACTAGATCTCGTTTTTGGCTTTCAGCAGCTGCCCGGGCGTTTTGAGGCCAGTCCAAATTAACAACAGTAGCTATCCAAACACCCCTAAACTCACGTTTAGGTGCAATAAGGACGCTGTCAGTAGCTGCTGGTTGCTGTGCCTGGGATGGCATTATAAAAAAGAAAGAAACAATTAAGAGTAACAGTATTTTATGCCGTTGCATTAAGCTGATTTTTTAATTAAGGGTGCAAAGATATAAACTAGGCACCACGCCATTTTATTATTAGGTATAATAATTCAGGCCGTTTTGTGTTTTACTTTTATCAACTTTAACTTGGCAAACGCTGCAATTTATATGGTTAAACGGATTTTTATATATTAGTGGTCGATTTGTGACGCAATTATTAACCCTCAAATACATTTACTAAGAACCATTATTAGCTGGTTAGCTTATTAATTTAAAGAGCAATTATGATGGAAAACCAACCGGGACAATCGCAGAAAAAGAACTCTAATGTTATTTATTTCTTAATAGCAGTAGTTGTTGCTTTATTAGGCACAGATGTGTACCTGTACATGCAAAAGAATAAATCTGACACGAAAATAGTTTATCAGAACGACGAAAAAACCAGGTTACAAACAGAGCTGGACAGCCTGGAAGCACAGATAGAACAGGTTAACGTTGGCCGCACTAAAATGAGTGCCGAGATGCAGGCCAAGAACGACTCCCTTAGAGCTACTATTAAAGTTCTCCGTAAAAAGTTGGCTAAAGGCCAGCTTACCGCCGCGGAACTTGGCAAAGCACAGGAAGACATTAAACAACTAAGGTACTTCGTAACCAAATACACTGCAGATATAGAGGAACTTAAAAAGCAAAACACCAACCTAACTGTTGAGCGTGATACTTTAAAGACCAACCTTGCCAGTGTTAGTACCAAAGCCGCCACTTTGGAAAAACAAAATCAGGAGCTGGATACCAAGGTAAAAGAAGCATCGGCGCTTAAGGTTGGCGTGGCAAGCGTTGTGGCTTACAAGGTAAAGAACAGCGGCAAAGAGGTTGAAGAGAAAAAAGCCAAAAACACCCAAAAGATAAAGATCAACTTTACTGTTGCGAGCAACACTGTTGCGGAAAAAGGCCTGCATGATGTTTATGCACGCATTATAGACCCAACAGGTAACCTGATAACACTTGCAGACTCCGGTACGTTTAACGCAGACAACCAGGACCTGCAGTACACCTACAAAACAGCTATCGATTTTAAAGACGACGGTAGCGAATATACTATTGACTGGGCGTACTCTCCTTTTCAAAAAGGAACCTATACTGTGATATTATATGCAGACGGTTACACAATGGGCAAAACATCTTTTTTTCTGAAGTAGAATTTAAATAAGCATAAAAAAAGCGGCACCTTACTGGTGCCGCTTTTTTTATGGCTCATGTTTTCTAATTAATCATTGTTATCCAGTGCCGGGAAATTGAGGTAAAAGGTAGTTCCCACACCAATATTGGTTTCAAACCATATCTTACCGCTAGCATTCTCAATAGAGTTTTTTACAAAGGCCAGGCCTAATCCTGTTCCGGAGCTTTTGGTAGTAAAGTTGGGTTCAAAAATCTTATCCCGCATGTTCTCCGGGATGCCGTTCCCATTATCTTTAATGGTAAGGAGCACGTTTTTACTGGTCACCAGGTAGTTTATTTGTATCAGGCAGGTACGCTCCGGTGGTGTTGCCTCTATTGCATTCTTAAGCAGGTTATTAAAGCATCGCAGTACCTGATCCCGGTCTGCACTTATTATAAACGGATCTTTAGGCATTAGCAGTGAAATCTTCACGTTGTCCATATGCTTAAATATGGTAACTGCCTGTGCCAGCATCTCGAAGATGTTGATAGTTTCTATTCGGGTATCCGGCATCTTAGCAAATGCCGAAAACTCAGATGCAATTGAAGAAAGGCTTTCTATTTGCTCCACAAATGATTTACTGAAACGCTCAAATTTTTGGTCAAATTTAGGGTCCTTGTCTTTCCAGGACTTATCCAGCAATTGTAATCCCAACTTAAGTGGCGTGAGTGGGTTTTTAATTTCATGGGCAACCTGCTTTGCCATCTCGCGCCATGCAGTCTCCCTCTCGCTCTGGGCCAGTTTACGGGCACTGCTCTCCAGGGCAGATATCATGTTGTTGTACTCTTTTACAAGTGCACCTATTTCGTCGTCGCGCTCCCACTTAATAGGCTCGTTCTTTTTACCGTAGATAGTACGGCTAAGGTTGTATTGTATAAAGTTAAGAGGCGCGGTTATCTGCCGTGCAATTATAACGGCGAACAAACCTATTGCTATAAACACCAGCGCGTAAACGTTTATCATGATGTTCAGCAACGACCCAACCTGTTCATTATAATCAGCCTCGTTGGCAAAATAGGGCAATTGCAGGTAAGCAACGGTTTCGTGCTTTGCGTTCCTGAGCGGAGCGTAAGCCGATTTGTAAAACAGGCCGGATATCCGTTCATCATTAACCAATTCAGATTTTTGCTGATCTTTAAGCGTCAGGTAAACTTTACCGTTCATCCTGGGAGATAGCAAGCCGGATTGATATATTTTCGGCTGCGTGGTCATCAGAACCCTTCCACTAAGGTCAAAAAGCGTTAGGTCTGCAGAATAGTTATCTGCAAGTTTATCAAAATCAACGCTTCGTTCTTCAGACAGATTATTGATGTAGCTCTCAATTGGAGCTGCTTCTAACGCTGCCGATATCAGCGTGATTTTGTTACGAATGCTTTTGTCCTGCTGTCCCTGGTATTGCTTGCTGATAGAAACAAATGTGATGATACCAACCAGGATTAGTGTTATTACAACCGCAAATATCATGGAGAACTGTATGCGGGTTTTGTACAAAACTTTATCAAAGTTTATCTTGAAGTTCCAGTTTATCCTGTCATTGTTAATATTCAGGATTTTTACTCTAAGCCATAACAGCCGCGCCAGTAATACCAATGATGAAAACGCTAGTATAACCACAAAAAAGAAGGTAAGCGCTGTTATTGTAGAAGCTACTATGTTCCGCTGCTTACTTACAACAATAAGGTTCCTGTCGCTTGGCTTATAAATGAGGTGGCTATAGCGGGTAAATTTGTTAAAAAAGCTAACCATGTTGCCACTGCTTTCCTGTATGGTATACTTTTTAAGCTCGCCTTTAAATTCATTATTCACTACACTGTACACGTAATTACCATCTTGGCCTATCAGTTTGTTATCGGTATAAAATGCGTAGGAGTAGTCCTTAAACTCATCTTCCGGGCGGTCGTTTCTGTCAATTAACAATTCCGGGAAAGCGCCGCCTACCATTAACGGGCGTGCTTTTAGTTCAATAACAATGGTCCCCAGCGTGGTAGTGCCATCCATTATAGGTAAAATGGCAAAGTAGCTTTGGAATCCAAAAGATTCGTTTTCACGGTAGAAGTAAGTGGACACCTTAAAGGCGCTATACTGCACCATATCTTTAAAAATGCTTAGCTCATACGTTTTATCTCCTGAAATAGGGTTATCCTGCAGATCAAACGCGTGTACTTTAAACTCATATTTGGCGAGATACCTGTCAAAATAAAGCTTTTGCAAGCGGGTAGCCAGGTACTCGTTTATATGATCGCGGGATTTGTAATAGTTGATAACTGCCGGTTCTTGAATTATTTTTGTTTCAATTTCTTTAAACAGCGTATCAGCTGTAACATCATCCGGAACTTCCAGCCGCTGGATGAGCAACTTGCGGTTGTTCTCTTCTTTAACTTCTTCGAAATGGTTGAGCTTTATTGCCGAAATAACAGCGCAAACCAAAACGATCATGATAAATGATGCCGCTGTAAACCTTTGTTCGTGATGAAGAAAATAGTATCCCCGCAACAACACCAATATGCTCCACAAAAGATAGAAGAAGCTAAACTCATCATAAATTACCGCTGCTGCAGTGACCGCTATAATGCCAATCACAAAAATAACGGCCTGCGTATAAACAGGTATTGATAGCCTGAAGGATATAGTTAGAAGTACTTCCGTTAGCAACACAAAAGTGAGGAAGCTAAAGCAAAGCATCAGCACACCAACCAAACTGTATCGTGAGAGGTTGAGGACATTGTTTACATCAAAACTTATTTTAGAATCGATTACCAGGCCATTAAACAGTTGGAGCAGGCTTGATGACGTTAGGAGCAATGCAGCAAAGCAGGATAAGTAAATGAGGTAACTTGCCAGCTTGCCCGGAGCTACCCTAAGTATTCTGGCCCTTTGCGAATACATATAAGCTACAAACCAGCAAATGCAAAGAATATTTATGCAAAAATCGCCAAGTGAAGGATAAGCGTAACTAGAGCCATAAATCTGAGGATTAAAAATTTTTAACGGTTGTGTAAAGCTTGGCCAACCGTAATGCAAATTAACAAACCTAAACGCTACAATGAACAACGCCAAAGCTAACAGCGAAAGGTATACCCAGCCACGGTGCGAAAGGTAAGTAACCATTACATGAACCAGAACGCACAGGCTAAGTATAGTTAATATCCAAACTGTAAGTTCGAAATAAAAAAATCGGTTATTTACTTCTCCCTTTATCAACTTTACCGAGAAGAGATATTTGCCATTAACGTTATGAACCGCGTATATACCTTTATCTGTAAAGTCCGCTATTTCTATATTTGTATCCTCAGTAAGTTTAGGATTAAAGATGTTTTGTAAGTACTTGTTTTGAAAAGCATAGGCATACTTAACCGGAATAAAGAAAACGGCAGAAAATGAGCCTTCTGTCTTTTTTATAGCTTCATAATAGCCATTAGTGGTTTTTATAAAAGAACTACCCTCGGTTAATGTGCTAGCATTATCCGGCGCTATTTTGGGGCCGCTCCAAAAATTTACACGCCCATTCTGCATAGTAAGCAGCCAAATACCCTTATCAACTGTATATTCCTGAATGTAGTCCAGGGCCACTTTGTGATTTACCGCATAACGCTTAACCTCCTGGTACTTAGCCGGCGTGTTTATTATCTCGGCTACGTCGGCCTCATGCTTATGCAAGTTTTTTTCTAAAAGTTGCGCTGTTTGAGAAAGATTAGTTGCAGGAGAGTACGTACGTTCAACAAATATTGCTGTAACGAGCAGGCTGATAAACAGCAGCAACAGTAATCCACGTATTTTCCCGGCTGTAGTCAAAACGGTATAAGCTATATAATGTTAATGTTAACAACAAAGCCATCATATTGTGATGGCTTTACAATTATGCTAATACAGCAGCTGCCGTAGGTACTTCTTTATTAACTTTTTTTACCAGCCCCTGTAGTACCTTCCCTGGGCCAACTTCGGTAAATAGCGTTGCACCATCCCTTAACATTTGCTCAACAGTTTGTGTCCAGCGTACCGGGCCAGTCAGCTGCGCAATAAGGTTCTTCTTAATCTCGTCTACGCTTGTATGCGGCTTGGCATCTATGTTTTGGTAGATCGGGCAAACCGGTTCATTAATTTCGGTATTTACAATGGCTGCCTCAAGCTCAACTCGAGCCGCCTCCATCAGTGGTGAGTGGAACGCGCCGCCCACGTTAAGTTTCATAGCGCGCTTTGCGCCTGCGGCCAGCATCTTTTCGCATGCGGCATCTACACCGGCTACACTGCCAGATATAACCAATTGCCCGGGGCAATTATAATTTGCAGGAACAACAACATCGCTCACCTGGTGGCAAATGTCTTCTACTGTAAAGTCATCCAACGCCAATACTGCAGCCATTGTGCCCGGCTGTATATCGCACGCTTTCTGCATTGCATTTGCGCGCGCTGCAACCAACCTTAATCCGTCCTCAAACGATAGCGCACCCGCGGCAACCAACGCAGAGAATTCGCCCAACGAGTGACCTGCCACCATTTCCGGGTCGAAGTCACTCATCACCTTGGCTAATACCACCGAGTGTAAAAAGATAGCTGGCTGAGTTACGTTGGTTTGCTTCAGATCATCCTCTGTACCGTTAAACATTACATCTGTGATGCGAAACCCAAGTACCTCATTTGCTTTTTCAAATAACTCTTTTGCTTGCTCACTTTGCTCGCACAGGTCTTTACCCATGCCCGGAAACTGGGCACCCTGCCCAGGAAAAATGTATGCTTTCATAATGATATTATCCTCTTAAGGATGTACTTAAAGTTTATAATTGGCTACGTGGTGCCGTAATGTTAATCTCTAGCTAAGTCTCGACGATATCAGGTCTAAAAACTCAGTTCTGGTCTTGTCCTTTAGAAATTCTCCGGTAAACGCTGATGTTGTAGTTGCAGAATTTTGCTTTTGTACGCCCCTCATACTCATGCATAGATGCCGGCATTCTATCACTACACCTACTCCAAGGGGTTGCAGGGTTTCTTGTATACAATCGCGTATCTCATTGGTAAGGCGTTCCTGCACCTGCAGCCTGCGCGCAAAAACGTCAACAACGCGTGGTATTTTGCTTAAGCCCACAACATGGCCGTTGGGTATATAAGCAACATGCGCTTTGCCAAAAAAGGGCAGCATATGGTGCTCACACATTGAGTATACTTCAATGTCTTTAACAATAACCATTTGGCTGTATTCTTCCTTGAATAAGGCCGACTCCAGAATTTTTTTTGCGTCCAGGTCGTATCCCTGTGTCAGGAAGAGCATGGCTTTAGCCATACGCTCGGGCGTCTTAAGCAACCCTTCGCGATCAGGCTGCTCTCCTATCAATTCTAAAACTCTGTGGTAATTGGCAGATAGGTCCTTAATAAGTTCGGGGTTGTATCTATCTATTTTTTGGTAGCCGTTAATACCGGCATCCCTATCCGGAATGTTGTCTTCGTCTATCATGATTAAGGTTTACCCGCCAAAGTATTCGGCAGAATTGTTCTCTGTTTCAAACAGCTTTACCGAATGTAAGAAAACACCAGGATAAGCCTCTATCGGCCCTTTTAGCTGATTGAATATTTCTATAGTGAGCAGTTCTGTAGATGCCATTTTACCGGCCATAAACTCCACATCCATATTGATGTTTTTATGGTCAAGCTTTTCTATTACATACTCATTTATAATCTGTTTCAATTCTTTCAGGTCTATAAGATAACCTGTCGCATGCGTTATCTCCCCCTTTACTGTAACAAACAGATTATAGTTGTGGCCGTGCCAGTTGGGGTTGGCACACTTACCAAAAACTTCGAAATTTTTCTCTGCGCTCCACTCTTCACGATACATGCGGTGTGCCGCATTAAAATGTTCCTTGCGCGTAATATGTATCATCATAGCAATTAATGGTGCAAATATACAAAACAAAAACAGGCAAGATGTTTTATATTAGCTGTCAAAAACAACGCAGTATGCGCATATTGTTTGTAGCTGCCACGGGTATGGAGGTAGGTGGCTTTATACTTGATTTTGGCTTTAGAGTGTCCGACTCGGAAAAGAAGAATATATTTACCATTCCAGGCAGCGATGAGTCGATGCAAAACACCCTGTTAATAACCGGCGTGGGGATGGTTGCTACCGCTTTTGCTTTAGGTAAAGAACTGGCCACTAACCAATATGACCTTGCCGTTAATTTGGGTATTGGCGGCAGCTTTGACCGCAGTATTGCATTAGGCGAAGTGGTGGAGATAACCGATGATACATTAGCGGAATTAGGTGCCGAAGACGACGACGCTTTTTTACCCATCAGCATTATGGGTTTAGGAGAAAGCACCTTTAGGGCTGGCGAATCGATATCAGATTTGTTTAAAGGTGCAAAGTCAGGACACTTCTCACATACAATTAAAAAGGTGAATTCTATCACAGTTAATACTGTTCACGGTGAGAAAGCCTCTATAGATAAAGTATACGAGCGTTTACATCCGCAATTGGAAAGCATGGAAGGCGCTGCTTTCTTTTACGCTTGCCAGCATGCAGGTGTACCGGCAATACAAATCAGGGCTGTGTCAAATTACGTTGAAAAGCGCAACCGAGACAATTGGCAGATAGGGCTTGCTGTTAAAAATCTGGATAACTTTGCAGTGTCGTTCCTCAAAGACCTCAAAGCCTTCAACAAACTTTAGTCTTCAACAGGTCAGCGGCGATTATACTACTTTTATGAAATTAACTATCGGCTTTTCGCCCTGCCCCAATGATACCTTTATTTTTGATGCGTTAATTCATCACAAGATAGATACTGAAGGGCTGGAGTTTGAGGTGTTTTATGATGATGTGGAGACGCTTAACCAAAAAGCCTTCCGCGGAGAACTGGATGTAACGAAGCTAAGCTACCACGCGTTTGCTTATGCGGCTGATAAGTACATCCTGCTGGATAGTGGCAGCGCCCTTGGCTTTGGTGTAGGGCCAATGCTAATTTTTAAGCCGCCATTTGAGGGTACAGTTAATGTAAATGGCGAACTTGACCAATCCGGAGATGTATCGCGCCTGGCAGATGTTGTTGCAAGTTCGAAAATCGGAATTCCCGGCAAGTACACCACCGCAAATTTCTTGCTGAGCCTTGCATTTCCTGACGCTACCAATAAAACAGAGATCGTATTTTCTGAGATTGAAGACGCTGTTATTAACGGCACTATTGATTTCGGCCTTATTATACACGAGAACCGCTTTACTTACCAGGACCGTGGGCTTGCTAAACTGATAGACCTTGGTGATTACTGGGAGAAACGTACCGGATGCGCGATTCCGCTTGGCGGAATAGTAGCCAATCGCAACCTGCCTACCGATGTTCAGCATAAAATGAACCGTGTACTTAAGCGGTCTGTAGAGTTTGCCTTTGCCAATCCGAAATCCGGCCTTGAGTACATTCGCTCGCATGCGCAGGAAATGAGCGAAGAGGTGATGTACAAACACATCGACCTCTATGTTAATGAATACTCGCTGGACCTGGGTACTGAAGGAAAAAAGGCCGTGAAGCTCTTGTTCGACACCGCACTGGAAAAGGAGATTATTCCTGCCATAGGTGCTGATCTGTTTCTTAATCCTTAAAGGGCCTTCTCGGCCAGCAGATCATCAGTCAGCTTCTCAAATTCAGAAATAAATTCTGTGTAATGTTCTCCTGTACCGGGGCCGCTAAAGCCTGTGTGTATTTTCCGTACGTCTCCGCTTTTATCAATAATAATGGTCGTTGGGAAACCTACCACTTTCGTAAGCATAGGTAAACTCTTTGCTGTTTCTACCTTATTATTTGTATATCCTGTTATAAGCAGCGGATATTTGATGTCGAAACGGTTCTTGAGCTGCGCCAATGTTCGTTGGGATTTAGCAAAATCGGTAGTACGCTCATAGGCAAGGCCAATAACTTCTACACCGCGGTAATGGTATTTCCTATAATAGTTAACCATGTAAGCGGTCTCATCCATACAATTAGGGCACCACGAACCAAGTATCTGCACAATAACTACCTTATTCTTAAAACGGGCATCATCTAATGACACGGGCTTCCCTTCTATATCTTTAAAGTTGAACGCGAGCTTTTTGTAACCCGGCTTTAAGGCTGCAAGCGAATAAGCATCCGGCAGTTTAGCGTTCTCGTTACGTACTGCAGTCCAGGTATCCTTACCGCTGATCCCGGCATAGAATATTCCATTGCTCAGCGTCTTATCATCACTTAAGTTAGCTGTGAACAGGAAAGCGTGCCCGCCGTCAAAGCAGCTGAGGTATAGTTTGTCGCTGGTTACTACTCCCTCCAGGTAGCGGTAATCGCCTGTGGTGGTCAGGAAAGTGCCAGTAACTTTTGTGCCAGTTTGTTTAAATTCTCCGACGGTGGTGTCCCGGCTGTCGCCTTCACCAAATATGGCAGACCAGCGCCCGGAAATATTGTATTTGGTTTTCTCTGTGTCTTTAAAAAAGCGGTAAGGGGTATTGGGCGTGGCTGCAAACTCCATGGCTACATCCTTTTCACCAAGGTGCCTTATATATTGGCCTTTTAACCCGGCAGCATCCTGCCTGAGCCTGAACTCCGAATCGAACAAAGGCATTTTAATAAATACCGAATCACCTCTACCGGTTACCTCCGGCACTTTAAAGTGTTCGGTGCTATTAATTATGGCCAACTGCTGTTTGCCTGTTCCGCTTACCTCGAAATTAAATGGTATTTCGTTGCCTGATGTGGTCTTTAATGCTCCGCGCCATAACCCCTTAGCTAGTTTGGTTTGCGCTGTTGCTATTTGCGAAAGCCCGGCTATAAGCACCGAGCCTATCAGTAATTTCTTAATCATGAAAAATAGTCTACTAAATCTATATACTTTCAAAAGTATATAAAAGCAGGCAAACTATTTTAAAACTTCGCGGGATATTACAATTCTTTGAATTTCTGACGTGCCCTCGTATATCTGCGTGATCTTCGCATCGCGCATGAGGCGTTCTACATGGTATTCTTTTACATAGCCATATCCGCCATGGATCTGGACAGCTTCTACGGTGGTCTTCATGGCCGTCTCCGAAGCAAACAGTTTAGCCATCGACGCGGCCTGCGCGTAAGGCAGTTTGTTGTCTTTCAGCCATGCAGCACGATAGCATAACAAACGTGCAGCTTCTATCTCTGTAGCCATATCAGCCAGTTTAAATTGTATGGCTTGCAGGTCGGCTATTGTTTTACCAAATGCCTGGCGCTCCTTTGCGTACTGTACCGATAGTTCATAAGCTCCCGCTGCAATGCCCAAAGCTTGTGACGCTATCCCTATACGCCCGCCTTCCAGCGTAGCCATAGCAAACTTAAACCCATAACCGTCCTCACCTATCCTGTTCTCCTTAGGTACTTTTACATCAGTAAACATCAGCGAGTGCGTGTCTGATCCGCGTATCCCCAGCTTGTTTTCTTTTGCGCCGACGGTAAAGCCGGGCATACCTTTCTCTACTATCAGCGCGTTAATGCCGCGGTGCTTTTTAGAGGCGTCAGTTTGCGCCATTACTATATATGTAGATGCAGAATTTCCGTTGGTGATCCAGTTTTTTGTACCATTAAGAAGGTAGTAATCACCCATGTCAATCGCTGTGGTGCGCTGCGATGTAGCATCAGACCCAGCTTCGGGTTCGCTGAGGCAAAACGCGCCTATAACCTGTCCCTGCGCTAAAGGCACCAGGTATTTTTGCTTTTGTTCCTCAGTTCCGAATTTCTCCAAGCCGTAACATACAAGTGAATTGTTTACCGATACCACAACCGATGCAGAAGCGTCTACCTTTGATAGCTCTTCCATTACCAGCACGTAAGATATTGCATCCATTCCGCTGCCGCCGTACTCCGGCGACACCATCATGCCCATAAAGCCAAGCTCACCCAGCGCCTTAATCTGCTCGGCAGGAAATTTCTGATGTTCATCGCGTTCAATTACGCCCGGCTTTAGCTCGTTCTGCGCAAAATCGCGCGCCGCCTGGCGTATCATTAACTGTTCTTCGGTAAGTTCAAAATGCATATGGCTAAAGTAAAGTATTATGCACGCATAGCAAAATTTACGGCACAAAAAAAGAGAGCTTTTTGTGAAGCTCCCTTTTCCCCTAATTAATTTAAACTATTGATTAAACCCAAAAAAAAGAACAATTCATCTCAACTTGGGCTACTGAGAATTCAATTTAGCCTGAACATCGGAAAACGTTTTTACATAGGTAGATGTATCAATATTTTCAAGGATGTATGCAGGGCTGTGTAGTTTTAAACAAAACTTGCGCCAATATTTTGTTATCTTTTAACCATTAGTAAAGCATCAAGCAATCCGGCCAAAGTCACATAAGTAATCAAAACCACAGTTTTTATTTTGATTACCAGAATTTTACGAAAGAATACGCTGTTTATGCGATGATTGATGCAATACGGCTTTCTATTGTCTTACAACTTTTGTGTTTGCCTTCGCAGAAAAATAATCTTTAATGAATCACATAATTTATTTTTATGCTGAAATTAAATTAACTATGTACCGATAATTGATGCCTCAATTCTGTTTTACCATACAACTCCTGTATTTTTAAACATACACCGTCTTAAAAATGAACAAAAAAGTAAACATAAAAGCCCTGGTAGTAGTTGGCGCCTCAGCCCTGCTACTTGGGTCGTGTAAGCAAACCGCCGATAAAGACTATGCAGCTAATGATCCGTTAGCAAAGAACATGGACAGTACCGCTAAACCCGGGGACGACTTTTTCCAGTATGCTAATGGTACCTGGCTTAAAAACAATCCAATACCGGGGGCTTATTCTTCATGGGGTATTGGCAACCTGGTGCAAGACGACCTGCGCAACAAACTCAGGAAGATAAACGAGGATGCTTTAACGGCCAATGCCGCTAAAGGAAGCAACACGCAAAAGATAGGCGACTTTTACTTTAGCGGAATGGACACTGTGGGTATAGAGAAGCAAGGGCTTACACCGCTTAAACAGGAACTTGCCCGTATAGATGCCATTAAAGATGTACAACAGCTTGTTGCGGCATTTGCCAGTTTGTCTAACATTGGCGTTACTACCCCTATTGCAGCTTATGCGGGGCAGGACGACCGTAACAGCGAGAAGATAGTAATGCAGCTTTACCAAAGCGGAATTGGCCTGCCCAATAGAGATTACTATTTTAATACCGACGAGCACACGGCAGCTGTACGTAACGATTACCAGCAGAAACACTTACCAGCCCTTTTTAAATTTCTTGGTGTTGCAGATGCCGCAGCACCAACAAAAACATACGAGCTGGAAAAGTTTTTGGCCCAAAACAGCCGTAAGCTGGAAGACCTGCGCGACCCATACCGCAACTACAACAAAATGCCGGTTGCTGATTTAGCTAAACTGGCACCCCTGGTAAATTGGAAGGAAACCTTTGAGGCCATGTATTATAAGAATGTGGACACGGTAATTGTTGGGCAGCCGGAGTACTACAAAGCTGTAAATACGGCCCTCACCAAATTTAGCATTGACGACTGGAAAAGCTACCTGCGCAAAAACCTGCTGGACGAGTACGGCCCTTATCTTAATAAAGAAATTGTAGATGAAGATTTCCGTTTTAACGGAACGGTTATTTCCGGGCGTAAGACGCAGCTGCCACGCTGGAAGAAAGTTATTGACCGCGAGAACAGCATTATGGGTGAAGTACTGGGGCAAATATTTGTAAAAGAGTACTTCCCTGAGGAAACCAAAAAGCGGTATACCGACATGGTAGAGGCTGTGCGCGCATCGTTTAAGGAGCATATAGAGAAACTGGATTGGATGAGCGCGGAAACTAAAAAGCGGGCATTTGACAAATTAGCTAAAGTGTACCCTAAAGTGGGTTTCCCGGATAAATGGAGAGATTACAGCGACCTGGAGATTGACCGATCATCTTATGCCGCAAACGTAATGCGCGGCAATGTATTTACCCGTAAGATAAACGCGGCTAAGCTTGGCAAACCGGTTAACCGCACCGAATGGGGCATGACACCGCAAACCTATAATGCCTACTACAATCCGTCCAATAACGAGATTGTGCTTCCTGCTGCCATATTTATGGTCCCCGGCGTGCGTGATCAGGATATTGATGATGCTGTAGTTTACGGCTATGGTGCAGCATCAACCATTGGCCACGAGATAACCCACGGCTTTGACGACCAGGGCCGCCAATACGATGAAAAGGGAAATCTGAAAGCCTGGTGGACGCCGCAGGATTCGGCAAAGTTTGCGCAACGTGCAGAAATGCTGGTACAACAGTTTAACGGCTACAAGGTTAACGACCTGCATGTGAACGGAAAGGCTACCCTGGGCGAAAACATTGCCGACCTTGGCGGAATTGTTATTGGCCTGGATGCTTTTAAAAAGACACATCAATATAAAGAAGGTAAAAAGATAAACGGCCTTACGCCAGTACAGCGCTACTTTATGGGCTATGCGCTTGGCTGGCTGGGGCACGACCGTAAAGAGGCCTTATCTAACCAGTTACTGGTAGATGTACACTCTCCCGGTTTCCTGCGGGTAAACGGGCCATTTACCGATGTGCCTGAGTTTTATGAGGCATTTCACATTAAAAAAGGTGACAAAATGTGGCTGGACCCTGATAAACGAGTGAAGATCTGGTAACCTATTTAGCAGTAAAGAAAGAGCCGCATGTATACACGTGCGGCTCTTTTATTTATTCCCACGACAGTTTCCTCAGTCGCGCCCTAATGGCAGGCTGAAGCTGAATGTGGTACCTACCCCTGGTTCGCTAATTACCCATATCTTGCCGTTACATCTTTCTATCAGATCTTTACAAAACAGTAAACCTAACCCGGTACCCAGTTCTTTGTTGGTGCCTAACTGGCTATCTACCCGCTCTTTAAACAGTTTGCTTAGCTGTATCGCGTCCATTCCTGAGCCGGAATCTTTAATGCTTATTACTACTTTGTTAGCCTCGCGCACTGCACACACCTCAATGGTGTCGCCTTTAGCGGTAAATTTAATAGCATTGGTAACCAGGTTGCGAATAACTATCCGGATAGAGTTTGGATCTGTTAGCGCGCTGAGGCCGGCAGGGACCTGATCTGTAAGCGATACTCCCTTTTTAGCAGCCGAATTAACGTAACTATCTATATCATATCTTAAAACGTCTTTAACTCTAAATGTAGAGACACTATTTGCAAAGCTCGAAAGCTGGCTGTTTATCCAAAACAGCAGTGTATCTAAAAAGTCAGAAGTATAATCAAGGTTTTTAATTACTTCAGGTATCATGTCCAACATCTCCTGGTGAGTGATCGTGTTGTCCTGCAACAGGTCAAAAACCCCGCGCAGGGTACTTAAGGGCGCCCTAAGGTCATGCGCGAGAATAGATATTAAGCGATCCTTTAAAGAGTTCAGGTCGTTCAGCTTATGTGTTTGCTCATCAAGGCTCGCCTTTTGTAGTATTACTTCGCTGTTTTTTACTTCCAGTAATGCGTTTATTTTTTGCTGTGCTTTTTTCTGCCTGTAATAACTAAACAGGATGATGATCATAGCCACTATCACAACAAAAGATAAAATAATAAGGGAACGCTGCCTGGCTATTTCCTGCTGAAATAACAGGTTGCGGTCGCGTTCTTCCTCTTTTAGCTGCCGCTCTTTAGTAGAAAAATCAAGCGCATAATTATATGAGGTAAGTTTTTGTATACTCTCATTGTCTTTTAGCTTAGTTTTAATAGAAAGGTACTCGTTAAGGTACCTGTAAGCTTCATTAAATTTGTTAAGTCCCGCAAGTGTCTCGCTTAGTTGTTGCGATGCTTTGGCGCGTACCGATATATTTTTGAGCTGCCCCGCCAATTTATAGCCCTGCATGGCATTATCGTATGCCTTGCTATAATTATGCTGCATATTATACACCGTAGACATGCCTATAAGCGCGTAAGCCTGGTTATATACATATTTGTATTTTTGGGAGATCTGCACGGCAGTGTCCAGGTAAAGCAGCCCTTTTGCGCTGTTGTTGGTATAAGCAAAACAAAGTCCCAGGTCGGTGTATAACGAGCATAAACCATCTATATCTCCCTGCCGTTTGGCTACCGCGAGAGATTGAGTAAGATTGTTAACGGCTTTTTTATACTGCTTTTGCGCAAGCAGCACCTCGCCAATATTTTCATTTACGGTACCAACTGCCTGGTAACTTTTTGTACCCTCAAAAAGCCGCAATGCTTTTTCGAAATACTCAAGCGCTGTTGGGTAAACCTCCATACTTTGCAGCACCACGCCAATATTGTTATACAACTCTGCCGAGGGTATACGGTATTGTTTTTTTACGGCGATATAAAGCCCTTTGTAGTAAAAATCGAGCGCTTTAGAAAGTTCGCCCTGGCTGTAGTATATCACACCAATATTCTTGTAGTTATTGGTTAGCGCAGGTTCATCGTCTATACGCTTGTTAATAACCAATGCCAGGTTCAGGTACTTAAGCGCATCGTTGTAATTAGCCAGCAGGTTATACATCCTCCCTAATGAAACATAGGCTGCGCTTAGCCCTTTATCGTTCTTAAGCTGCTTAAATATTGCTATCGCCTCCTCTAAATCGCGCTTAGCAGGGTCTGACCGTCCCTTAAAATATTTTACATGGCCGGTTTGCAGCAGGCCATTAGCAATGCCTTCAGGATAGTTGATCTTCCTGGCCAATGCCACACCCTTTTGGGCGAAGTAAAACGCGCTATCTGGGTTCGACTGAAAGTAGTTGGATGCCAGCCGGATCAGGCGGTTTACCTTCACAGTATCGCCAAACAAGCTATCTCCGGCAGGGGTATTCAAAAGCGCTTTAATGCTATCTACACCCCGGCTGCGTGGTGACGCGAATACCGACAGAACTAACAGGCAATTCGCCAGGGTGAGCAATATTATATTGCGTATGTACTTAAGGGGCATTATAGGGGCTGGATCGGTTTAAAACATTAGGAGTCAACTTATACGGTAACAAAGGCCCGCATTGTTGCCCTGTGGTATTATTTTATGCAGATTACGCTTTTTTAGTTGTTTGCGGATGTCATTTTAAAAAATACAGTTGCGATATGCTATTAATTAAATTATAAGTGCCAGCCGTTTAACCAACAGCTAAATAACTGTCATACAGCGACTTTTTCGGCTTAACAAAACTTTTTTGCATGGAGCAGGTTATTACTAACTGTTAAATATTTAATAAACCCAATCCTATAACGTTATGAAACTTCAACTAACAATTCCGGCGCTTTTTATTGCGGCTGTAATGGTATCAAGTTGCGTAAGCTCCAAAAAGTACAAGGACCTACAGGCCAGTTATGACAAACTGGACAGCAATACACGCGAAATGCGCGGTAAATACTTATTAACAGAACGCAACTTTGCCGTAGCTAACGGGCGAATAACCAGCCTTGAAGAACAACTAAACTCTGAAAGGGCAAACGCCAAACAATTACAGGATGCTTTAAGCAAGTGTTTGAACTCCAGCAGCCAGGGCAACGTAAATATATCTAAACTGGTTGATGAAATTAACGCGTCAAATAAATATATACAGCAACTGGTTAATGCCAAGAACAAGAGCGACTCGCTTAACATGGTGCTTACCAATAACCTTACCCGTTCACTCAGTCAGCAGGAGATGAAGGATGTTGACGTGAAGGTGCTAAAAGGTGTGGTTTATATTTCCCTTGCAGACAACATGCTGTACAAATCCGGCAGCTTTGAGGTGAACGACCAGGCAGGCCAAACCCTTAGCAAGATTGCTAAAATCATAAAAGACTACAGCACCTACGATGTACTAATAGAGGGTAACACGGATAATGTGCCGATCTCACAAAAGAACATTCGTAACAACTGGGACCTGAGCGCATTGAGAGCATCATCCGTAGTGCAGGTTTTGCAGAACAACTACCAGGTTGACCCGAAACGTTTAACGGCAGGCGGCCGTGGCGAGTATAACCCGATTGCTGATAACAGCACCCCAAGCGGCAAAGCACAAAACAGGCGTACTCAAATTATCATCACCCCTAAGCTGGACCAGTTTATGGACCTGATAAATAAGGCACCTGAGAAAGACGCACAGAAGTAACCGTTGCCCATCAATAAAAAAGGGCTGTCTTATTGATTTAAGGCAGCCCTTCTTTATTATAAACTTAGGCTTTTTTACACCTGTATTTTCACCTATATCCTGCAAATAAAAGTGAAAATGGCCGTGTAAATTGGTGTGGTTTTTAAAGGTGCGCGCTTACATTTTAATTCAAAAACCGCCAAATTGATGCTAATAGACGCCTTTTTTGCTGGTTTGCAAAGAGTGTTCAAAAATGCAATTTATGCCCCCGGCACAAAAAAAGCTGAACACTTTTGAACACTTCGGCTAAAGGTGGGAGGTATCATTCAACAACGTGACACGAGCCGTTTCCGGATACAACTCCAGTACAGATACCGATGCCGGACATATCTCAATGCGCTGCATCATGTCTATAGGCATACCCAGGTAAAAAGCCAAAGCAGCTTTTATAATATCTGAGTGACTTACTACTATTACGGTTTCATTAACATGCTTGTTGCGTAACCTCTCTAAGGCAGATACTATGCGGGTCTGCGCTTCCATCATCAACTCCCCACCCGGAATGCGGGTGCTGCTCCGGACGGTATTAAAGAGCTTAAATTGCTCATCCCCTTCAAGTTCTGCAATGGTTTTGTTTGTCCAGTCGCCAAAATCAAGCTCTTGTAAATCTTCAAGGATGTTACAGGTAAGGTTTAACGCTTGGGCAATTGTCCTTGCTGTTTCCTCTACCCGCTGTATGGGGCTGCTATAAATAGCGGACGCGCCAGCAACTGATAACTTCTCCGCTAAAGACTCAGCTTGTACCTCTCCATGCATACTTAAGGGCACCCCCGGCGAGCGCCCAAGCAGGTGAGTTCCGGTAAGATCTGTTACTGCATGGCGTACAAGTAAAATTTTGGTCATGTAAAGCTAAACTTAATAGATAAGTATTTGTTTTAACTCCACCAACCGCGTACTTATCGAACATTTAAATTAATTACCTTGAACAACAAACCCGCTAATTCTCTTAAAATAGGTGTGCTCACATTTCACCGGTGTATCAATTACGGCAGCTACTGGCAATCCCGCTGCCTTGCAGAAGGCCTGCAGCAGCGCGGCCATGATGTTGAAATTCTTGATCATCAATCCAGCCGCGTAAACTTTTCTGAATGGAAATGCGGCTTGCAGCCCGTTTTACCAACGCCGGTACCTGCTAGCGACAGGCCTCTTTATCGTGAAAAGATGGAGAAGTTCTTTAAGTTGTTTGATAAAATGCCACTATCAAAACCTTTCCCGCTGGATGATCCATCTAAAATGGAAGAATATGATGTTGTTGTGGTTGGCAGTGATGAGGTTTGGAACCTGTCGCATCCATGGTATAGCTATTGCCCGTTGTTTTACGGCGATGGGTTAAGAGCAAAGCACCTGATATCCTACGCGGCAAGTTTTGGCAATTATTCTTCTTCGTGGGGATTAGACCCCGACTGGGCAAAGAAGCTTTATAATTTTGACAACATTTCTGTTCGGGACGATAACTCAGCTACAATTGTTAAAAATGCGCTTGGTGTAGAGCCTGCTTTTGTGCTGGATCCGTGCCTGCAGTTCCCTATAAAAGCCGATAAGCGGGATTTAAGCAACATCAAACAACCATTTGCAGCTGTATACGGCCATAACTTTTCGGACTTTTTTATACAAGAGATAAAAGCCTGGGCTGAACGTACCGGCACGCCGTTAATCAGCATAGGATATCGTAACGACTGGGCGGACGAACAATGGCTCACTGCCGATCCGCATGATTTCGCGAACTTCATTGCCTTATCACAGTGCGTAATCACCAACTTTTTCCATGGTTGCGTTTTCGCACTTAATAATGCAAAGCCGTTTGTGTGTGAATTATCTACCTACCGTAGCAATAAAGTACAAGGACTGATGAAAACTGTTGGCGGCGAAAAGCACCTTATAGCTGATGGCACCCCTGCAGATGTATACAGCGCACGCCTGTCGGAACCTTTAGACGAGCAGATATTCGAGAATATACGTGAGTTGCAGAAGCAGTCGAATGACTTTCTTGATGAAGCTTTAACACTTAAAACGGCGGAGCTTTCATGAGTGGTCTGGTGAGTCCGAGAGACATCGTAAAATCCGGATTGTGCATCGGCTGCGGGAGTTGCGTAGCGCAAGCATTAACCGATGGTATAAATGCTAGAATGAAGTTTGATTCTCACGGGGAGCTAAAGCCAGAAGGTCCGCAAGAGTGGTTTGAGCGAGCTACAGAGCAATTCACCGCCACCTGCCCGTTTTCACCAATGGCCAAAAATGAAGATGACTTATCCGCGGTTCTTTTCCCTGCTGCACCTAAACACAGCAGCGCAATAGGCCGCACTCAAAGCAACTTTGTAGGCCATGTTGCCGAACAGGATTTCCGCATAAACGGAAGTTCTGGCGGTATGGTAACATGGGTTGCCACAGAACTAATGCGACGTGGGTTAATAGATGGGGTAGCGCATGTTATTGCTACCGAAAACCCGAACGAAGAAGGTCGCTTTTTTAAATATCGTATCTCCCGCACCGAAGAGGAAATCCGACAGGGGGCAAAGTCCCGCTATTATCCGGTTGAGTTGTCGACCGTTGTGGATACAATCAAGAATACACCAGGCCGCTATGCTGTGGTTGCTGTACCCTGTATGATTAAGGCCATTCAGCTTCTCCGCCAGGAAGATAATATTCTACATGATCGTATACGTTTCACCCTTGGGTTATTTTGCGGGCATATGAAAAGCGCACGCTTTGCCGAAAGCTTTGCTTTGCAATTGAACGTACCAATAGAAAGGGTTGAGCAGGTAGAGTACCGGTATAAATATCCGGATCGCCCGGCCAACTGGTACAATGCGATGCTAAAGCTTGACGACGGCCGTATGTTAAACCAAGACTGGTGGCATTTGAAAGATGGCGACTGGGGTGCGGGATTCTTCATGAACTCTGCGTGCAATTTTTGCGATGATGTGGTAGCCGAAACTGCCGATATCTCTTTTGGCGATGCCTGGGTAGAGCCATACTCTTCTGATGGAAAAGGCACAAACGTGGTGGTTGTTCGCTCGCCATTAATTGAGCAAATTGTTTCGGAAGCAATACAAACACAGCAATTACAGCTACAGAAAGTCGATAACGAATTTATAGAGAACACCCAAGCGGCGGGGTTAAGGCAGCGTCGCGAAGGACTTGCATACCGGCTTACCTGGGCAGCAAAAGGAATTCAGCCTGTAAAACGGGTGAAAGCAGATGCTGAAAGGCCGGCACCTGATCGCAAAAGGATTTATCGCGTTCGCTTCAACATCTCTAAATGGAGCCACAAATTCTTTTGGTTAAGTAAAAAGATGGGCGTACCCGCGATTTATTTAGGATGGGCACGTTTAGTGGCTGCCTTTTATCATGGTGTAGCGTATCATCAGGGCAAAAAAGGTGAAATGATGACCCGCTTTAAGCAACTGGGCGAATAGCGGACGCATGCACAAGCTTGCTCAACTCAAATGAAACCCGTTCTACAACGGAACTCCAGTTGCCTTGTTCTTGCTGCCTGAATAAGCGCATTGACGGATACCAGGGGCTGTAATCACCATTGCTCATCCATCGCCAGTCCGGATCAGCGTGCAGCAATGTCCACACGGGTACATTTAACGCGCCGGCCAAATGTGCCGGCATGGAATCGACTGTTATCAACAGATCGAGACCTGAAATAACCCGGGCATAATCATAAAGATTAAAGCTTCCGGGGTGAACTCCTGATGATTTATCCCATCCGGCGTTAACCGCATCATCTTGTAGAATGTAAAAGTTTACATCATGCCTGTCCAGCAGCGGCTTAACGGCAGAGAAAGGCAGGCAACGGCCCGGGTTCCAGTTTCCGGCTCTCCAAACAATGCCTACTGACAGATGGCTGTTATTCGCTAAATTTGTCGGCGACACTTGTAAATATGGGACCTCTGATGGAAGCGTTTCTATAGTCGACCGGAATATGTAAGGCAACTCCATTATCTCAATATCTACATCATAATCAGCACTTGGTGCACCATCATGTAAAGGTATTAACCGATCTATGCCGTTAACACTCTTAAGCAAATCTAACAGCGCCGGTTGCGCCCATACTATAACTTCTTTGGCAATTTGCCTTAACTTAGGTACATACCTTATAAACTGTATCGTATCTCCCAAGCCATGATAGCACCGTACCAGTACGCGCTTTCCGTTCAGCGGGGTACCATCCCAAATATTTTGAAAGTGCCTTGGTAAGCTGTTGTCCCGGTTTACTCCTTCAGCTATAGCTTTGTCGCTAAACTGCCAAGCCCTTTCAAAGTCGCCTCTTAGCATGCACTTCATCCACGTATCAGGAACATCGTCGTAATGTTCCTGATCTGCCACAAGGTTATTTAGGTGTTGGTTATTTGCCATAGCTAGTCACGTTTATGCATATCGCTTCATCATCTCTACGCAAAAGTCTGCGTACTCTTGTATGTTCTGCGGAGCGCTGGTATGATGCGGTCTTATCCCTTTAGATTCCGGGGTAAAGCAAAAAGTCACTGTAAGGTCGAACTCCTCAAGGGCTTTCATCATCTTATCGAACCAGCGGGTAGCATCCGGCCGAAGGTAATCTGCCCAGCTTAACCCGGTACGAAGTCGCTTAACGCCTAGTTTGCGAAGCCACTCCACAGCGGGTTCAAGCCTGTGATCCTCAAAGTGGAACCATTGGCAAATGCCAAACTCTGGTGTATAATCAGAAAAGTGCTTTGCCGCTAACTTAGGCGTACCGTCTTCATGCAGTATGCCCATGTAAAAATGCCTGTAATAAGACGATCCTTCTGCTTCACGATGCCGTGTAGTTGCTTCCCACGATTTTGGCAGATCGTAAAGGCTGTACCAGTGTACGCGATCAACCCTTCCGCTAAGCAACTCTGCGGTGCGTCTAAAACCAAAATCCTGTACTTCTTCAGCTCCAAATGTTGATATACCAACTTCTGTAACCCACACCGGCAGATCTGTAACCGCTTCAATTTCGGCTATTTTATCCGGCCACTCGTTTATACTCCAGTGATTCCAATCCAACGGAAAGCCATGTACTGCTACAGCGTCTAAATCGTCAAGAGTGCCTCGTTCTTTTAACCGTTGTAGAAATGCAGTATCAATCGGCGACATGCCGCCAAGCACCCGCGTAATTCCAGGGTTTTCGGTTTTAACGGCATTAGCTGCCAACTTAACCATGTCAGAAAAAATGTGCCACTCCGGATCGACCTCGAAATCCCAGTGTGATTTATTATTTGGTTCGTTCCAGAATTTTACTGCTTCAATCATATATAGTATCTATAATTTATTTTTAGGGTAAACCGCCCGCGGCTGATTATCAATTAAATTGCCTCTTTTGCATATATACACCTCCAGTTCCGGGTGTTGAACAATCTCGAAACCAGCACTCCTGAGCATAGCCTCCATACCGGAGCGATTAGGTATCCACCAGTTGGTTGGATCCTGAGAATAGCGATGTTCTATAAAGTACATCTGGGGGAAATCCCTGCTTTCAAATATTTGCGTATTCCAGAAGTCATAATCAGCTTCAACCGGCTGAACCTGATCGCTGCCGCGCTGCATGGACTGGAATATTAGCATATCGCCAACCACGTTATCATACAAAAGATCTAGCGCAAGCAGTGGATGCCTGAGGTGATAAAGCACCCCCATGAATATGACTACGTCAAACTTTTCTCCCAGTGAACCCACATCGTAAACAGACATGTTCCTGAACTCGATATCCGCATCCAGTACCTTAGCGGCGTAACGCGCCTGTGCCAGGTAGTGCTCGTCGGAATCTAAACCAAGTACGCGGCTGGCGCCCCTGCGTTTCATCTCTATAGAATAAAATCCGGCGTTACACCCGATATCCAAAACTGATTTACCGGTAAGATCTTGCGGAATAGCATCTGCGAAATTCTTGAATTTTACATTAGGATAGTCCCCAAGGAAATGATCCGGTGCGGTTTTTACCCCTTTAAGATCAATGTTATGAAACCATTTGCCGAGCTTCTTAACATCTTCCTGTATTGTTTCAGTCGTTAGTTCCGACGTTGAAGAGGTTGTAAGGTCATTCATGTAACGGTACGGATAAGTAATTATTAAGTTGATTCTGCAATACGGTGCTTTTTCTATAGAATACAAGCAAAGTAGCTTTGGATAGACAAATTTTCTCCGGGATTGTTTTTTTATCTTATTTTTTATTGATAAATCTTATTAATTAAAAACATTCTTGCTTTATTGCGGTTAGTAAAGTGTTTTATCTGATATTGGAAACTTTATTAATTAATAACAAATAAACCTCTGTTGCAGATTCTGGCCTTAACTTACATAACAGAAGGGTTCTTTAGGCAAGTGAACCGATCGTTTAATGCAGGTTTGTAGCTATTGTTGAACCCTTGATTGTTAAGTCAGCAATATTGGTTAAAGGCGTAACCTGTTGGTGTTCGTCAGATGCTTTTTTGAGGTAAGAAGATGTTGATCTTCTTTGAGCCGTTTGCAGCAGGCTTTGTACCTGATTTTTTTTTTACGCTTATACACACCTTCTATGAAGAACATATTAATTACCGGCGGGGCCGGCTTTATCGGCTCACACCTTTGCGACGAACTGATCAATCACGGCTATTTTGTTCGTGTCTTGGATAGCCTTATATCACAAGTGCACGGCGCAAATGCGGAGCGTCCGGAATACCTTAACCCACAAGTTGAATTGTATGTTGCAGATGTAAGAGATAAACAAGCCGTTTTGGACGCACTGGAAGGGATTGACGCTGTTTACCATTTTGCAGCGCGTGTAGGTGTTGGCCAGAGCATGTACGAGGTAAATGAATACACCGACGTAAATAACCGTGGCACTGCCGTTTTACTAGAGGCACTTATTCAAAAGCCTGTGAAACGCCTGATTGTTGCTTCAAGCATGAGCATCTACGGCGAGGGTTTATATACTACTCAGTCAGGCAACGTCATAGAAGATGCAGCCCGACCGATAAGCCAGTTAAAGAACAGTTCATGGGAACTTACCTCTAACGGTGAGACGTTAACTCCAATAGCTACTCCGGAAACAAAAAAGCCTAACCTGGCATCAGTTTACGCTTTGTCCAAATATGACCAGGAAGTAATGAGCCTTATTTTTGGTAAAGCTTATAACATTCCTACAGTTGCCTTGCGGTTTTTCAATGTTTATGGAACCCGGCAGGCATTATCAAATCCATACACCGGTGTACTGGCAATATTTGCTTCAAGGTTCTTGAATAACAAAGCGCCTATCATCTTTGAAGACGGCGAACAAAAAAGGGATTTCGTGAGCGTTAAAGATCTTGTTGTTGCCTGCCGTTTGGCGCTTGAAGTAGAAGAAGCGGCTTACGAAGTATTTAACATTGGCAGTGGCAACAGCTACACCGTAAGAGAAATAGCACAAAAGCTTAGCAATACCATGGGCTTGCAACACATTCAGCCGGTTGCTACGGGCGAATACCGCGTGGGAGATATAAGGCATTGTTTCGGCGATATCAGTAAAGCGAAGCAGGTATTAGGATTTGAACCACAGGTTAAGCTTGAAGACGGACTTGACGAGCTAGCTGCATGGCTGGAGGGACAAGTTGCTGTTGACAGTGTTGAAGAAGCGAAAGCAGAGCTTTCAGCACGCGGACTTACCGTGTAAACAGCAAACTATAATTGTAAGATACTAAACTTCAAATAATATCACATTGAAAGAACCAAAGCTTAAAGTACTGAACGATGCCAATCAGCATACTACTTTAATCACCGGAGGTGCTGGTTTCATTGGCACTAACCTGGCTGATGCGCTTTTATCAGAAGGCAAATCGGTTATTATATACGATAACCTGTCCAGAAATGGGGTTGAGAAAAACCTGCAATGGCTGCGGGACAAGTATAGCTCTAACCTCAAAATTGAAATTGCAGATGTAAGGAATGAGAATGCGCTGAAAGAGGCTGTAAATGCTGCTGACGCTGTTTATCATTTTGCCGCGCAGGTAGCGGTGACAACCAGCTGCATTGACCCCATCCTGGATTTTGAGGTAAATGCGCGTGGCACATTAAACTTATTAGAAGCTATCAGGCTTTCTGAGAAGCAGCCTCCTTTGGTATTTACTTCCACCAACAAAGTATATGGCGATCTGGATGATCTGAAGGTTGTTTTAAAAGGCAACCGGTACGAACCTGAAAATTCAGCTGTTGCTGCTGATGGTGTATCTGAAAACCGTCCGGTGGAATTTCACAGTCCATATGGCTGTTCTAAAGGAGCTGCAGATGCCTACATACTAGATTATGCCCGCACCTTTGGTTTAAAAGCAGTAATCTTCAGGATGAGCTGTATATATGGTCCTCACCAGTTCGGCACAGAAGATCAGGGATGGGTTGCCCACTTCCTAATTAGTGCGCTGGAAGGCAAACCGCTCACTATATATGGAGACGGCAAACAGGTAAGGGACATTTTGTATGTAGCCGATCTGATTAAGGCTATGAAAGTAGCACAGGAGAACATGGGCGAGCTGTCCGGCAAGGCGTTTAACATTGGCGGCGGTGTCGATAATACCATTAGCTTGCTTGAACTTACCGATATGATAGAAGAATTGCACGGCGATACGGTTGATGTGGACTTTGGAGATTGGCGCCCGGGCGACCAGCGCTATTATGTTTCTGATATAAGGAAGTTTAAAGAAGAAGGCAGATGGACACCTGCAGTAACAGCTTACCAGGGAATAGAAAATTTATATAACTGGCTTTCTGAAACCAGGAGCACATACAAAGCACAAAAAGTATACTCGGGGCAAACACGTTAATGGAAACAGCAACGCAAACAGAACAAACAACAGATACAACGGCGCCGTTAATGACGGCCTTGGAGATTACTAGTCCGAAACAAATTACTGTTAAGCATATACCCCTACCAGAACCAGCCGATGATGAGGTAAGGATTAAAATAGAAGGATGCGGATTATGTGCGTCAAACCTTCCGGTGTGGGAAGGCCGCGAGTGGTTTACCTACCCCATACAGGCAGGAAACCCGGGTCATGAAGGCTGGGGTGTAGTTGATGCAGTAGGTAAGAATGTTACCGATTATAAACCGGGCGAGCGCGTTGCCGCAATAACCTTTAATGCCTTTGCCGAATACGATGTTACAAAGGCAAGCAATCTGATTCGTTTACCAGCAGAGTTAAATGATGTGCCTTTCCCGGCCGAGCCGCTAGGCTGTGCCATGAACATATTTGACCGGAGTGATATCCGCGCCGGGCAAACCGTTGCAATAATCGGCGTAGGATTTTTGGGTGCACTACTGGTACAGCTGGCTCACAGCGCCGGTGCAGAAGTTATCGCCTTAGCCAGAAAAGACTCGGCGCTGAATTTAGCCAAAGAATTGGGGGCTGATGAAGTAATTAAGCTTGATGATCATTGGCAGATCATAGAAAAAGTAAAAGAACTTACCAACGGGAACTTTTGCGAACGGGTGATTGAAGCCACCGGCAAACAATGGCCACTTGATCTTGCTGCTGAGTTAACCGCTATACGCGGGAAGTTGATTATTGCAGGCTATCACCAGGATGGCATGCGCCAGGTGAATATGCAGCTGTGGAACTGGCGCGGAATTGATGTAGTAAATGCCCATGAGCGCGATCCGGAGGAATACTTAAAAGGAATGCGCAACGCTGTGCAAGCCGTTAAAGATGGCGTTATTACCCCTCAACGGTTGCTCACGCATGTTTTCAGTGCAACCGATCTTCAAAAAGCGTTTGAAACACATCATCAAAATCCCGAAGGCTTTGTAAAAGCACTCATCACATTTAATAACCAGTAATAGTTATGGATACTGTATTAACAGGTAACAAACCGCGGGTAGGCTTTGTAGGTGTAGGCTGGATAGGCAAGAACCGCCTTGAAGCTGTCGCTAAAGAAAATACAGCTGAAATAGCTGCCATATCTGACCCAAACCCGGCCTTTGTGGAAGGCGCACTCAGTGTTATGCCTAACGCTGATGTGATCGGCAGTCTTAATGAAATGGTATCTGCTGATCTTGAGGGCATTGTAATAGCTACTCCAAGCGCTCTGCATGCTGCTCAATCTATAGAAGCGCTCAATAAAGGCAAAGCGGTGTTCTGCCAAAAACCACTTGGCCGCACAGCACAAGAAGTTAACGATGTGGTACAAACTGCGCAAAAGCAGGATGTACTGCTTGGTGTAGACTTTTCATATCGCTTCACCAATGGCATTAAAGCATTAAAAGAAGTGCTCGACTCTGGTGAGCTCGGGACCATTTATGGCGCAAACCTTGTATTTCATAACGCTTACGGCCCTGATAAGCCCTGGTATTTTAACCCAAAGTTAGCTGGTGGTGGCTGCGTAATGGATTTGGGTATCCACCTGGTTGATCTGCTTGTTTGGCTTCTGGACAACCCCGAAGTGAACGAGGTAAGCAGTCAGCTATTCTCAAAGGGTAAATTACTTCAGGATATCAATGAGCAGGTGGAAGATTACGCTGTAGCCCAGCTCTTAATAAACAGCAGTATTGCAGTGCAAATGGCTTGTTCATGGAATTTACCAGCTGGTGTAGATGCTGTTATAGAAGTGAGCTTTTATGGCACAAACGGAGGCGTTGCTTTTAAAAATATAAACGGCTCATTTTACGATTTTACCACTGAACGCTTTTACGGCACATCAAGGCAAACTATTAGCACACCAGGTGATTCATGGGGCGGCAAAGCGGCCGTAAACTGGGTAGAAGAATTAAGCCGAAATGGTAACAAGTTTAATTCCAACGCTTTTCAGTACGTAAAGTCTGCGGAGATACTAGACAGAATTTACAAGAGGGGTTGATTAATGCTTACAAAGGAAAAGCCCATAAGACGAGTACTAATGACCGCCGACGTAGTTGGCGGTGTTTGGACTTATGCGCTTGACCTTTGCTCGGCTTTAGATAAATCAGGAATTACTGTTTGTCTTGCCTTAATGGGTGCCCATGCATCTAAAAAGCAACTGGAAGAAGCTGCCAAACTCCCCAACCTTGTTATCCATCAAAGCAATTATAAACTTGAGTGGATGCATGAGCCCTGGGCGGATGTGGAACTAGCGGCCGGGTGGTTGTTGAAGCTTGAATCTACATTTAAGCCCGATATTATTCACCTTAATGGCTATGTGCATGCCTCAATTGCTTGGTCGGCACCTGTGGTTGTAGTTGCTCACTCCTGCGTTTTGTCATGGTGGCAGGCCGTTAAGCACGAACCAGCCCCCGATGAATGGACTGCTTATAAAAATGCGGTGCAACAGGGGCTGCGTGCTGCCAATGCTGTGGTTGCCATCTCTCAATCCTATTCAAACGAAATTCAAAGGATATACGGACCACTCAATAATCTTAGGGTTATTTACAACGGCCGCGATTCACACTTGCTTCGAAGTGCCGAAAAGAAAATGAAGGCATTTGCCATGGGAAGGATTTGGGATGAAGCTAAAAATCTGCCTATGCTGGCCAATATAGCTAACCGTCACAATATTTCAATTGTTATTGCGGGGAATAACAATCATCCAGACACAGGTAAAAGCATCAGTATACCTAATGTCATACTAGCAGGGGTATTAAGCCCTGCTGAAGTTAGTGAGCACCTTGCAGAAAGCTACATCTACATTATGCCAGCCAAATACGAACCGTTCGGGCTTTCGGTGCTTGAGGCTGCTCTATCCGGCTGCTTGCTTTTACTCGCTGATATACCTACGTTTAGAGAGTTGTGGAGTGATGCGGCACTATTCTTCAATCCTGATGATCCCTCAGAATTAGATCAACTGCTTGACTATGCTATTTTACATCCCGTTGAGTGCGGACAAATGATAGAAAGATCATCGAAACGTGCAAAAAAGCTATCACTTGAAAATATGGCTAATAGCTATGTCTCGCTGTATAAGTCGCTTATTCGCGAGGAGCAGTTTGCTATATCCAGTTAACATTTTTTAGATCCGGTGGTAGCCTTGTCACCTATATAGAAGAACCAACATGAAAATATCTCTTTTTTACCACTCCCTCCTTTCAGACTGGAATCATGGAAATGCACACTTTCTGCGCGGGGTTGTTGCCGAACTGTTGAGCCGCGGACACGATGTGAAAGTGTACGAGCCTGAAAATAACTGGAGCTTAGCTAACTTGATTGCGGGACATGGCGATTCATTCCTTCAAGAGTTCCGGGTTTCGTACCCTCAACTAAAGTCTTCCTTCTATGATATTAATACAATTGACCTTCATGATGTTCTTAAAGATCGGGACCTGGTTATTGTACATGAATGGAATGAGCATAGCCTGGTGAAGAAAATAGGAGAATACCGTAATACTTTAGGTGGTTTTCAACTGATCTTTCACGACACCCATCATCGTGCAGTTACCGAAAGGGAAAGTATGATGAAGTACGATCTGCAGTATTATGATGGCGTTTTAGCGTTTGGAAATGTGATTCGCGACATCTATCTGAAGGAGGGCTGGACAAAGAACGCCTGGACTTGGCACGAAGCAGCTGACACCCGCATTTTCCACCCCATGCCACCTGCTGAAAAAGAAGGAGACCTGGTGTGGATAGGTAACTGGGGCGACGATGAGCGCACACGTGAACTGCACACCTTTTTGATAGAACCGGTTAAGGAGCTTGGATTAAAAGCTAAGATTTACGGTGTGCGCTATCCCGATCATGCACTAAAGGCACTTGAAGATGCAGGAATTGAATATGGTAACTGGCTCCCAAACTATAAAGCGCCAGAAGTTTTTGCTAAGTATAAGGTAACTGTTCATGTACCACGCCGGCCGTATGTAGAATCGTTGCCAGGCATACCTACTATACGCCCGTTTGAAGCAATGGCGTGTGGAATACCGCTGGTTTCTTCTCAGTGGGATGACGCAGAGAACCTGTTCACGCCGGGCAAAGACTTCCTGGTGGCAGATAGCAAAGAAAGCATGAAACAGCATCTCTCGACTATTATAAATGACCGATCTGCTGCGGAAGCTCTCGCCAAAAACGGGCTGAAAACAATTTTAAGCAGGCACACCTGCGCGCACCGTGTTGATGAGCTTGAACAGATAATACAATCACTCAGATCTACCTTCTCTGCAACTACATCAGCAGAGTAACAGCATACAACTACACCTATGGAAAAGAAATTGAAAATAGCCTTTTTTGGTTCCAGCCTTGTATCCGCCTATTGGAACGGGGCAGCAACCTATTACAGAGGCATAATTAAAGAAATAAGCAGACTGGGGCACAACGTTACTTTTTACGAGCCAGACGCATACGAGCGTCAACAGCACCGGGACATTCCTGATCCTGAATGGGCCACTGTTGTAGTTTACGAGAATAATGAGGAAAGTGCTTTTTGGGCGTTATCTCAAGCGGAGTCCGCAGATGTAGTGATCAAAGCAAGCGGAGTGGGCGTATTTGACGAGTTGCTGGAAGAGCAGGTGCTTAAAAGAAGAAAAGAAAACCAGCTTGTAATATTCTGGGATGTGGATGCCCCGGCTACTTTAGAGCGCATGGATCAAAACCCCGATGACGCATTTTGGCCGCTGGTTCCGCAATACGATATGATCTTAACCTACGGCGGCGGAGATCCGGTGGTTAACGCCTATACAGCTAAGGGCGCTAAACTTTGTGTACCAATATACAATGCCCTTGACCCTGAAACGCACTTCCAGGTAGCCTCGGATGAACGGTTTAGTTGCGACTTGGCCTTTTTAGGCAATCGCTTGCCGGACAGAGAGGCCCGGATAGAAGAGTTTTTCTTAAGGGCTGCGGAAATATCTCCAGAGCAAAGTTTTAAGATCGGCGGAAGCGGGTGGGGAGATAAGCACATGCCGGCTAACGTAGAGTACATCGGCCATGTTTATACCAATGACCACAATGCTTTTAACTGTACGCCCAAAGCAGTACTGAACATTAGCCGCGACAGCATGGCTAAAATGGGCTTTTCACCAGCTACAAGGGTATTTGAGGCTGCTGGTGCAGGTGCCTGCATCATCACCGACTATTGGCTGGGCATCGATTTCTTTTTTGAGCCCGGTAAAGAAATCTTAGTAGCAAAAAGCGGTGATGAGGTTGCAGACATATTGAATAATCTTCCCAAAGAGCAGGCAAATGCTATTGGGCAAGCTGCCAAAAAGCGTGTACTGGCGCTACACACCTATGCCAACAGGGCAAAAGAGGTGCAGAAGCTATTTACTGCATATTTTCAGGAGATAAATGCCGGGCAGATATGAGCAGCAGTTCTTTAAACATAACCATTCTGGGGCTGTCTATAACATCGTCTTGGGGAAATGGGCATGCCACCACGTTTAGGGCGTTAGTAAAGGAACTGAATGCTGCCGGACACAATGTAACCTTTCTGGAGCGGGACGTGCCTTGGTACGCGTCTAATCGCGATCTGGCAAACCCGGACTTCTGTAAAGTCATTCTTTATAAAGATATTACCGAACTTAAAGAACAACAAGCAGATGTTGTACAATCTGCTGATCTAGTCATCGTGGGTTCATACGTTCCTGAAGGTGTAGAAGTCGGTAAATGGGCTTGTAACGTAGCTAATGGCATTACAGCCTTCTATGATATTGATACCCCGGTAACTCTGGCCAAACTCGACAGAAATGATTACGAGTACTTAAGTCCTGAAGTAATCCCGATGTATGACCTTTACCTGTCGTTCACCGGAGGACCAACCCTTACCTTGCTGGAACAAAAATACGGTTCTCCGTGCGCCAGGGCACTTTATTGCTCTGTTGATCCATCTTTATATTACCCCAAGAACGTCGATATTCAATATGACCTTGGCTACCTTGGTACCTATAGCGACGACCGCCAACCACCCCTTGAACGCCTTCTTTTTGATGCTGCAAAAGGCTGGCCTAATGGCCGCTTTGTAGTGGCAGGACCGCAGTACCCGCAGTCAGTAAACTGGCCGGAAAACGTAGGTTACGTCAATCACCTGCCTCCGGCGGAACACCGCGATTTCTATAACGCTCAGCGCTTTACGCTTAACATTACCAGGGCAGATATGATCAAGGCCGGCTACTCCCCCAGTGTTAGGCTATTTGAGGCTGCCGCCTGTGGTGTACCTATTATAAGTGACTATTGGGATGGACTGGACAGCATTTTTGAACTTGGGACAGAGATACTTGTCTCCTACTCTGGAGAAGAAACACTGGCCTTTTTGAGGGACACCCCGGAAGACGAACGCCGCGCTGTTGGCGAGCGGGCCAGGCAAAAGATCCTATCTAAACACACCGCCCGCCACCGGGCAGAAGAACTCGTGGGGTACTATTTTGAGGTGAAAAAAAATGCTGAAATCCGGCATACTGACTAGTGCCCTTTAAATCGCCTTTCTAAAAAGAAAACCTGCATTTCCAGCGTAAAAACAACATGTTTTACCAGGAAAATGCAGGTTTTATGAACCAAAATCTTCAAAAACCACACTTTTTTAAGAGTGTGTGAATAATTATCTAGCTACACCTTCAACAATGGGATAAATAGTATTTGCTTAGCCGGTTATAAGATAAGCGGCAGTAAAATTAAGGTGCATGTTCCGGATTTCGATCGCGATCTCCAGCTCACCATTAATAACGCCTGTGGCGTGTTGCTACAATATAGCTTATTTTTTTCACAATTCCAAATCCGCGTTGGCGCTATGGGCGAGAGTTCTCGTTTCTTATCAAAAAAGAAGGCCGCCCATTGGGGCAGCCTCCGGTATAAAAAATACTTTCTTACCAGGGGCTAATGCCTGTTTCCGGAGCGTTATCATCGCTATAAAACTGGCCGGTTGGCCCGTCCTGTGGCAACGTGGCTGCTTTTACAACACGCGCGGCGGCGTCAGGCACGGTACCGGGGCCGCTGTGGTGGTTAAAGTCGGTAGCGGTGTAGCCCGGGTCAACAGCGTTTACTTTAAAAGCGGTGTCGCGCAGTTCATGAGCAAGCACAATGGTAAAGGCATTAAGTGCCGCTTTAGATGCTACATAAGCCGTTGGCTTTACCATAAAGTACTTCCACGTTGGGGTGGTTTGCATGGTAAGTGAGCCAAGGCCTGATGTTACGTTTACTATCCGGGGCTCCGCCGCTGGTTTCATCAGGTCCAAAAACGCCTGGGTTACGGCTATGGCGCCAAAAAAATTGGTTTCAAATACATCTTTATATATGCTGATGTCTGTCTCTAACGATGGCTGTGGCAATCCGCCGCTTATGCCTGCATTGTTTATCAGTACATCCAGCACCTGGGTTTTCTGTCCAAGCGCCACGCGTGCCGCTTTTATAGACTCTTGGTTGTCTACATCTATCTCGATAGGTTCTACCTGATCCAGGCCATCGGCTTTCAAACTGTCGACTGCGTCTGCACCTTTCTGAAGGTCGCGGCTGCCTAAGTACACGTAGTAGCCTTGTTGTAGTAATTGCTTAGCGGCTTCAAAGCCTATGCTTTTGTTTGCTCCTGTTATTAATGCTGTTTTCATGATGTTTTTGTTTAACAGTACAAATGTACTGCACGGGTGTTACCTGCATGTAACACATTCAACGGCATTAATGGTACATTTTGCGGATACTGGAGCGATACTCGGCCGGGGTAACGCCGGTCTCCCGTTTAAAGAACCGGCTGAAGTAAGAAGCGTCTGCAAAACCCAGATCAAAGGAGATCTCTTTTAACGAATTACCGGTGTGGAAAAGCAGTCTTCGCGCCTCCATTACCAGGCGGTCGTGAATGTGCTTAATAGCGGGTTTGCCACTTTGCATTTTAACAACTTCGCTTAAGTGCCCGGCAGAAATATTAAGCATAGATGCATAGTCGCTCACCTCGTGCGACTGCCTGAAATTTTCGTCAATTTTTGCCTGGTACCGCTTCAGCAGCAGTTTATCTTCTGTCGCATCCTCTTTAAACTGTTCGGCATACAGCCGGCTCAGGTAAGTAAGTAATACGGTTACATGGGCAGCCAGCATCCGTTGCTGCCACTCGCCCGGGTGCCGGTATTCTGTATTAATTTTAGCCAGCATCTCTTCCACAAAATCTACATCAGCACTGTTCAACAGCAGCTCGTGGCCGTTGCGAGGGTTTTGAATAAGCGGGAGCTTACTTAGCGCGGCATTCTCCTGCATAGACAGGAACGCGTCGGTAAACGCAATTCCGGTGCTCCACAGGTGTTTAAATTCCTCTTTTACAATAACATTGTTTGGACCCGAAAAGTAGAAGCCGTTTTCCCGTAGCGTATACGGAACCATGTCTATCCATTGGCGGGTTTCTGCCTTCCTGATAAACACAAACAAGTAATGGTCTTTACGGTGAGGTATAAGCAGCTCTGACTGATTGGGCAATGTGCCGTTGAAATTGTATACCCTGAAGTGTTTATGGGCGGCTATATTGTCCGGCTCTAGATAATAAACAGGAAGTTGTTGCTCTCGGCTAAGTACATACATCAGTTAAAGATACGGCTTTACAGAACAAAGGCTGCTCTTGCGTGCAGCCTTTATTTTAGTCGGGATGGCAGGATTTGAACCTACGACCTCCAGCACCCCATGCTGGCGCGATACCGGGCTACGCTACATCCCGAAATGATTAGCAGTACACGAATGTGCTGCAAATATATAAAGTTGCTTTTTAAGTCAAAATTTTCGATTTTATATCAATAGAAAGGCAACATCGGTTAACAGGTACTGGTTATAAGATTGAATCAGCTCTTGAGTTTACCCAAGAATTTAAAGATTAGCTATGTAGATGACGTCTCCTAAATAGACAGTTAATCTTTATATTGCCGACTAAATTAATTTGATATCTATATAACCGGGAACTTAGTAAAATGAAGGGTTTAAAGTTTCTTATTGTTGCAGTTATCCTTGCCGTAATTGCCTTTTCGTATTGGGTGTATAGCTCTTTGCACACTCCTTATGCACATGATAAGGTCAACCAGTACATACAAATACAACATGGCTCATCTCCGGGCCAAATACTCGCTAAGCTTGCTGCAGAAGGGATCATTTCTTCGCAGACTCCGTTGAAAATATACATGAAAGTTACCGGTACCGGCAATGAGATGCAGGCCGGTGAATACCAGTTCGATTCCCCTATTACGCCGCTTGAGGTATTGGAAAAATTGAGAAAAGGAAAACTGAGGACGGTTAAGCTGATCATCCCGGAGGGCTTCACCCGCTTTGATATCGCAAAAAGGATTGTCGGTGAATTCCCTCAAAATAAACCCGCTGGTGAGGATTCTGTGTTGGAGCTGATGAATGATAATTCCCTCATTAAAGACATCGCCCCGGAAGCTAAAAGTCTTGAAGGCTATATGTACCCGAATACTTATGATTTTCCGCGCGCCGTTAACACCGAAGCTATTTTAAAGAAAATGGTTGAGGAGTTTAGAAACGTTTGGAAGCCGGAATACGCAGGCAGGGCTGCCAAATTGAAGCTTACACCTCACCAGGTTATTACCATTGCTTCTCTTATTGAAACAGAATCACGTTTGGATGAGGAGCGGCCCGATGTTGCCTCCGTAATTTATAACCGGCTCAAAAAAGGCATGCCGCTTGGGATAGATCAAACCGCTGTTTACATTGCCAAGATGGAACACCGTTGGGATGGGGTTATAAATAGAAGCGACCTGGAGTCGGCATCGCCCTATAACACCCGGAAAGTTGTTGGCCTTCCTCCTGGCCCCATTTCTTCCGTTTCCGAAAGCTCCATTAAAGCCGCGCTTTACCCTGCCACCACAAACTATATCTACTACGTTTTAAACGTAGAAAAGAACGACAAGTCGCATAACTTTTACTCAACAGCCGCAGATTTTGAACGCGGAAAAGCCGCGTACCAGGCGTGGTTGGCAAAAGAACGTAAATAGAAGATTTACAGCTTAAATACGTTTACAGGGATACCTTTTGGTTAAGCAGATGTAATTCGCACAAATAAACTGCGTTACATATTATTTAATCCGTTATTTTCGTTTATCCGGTATACCGGTAACTAAGCCTGTTTATGACCCCCGCTGATAATTACGAGCTGCTGATCGATAAGATCAACACTTTTATTCGTAAGTACCACTATAACAATCTGCTCCGCGGGTTGCTATTTTTGGCTGCGGGTTTATTTTCGGCTTATGTTGTTATCACTTTAAGTGAGTATTTTGGTAATTTTAATACCACCTTCCGTACTGTTCTCTTTTACTTTTTCATATTGCTTAATGTTGCATTGCTTGCCTGGCTGGTTGTGCCGCCCCTTCTGGCACGGCTGCAACTTGGAAAAACGCTCTCGCATGACCAGGCCGCCGAAATAATTGGCAAACACTTTAGCGATGTGAACGACCGCCTGCTTAACACCCTTCAGCTAAAAAAGCAAGCACAGAATAATCCGCAGCACCGAGAACTGTTAGAAGCCAGCATTAATCAACGGATAGAGACATTAAAACCGGTAAGCTTCCCATCGGCGGTAAACCTTCGGGAGAATAACAAGTACCTTAAATATGTTATCCCCCCTGCCGCCGTTATCTGCGTTATCGCGTTTGCGGCACCGTCTGTTCTTACAGAAAGCACCAAAAGGCTTATCCACCATAACCAGTATTTTGCACCTGTAGCACCTTTTCAGTTTGTAGTGATAAATAAATCTCTCTCCGCAGTGCAGGGCGAAGATGTAAAGCTGGAACTGAAACTAACCGGCGACAAGCTGCCTGCCGACGTTTATGTAGAAACAGCAAACACCACCTTTAAGCTGGATAAAGAAAATATCACCAGATTCCACTACACGTTCAGCAACTTACAGCAAAGCACAACATTCAGGCTTACAGGCAACGGTTTTACATCTGCACCGTATCAGATAAAAGTGAACCCCAAACCCGTGCTGTTAAATTTTGATGCAAAGCTTACCTACCCTGCCTACCTGCACAAGGCGGCCGAAACTATTGCCAATGCCGGCGATCTTACCCTTCCGGCAGGAACCGTTGTAAACTGGCAGTTCCACACACAAAATGCCTCGGCACTTAAGTTTACCCTTGGTGGCACAGAGCGGCCCGTGCGGGCTTCAGAAGATAATTTGTTTGAATACCGCGACAGGATATTAAAAGCTACAAGTTATACAGTGAGTCCGCTTAACAACAGCGTTAACCATGCCGATTCTGCCGCGTACCGCATCAATGTGGTAGCGGATGAGGCGCCATCCATAGAGGTACAGGAACGGCCGGACAGCATCAGCCTGAAAGCGTTTTACTTTAACGGTAAGGTGCAGGACGACCATGGGTTTTCATCATTAACCTTCCATTATAAAATTGGCGCAAAAGGCAGCGAACGCTCTTTAACTAAATCCGTTAAGGCCGATCTATCCGGCAGCCAGGGCAGCTTCTTCTATTTCTGGAACTTGAAAGAAGCGGGTATCTCTGCCGGGGATAATGTAACTTACTACTTTGAGGTGGCAGATAACGATGGCGTGAGCGGCCCTAAAACTACCCGTTCACCAGAGCGTACCCTAACGGTACCCGATGCAGCAGCACTGGCCGAACAGTTGAATGCAGGCACACAGGCAGTTCAGCAAAAAATGCAATCTGCGGCGAAGCTTGCGGGGCAGGTAGAAAAAGATGCGCAAAAGCTTAACCAGGCATTACTCGACAAGAACAACCTTTCATTCGACGAGAAGAAACAAATAGAGGAACTACTGCAAAAACGCAAGGACCTTGACGGGTTGATTAAAGATGTTCAGAAAGAGAATAAAAAGAACTTGTACAACCGGCAGGAAAATCAGCAGCAGAACGAAAGCCTTACCGAAAAACAGAAACAAATAGAAGCCTTGCTGAACAGCATGCTGGATGAGAAAACTAAGCAGATGCTAGACAAGTTACAGCAAATGCTTGAACAGGAACAAAAGGATCAAACGCGTGACGAGCTTTCAAAAATGCAGACAGAGAACCGGTCGATGAAGAAAGAGCTGGACCGCATGCTGGAGCTATATAAAAAGCTGGACTTTGAACAAAAACTTAACCAGAGCATCAACCAGTTGAACAAGCTGGCAGAGGAGCAGCAGCAGCTTAGCCAACAAACTAAGCAGAACAATGATGCCAATAACCAGCAGTTGCAGCAACAACAGCAAAAGCTAAACAGCGACTTTCAGGAGATTAAGAAGCAGATGGACGACCTGCAAAAGCTTAACGAACAAAACGGCAATAAAGAGCAGTTTCAGAACCCTGAGAAAGATAAGCAGGCCATAGACCAGCAGATGGACGAGAGCAGCCAAAGTTTAAAAAAGAACAACAAGCAGCAGGCATCACAGTCGCAGCAATCTGCCGCTAAACAAATGAAAGAGCTGGCTGCAAAAATGGAACAGCAGGAACAGGAAGGCGAAAGCAGCCAAAATGCCGTTGATGCACGCCAGCTGCGCGAGTTGTTAAAATCATTAGTAAATAGTTCCTTTGGGCAGGAAAAGCTGATGCAGCAACTGCGTTCCATCGGGCCGATGGATCCCAGCTATACCCGCCTGGCACAAACACAAAAAGACATTAAGGATAACCTTAAAACTGCCGAAGACAGCTTATATTCGTTAAGCAAACGGATACCGCAGATACAGTCTACTGTTAATAAAGAGATTACAACAATCAACACCAAGATAGACCAGGCGCTGGAAAATCTTGGCGAGCGGCGCACTGCCGAAGCAACACGCAACGAGCAGTTTGCTATGACATCTATGAACAACCTGGCCCTCATGCTCAGCGAAGCTTTGGACCAATTGCAAAAGATGATGAACAAGAATAAAGGTGGCAAGGGCAAAAACGGCAAGCCATCTATGAGCCAGCTAAGCAAAATGCAGCAGCAGCTTAACCAAAACATGCAAAAAGCACGCGACCAAATGCAGCAGCAGGGGCAACAAAAAGGTAAAAGTCCGGGCAGTAATGGCAGTGAAGGGATGAGTGAACAGCTGGCTAAACTTGCGCGACAACAGCAAATGGTACGGCAAGCCATGCAGCAGCTTAACCGCGAACAGAACAAAGACGGAACAAACGGGGCGGGTAATTTGGACAAAATTTCAAAAGAAATGGAACAAACCGAAAACGATCTCGTAAACAGACGGATTACAGAAGAAACGCTTAAACGGCAGCAGCAAATACAAACCCGCTTACTGGAAGCTGAAAAGGCCGAACAGCAGCGGGAACAGGACCAAAAGCGCGAAAGTCGCGCAGCAACGGGTATGCCGCCAGGGTACATTAAGGCTTTGCAGGAGTATGAGCAGGTGAAGGCAAAGCAAACCGAACAGATAAGAACTGTTCCGTCGGCACTGAATTTGTACTACAGGCAAAAAATTAAACTATACTTTGATCAACTTAATGGAAAATAACATGGAACAGGCAGATGTTCGGACAGGCCAATTATATACATTACAACTTCCCTCAAAGTACGAAAGCATAACACAGCTGGAGGCTTTGATAGAAGAGATTGCCGATAAATACCAGGTTAGTGAAGATACATTTGCCAATATGATGACCTGCCTTAACGAAGCAGCCATAAACGCGATAGTACATGGCAATAAACTGGATGAAAGAAAAACGGTTATTGTTAACGCAGATGTTGATGCTAAACGCATCATCTGGACCATCACAGATGAAGGCCCAGGGTTTGACTACAACCACCTCCCCGATCCAACTGCACCTGACCGGCTGGAAGAACTTACTGGCCGCGGCGTATTTATTTTAAAACACCTTGCCGATCAGTGTATTTTCAATGCAAAGGGCAACGAGGTGGAACTTCACTTTAAGATATAATGCCGGCAATTAATTTTTTTGCAGAGGATGTCTCTTATAAGGTAAAAGATAAAATCGCTATCCGTAAATGGATAAAAGAAACCGTTGTTGCCGAAGGATTTAAGCTGGATGAGCTGAATTATATCCTTTGTTCAGACGCTTACCTGTTACAGATTAACCAGCAGTATCTAGATCACGATACCTACACAGACATTATCACATTTGATAATTCGGAAGAAGAGGGTGTTATTACAGGAGATATTTTCATCTCGGTGGAACGCATACAAGAGAACGCTGCAAAGTTTGAAGTTCCGGAAGCGCATGAACTACACCGCGTAATGATACACGGGGCGTTGCACTTGCTGGGTTACAAAGACAAATCTACCACGGACAAGAAAAAAATGACATTAAAAGAAGACCAATATTTGGCGCTAAGAAACTTTAATGTCTAATTTTACGTTCGTAAACTATTCACACACAACAACTTTTTGAAACCATGAAAACACTCGCGCTTATTTTAACGCTGACGTTCCTTACCGCTGCGCCATCATCAGTTTACGATTTTAAACTTAAAAACATTGATGGTAAGCCTTTTTCGCTTGCTAAATACAAGGGCAAAAAGGTTCTTATTGTAAACACGGCATCTAAGTGCGGATTTACCCCACAATATGCTGAATTGCAGAAGCTAGCAGATCAGTACAAAGACAAGTTAGTAGTAGTTGGGTTTCCTGCAAATAACTTTGGCCAGCAGGAGCCGGGTGCAGATACCGAAATTAAGACCTTTTGCGAAAAAAACTATGGTGTAACCTTCCCTTTAAGCACTAAAGTAAGTGTTAAAGGAGATGATATCGATCCATTATTCAAGTATCTTACTACTGAGGCAAATCCAGACTTCACTGGCGAGATAAAATGGAACTTCGAGAAATTCCTAATAGACGAACATGGTAAATTAATTCACCGTTATCGTTCTACTACTAAGCCGCTTGATCCTGCTATAACAAGCGCTCTTTAATATAAATAGAGCTTAAACGAAAAGAGCGATGTGGGATGCCACGTCGCTCTTTTTGTTTGAATAATTTGGAGAGTCTTAATCCTTCTTTTTCGCTGCTTTTTCCTTAGCTTTTTGGATATCCTCTTGCGCTTTCCGTATCGAGTCCTGCTTAGCTTTTTTTGCCTTTTCTTTCTTCTTGAAGAATCCACGCAGCAGGAAGTTATGTTGTGCTGCCTTTAAATCTTCGTTTAAGGTGGCTGTAGTAGCATGTACGCCTTTCATTGTTGTTTTTGCCTGGCGTACTGTACCTTCCAAGTCTCGGGCTATCTTGTCATCGTTCAATAAACGCCCTATACTGCCTTTCCCGTTGTTTACTTTGGCTACAATCTGAGATAGGTTACTGGTAAGTGTCTCCGCGTTGTCTGCAACACGGGTAAGCTTATTTATTATCTTGTCTACATCTACCGGGTTAACAGAGGTAAGTTCATTACCCTCACTTACTTCTTCGGTACTGTTTACGCCGCCAGGGGCAATTACCACAAGTTTATCGCCCATAAGGCCGTCGCTACCAATGCTAAGCTTTGAATCTTTTTTGATAAACTTCTTTACCGAATTGTTCAGGCTCAGATCAACCCTGACAGAGCTATCTGTTACAATGTTAATGGATTCCACCACGCCTACGTTTATACCTGCAAAACGCACGTTATTGCCTACGGTAAGTCCGCTGACGTTCCGAAATACACCATACACCCGAAAGGTGGAGTTAAACAGACTTTTTTGATTACCAATAAAAAACACGGCCAATAGCAATATTATAAAACCAACTAAGGTAAATACGCCAATTTTTATTTTTTGGGAGGATGTTGTTCTCATTTTGTTTCTGTGAAAAAAGATCTTACAAATTCGTCGTCTGAGTGCTGTAGCTCGTCAAAATTACCTTCAGCTATATAGGTACCATCGCGCATAATTACCACGCGGTCTGCGGTTATCTTTGCGCATTCCATATCATGGGTAATGATGATGGATGATGTTTGATATTTCTTTTGCATGTTAAGGATCAACTCACTTATCTCACGCGAGGTAATTGGGTCTAATCCGGTTGTTGGTTCGTCGTATAACATTATTTCGGGCTTTACTATAAGGGTACGCGCCAGGCCTACCCGTTTGCGCATCCCTCCAGACAAGTCTGATGGCATCTTGTCTACTGCATCCATCAACCCTACGCCTTCAAGCACTTCTTCTACCCTTGTGTCTATTTCCGCTTTGTCAGCCATTTTAAGCACCCGGGTAAGCGGGAATTCGAGATTTTCTCTCACTGTCATTGAGTCGTACAGTGCTCCACTTTGGAAAAGGAAACCAACCCTTGTACGGAGCTTCTTGAGCTCATCTTCATCCATGCCGGCCACATCATCTCCAAACACCTTCACCGTGCCGTTATCGGGCGTTAAAAGCCCTACTATGCATTGTATGGTAACCGACTTACCTTGCCCTGATTTACCAAGCACCACAATGTTCTCACCCTTTTTAAGCTCAAGGGAAATATCCTTTAATACTTCTTTCGAGCCGAAGCTTTTAGATATATGGTCAATGTCCACAACAATCTCCTCTTCGTGACCGATGGCTACATTTTCTCCTTTGTATTTTACCTCTTCCATCTTAATAGAATAAAATACTGGTGATCTGCACGGCGATGGCATCTATAACAAAAATCCAAAGTGAAGCTGTCACAACTGCCGAGTTTGCCGCCAGTCCAACGCTTTCGGTGCCTTTATCAGAGTGAAAACCTTTATAACACCCTACAAAACCTATTGCAAAGCCAAAGAATATGGTTTTAACTAAGGCCGGTAAAAAATCTATAAACTCCAAAGATGCTATGCACTTATTAAAGTATAGCGAGAAGCTAACATCGTCACTAAAGTTTAAGGCCAGAAAACCGCCAAAAAGCCCGATTACATCGCCCATTAAGGCGAGTATTGGTACCATAATGCTGGTTGCCAGTATACGAGTTACCACCAGGTACTGTGTGGGGTTTGCACCAGATACTTCCATCGCATCTATCTGTTCGGTCACCTTCATACTTCCCAGTTCGGCACCTATGCTGGACGCTATTTTACCCGCGCAAATTATTGCTGTAATCACCGGGCCCATTTCTCTTATAAATGCAACAGCAAGTGTTTTTGGCAACATGCTTTCTGCACCCATTTCAACCATAGAGGGCCTAAGTTGAAGAATTAACACCAACCCCATTATAAATGAGGTAAGCCCTACCAGCATAAAAGATCTGTAGCCTATTTCATAACATTGGCGAACGAATTCAGACCATTCGAAACCGCCCATAAATATATTGCGGATAAACCTGGAGAAGAAAACGCCTTGTTCTCCAATGTCTTCCAGCCATTTCCTGTACCCGGGTACTACCTGTTCAGCCATAATGCTTTTGTTACTTGACGCTTATAAACAATTATATTATCGAATGTTTTTCGGAACTGCTATTATACCCTCACCGTTATGTTAACGCATGTAAGAGATAGACGTTTATAATTGGTTGTTGTATAAACGTTTAAGATGAGGGTTTGTTTACATCGCTAAGTTCTTCTGATTTTGGTTTCACCACCTTGTGGATGTTTTATAATAATCTATCTATCAGTTATTTACCTTAAAATACATGATATTCTCAAAAGTTTTGTTGAACCCTTCCTGACAGTTTAAAAACACATCTGCCGATTGTACTATTTTATTTATGCGTATTTTTGCGTTTTCAATTGAACTTCAATGGCATACAAAGCAGTTATAGCAGGAGCAAGCGGATTGGTAGGTGGAGACCTGCTGCAAGTACTGCTGCAACATGATGAGTATGATGAAGTGTTGGCCATTGTACGTAAAGAGCTGCCTATACAGCACAAAAAGCTGGTTCAGTTAGTGATAGACTACAACAAGCTGGCTGAATATGCCGGATCTATAACCGGGCACGCGCTGTTTTGCTGTCTTGGTACCACCAGAGCTAAGACACCGGATTTGAAAGACTATCGCAAAATAGATCATGATTATCCGTTGATATTGGCACAACTTGCGAGGCAAAACGGAGTAGACGAGTATCACCTGGTATCTGCTATTGGTGCAAACAGTTCTTCGATAAACTTCTATAGCAAAATTAAAGGCGAAACGGAGGAAGACATCCAAAAAGTTGGTTTAGATACCCTGCACATTTATCAACCATCCTTATTGGTTGGCGACAGAAAGGAAAACAGCAGAGTTATGGAAGGATTGCTTACCAAAGTGATGTCGATAATTAATCCCCTACTCGTTGGCAGTCTAAAAAAATATAGAAGCATAAAAACCAGCCAGGTAGCGTATGCCATGTTCAGGAAATCATTAGATAACAGTAAAGGTGTATTTATACACACTACAGATAAGATACAGGAGATCAAGTGAGTACATTTATTTCAGCAGAGAATTTAGGACAATCGTTTCATGATGTTTGGTTATTTAAAAACCTTACCATCGGCATTAATCGCGGCCGTCGGGTAGCATTGGTGGGCATCAATGGTGCAGGCAAGTCCACATTGTTAAAAATTTTGTCAGGCGCTATAAAACCTACAGAAGGTAAAGTGGCTCAGGCACGGGATCTTAAGATAGGTTACCTGGAGCAGGATCCGCATTTTAAGAATGCGGTTACTATTAGCGATTATATTTTTCACGCAGACAACATACAGCAGCAGCTTATACGCAGGTACGAAGAACTACTGGAGAATGATCCTGAAAATTCCAAAGCTTTAGATAAAGTAATGGAAGAGATGAGCGAAATAGATGCCTGGGAATATGAATACCAAATTAAAACCATCTTAGGGCGTCTGGACATTCATCATCTTAATCAGCACATCAACACCTTATCAGGTGGACAAAAGAAACGTTTGGCTTTAGCTAAGCTGCTGATTGAGGACCCGGAGCTGTATGTGCTGGATGAGCCGACCAACCACTTAGATATTGATACCATTGAATGGCTGGAGAAGTTACTTACTGAAGGCAACAAAACCATTTTAATGGTAACTCACGACAGGTATTTCCTGGATAATGTTTGTAACGAAATATTAGAGATAGACTGCGGTAAAATAGTCCCTTATGTAGGTAACTACGCTTACTACCTTGAGAAGAAGGCAGAGCGCGAAGCCGCTGACGAGGCCACTTTTCAAAAGAACAGCAACTTGCTTCGTAAAGAGTTGGAATGGATGAGACGACAACCAAAAGCTCGTGGAACCAAATCCAAATCACGAATAGATGCTTTTTACGACCTGGAAGAAAAGACGAAGAATAATGGCGGGAAGCAAACAGTAGAGCTTAGCGTCAAAACAGCAAGGCAGGGAAATAAAATTATGGAACTGCACCATGTTGTAAAAGGCTTTAACGGCAATACGTATATAAACGACTTCGACTATATCTTCAAAAAAGGAGATCGTATTGGGCTTGCGGGTAAAAACGGATCCGGTAAATCTACTCTCCTTAATCTTATTACCGGACTACTCCACCCGGACAAAGGCGAGATAGTAAAAGGAGAAACAACTGTTATTGGTTATTTTAACCAGGCGGGGTTATCTTTTAAAGACGATGAGAGGGTAATTGATGTTGTAAAAAACGTTGCCGAGTTTATTACAATGGCAGACGGTAAAATGATATCAGCTTCTGCCCTGCTTACGTTATTCTTATTTCCGCCTAATAAGCAGTACGGCATGATAGCCAAGCTGAGTGGTGGTGAAAAGAAAAGGCTGCACTTAATGAGCATCCTGATGAAGAATCCAAATTTCCTGATTCTGGATGAGCCAACAAACGACCTGGATATTGACACACTGAATGTGTTGGAAGAGTTCTTAACTAATTATCCCGGCATTTTAATGCTGGTATCGCATGACAGGTACTTACTTGATAAAATGACAGATCAACTGTTCATCATGGAAGGAAACGGACAGGTAAAGATTTACAACGGAAACTATTCGTCATACCGGTTAGAGCTAGAAGAAAATAAACAACAAGCAAAAAAGCCTGCACCTGAACCGGTGAAAGCTGTTGAGGCTGTAAAAAAATCAAAGCTCAGCTATAAAGAGGAGAAAGAACTCCAAACAATAGAACAAGAAATTGCCAGTCTGGAAGCTAAATTGAAAGCTGTAAACGATAAACTAAATACAACGGGACTCAACAATGCAGAGATTATAGATTTATCTAAAGAAGCAGAGAAAATAAGCAATGAACTAGACTTAAAATCGTTTAGGTGGATGGAACTAACAGAATTAAAAGAAGCCTAATGAAAGCGTCGGATATTATTGCATCGGCAGGCGTCATTGTGTTACTTATTGCATTCGTGCTTAACTTGAATAAAAAGCTAAGTGCAAACAGCCGCTGGTACAGTGGGATGAATTTTGTTGGTGCAGGGCTTTGTTGTTATTCATCTTACCTGATAAGCTTCTACCCTTTCATTGTTTTAGAAGCCATTTGGGCAAGTTTTGCAATTTACTCGTTTGTTAAAGTTCCACGTGGAACATAGATAAACTTAATGAGGTATGTTCCACGTGGAACATGAATAGTATGTTTAAAAAATATAATGTAATAGTAGTTGGTGCCGGCCATGCCGGATGTGAGGCGGCTGCGGCTGCAGCTAACCTGGGTTCATCTGTATTGTTGATTACAATGAACATGGGTACAATAGCTCAGATGAGCTGCAACCCGGCAATGGGCGGTGTAGCTAAAGGACAGATAGTACGTGAGATTGATGCTTTGGGTGGTTATTCTGGTATAATCACAGATAAGACGTCTCTTCAGTTTAGAATGCTGAACCGTTCCAAAGGACCGGCAATGTGGAGCCCCAGAGCACAAAGTGATCGTATACGTTTCGCAGAAGAGTGGCGTATTGCACTTGAGAAAACTCCTAATGTAGACTTTTGGCAAGATACAGTAACATCTGTTCTGGTTAAAGGCAATACAGTTGCGGGCGTACGCACATCTATAGGTGTCGAGATTGAAGCCGATGCAGTGGTCCTTACAAACGGCACGTTTTTAAATGGAATAATCCACATAGGTGAAAAGCGTTTTGGTGGAGGAAGAACGGGTGAGAAAGCAGCTACAGGTTTAACCGAGCAGCTAGTTACCTTAGGATTTGAATCTGGCAGAATGAAGACTGGTACCCCGCCACGCGTTGACGGTCGCAGTTTAAACTACAGCCTGATGGAAGAACAATGGGGCGATGAAGAACGCGGCCGTTTTTCTTTCACCGATGTTGAGCTAGCTACAGACCAACGCTGTTGCTGGATAACTTACACCAACGACAAAGTACACGAGACACTAAAAGAAGGTTTTGAAAAATCGCCGATGTTTACTGGCCGCATTAAAGGCTTGGGCCCACGTTATTGCCCTTCTATAGAAGATAAAATAAACCGCTTTGCTGAACGCGATCGTCATCAGATATTTGTAGAACCAGAAGGCTGGAATACCGTAGAAATTTATGTAAATGGTTTTTCTACATCGCTCCCTGAGGATGTCCAATATCGCGCGCTTACACAAATACCAGGCTTTGAAACTGCTAAAATGTTCCGGCCAGGATATGCAATAGAATATGACTACTTCCCTCCTACTCAGCTAGGGCTAACACTTGAAACCAAATTGGTAAGCAACTTATATTTTGCAGGACAAATAAACGGGACTACCGGGTACGAAGAAGCAGCCTCGCAAGGCTTTATAGCAGGTATCAATGCACATCAAAAAATACATGACCAGCATGAATTGATCCTTAAAAGATCAGAATCTTACATAGGTGTATTAATAGACGACCTGGTTACCAAGGGAACAGAAGAGCCTTATCGTATGTTCACTTCACGTGCGGAGCACCGTCTGTTATTACGGCAAGACAATGCCGATATTCGTCTAAGCCCAATGGGTCACGAACTCGGCTTGATATCAGATGAACGGCTTGAAAAGGTAAATAGAAAGATAAAGGACAGCGACGATATAGTTGCGTTTACCAAAGCTAAAACGATTGAGCCATCTGCAGTAAATAGTTTACTGGAACAGGTCGGTACAAGTCCGCTTAATCAAAACACTAAAATCTTTAACTTAATTAGCCGACCACAGTTAGGCTTTGTTGAGATGAGATCGGTAGATAACTCATTACAAGACCTTTTAGCTAAATACGATAAAGAAACAGTTGAGCAGGCTGAAATAAAAATCAAATACGAGAGTTATTTCATCAAGGAACTGGAGATTGTAGATAAGATGAAGAAAATGGAAGATCGATCAATCGATCCTAATTTTAACTATCATCAACTTGTCTCTTTGTCAAAGGAAGCGCGCGAAAAATTGATGAAGATAAAACCGCGCACTTTAGGCCAGGCGTCACGAATTTCAGGTGTATCCCCGTCTGATGTGTCTGTTTTAATGGTACATGTGTCAAGATAATACATAATTCGCTAAAAATCAATACGTTATAAAATATTTGATTTGAGGCATTTTTTCCAACTTTTAATATCAGCGTTCATAAAAACATAAAAGTGCCTTATAAGGCAAAAAAACGATGTTAAAACCAAAACGGTCTTATTTACCTACTTTTCTGTTATACATTTCCCTGGGTTTGATCCTTACAGGCTGCGCTGCTCAGCAAAGGCCGCAGGGTGGACCCCGTGATCTTACCCCTCCTAAGGTTTTAAAAGCTACTCCTGAAAATGAAACCCGAAATTTTAAGAGCAAACAAATTCGGCTGGACTTCGATGAATATTTTAAACTTACAAATCAGTACCAGGAAATAAGCGTAACACCGGCGCAAGAAAAACAACCGGAATATAACATCAATAGCAAAAGCCTGATCATTGATTTCAAGGACACACTTCAAAAAAATACTACTTACGTTATAAATTTCGGGAAGGCTATAGTTGATGTTAACGAAGGTAACGTCCTAAAAAACTTTACCTACGTTTTCTCGACAGGTAACCATATCGATTCGTTGAGTATCTCTGGCGATGTAATCAATACATCTACACAGCAGAAGGAAAAGGATGCTACAGTTTTCTTATTTCCGATAAGTCAAGATTCCCTTTTATTTGGTAAGAAGAAGCCCTCTATATTCGCCACGACGGATACAGCCGGCCATTTCTCATTAAATAATCTCCGGGAAGACACCTATCGTATTTACGCCTTGAAAGAAGTAAGCCCCGATAAAATCTTCAATAACGATAATGATCTGATAGCATTTCTTAAGAACCCTATCATAGTTAATAAGGATACATCAAACATACAACTAAAGCTGTTTAAACAATCGCCAGAGAAATTTCGACTGGCAGAAAGAAAGTTCACACCAGATGGTAAGATGTCCTTTGTATTTAACAAACCGTTAGACAAGCCTGCTTTAAAGATTATTTATCCATCCAACCTTGATGCTCAAAAGATAGTAGAATTCAGCAGGACAAAAGATAGTGCCTTGGTCTACATGCGCGATATGGATTTTGATTCTATTAGGGTAGCATTTACCAATAACGGACAGCCATTAGATACCACCAGCCTTTTAAAAGGCCGGAAAGAAAGCTTTCAAAGAAACTTACTATTTTCTTACAATATTAATCGTGATAACAAGCTAAGACCGAATGCCGACTTGCTTATTACAGCCTCCTTCCCTATTGAAAGTTTTGATCAGTCCCAAATATCCCTTACCCAAGATTCTGCAGCAGTTAACTATTCAATCCAGAAAGACACTGGCAGTATAAGGCGCTATGTTTTAAAATACAGATGGAGACAGAACAGCAAATATCAGCTGATTTTTAACGAAGGTGCATTCACTAATATATACGGAGATAAGAACAAACGAACAAGCAAAGCATTCACAGCTGATAAGCCTGAAAACTATAGTCAGCTTACTATAAAGGTTAACGTACCAGAGGCTGATAAGAACTATGTAGTTGAGTTGCTGGATGCGAATAAAATGCTGCTTAGAAGCGACGTAGTAACAAAAAATACTTCGCTGGTATACACCAATTATATAACAGGCAAATACCTTGTACGGGTTATTTACGATGCAAATAAGAATGGCCGCTGGGATAGTGGTAATGTAAAGCTGCGTGCCTATCCTGAGAACATATGGCTTAGCCCTAAAGAGATAACCTTAAGGCCCAATTGGGAAGCAGAAGAAGTGCTGGATATTCCTAAGGAACAAACTAATCCTTAAACCAACCAGAGTACATAATGTAATTTTGCGGCAGCTTATCTAATAAAGCTTTTTGCTCATCGGTTAGCGGCTTTATTTTTTTTGCCGGGGAACCCGCATATAAATAGCCCGTTTCACAAATGGTTCGTTCAAGCACTACAGATCCTGCCCCTATAATCACGTAAGGCTCTACAACCGCATCATCCATTACTATAGCGCCCATACCAATTAACACATTGTTGTGCAGGGTACAGCCGTGTACAATTGCGTTGTGTCCTATTGATACATTATTCCCGATGTTAGTAGGCGCTTTTAGATAGGTGGCGTGTATGCAAGCCCCATCCTGTATATTGGTGTTATTACCTATTTTAATATAGTGTACATCGCCACGTATTACTGCATTAAACCACACCGAGCAGTTAGCGCCCATTACTACATCACCCACTATAGTAGCGTTTTCAGCAATAAAGCAATCATCCCCCCAAGCAGGGTTTTTATCTTTAACAGGAAGGATTAGTGGCATAGTTGTATTTAATAAATATTGAAAGAGTGAATTAGCGATTAAACGACATTTTATCTATGTTTGATGCATAATACAAGCGGAAATAGCTCAGCTGGTAGAGCATCAGTTTCCCAAACTGAAGGCCGCGGGTTCGAATCCCGTTTTCCGCTCAACCTTAGAATACTGTATCCTCCAGTACCTGAGCATGTTCGGGATAGTCGGTTGTGTAGTGTAAACCCCGGCTCTCTTTACGCATCATAGCCGATTTAACAACTATATAGCTAACCTGTATTAAGTTCCTCAGTTCACAAAGCTTTACAGATAACTTGGTTTGCTTATAAAAATCTTCTGTTTCCTCGTATAACAAACGCAAACGGCGCATTGCTCTTTCCAGCCTGAAATCAGACCGTACTATACCTACATAGTCATTCATTAACTTTTGCATCTCACGAATGTTATGCGTTACCAAAATATCCTCGTTTGACAATTTTACCCCATGCTCGTTCCAATCCGGAATGGCAGGCGGCAAGACGTTAGTCTGAAAATCAACAATTGCATCTTTATATATACGATGAGCAAAAACCAACGCTTCCAGCAACGAATTAGATGCGAGACGATTAGCGCCATGCAAACCGGTAGAAGAGCATTCGCCACAGGCGTACAAATGTTTTATAGAAGACTTACCCACATGATCTACTAATATACCGCCGCACATGTAGTGGCAAGCCGGCGCCACAGGTATCATGTCCTTAGTCATATCCAGGCCTATTTCCAAACATTTAGCATATATGTTGGGGAAATGTTCTAATATATCTGCTTTCTTTTTGTGCCGAATATCCAGATAAACAAAGTCCTCACCAGACTTCTTTATCTCTGCGTCTATAGCGCGTGCAACAATATCCCTCGGAGCCAGAGATTTACGGGGATCATACTCCTGCATAAACTCTTCACCATTGGTACGTTTTAAGATTCCTCCAAAGCCCCTAACAGCCTCTGATATAAGGAAAGACGGATACTCACCGGGATTATATAAAGCTGTAGGATGGAACTGGATAAACTCCATATTACGCACCTTTCCCTTAGCACGGTAAACCATGGCAACGCCGTCACCGGTAGCTATGGTTGGGTTAGTGGTAACCGAATAGATATGACCGGCACCACCAGATGCCATCACCGTAACCTTAGACAGTATCTTTTCTACCTGGTTTGTTTCGGTATTAAAAGCGTATATACCATAACAGGTAATGTTATCTGAAGACTTCTTAACCATTTCACCCAAGTGATGCTGGGTTATCAGATCTACCGCAAAGTAGTGGGTTAATATTTCTATGTTAGGTTCCCTGTGTATCTCTTCCAGCAAGGCTCGCTCAATTTCAAAACCGGTTATATCCTTATAATGTAGTACCCTGAATTCGGAGTGTCCACCTTCTTTAGCAAGGTCGTAAATACCTTCATTGGTCTTATCGAAGTTGGTACCGTAGTCTATAATCTCCCTTATACGCTCAGGTCCTTCTTTAACAACTGCTTCAACAACTTCCTTATCGCAAAGGCCATCACCTGCAATCAGGGTATCATTTATATGTTTTTCAAAAGAATCTTCTTTTTTATCAACAACTACCGCAACGCCACCCTGGGCGTACTTAGTGTTACTTTCGTCTTCATTAGCCTTTGTAACTATCAGAACCTTACCATGCTTTGCTGCCTTAAGAGCAAAACTTAATCCGGCAATGCCCGACCCTATAACCAGGAAATCAACAGTCCTATCCATGTATATCTATGTATGGTGTGTAAAATTAGTACTTATGTGGATAAGCGGTACAAAAGGTGTTAAATTTGTGTAAGTAAAAACTTAGAAATAGTTTAACACGTTAACAACTCGGTTTTGCAGCCATTTTTCTAATACTTATCAGAAATTTGTACGGCGCTTTTCTGTGAATATTAACATTTTATCAGGCAAGTAATTATTAACAAATAAGGTTTTAAATTAATATTTGATTGTTGTACTTGCTTAAAAATGAGCTATGTAAAAAATAAAAATGCGTTGAAAATTGTTAGTAAAAATGGAAAAACAACTTTAAGCGTAACACGTATCACAAATTCTTAACATAACTAACACCTTAATAACAATAGCTTTTTTCTTTATATAAAATTAAGTTATTATTAATTGAACTGTTGAATGGATATCTTCGAAGAAATAAAAATGAAAGGTTTTCATGATGAGTACATCAACCCATCGCTTGACCTTTTTGCTGAAATAGAAAAATTTAAAAAAGAGAAAAATGCAGTTGTGCTTGCGCATTACTACCAGGAAGGAGACATTCAGGATATTGCCGATTATATTGGCGATAGCCTTGGCCTTTCTCAGCAAGCTGCTAAAACTGACGCGGATGTTATCGTTTTCGCCGGTGTACATTTTATGGCCGAAACAGCAAAGATACTCTCGCCAAACAAGAAGGTTTTACTACCGGATCTAAAAGCCGGCTGCTCTCTGGCAGATAGCTGCCCGCCGCATTTGTTCAAAAAGTTTAAAGAGCAATACCCTGATCACCTGGTGATTACCTATGTAAATTGCACTGCCGAATTAAAGGCGCTTAGCGATATTGTTTGTACCAGCAGCAACGCAGTACAGATTGTGGAAAGCCTGCCACCCGAGCAAAAGATCATCTTCGGACCGGATAGGAATTTAGGGGCTTGGGTCGCAAAGAAAACAGGCAGAGATTTGGTGTTGTGGAATGGCGCCTGCATGGTGCACGAGATATTTAGCAGGGAAAAGATAACCAAGCTTAAAGAGCGTTACCCGAATGCTAAAATACTGGCCCACCCAGAATGTGAGCAGGTTATTTTAGAATTGGCCGATTACATAGGATCTACCACAGGAATACTAAAATATGCTACCAACAGCCCTGAAAGCGAGTTTATTGTAGCGACAGAGAGTGGCATTATCCACCAGATGGAGAAGGACAACCCGGGTAAGAAATTTATACCTGCGCCGCCTAACAATACTTGCGCTTGTAACGATTGCCCGCATATGAAGCGCAATACATTGGAAAAATTGTATCTGTGCATGAAAAATGAAATGCCCGAGGTAACTGTCCCCGGGCACATCATTGAAAGAGCCGTAAAACCTATTGAAAGAATGCTGGAAATATCAGCAAGGCTAGGTTTATAGGAAGGTATTCTAAATAGAAGCCTAGTGCAGGTTTTCCACTAAGCTTCTATTTAACACAACGTTTAAAAATTATCTTTCTTCGTTTCTACAACGTCCTGGATGCCTTGCGGGAGTGATGAAAGCAGGTTATAACCAGTAGCTTTTTCAATATCGCGTACTGTTACGCGGTATTGCTTCCAGTCTGTGTTAATAGTATTAACATTCGGCGTATTAACCGCTATAACTCTGGTATTTGCTGCAACTCGGCTTACATCGTTATCGCCTGCTGGCACTATTACAGCTATTTTCCATACATTGCTGGGTACATTAACTTTTACGTCGCCAGAAATAATAGTATTGAACGCGCCATGCAAGCCGCTTCCTCCCGTGCCGTAGCTTCCCATTATGATGTAAACCTCGTTTCCTGCAACTACTTGTTCTCTAAGGTAGCCTTCCAAATTGTTCCATGTTTGCTGATTGTTCTGTGGCGCTTGTGGAATCATGTTAGTCATCAGAAAAGTAGCTGAATTAGCATTAGCTGAACTTGTTCTATCTGCTGACGGGCAATTATGGCCCCTGTCGAAACCGTAAGTGTTGTAGTTGTAACTGCCGCTTTGGACTGCTGACCATCCCGCAGGTAAGCCATTAAAAGCTGCAAAATTATTTAACCTTGATGAAACGTTTGTTATGTTAGTTGCATCAAGGTGCCAGCTTACCCAGTTAGGTTCGGCCTTTGTGCTGTTGTATGATTCTGTATAATATCCCATATCAATAAGGTAGTTATCCATCATCACTATTGCTGGCTGAGCCTGTGATGGATTTCCCATTAATAAGTCGCTATTATCGCCATTAGTAGGTGGGGCATCTACTCCTACGGTTACTCCTCGTGGTGCTGAGTTATTTGTTGAAGCCGTTGTGTCTGGCCCTTGCGTGTCGGGCACACCAACCACTATACCCGCATCTCCTGTTCCTTTAAAGGTGATATCATCTATATTGATGCGTGTAGTAGCCGTACCAACTTTTTTAAACTGAAAGCGCACCTTTTTGGTTGTTTCAACTTTAAAAGAATCGCTTACTAAAGTTGTATTTGTTTCATTAAAATCGTTTCCTAATTGAGTGAAGGTTTTACCGCTATCAACAGACATTAATAACTGCCATGCAGATGCTGCATCATTACCATATTTGCCATGTTTAAAGCTTATTTGTGTTACTCCGCTTATATCAAATTTCATTGTCAAATCGCCTGCTCTTAAACGAACAGTTTTTGCGCCGCTTTTAAGGTCAGCTGCTAAATTACCAATCAAAGCATCGTTAAAAGTCCATATGCCGGTAGTCAGTTGTACATCACTTTGTTTGTAGTCGCCTTTGCTCCCGGTTTCAAAACCTTCAACAATAGTATATGGCTTTGGTACAACCGGCACAACAGGAGGAGCAGGATCAATGCCTATTCCACCGCGGTAATCTTTGGCGCAGCCGGTTATAAATAGCACAGCACAGCTAAGATAAATAAGTAACTTTCTGTTTTTCATATAAATATATTTAGAAAAGCAAAAGTAATGCTCTGGTGTTAACTATCTGTTAAATAATTTTATGTACGATGAATATTACAATTGCGGCTGAACATTACACGTTCAATTATTATTGGTAATTTTGCGATTTAGTAATCAAGTGTAATTATGTTTGAAAATCAGGAGCGGACGCATTTAGATCAGTTGGGGGAATTTGGACTGATAGATCATCTTACCAAAAATATCAAGCTTACTCAAAGCACAACCATCAAAGGAGTTGGTGACGATGCTGCTGTACTTAATCCTGAAGGTAAAAGGGTGCTGGTGTCTACTGATATGCTTTTGGAAGGTATTCATTTCGACCTGGCTTACACGCCGTTAAAACATTTGGGTTATAAAGCTATACAGGTAAACCTAAGCGATATCTACGCCATGAACGGCATAGCTACCCAGGTAACTGTTTCTATAGGCATGTCCAGCAAGTTCCCGCTGGAAGCTATAGAAGAGCTGTATGAGGGTATTTACCTGGCGTGTGGTAACTACAACGTAGATTTGATTGGAGGTGATACAACGGCTTCTAAGCAAGGCCTGGTGATTAGCGTAACTGTATTGGGTTATGCTGATGAGCAAGATATTGTATACCGTAATGGAGCTGAAGAAGGCGACCTGATATGCGTTTCTGGCGATCTGGGTGGGGCTTACACTGGCCTGCAACTGCTTGAGCGTGAAAAATTGGTCTATCTGGAAAACCCAAATATACAGCCTGATCTCGAAGGAAAGGACTACATAGTTGAGCGCCAGTTAAAACCGGAAGCGAGAAAAGACATTATAGACCTGCTGAAAGAAATAGAAGTTAAGCCAACTGCAATGATAGATGTTTCTGATGGGTTAGCTTCCGAGATATTGCACATATGCAAACAAAGTAACAAGGGCTGCAACTTATATGAGGAGAAGATTCCAATTGATCCGATGACATATGAAACCGCCCGTGAGTTTAACCTTGACCCTACCGTTTGTGCTTTAAGCGGCGGCGAAGATTATGAACTGTTGTTCACCGTTAAACAAGCGGATTACGATCGTATCAAGTTTAAAATGGATTTCACTATCATAGGTTATATTACCGAGCCCAGTGCTGGATGTAATCTTATCACCAAGTCGGGTAATGTACATGCATTAAAAGCACAAGGCTGGAATGCGTTTACGCCTCCAGTAGGTAGTTAAAGCATGATATACTGATCATCGGATTAAGAAGCTTCGGTATCTATATACTTTTGGTCTATCTGTTTATTTGCTTTCGCACCAAGCTTTTTAATTTTTTCTGCGGTAATGGTCAGGTTTCCCCTACCGTCGGTAAGTTTATTAAGGGCTTTTTCATAGGCGTCCTGGCTTTGTTTAATGTTTTTGCCGATGCCTTCCATATCACCAACAAAGCCAACAAACTTATCATACATTTCGCCACTTAGACGGGCAATTTCCAACACGTTCCGGTTTTGACGTTCCTGTTTCCAAATGCTTGCTATGGTGCGTAATGTAGCAAGTAGCGTGCTTGGGCTTACTATAACTACCCTTTTGTCCCAGGCATCAGCAAATAGGTCGCCGTCTAATTGTACCGCGAAACTAAATGACGATTCAATCGGTACAAAAAGCAAAACAAAGTCAGGGGAGTTAATGCCATTCAGGCTATGGTAACTCTTTGAAGAAAGACCATGAACATGGCCTCTAATAGACTCTATATGCGCTTTTGAATAAAGCTTACGCTCTTCCTCAGTTTCACAGTTTACCAGCCGGTCGTAAGCAATAAGCGATACTTTAGAATCTATTACAAGGTGTTTATCATCAGGCAGGTCTATGATAACATCCGGCTGAAAGCGGCTGCCATCAGTATGATTAAAACTTGTCTGGATACGGTATTCCTGGTCGCGTACCAAGCCGCTGCGTTCCAGCACTTTCTCGAGTATAACCTCACCCCAGTTTCCTTGCTTTTTGTTGTCGCCCTTAAGCGCTTTGGTAAGGTTAGAAGCCTCGGTACTGATCAGTTGGTTAAGCTCCATCAGTTTGCTTATTTCCCCGCGAAGTACATGGCGTTCAGCGGCTTCTGTATTGTAAACTTTCTCTACCTTTTCTTCAAAAGCTTTGATGTTTTCCTTAAGCGGATTAAGGATGGTGTCGATGCTTAGCTTGTTAACATCAGTAAACTCTCTTGATTTCTCTTTTAGCAGTTTCTCGGCAATATTCTCAAATTCACGCTGGAAATGTTGCCTGGTTTGCTCAATTTCCTGTTTTTGTTCTGTAAGTTTTTCCTGCTGTGCTTTAAAGTAGGATCGGGAAGATTCTAATGATTGATTGGCCTGGGCAAGCTGATTTCGCTCGTAAGATAGCTCATCCAGCAAACGGGTCTTTTCGTCCTGGTGGTATTTGATGAGGGTTTCTTTTTCCGCAAGCAGGTTTGCTGAGCGTTCTTCCGCCCGGGCAAGGCTGATTTTAAGTGATCCATTTTCTGCAGAAACCGCATTTATTTTATCAGCATTACTGCGGTTGTTATTTCTCCTGATAAAAAGGATTACAATACACAGTAAAACAACCTCTGCAACTATAAATACAGCTATATCCATTATGATAAAAAAATTAGCATAACGAATGTAAGAAAAAGTATTTACTAAGAAAATTATTATTACTTCCTTTTAATAGTATCTGCAGGTTTAGCCGGATCTATGGCGCTGCTGCTGGTGTCCTGACCTCCGGTTTCTACGGGAGATACAGGGTACTTGCTACTGTCACCAGGCTGGGCGCTGTTTACATGTGTTTGACCTGAGTCAGCGCTGTCTGCTTTATCCTTATCCCCTTTACATGAGAAAACTAAAAAGCATGAAACAAAAGTAAGGCTAAACAGAAGCTTTTTCATACAAGGCAGATTATGGGTTTGTTTTGGTGCTGTCAATAGTTGGGGTGGCTACGCCTTTGCCATTGCTGCTGGTGTCTGTTCCGGATGTGCCACCCTGCTGAGGAGAGCCGGCACCGGATCCTATAGCTGCACTATCTGTAGCGCCGGAGCTGCCTACATTTTTTTGTCCCGAATCGGCTTGTGCCCCACCGGTTTGGCCGGTATTATTGCCTTTACAACCGGCAACAAGTAACATAGCTGCCGAAAGTAATACCAGAATATAAGAGATGATGGTTTTCATTTTGCCGATTAACTATTGATACAGTTAATTACAATCGGCATATTTACATGTTTTGATTAGATAAAAATTTATTGTGATGAAGTACCTGTACCTGATAGCGGTAGTGATTGCATGTGGTTTGTTAAACGCATGCTCAAAAAAAAGCAACCCCGGGCCGGTTGTGCATACAGTAAAATTTACGGCAACAGGCTCAGCGCCTTTCACAGCTGTTGTATCGGCTATAAAAGCGCCCTCATCTGCGTTGGTGGCGCTGGATACAAAAACGGTTACAACCGGTACATATGAGTATACTACAACCTTCAGCTCAGGCGACCAGGTACACTTTGAAGTGCAAACCGATACGGAGAACACCGTGTCTTACTCGATCACGGACAACGGAACAATACTGGCCCAGCAAACTGGGAAAGAACTAAGCACGCACACCAAAACATCGGCAGATGTGGTGATCAATTAAAAAGATTTATAACGATGAAAAATTTTTTGTTTTGTGGCCTGATATTTTGTGCCCTATATACAGGTTGTTCAAAGAGCAGCGATAACAAGATTCCGGATCAGACGAGTAAGACGCATACCATCAGGATAGTAAGCACAGGTAATGGTGCGTACGGAAATTATGTTGAGATATTAAAGCCGGGCGAAACCATGTATACTGTTATAGATAGCCAGGACAATGTAACTGCCGGCTCATATGAATATACAACCAAACAAGATGTTGGTACCACTGTCAGGCTTGAATTAATGCGTAAAACCGCAACGAATTTTACCTTTACATTTTATAATAATGGTGACGTTGTTGGAAATACCCAAAACGCAACAGGTGAAAAGGTTACAACGGACTACCTGATAAAATAATCACTTCGCTTTCTCCACCCGCAAACCCACGTCGCTTACTTCATGAAGCGGGTTATCGCGCATGTTCTGCTCTATTTCAAAGTGATAAGTACCCTTAGCCGGGAACTTGTAAGTGGTTTTTAATGGGAGCTGATAGCTATATAGGTTGCCGCTTCCGCTGCCCAGCCATTCACCATCAGGATTTGCTAAAGTGAACTGGTACCGTGTAGCCGACTTTTTTTTATCAGGAGTAGTTTGAGCAAATACAATATACAGATTGGAATACCGGTATTCACCCGTTACCCGTAAGTTGAGGTACAGATTATAGGGAATCGTTTCATCGTCTATCTTCACATCATATTTAATGCGATTGGCATACGACCAGTTGCGGTTGTTGATCCCCGCGTTAAGATCAACAATCGCATCCGGGTCTGTGCATGCCTGTGTGAATGTTATAGCTGCAAACAAGAAGACTAGTATCCACCTATTCTTCATTATTCGGGACTGGCTTGCTGGTTATTATTTCCGCCATTGTTATTTCCGCCACTACGGTTCGGTCTGTTGCGGTTGTTACGCCTGTTACGGTTCTCACCTTGCGGACGGTTTCCCTCAGGACGGCCACCTTCAGGCCTTGGACCGGCCTGTGCAGCATTCTGTGCAGGAGCTTGCTGCCCCTTCGGGCGGTTTCCTTCCGGACGGCTACCCTCAGGACGCGGACCGGCAGGAGCGCTGGATTGTTGCTTCTGCGGGCGGTTGTTATCTGCCTGCTGATTAGAAGCAGAGCCTGGTTTGCCACCTTTGTTACGGTTTTTGTTTTTGCTCTTATTATTATTGTTGTTGCGGCGTTCGTCCAGGCGAGTAAGGCTATCCTGCCCAACAACGTTTTCGTAATCCAGTACTTTTACCGGTTTGGTCTCAATCTCTACTATTTCGCCAAGGTCTGCCGGCATAGTACCCTCCCGGTTCATTTGTTGAATTTCTTTTACCCGGGTAATAGGTAGTGGTATCCAGTTTTCCTCTTTAGGATAGCTAAACCACATAATCCGTTTAAAAATATCGGTCTTTTGCAGGCGGGCATCGCCTTTTTCGGTCCTTAGTACATTTACATTATCAGGGATGTGCTTTAGGGCATCCATGTATGTGTCCAACTCATAGTTAAGGCAGCATTTAAGCTTACCGCACTGGCCCGCAAGTTTAAGCGTATTTAAAGAAAGGTTTTGATAACGCGCTGCAGAAGTAGATACCGTCTTGAAGTCGGTAAGCCAGGTGCTGCAGCACAGTTCACGTCCGCAGGATCCTATACCTCCTAAGCGGCTTGCTTCCTGGCGCATACCAATCTGGCGCATCTCTATCCGTATACGAAAAGACTCCGCCATTTTCTTGATCAGTTCGCGGAAATCTACGCGGCCTTCGGCCGTATAATAGAAGGTAGCCTTGGTTTTGTCGCCCTGGTAATCAACATCGCTTATTTTCATGCTGAGGTTCAGGTCAAGCGCCAACGTCCTGGATTTATGCATGGTTTCCCACTCCAGGTCTTTCGCCATTTTCCATTTATCTACATCAGCAGGAGTAGCACGGCGGTATATTTTTTTAACAACATCGGCTTCTTTTACATGGCGTTTAACCATCTGCATACGCACCAGCTCGCCGGTTATAGATACGTGGCCAATGTCATAGCCGCCGGTAGTGGTCTCCACGGCAACAAGGTCACCTGCTTCCAGGTAAATGTTGTCGTTATTATGGTAAAATTCCTTTCTTGATCCCTTAAATTTAACTTCAACTATCGGGAAAGGCTTATAATTAGTTGGCATGTCCATATGTGACAGCCAATCGTGAACATCAAGTTTGCTGCAACCGTTAGTAAGGCAAGAGCCGTTACTTTTGCAGCCCGCAGGCGAACATCCGCCTGATGAGCAACTTCCGCATCCCATAATTAATTTGGTATATAATGATTCCCCGAAGGGACGATTTTTAAATTTAGTACTTTAATAATCTGCAAAGATACATCTAAAAATAAGATCTTAGGGTTTGCATTGCGTTCTATATGATAGTGAGCTTTTTCAAGCTCGTTAATTATAGTTTCGGCCTGTGCAATGTTCATTACTTTAGCCATCTTACGTGCGGTTTCAAGTTCCTGTGCCGGCAGGTGCACAATGTTTTCGGCTCCGGCAGATATCAGGCAGCACTCGCGTATAAAGCTGATGCCGTAACGTAAAAAGTTCTTTTGGTTTTCCCTGCCCATTTTGGCAGCCTGATCTACAAAAGAAAGAACATCCAGACCCTTATTGGCAAAACACAACCTTAACCAGTTCACGAACAACTGGTGATAGCCCTTGGTATCGCTTTGCAGCATACTCAGTGCTTCGGTGATATTTCCATTGCTCAGGTAAGCTATTTCTGCGGCTGCTGTTTCGGTTTGATTATGCTGAGAGATCAGAAACTGCTTTACATCATCGTACCCCAATGCCGGAACCTTTATCAGCTGTGTGCGCGACAGGATAGTGTTCAGTATCTGGTCCTGGTTTTGAGCGACTAACAAAAACAAGGTATTAGGCTGAGGCTCCTCTATTACCTTTAACAGGGAGTTTCCTTCCTTGTCCAGGTATTCTGGCAGCCAAAGGATCAGTATCTTGTATGCCGACTCGAACGGCTTAAAGCTGAGTTTTTTGATGATCTGGTGGCACTCGGCTATGTTGATGTTGGCCTGTTTGTTTTCGGCGTCCAGGTAGCCACGCCAGGTGTCGAGGCTTAGATATGGGTTGGCAGTTATAGCTTCCCGCCATTGCTCAATAAAGGTTAAGGCAGTGTCATCCTTGTGTTTGGCGAAAAAAGGATACGAAAAGTGCAGATCGGGATGCATCAGCTTCTGGTACTTACGGCAGGACGAACACACACCGCAGGAGTCATGAGGCTGCTTATCTTCACACGACAGGTACTGTGCAAATGCAATAGCCAACGCCAGGCTCCCGCTTCCCTCCGGGCCCAAAAACAACTGCGCATGGCTAACCCTGTTCTCCTTTACGGCGGTTATCAAACGTTGCTTTGTGGCGTCCTGACCTATGATATCCTTAAACTGCATTGGTGCAAATTAATGAATTGATTTTAGATGTAACGTTACGGATGTACGATTTACCTTGCGTGGGTTGTTCAAACGTAAATAATCCGCACATTTGCAAGCGGATAAATTGGCGCTATGCCAACCAAAATAGTACATCTAAAATCTAGAGATTGATGAGAGTAATGGCTTTTGATTATGGTACCAAGCGTATAGGCATTGCTGTTACCGACCCGATGCAGATTATTGCCACAGGTTTAGACACCATACATCCCCTCAAGGTTATAGATTATTTGAAGAAGTATATGGAGACGGAGCAGGTAGAGCGCTTTGTGGTTGGCGAACCAAAGCAGATGGACAACACGCCGTCACAATCTGCCCAGCACGTGAGAGGCTTTGTGACTCTTTTAAAAAAGAATTTTCCTGCGGTCCCCATAGAGATGCTTGATGAGCGCTTTACCTCTAAAATGGCATCGGCAGTTATTGCACAAAGTGGCATGGGAAAAAAAGCACGTCAAAGTAAAGAGCTGGTAGACACCATCTCTGCCGTAATATTACTACAATCGTGGATGCAAAAATAAACACCTATGGAAATTCTTGACCCCGCCCTGCAGGCCTATTTGGACGCACACATAGACGCTGAAGCGCCCGAGTTACAAAAAATAAATCGCGATACCCATCTAAAGGTATTAAAAGCCAACATGCTATCGGGCCATTATCAGGGCCGGATATTAAGCATGTTTAGTAAGATGATGCAACCAAAGCTCATTTTGGAGATAGGAACATTTACAGGATATTCTGCTATTTGCTTATCTGAAGGACTAGTCGAAGGCGGTATTTTGCATACTATTGAAGTGAACGCAGAAATGGAGGACATGCTGAATTCACATTTTAAGTCAACAAATGTGGAAAAAAAAATAAAGCTGCATATTGGCCCTGCAGAGCGTATTATAGCTGATATTCAGCATAATGATTTCGACATCGTGTTTATTGATGCGGATAAACGAAATAATTTGACTTATTTTGAGTTAGTAATTGATAAAGTAAGGCCCGGTGGGTTGATAATAATTGATAATGTTTTGTGGAAAGGAAAGGTGTACGGCAACGAAAATGACGCTGATACCGTAAACATCCGCAAACTAAATGAGCACATAGCTGTTAACACGAAGGTTGAAAAATTAATTCTCCCGGTTCGCGACGGACTGCTAATGATCAGAAAAAAATAAATTATGAAGAAACTCTTTACTGCTACTCTACTGTTAGTATGTGCACTAGTTGCAACAACCACAGCCGTTTCGGCTCAAAGCGCTTCACAATCTTACATTGACAAGTTCAAAGATAATGCCATAAAACTGATGCACGAGACAGGCGTACCTGCAAGCATCATTTTAGGGGTTGCCATGCACGAGTCTGGCAGCGGAAAAAGCTCGATTGCGCAGAACCTGAACAACCAGTTTGGAGTAAAAGGCGGAGGCGGTGCAGTTTATTACAAACACAACAAAAAAGTACGCACATCCTATAAAAAGTACGAGTCGGTAATGGAGTCGTTCCAGGACTTTACCCGCATAATGACCGAACGTAAGCAGTTTAGCCACCTCGCAGACAAGCTTACCCAATACGATTACAAAGGTTGGGCTAAAGGGATACAAAGAAGCGGTTATTGCAGCAGCCGTACCTGGGCCTCACAGGTAATGGGCATTATAAAACGCTACAACCTTAACGAGCTTGACGAAAAGCCGGCAGAAAAAAAGCAGCTGGCCGACAACCAATAATCCACTATCTTCCGGCACATAATCAATCCTACATTAGCAAGTAATGCGGAAACTGTTTATTCTATTTATAGCTTTAGGTGTATTCTCTTCGTGCTCGGCACACAAAAGCACCATTAGCAGTAAAAAGGCACGCAAGAATAACCAAACCATTCGCAAGAGAAACAGCGCAGCTATTGCCAATGCGCATACTTATACTTCGCTTGAATATATAGATCGTTTTAAAGACATTGCCGTACAGGAAATGAACACCTACGGCATACCCGCCAGTATCACGCTGGCGCAGGGGTTATTTGAGTCGGGCGCCGGCAACAGTGATCTGGCCCGGGTGGCTAATAACCACTTTGGTATTAAATGTGGCACCACCTGGAATGGTGAAAGTTATTATAAGGACGACGATGCTGTTAACGATTGCTTTAGAGTATACAGTAACCCCGAAGATTCTTACCGGGACCACTCCGAATTTTTGAAGAAAAAGAACTACGCCCGCTTATTTGAGCTGGACAAGAACGATTATAAAGGATGGGCATATGGCCTTAAAGCCGCAGGGTATGCTACTAACCCCAAGTACCCACAGCTGCTTATCAATATAATTGTAAAGTACAACCTGGACCAGTACGATCGCCCTGAGGGCGAGCTAGCCAAGATTAAGCGTGAAGACCGTGTGCTTGATGAGATAAATGACAGCATAGGCAAACCTGCAAAAGATTCGATAGCGAAAGTATCTCCAGACGATAAAATTTACACCATAAAACAGGGCGATACACTATACAACATATCCAAGCGTTTTGGTATCACTGTTGACGAACTGCGTGCACTAAACAATCTTTCTGACTCTGGCATAAGGATAGGCCAAAAACTGGTAGTAGTTAAGTAGCCTGTTAAAAATTGTTAATTTATGTGCAAAGCGGCGGCAAACGTGTAGCTTTAACGTCCTGATGAAATTATGGTGTGCCTTTTTACTTTGCATTGTAACGCTAACTTCTGTTGCCCAACAAAAGGAAGTTACCGGGATTGTATTTGATAAAGAAAGCAAAGCACGTATAGCTAAAGTAAACGTACGCAATACAACCTCAGGCCAGGCAGTATACAACAACTTTAAGGGAGAATTTAGTATCCGGGTTTCTGTCGGAGATGTGCTCATTTTCAGCAAGACAGACCACCATGCCGATACGCTAACCATTAAAAACTTCCTGCCCTTAGCGGTATACATGAAACCCGTTGCTATTCAGCTGAACGAAGTGAGCATTAGGGACACGCTACTTAGTCCAATGAAAAGGTACCGCGCCTTAAAGAGTGACTACAATCAGGTTTTTGGAACCCTCAACCAACGCGATTTACTTACTGCAAGCCCCGGTGTAGGTGCCGGCATAAGCATAGATGCACTTTACAACCTGTTTAGCCGCCGCGGCAAAAATGCCGAACACCTGCGGGAGGTGATGGAACGTGATTACCTGCAATCGGTTATTGACGCGCGGTTTAATAAAAGCTATGTAGCCGGCATCACCTACTTAAAAGAACCTGAATTAAGTGATTTTATGCTGAAGTACCGGCCAGGATATTACCTGGTTACAACCGCCAGTGAGTACGAGTTTGTTACTTATGTACGCAACAGCTTTAAACGATACCGCAAAAACCCGCGCGCTTTTGAACTTGCGCCACTGCCCTCTATTTTTATGAATGTTAAATGAGGCCGTTAATTATTGTAGTGCCGTTTTTGAATGTAGCAGGGATGGCCTTGTTCCCATTCATCCTTGTGTATAACAAAGTAGCGCTGGAAGATAAAGTGCTGATAAACCACGAGCGGATACATTTACGCCAGCAATTAGAACTGCTGGTGCTGCCGTTTTATGTGTTATACCTATTGAATTACCTGTACAATTACATACGCTTTCGCAATCATCACAAAGCGTACATGGCAATTTCTTTTGAAAGAGAGGCTTACCACTATGAGCGCAATACCGGCTATATCGCAAATCGTAGTTGGTATGCCTGGTTGCATTTCCTATAGCTCATAGCCGATGCTTTTGCATTTTATGTACTGAAATAACAGAATTTTGCGTTTTATTTGCAATATGAGAAGAACAGGGGCTTTTTTGTTTTTTGCATTTTTGTTCTCAGTAGCGCTTTCATTAAGGGCTCAAACAACAGATACCACAAGGCGCGATACAGTAAAGATTGACACCAACCTCATCAACAGGTATCGGATATTACCAAGAAATAATGCAATACCGGTAACAGCAAGGCCGCTTCAGATTCAGCCCGAACTAATACCTGTAACCATGCTGGATTATAAGGTAAGTTACTGGCATCGCTATATCACCTTTGGGCTCAACTTTAACCAGGCAGCATTTAGTAACAATTACGCGGCCGGTGGTGTAAACTCTGTTGCTTTAGGAACAAACTTTATTTACCGGATAGAATATAACAAAGCACCATTTAGTTATTCCACAGAGCTTAACCTGCTTTATGGTAAATCAAAAAGCAAAGGGCTAGGCTCGCGAAAAACAAACGACCGTATATTCCTGGATAATAAGGTGGCTACGCAGTTGTCAAAAAGCTGGTTTTTCTTCGGGTCGCTTAGCTTTGAGTCGCAGTTTGATAAAGGCTTTCAATATGATCCCAATAACGTTAACCCGCCCCTGCTGATATCTAATTTCATGTCGCCGGGATACCTGACGGAATCGATAGGTTTCGAGTATAAGCCAAGTAAGTTTTTTGATCTGCGCCTTGGTACCGGTACTGCACGCCAGACCTTTGTGCTGGATAAGAACATTGTTAAAAACCTGCCAACCAATTACGGTGTAGATAGTGGTAAAACAGTCCGCAATGATATAGCGTTCCAACTGGTTGCCATATTTGATAAGGACATTGCCAAGAACATGCACTTTAATGCACGCTATGACATGTTTGTGCCCTACGGTGAGCCGTTATCCTATACCCGCCACCGTGTTGACGCGGTACTGGCAGCAAAAGTAAACCGCCTTATAAACGTATCTATTAACGGGACGCTGTTGTTTGATAAAAACACCTCTAATAGCGTACAGGGTACAGAAGGCCTGTCTTTAGGTGTGTTGTATAAATTCCCGTAACAATATTATTTTGCAGCAGGTGCTTTCTTTCCTTTTTGCGCAGACCGGGCCGCTCTCTTAGATCTCATTTTAAGGTTAAGCAACTCAACTAGTATTGAGAAAGCCATAGCAAAGTAAATGTAGCCTTTAGGTATGTGCTGTTCCATTGCTTCGGCCAGCAGCGATACGCCTATAAGTAACAGAAATGACAGTGCCAGCATCTTAACGGTTGGATGCTTGTTAACAAAGTTGGCCACGCTGTTTGAAGCCCACATCATGATGCCTACAGCTACTACTACCGCTGCTATCATTACTTCTACGTGCTGTGCCATACCAACGGCAGTAATAACAGAGTCTAGCGAGAAGACAATATCCAGCAGCATTATCTGTAAGATTACGCCCCAAAAAGAATGCACTTTAGCTGTGCTGGAGTCTTCTTCCTCTCCTTCAATCTTATGGTGTATCTCGGCGGTACTTTTATATATCAGGAATAAACCACCTATTAACAAGATCAGGTCCCTTCCGGATATAGCCAGCTTCTCTACCCAATCCGGATCAGTAGCGCCTATAAGGCCGGAGAGGTTGAACAGCGGCTTGGTAAGCGTCATTACCCAGCTAATAGATAACAGCAGCAGTATCCGGGTGATCATGGCCATGCCCATACCCACCCTGCGGCCTTTCGACTGTTGCTCTCTGGGAAGCTTGTCGCTCAGGATTGAAATGAATATTACGTTGTCAATACCCAAGACGATCTCTAAAACAGTAAGTGTAACGAGGGATACCCAGGTTTCCGGGTCGGTAAATATTTCCATAAGGTAAATGTATGCGCCTTAAAAATAGCAAAACCCCTGCCGTTGGGCAAGGGTGCTGCAAAAAAGGGGGAATTTAACGCTTAATTAAAATTTACGCCGGTGTAGCTTGCATTAATAACAATTCTGTTTGAAGAATTACTGTTTCCTGCATAACCCTTGTAACTTTTTGTGGACGACCAGCCACGTTCCTCATCTGAAGGACTTTTCGATGTGATCTTTATGCGGTCATCATAGTTAAAGTCGCCAAATTTTGTAGTTACGTCAAAGTTGAAGTTATCTAGTTGACTAAGGTCAAAATTGATCTTGGTAAAAGATGCATCAACAGTTATATTCTTAACACTCTTGTCTATTGTGCCTATACGGAAACCATCTCCATACTTAACATGTACATCTGCCGAGCCTCTTAACCGCTCTATACCTATAGAAGAGAATTTGATGTCGGCATCAATGTTATTTACCGCACCAGTCCTTAACTTGCCATAAGAAACGCTCACGCGCCCGCTGTTAAAGTTGGTAATGTTAGCGTCGCCAAAGCGCACATCAACCTCGTTTTGGCTGTTGGTGAGTGCAGCAGCGTTTAAAGCGCCGTAACTAACTTTAACAACTGCCTTGCCGCTTAGCTCGGGCAAGTTAACGCCGCCAAACCTGTTATTAATATCTATGCCGTTACCTGATGGCATGTAAACCGTGTAGTTTATCTCAATATTCTGATGATTATTGCGGCCGGTATTTCCTTTGAAAAGGCTGGTTCTAAAAGAGACCACAGACCCCGCTTTGCTGTCGTTAATGCTTGATCCGTTGATCATGTCGTTTACCGCATCTGCATCATCCCCACCAAACTTCATCTGCACATCTACCTTAAATTCGTTACGATTCCAGGTGTTTACCGTGATCTTTCCAAAGCTGTTTGTGATCTGCAATACATCATTACCATCTACAGAATAGGTTTTGCTGTAGTTCTTCACCTTTTCTATGATCTCGCCGCCAGCAACTTTCTTTTTATACTCTTCATTATCGCCGGAACTGATGCTAACATGGTTGCCAAGGTCTTTGAAGCTCTCGCTTATCTCAGGCACCATGCCTTTAAAGCTGCCCGAGAAATCTTTACCGAAGTCTTTAAACGTTTCCTTGAAGGCTTTGCTAAACTTATCGGCATTAAAGGTAATGTGCTGCTTGCTTTTTTCTACGCGCAACTTGCTCATTTGCGCTTGAAGTTTAGCCATCTGCTTTTGCAGGTCGCCCATTTGTTTCTGTAACGCCTTATCGTCAAACTGTTCCGATGATGGTGGCTCGGGTGTTTGCGGTGCTTTGGTCTGTGCAAACGATGTCATGCTTATAGCAAACGTTGCCATAGCTGCCAATAACGCCCGTTTATATATCTTTAGTTCCATTTTGCTGTTGTTTTTTGCTTTGATCTATTTGTTCTATCACGCCCAATTGTTGATTAAGCACCTCGGTTTGTATTTGCAAGTTCCGGATCATTGCACGTAAAACACGTTCCTGGTTAGGGCTGGTAGCCAAATCTGTACTTAGTTTTTTATAATTAGCCTGCATTTTCACCAGTTCGCTGTTAAACTCGTTATACAGCTCCGGATCCATTTTGGCTACTTGCTTTAGTTCGGTCTTTTTTGTTTCTATCAGCGATACAAGGTGCATCTGCTGTTTAGCATAGGCCGGGTTTATTTCGGCCAGGTCTACGCCCTGCTTGCCTGCTTTTTGGCTTTGTATGTATATGCCGAACCCTATACCCATTACTACTACTATCATGGCGGCCACCCTTAGCACAAAGCCAAGCGAAAAGGTTTTGGCCTCGCGCTTTTTTGGCGCTTGCTGTGTATCCCAGGCATCAAGTTCTTTGGAGATGTTGTCCCATATGTCTGCACGCGGCTGCAGGTCATCAAACTCTTCCCTGTGCTCGTCCATAAAATCTTCTAACCTCTTGCTCATCGTGTTATTCCTTTCTGTATCAATATCTCGTTCAACTTTCTTTTAGCTCTCAGGAACTGTGTCCTTGATGTGTTTTCTGATATGCCCATTACCTGTCCAATCTCTTCATGATCATATCCCTCCAACAGGTAAAGCGATAATACTACCCGGTAACCGTCAGGTAACAGCTTAATAGCTTCTTTTACCTGTGCAACTTTGTATTGTATATCTTCATCATCCCAGGGCTCCTCGGCAGGCAGGCTGTCAATATGCCCGTCCTCAATCTCTACCAGGTCCAGCTTGCGCTTACGCAGCAGGTTTATAGCGCGGTGCACCACAATCTGCTTTAACCACAAACCAAAGGTGGTATCCTGCCTAAAATCCTTAAGTCGTTTAAAAGCATCTGTAAAGGCCTCCTGCAAAACGTCTTCCGCTTCGGCAACGTTGCCCACTATTCTAAAGGCAATGTTTAGCATTGCTTTAGAATACAGCCGGTACAACTCATAGCAGGCCTTTTTGCTCCCCTGCTTGCACTCAACCACCAGGTTATAGTGCTTATCAACAAATACAGCTTCCAAATTATATGACAGGTTTCAGTTAAAAGGACGCATGCGTTTGCACAACGTTGCACCGGGCCAACAAAAAAGACCTGTTTATACAACTATTTTTTAACGCCGGGATAATTATATGATAACAAGTGTGTTTAAAGCGGCTTTTTAGATTGATTTATAAAGTGTTCTATCGCGGCAACAGCCCGCTGATAACGCTCAGGTCCGGAGCCTTCAATCAAGACGTAGTTGGCATTAAGCGCCTGCAGTTCTTTATACCATACTCCCATAAAATGTTCGCGCATGTGGGGGAAATCGCGCAAAGGGTCTTCCTCCCAGGGCAGGTCTATGTTTAGCAACAGGTAAAGGTCATAGGGGTGTTTAGGTAACTCATCCAGCACCTCCTGTGGTGTTTGGCCAAAGGTATAATCGCTCCAAACCTTTACGGTAATAAAGGTGGTATCACATATCAGTAACCCGTTGGCGTTCGGCAGCAATTCCTGCTCCAGCGCAAGCTGTCCGTAAAACATATTGATCTCATCCTGCAAGGTAGGCGGTGCAGTAAGCTTTTCACAATATTCCCGAGCATATTCGGGCACCCAAACCGTATTAAAATGATCTGCCAGAAAAGCCGACATGGTAGATTTGCCGGTAGATTCGGGCCCAACAACGGCTATTTTAATTATTTCAGGGGTATTCATGCTTGCTGCTTGTTGTTAAGTGTGGCAGTTTGGCTTTGCAGGTCGCGGCGCCAGTCCAGATATCCTTTAAGTGCGATTGCGACATAAATGGCATACATTACAGCAGTAAGGTGCAGGTCTTTATAAATGTATACACCAACGTATATCACGTCCACAAATATCCATATCAGCCAGTTCTCTAAAACCTTTCGGGCGAGGAATACTTGCGCCACTAAACTACAGGCTGTGCAAAAACTATCCAGGTAAGGGAATGAGGCTGTGGTGTATTTTAGCAATGACCCCAGCAAAACGGTAAAGAAAATAACTGCAGCCACCGAAAGCACGATCTCCCGTTTAGCTATTGTGGCAACCGGAACTTTCTTTTCGTCCGCAGGTCGCATGCTCCAATAGTACCAACCGTATAGGTTTACCACAAAAAAATATACCTGTAAGCCCATATCTGCAAAAAGCCGGGCTTCAAAAAATATAAAGATGTAAATGGTAACGCTGATTGTAGCAATAGGCCAGTTCCAAATATTATTACTGGCGGCCAGATAAACGCAAATAAGACCTGTTATTACTCCCGCTATCTCTAACCACGTTTGGTGATTCCACCAATCCTGCAACAGATGTATTATTTGCATGCCGTAAATATATAAAGCATTTGCATTGAAGCGAAACCGTATTGATGGCAGCAATTTTGTGGCTTAAACTATTATACCAAACCAACAGTACTATGTTAGCAGATGCAAAAACCTTCAGCAGCTTTTCTGTAGATGATATAGAAGCCGCAAAAAAGTTCTACACCGAAGCGCTTGGCCTGAAAGTAGATCAGGACGAACAAATGGGTAACATCCTTACGGTACACCTAAGCGGCAGTCATTTTATCATTTACCCTAAGCCTAACCACACCCCGGCAACGTTTACCGTGTTGAATTTTGTTGTAGACAACATTGACGACGCCGTAAATAGCCTTAAAGAAAAAGGCGTTCGCTTTGAAAACTACGACTCCGAGTACCTGACTACAGATGAGAACAACATATCCCGCGGTGGTGGCAAAGGTCCAAGTATTGCCTGGTTTACAGACCCCGCAGGTAATATCTTGTCTGTAATAGAACATGCACAAGGCAGTTGATTATCTTATTAGGAAAATACGTTTCAAACCATACGGTTGTAATGCTGTTAATTAGTTAACCAATATTATACCACTATGGACAATACAAAAAAAGTTGGATCCCCTGACCGGGACAGGATAAACATACACGAAGACTACGAACTACAGTACTGGTCTAAAAAGTTTGGCGTAACTCACGACGAACTTAAAGAAGCCGTTAAGGCTGCCGGTACATCTGCCGAAAAGGTAGAAGCTTATTTAAAGAAATAACCACAACCACCATGAGCCTGAAAGAATATGTAGCCAAACGGGACTTCACAAAAACAGCTGAGCCAAAAGCCGGCAAGAGTGAAGATAAGAACAAACTGCGCTTTGTAATACAAAAGCACGATGCCTCGCGACTGCATTACGATTTCAGGCTGGAGATGGAGGGGGTGCTTAAAAGCTGGGCGGTGCCAAAAGGCCCGTCTACCGATCCTAAGAACAAGCGGCTGGCTATGATGGTGGAAGACCACCCTTACGACTACCGCTTGTTTGAAGGGATTATCCCCGAGGGTGAATATGGTGGCGGAACTGTTATTGTGTGGGACGAAGGTACCTACGAGCCTATAGAAGAAATTAAGGGCGGTAAAAAAGCGCAAGAAAAGCACCTGCTGCAACAGCTTCATTCGGGCTCGTTAAAAATAAAGTTGCACGGCCAAAAGCTGGAAGGCGAATATGCCTTGGTGAAAACTCACGGTATGGGCGAAAACGGCTGGTTGCTAATTAAGCATAAGGACGAATTTGCTTCTGATAAGGACATCACCAAAAAAGATAAATCGGTACTGTCTGGCAAAACCATCGAAACCATGGAGAAGACCAGTGAAAAGGTTTGGCAGCATGGGCATGAAGAAGACCTAGTAAAGAAACCTGCTAAAAAGGCTTCAAAAAAAAAGGAGGAGGCTCTTGACGATGTTGTTGAGCAGGATGAGCCTGCAGAAAAGCCGGACGTAGAAGCATTACTTAAGAAAGCGCCGAAAAGCAAGATACCGACAGGCATAAAGCCAATGCTGGCCACCCTTGTAGATAAACCGTTTGACGACCCTGATTGGGTGTACGAGATAAAGTGGGATGGCTACCGTACACTCGCCTTTGTAGAAAAAGGAGAAGTTCAGTTACTGTCTCGCAATAACAAGTCCTTTAACGAGAAATATTATCCAATTACCCAGCTGTTGGAAAGTTGGAAGATAAATGCTGTAATTGACGGTGAGATCATCGTGATGAACGATAAAGGCGTATCTAACTTTGGTGCCTTACAAAATTGGCGCAGCGAGGCTGATGGCGAACTGATGCTTTATGTGTTTGACATACTGTGGTACGAGGGTAAAAACCTGATGGAACTGCCGCTTACGCAACGACAGGCTATACTAAAGGAAGTTTTGCCTACAGACGACGACCGTATACGCCTGAGCAATGTTTTCCCGGCAAATGGCAATGGCTTTTTTGAAGCAGCTGAAAAGATTGGCCTGGAAGGAATAATGGCTAAAAGGGGAAGCAGCACGTACATATCTGACAACCGCTCTAAAGAGTGGCTTAAAATTAAAATAAACAAGCGCCAGGAAGTTGTAATAGGTGGGTTCACCAAAAACGAAGGTACCGCCAAGCAGTTTAGCTCCCTACTGCTGGGTGTTTATGAAGGAGGCCAGTTCCAGTACGTAGGTAAGGTAGGCACAGGTTTTTCTGATAAGCTGCAAAAGGAAATGATGGCGCAGTTTAAGCCGCTCATTACCGAAGAAAGCCCCTTTGGCTACGAACCGGATGTAAATAAGCCATCGCGTTTCAGGCCCAATCCGCCAAAGGCTAAGGCAACTTGGTTAAAGCCCGAACTGGTATGCGAAGTTAGCTTTGCCGAGGTAACCAGCGATGGCGTGTTTCGCCACCCGTCATTTGAAGGCATGCGTACCGATAAAAAAGCAACAGATGTGGTGCGCGAATCAGAAGCACACACGGATGAAGTAGTTGACGAGGCTGAAAGCAAGACTATAGAGAAGCCCAAGGCTGCAGAAGCTAAAGAAGACAAGAAGCCTGCAAAGCACAAGCTGGTACAGGCGCCGAAAGAAAGCGTAAAGCGAACGCTGCTTAACCCGAAAGAAGAGACGCAGGTAAAAAGTATTTGCGGGCACGACCTGAAGTTTACCCACTTGAGTAAAGTATATTGGCCAGAGGATGGTGTTACCAAGCGAGACATGTTTAACTACTACTACCAGGTGGCTGAATATATTTTGCCGTACCTAAAAGACAGGCCACAATCGTTGAATCGCTTCCCTAATGGCATACATGGCTCGAGTTTTTACCAGAAGGATGTGCGTGGCAAATCACCTGATTGGGTGCGTAAGTTTCCTTATACTACAAGTGAGGGAGAAGATAAGGACTACCTGATAGGGCATGATGAAGCTACGCTATTATGGATGGCCTCGTTGGGTTGTATAGAAATGAACCCCTGGTTCAGTCGCGTGCAGTCTCCGGATAACCCCGATTACTGCGTTATAGACCTTGACCCGGATAAGAACACTTTTGACCAGGTTATAGAAGCGGCACTGGAAGTAAAGAAGGTGCTTGATGCTATTGAGGTGCCGGCGTTTTGCAAAACGTCAGGATCTACCGGTATGCACATCTATATACCCTTAGGGGCTAAATACGATTACGATCAATCGCAGATGTTTGCGCGGCTTATCGTTAACATTGTACACGAACAGATTCCTGAATATACATCGCTGGAGCGGATGATTAAAAACCGCAATGGTAAAATGTATCTCGACTTTTTACAGAACCGCCCTGGCGCTACTATTGCTGGTCCGTATTCGTTAAGGCCTAAGCCGGGAGCTACAGTGTCTATGCCACTGCATTGGGACGAGGTAAAGCCCGGTTTAACCATGCGCGACTTCACCATTAAAAACTCTGTTGAAAGGGTTAAAAAAGAGGGAGATCTGTTTAAAGGGGTCATTGCCGAAGGTATTGATCTTGAAAAGACGATTCTAAAAGCAAAAAGTATTTTTCAGTAACAGCTACGCCGCTATACTGTTAAGCGGCAAGTTGGTGCTCTACTTTGTGTAATAGAACAGACAAATCAAACGGCTTTGGCAACACATCGTCCGGGGCTCCGTCCTGCTTCAGAGCGTCTTCGATATCGTCATTGCCAGAGCAAATAATCACTCGAAGGTCTTTAGTAGATTGGTTGCGTTTGATCATGCGGCATATATCGCGCCCGTCAATTCCCGGGAGCATTACATCCATAATCACAAGATCCGGGTGAGTGTCCTTAATTTCTGCAACCACGCTTTCTCCGCTGGTTAAAGAAGAAACTTCGTAACCATTATTAGAAAGTATATAACTCATCAGCTCTACTATCAGCTCGTTATCATCTACTATTAGTATCTTCTTGTTCATGGCTGTGTGTTTCAAAGGTTTATACAAACCCCATGCCGAAGTTAACCTTTGGTTTAAGTTATTTTCGCATGGGTATAAGGGAGAAGATCAAAACGGTAATATTTTCTTTGGTGGGCCAACCGCCCCGGTGTAGCGCCTGCTATCCTTCCCAACGCTTACAATCGTTTTGATCTAATTGTATTTGATTTAGGTTATCGTGACTGTGCTTTAACAGCCTTAAGGTCGTTCTGCAAAATGCTAAGCAATTCTTTATCAAAGTTTGCTATAAGTGTGCTGGTGGTTGTCTGTTCGGTGTTCATCGTGGTAAGTATATAGAGGTTAATAATGTATTATAGTTAATTAAGCAACGGCCATTTTGGTGATTTGGAAGCTTTCGTAAGCCATCTTCTGATTGTACTCGTTTGCAAGCGACTTGTGGTTTATTAAGTCCATAATAGAGCCTACAAAGCACAAACCTATAGTGAAAAGGTAAAGCAAACCCATACCTATCTGGCCGGTTACAAAACGCTGCAGGCCTGGCACCACAAACAAACCAACTAACGAAAATATGAGCATGTCTTGCACACTTTTACGTTTACCGGTATAAACCATATAAAAGTATTGCCTTTGTTTATCGTTAAGGCCGCTTACGGTTTGCTGCACATAGTTCATTTCCTCTGGTGTCATATCCGGAAAGCCCATGTAAGGATTATTGTAAGTTTCCATTGTCTTTGGTTTTAGTGTTTTTGTTTAATGATTATGATGTAAAACTACAGCGCGCAGCAAAAAACGCCAATGCAAACTTGGCGGCGAGAGCCAAACCATCGGTAAACACAGAAAATTTGACGGTGAAATAAGTGCGGTTTACAGGCCTTGCTTTTTCATGTCGGTGAAAACGTGCTTGCGCCCAATAAGGCTGTATATACGGTATAAGATAATAGCAACAGCAGGTATCCCTAACCAATGTGCTTGAAAGGAATTGCGCACATCTCCGTGGAAAAGGTAAGATATAGAATGACCCAGCCCACAGCCCGGGCACCAGCTAAAGCCTAGCAGCTTTAAAGGGCACAGGCTAAAATGCGAATGGCCCGCCGGGTTTGTAAACGCTAGGCAGACCATTGCAGTTATCCAAAAAATAAGTTCGAAATAACGGTAAAAGATTTTACTAATCAACTTTATTGCTCCTGGTTGTCAGCAATAAAGATACAGCAATTGCCTCTATAACGCCAACCAGTAATGCGCCGAAAATACGCCCGCTAAAGCTCTGGAAGCTGGTATCGTTACCGGAGTTGTTCAGGTTGATGAATACGATAGCGGCAAATACAGAAAGGGCACCACCTACCAATAATATTTTAAAGGCTTGTATCAAGGCTTCAAAAAAGCCCATTTTGCCATTTAGCTCGCCATTACGGAAGTTTCTTACACCGAAGAACAGCCCAATGAGCGGAATAATTACGGACACATATTCAATAGGGTTGGCTTTACTGTCATTAAGGTTATAGCCAGTGCTGCGCATTACAAAAAGCCATATAAGGCTTAAAACACCTATGATTAATCCGAATAAAACTGAGTTCTTCATGTTTGTATAAAGTTTGGTGAAAAAGTTTTAAGTACAATTTCAAGCATCTTGCTGAATATCATTAAAAAGTAAACAATAGCTTAAATTGTTTGCTATAATTTCTGATAATTAAACGGCTGACGCCCAAAAGCACACATTTACTTATATTTGCACAGTTTTGAACATCAGGGAAATATTAGACAGGTATAAGGCTGACGAACGGATAAAGGCATTGGCGCAGGCGCTTAATGCCGGCAAAAATCCAAGGGTACAGCTACGTGGGCTGGTCGGGTCGGGAGATGCGGCCATGGCGGCAGCTTTGTACTTTTTGCAGCATAAGCATATTGTTTTTGTATTGCCCGAGCGCGAAGAGGCAGCGTATTTTCAAAGCGACCTGGAGAACATTACAGGAAAGGACGTACTTCTCTTCCCATCATCATACCGTAAACCCTTCGAGTTTACCCAGCCGGATAATAGCAACGTATTGGCCCGCGCCGAGGTGCTAAATGAGCTTAGCCACTCTACAGAGTATGGACAGCTTATAGTTACTTACCCCGAAGCGTTGGCCGAAAAGGTAATTGACCGTGCATCGCTGGAGAAGAACACACTGGAAATAGCGGTTAACTCAAAACTCAACATCGACTTTATTGCCGAGTTTTTGGTAGAGTATGACTTTGAGCGTGTGGATTTTGTATATGAGCCCGGCCAGTTTTCGGTACGCGGGGGTATTGTAGATATATTCTCTTTCTCGCACGAGTTGCCATACCGTATCGAATTTTTTGGCGACTTCATAGAATCTATCCGCACTTTCGAGATAGAAAGCCAGCTATCTGTAGAGCAGGTAAAGAATATTACCATTGTGCCCAATGTGCAATCAAAGTTCTTGACCGAAAACAACATCTCCCTATTGGAGTATGTGGATGCCGGCACACAGGTGTGGATAAAAGATGTACAGTTTACACTGGACATTATCCAAACCGGGCATAAAAAAGCTACCCAGCTGTGGAAAGCTCTTTCATCAGAAGAAAAGAACCAGAACCCGGATTGGATAGATCCCAAGTTCAGCTTTACAGATGAAAAGCTTATAGCCGATCAGTTACATGATTTCCCGCTGGTAGAGTTTGGTAAACAGTTCTTTTACCATGACGCCGCGCAAATATCTTTTGACATGCGTCCGCAGCCATCCTTCAACAAGGACTTCAGCTTGCTGATACACAACTTCAAGAACAACGAAGCCGAAAAGATAGAGAATTTCATCCTAACGGATAGCGCACGCCAGGTAGAACGCCTGTATGCGATATTAGAGGATCTGGATAAGACTGCTAAGTTTACTCCGATAAGTATTTCTATCCGTGAAGGTTTTATAGACAGGGAGCAAAAGCTTGCCTGTTATACCGACCACCAGATATTTGACCGGTACTACAAGTACAAACTTCGTAAAGGTTACCAGCGTTCGCAGGCTATTACGCTTAAAGAATTACGTGAGCTAAAACCCGGCGACTACATTACCCACATTGACCATGGTATTGGTAAATATGCCGGCCTGGAAAAGGTTGATGTAAATGGCAAAACGCAGGAGATGATTCGCCTGATATATGCCGATAATGACCTGCTGTACGTAAACATAAACTCGCTTAACCGCATAAGCAAGTACAGCGGCAAAGAAGGTCACGAGCCACGCATGAACAAGCTGGGTACCGATACCTGGGAACGGCTTAAGAAAACAACAAAAAAAAAAGTTAAGGACATAGCCCGTGACCTGATAAAGCTTTACGCCTTGCGAAAAGCGCAGGATGGTAATGCTTTTTCTCCCGATAGCTATTTGCAAACTGAGTTGGAGGCATCCTTCCTTTATGAGGATACGCCGGACCAGGAAAAAGCAACTGCCGATTTCAAGAAAGATATGGAGTCGCCACACCCCATGGACCGCCTTATCTGCGGGGATGTAGGCTTTGGTAAAACCGAAGTTGCTGTAAGGGCCGCGTTTAAGGCCGTTGCCGATAGCAAGCAGGTGGCCGTGTTGGTGCCTACCACCATATTGGCCGCACAGCATTACAAAACCTTTAGCGACAGGCTTAAGGGCTTTCCGGTTAACATTGATTATGTGAACCGGTTTAAAAGCACAAAGCAGGTTAAAGACACACTTGCCAACCTCAAAGAAGGTAAGGTGGACATTATAATTGGTACACACCGACTGGTAAGCAAGGATGTGAAGTTTAAGGACCTTGGCCTCATGATTATTGATGAGGAGCAGAAGTTTGGCGTATCTACAAAAGAGAAGCTTAAACAAATGCGTGCCAATGTGGATACGCTTACGCTGACTGCAACACCTATCCCCCGCACACTGCATTTTTCGTTGATGGGCGCGCGCGACCTTTCTATTATATCTACACCGCCACCAAACAGGCAACCTGTATCTACAGAGCTGCACGTATTTAACGACAAGCTGATAAAAGAAGCAGTAGAGCATGAAATAGAGCGCGACGGACAGGTGTTCTTCATTCATAACCGTGTGGCCGACCTGCCGCAGCTGGGTGGAATGATACACAAGCTGGTACCCAAGGCACGTGTAGGCATAGCTCACGGGCAGTTAGAAGGCGACGCGCTTGAAGACGTGATGCTGAAGTTTGTGAACCACGAGTATGATGTACTTGTTGCCACAACAATTATTGAAGCCGGATTGGATATACCTAACGCAAACACCATTATCATCAACCACGCTCATATGTTCGGCCTTAGCGACTTGCACCAGATGCGAGGGCGTGTTGGCCGAAGCAACAAAAAGGCATATTGCTACCTGCTAAGTCCGCCGTTATCAACCCTTACCAATGAGGCGCGCAAGCGCTTGAGCGCGATAGAAGAATTTAGCGATTTAGGTAGTGGCTTTAACGTAGCTATGCGTGATCTTGACATTCGCGGCAGCGGAAACCTATTGGGTGCCGAGCAAAGTGGCTTTATTGCAGAGATTGGCTTTGATATGTATCACAAGATATTGGATGAAGCTATTCAAGAACTTAAGGAGGATGAATTTAAAGGCGTGTTCCCCGAAGAAAAGCCGAAGCCTTTTATTTCCTTCACCCAAATAGATACCGACCAGGAACTGCTAATACCAGACGAGTACGTGACCAGCATAGCCGAACGCTACAACCTGTACACCGACCTTAGCAAATTAGAAAACGAAACCGAGTTGGAGGCCTTTAAACAGCAGCTGCATGACCGGTTTGGTCCGGTGCCGGCGCAGGTAAACAACCTGCTAAACTCTATGCGTTTGCAGTGGCTGGGTAAAGCCATCGGCTTTGAAAAGGTGACGCTGAAGAAGAATGTTTTACGCGGATATTTCATCAGCAATCAGCAGTCTGCTTATTTCGAAACAGAGGCTTTCCGCGAGGTGCTTAATTTTGTACAACGTAATCCAAGGCGCACCAACTTGAAGGAAGTGAAGAATACCCTTCGCCTGAGTGTAGATAACGTACAAGGGATAGATGAAGCCATAGAAATTATGGAAGAGCTAACAGTGGTTAATGTTTAAAACCACTTCGTAAAGCTTTAAACAAGCAATTTGCTATATTTAGGGCATGAGGGCCCTACTCCTATCCGCAGCAATACTGCTTTCGCTGCAGGCATTTCCACAATCTGCATTACTTACCGATTCTGTTTACATAAGCGGTAAGGTAAATTACTTTGAAAAGTATAAAGATTCTGCCGGTGCAGTGCTGTTCTACATCAACGACATTGTTTTAGGTGACCAGATTACACATCGTGTTAAGATAAACAACGACGGTACATTTAAAACGGCTTTCCTGAAAACGGGCACGCAGGATATCTACATGGAGTATAATGACAAGCTCTCCACCATTATTGTTAGTCCGGGTGATCATATGCAATTGTTGTTTAATGCCGATGACCCGGAGCATACGCTTGCATTTAAAGGCAGCAACTCACAAACCAATTACGATCTGCTGGCCTACGAGGCTGCGTTTAATAAAGAAAGTATCCGTATTTACGGCGCGGAACCCAATGCCCGCGCATTGAAAAACAACTTTGCCGTGCGTGACAGCACTAGTGCTGACGCATATAAAAGCTATGTAGTTTCGCAGTTTAAGGCGGATAGTACATTTTTAGCTAATTACATAAGCACACACGCGCTTTCACCAACATTTGTAAGGTGGGCCAAGGCAGACCTTAAATATCGGCTTGCATCAAACCTAATGCGCTATCCCTGGCTGCACCCAAGGTATGCGCAGATCAAAGATGATTCCTTTAAAGTGCTGGACAGTTATTATAAGTTTGTTGATCAGTTCCCGGTGAATGATCCGTCGCAAGCGCTTACATCCAATTTCAACGAGTATATAGCCGAATACCGCCTGTACCTTGCCGCTAAGGAGCTTGGCAAGCAATATCCGGCAAGTAGTTCAATCGCTTTATTCGCCGGGAAGACACTTAGCTTTTCTAAAGATGTGCTGCTTTGCAACGCATTCTACAAGCTGATACATGATAAGGAACTGGAAGCCGTAAAGCTAAACCTCGGTGTTCTTGAAAAGAATGTAACTGATACCTATTTCAAAAATAAAGTGTTGGCGGCTTACCGCCAGGCAGCGCACATAGCAGAACCATTGGCTGCAAGCTCTTTTAAAAAAGCAATCAGTGAGGGCGATACCGTGCTAAACAACCTGACTGCCAAATACCGCAATAAGGTAATATACATAGATTTTTGGGGGACCTGGTGCAGTCCATGTCGTGCGGAGATGCCTTACTCCAAAGGGTTAAGAGGAAAGTTTGTGGGTAAGGATGTTGTGTTTTTGTACCTGGGTGTACAATCTAAAGAAGCTGAATGGAAAGCTATGATAAAGACCCTGGACATAAAAGGAGAGAACGTTTTGCTGAGCAATAACCAGTTCAGCGCCTTATCAGAAAAGTTCCAGATCAGCGGCATTCCACGCTATGTGCTTATAAACAAAAACGGACAGATAGTAGATGGAAACGCCAGACACCCGGGAGATAAGACTTTACCGGCCGACATACAAAAGCTTTTAGCATTGTAATTGCTGCGCTTGAAAAACCAGGGCTTGGCTCTAAATCAGCCAAGCCCTGATCAACTACTTAAAATTAATTTTGTGGCGATTGCTTGGCTACCATCTCGGTAAAGCTTTTAGCCGCATTGGTAAAGTCCGACGGTACCAGTACAATGGTAGTCGTGTTGTTGTCGATACCAATTTCCGATAGCATCTGCATCCGGCGTAGTTCCAGTGCAATTGGGCTGCCTTCCATTTGTTTAGCGCCTTGTGTAAGTTTTATAGATGCTTCCAGCTCGGCTTCTGCTTTGATGATACGAGCACGCTTTTCACGTATAGCTTCCGCCTCCCGCGCCATTGCCCGCTGCATCGATTCGGGAATCTCAACATCCTTCATCTCCACCATAACTATCTTAATGCCCCATGGCTCGGTAGCGGCATCCACTATCTTTTGCATGGTTGCGTTTATTTCTTCGCGCTCGCGCAAAACCTCGTCCAGCAGGTGCTGGCCAATAATGTTCCGTAACGCGGTGACAGCAAACTGGTATACCGCCTGGTTGTAGTTGGCCACTTTTATAATAGCGCTTTCGGGACTTATCACTTTAAACCAAAGCACCGCGTTAACTTTAATGGTAACGCTGTCTTTAGTAATAGTTTCCTGTTGTTCCAGGTCTACTGTTCGGGTGCGGATATCTACCGTTATCTGCCGGTCTATAAAGGGCAAAATAAAATAAAGCCCCGGCCCAGCCGTCCTGTGGTAACGCCCTAAACGGAACACAATAGCGCGTTGATACTCCTGTGCTATATGCGCGCTGATGAACACCAGAGCAAGCACAATAGCTGCTGCAATAAGTAAATACATGATATTTTTTGTTTAGTTAATGAACCGCCTGCCTATAGATTCCGGGAGGATTTTTGGACTTCGGGGAAGGTATCACCGGTACGCGATTGCGTGGTAAATGTAAAACAGATTTCATCATCTGCAAAAAAAATCGCACAAGATTTTAAAGCACCTGTAGTGTTATAAGTGTTTAATTTAGAGCAGTTTACGCGCTAATGCCAGCTTTAAGGACGGGTGCCTAGTCTATCTTCTTGTAAATGCCCCTTAAATTTCTGCCCAATTCCTGGTAATCAAGCCCGTAGCCTACAACAAACACGTTAGGTATCTGGAAAGCAACGTACTTAAGCTCTTCGATGCTGTGGATAACGCTATCGGGTTTAAAAAGAAGAGAGCAAACAGTAATAGATGCAGGATTGCGAACTAATAACTTTTCAATCAGATATTTAAGCGTGTTGCCGGTGTCTACAATGTCTTCCACCAGGATAACATCTTTCCCCTCAATGGTAACATGCAGGTCAAAGTCATCGCGGATGGTACGCGTTTGTGATAGTCCGCCAAAGTACGAGGCCAGTTTGGTAAAGGTAACCTCGCAGGGAACGGTAACCTCTTTTACCAGGTCAGACGCGAACATGAAACTGCCGTTTAGGATACCCACGAAGATAGGCGTCTTCCCCTCAAAATCGGTGTTAATGTGCTGCGCAAGCTCCGCAACACGCTGTTGTATCTGCTCGTAAGGTATCAGGGGTTCAAATTCTAGGTCGGCTATTTGCAGTTTCATTGTACTAAAATAATGTAAAAACGTTTATAAAAGCGATAAAATTATCACCATAAACCAAATGCAGAATTATTCGACGGTTTGGCACAAACTTAACCTGTGTTATAAAGTTATCTTTGCACCTCAATGACAGATCATTACATTCATACCCTGCCAAACGGCATCCGTATACTACTTAAACCCTACGCTTCTCCAATTACGCACTGCTGCTTTATTTATAATGCAGGGTCGCGCGATGAACTGCCCGCAAAAGAAGGAATAGCGCACTTTATAGAGCATATGCTTTTTAAAGAGACCACAAAACGCAGCACGGTACAAATACTTAATCACCTGGAGCTGGTAGGCGCCGATCTGAACGCCTATACTACCAAGGAGTATACCTGCATACACGCATCGCTGTTGAAGCAGCACCTGGAGCGGGCGGTTGACCTTTTCCAGGATATCGTGTTTAACTCCACCTTCCCGCAGGAAGAAATGGAGAAAGAGCGCGGGGTGATCCAGGATGAGATCGCATCGTACCTGGACCAGCCGGAAGAAGCCATACAGGACGACTTTGAAGGTTGCCTGTTCCCCAATCACCCGCTTGGTAATAATATTCTGGGTACAGTGGAGTCTGTAGATGCGTTTAACCAGGATGACATTGCTGCCTTTATTAAAGCCAACTACAATACACACCAGATGATCTTCGCCGTTTACGGCGACTATGCGCTAAGTAAGCTGGTTAAGTTATGTGAGCGATATTTTGGAAATATACCCGAAAACAATAGCAGTAAAAACCGGATTGCCCCGCATGCTATCGGCGGGGGCGACTACCGGGTGCAGAAGACCATTTCTCAAACGCATTGTGTGCTGGGCACCCGTGCTTACCCATCTCCACATAAAGATAAATACGGGTTGCTGCTACTTAACAATGTGCTTGGAGGGATGGGCATGAGCAACCGCCTGAACATGGAGATCCGCGAGAAACATGGTATAGCATATACCATCGAGTCCAACTACACGGCACTAACAGATACGGGCATCTTTTCTATCTACTTCGGTACCGATGCTGAAAAGGCGGACAAAGCACTAAGGCTGGTTCATAAAGAACTTAAAAAGCTGCGCGACACAAAGCTTGGTACGTTGCAATTAAAACAAGCTAAAGAGAAGTTTATTGGCCAGATAGCGCTTGCCGAGGAGAACCGGATGAGCCTGATCATATCAATGGCTAAAAGTTTGCTTGACTTTAATAGAATAGATTCCTTAGAGGAAATATTCGCCAAAATAAATGCGGTTTCTGCAGATAATGTACTGGAAATTAGCAACGAGATTTTTGATAATGACGGTATGATAACCTTATTATTTGAGCCTGAAAGATAAATCCCCTATTTTTGTAAAATGAAATATCCTATCATCGCATACGGCGACCCGGTTTTGAGGCGCAAAGCCCCAGCTATTGAGCCGGAGGAATATCCACATATTAAAGAATTGGTTACCAATATGTTCGAGACCATGTATGGTGCAAAAGGCGTTGGGCTGGCTGCGCCGCAGGTTGGCATGAGCATGCGTTTATTTGTAGTAGATGCCACCCCGTTTGACGATGATGAACCTGAATTAAAGGACTTTAAGAAGGTTTTTATCAATGCATCAATCCTGGAGGAAACCGGCGAAGAGTGGCCGTTTAACGAGGGCTGCCTGAGTATACCTGATATTAGGGAGGATGTTATGCGCAAGCCGGTTATCCGTATTTCGTACTATGATGAGAACTGGAAACACCATGAAGAGACCTTCAAAGGTATGGCTGCGCGTATCATTCAGCATGAGTACGATCATATTGAGGGTAAGCTGTTTACCGATAAGCTAAGCCCGTTACGCCGCCGCCTGATTGAAAAGAAACTTACAGATATATCTAAGGGTGCAGTAGATGTGGACTACCGCATGAAGTTCCCTGATGCAAAAAAAGGGCGCTAGTAACCGCCTCTAAAGCAAAACGCCCCGGATATTCCGGGGCGTTTTGCTTTTATGTAATTTATAGTGCTATTCAGTAGCAGTAAATACCTCCAGCGCTTTATCAATTCTCCTCAGGGTTTCGCTTTCCCCAAGCAGGGCGGCAATATCAAACACATGAGGGCCAAACTTACCACCTACCAGCATAATCCGGAACGGTAGCATTACGTCGCCAATCTTGAACCCCTGGGCTTCTGTAAGCGCTTTAAAGCGAGTTTCAAGGTCTGCAGGTTCAAACGATGAGTAGCTTAATGTTTCTTTTAACTCGTTAAAGAATGCCGTTTTTGCATCCGTCCATTTAGGCTTAACGGAGTTGACATCGTAGCTGGCCGGCGCCTGAAAAAAGTATGATGCCTGCTGTCCAAAATCTGCAAGAACCACACATCTATCCTTTATCAGGTCAATTATTTTAACCAGGTACGCTTCATTGTTAATGATAACACCATTTGCCTTTAATACTTCGGCTACCTTTAGTTTCAGCGATTCTGCATCCTGGCGTTTTATCCATTCGGCATTGTACCACTTAGCTTTTTCAAAATCGAATTTAGCGCCGGCTTTGCTAACCCGTTCTATAGAGAACTTTTCTATCAGTTCATCCAGCGTGAATATCTCCTGCTCTGTGCCATCGTTCCAGCCCAGCATAGCCAGGAGGTTTAAAAATGCCTCCGGCAGAAAACCTAACTCGCGAAAGCCGGGTGTAAGTTCACCGGTTTTCGGGTCGGTCCAGCTCATGGCATATACCGGGAAACCCAGGCGGGCCCCGTCGCGCTTGCTGAGTTTGCCATGTCCGTCCGGCTTTAAAATCAATGGCAGGTGTGCCCAATGCGGCATATCAGCCTTCCAGCCGAGGTACTCCCACAGCAACAGGTGTACAGGTGCCGATGGCAGCCACTCCTCGCCTCTGAAAGCGTGAGAAATCTTCATCAGGTAATCGTCTACCACAACGGCTAAGTGGTAGGTGGGCATGCCATCTGCCTTAAGCAATACCTTATCATCAACCAGCGATGTTTCAAAACTAACGTCGCCGCGTATCATATCAGTAAAAGTAACAGTTTCGTTTTCTGGTACCTTAATGCGGATGACATGAGGTGTGCCATTGTGCAACAGCGTCTCCACTTCCTGCAGCGGCAAGCTTATCGAGTTACGCATGCTGCTACGGTGCTGATGGCCATATTGGAAATTAGGGAACTCCTTGCGTTTTGCATCAAGTTCCTCCGGGGTGTCAAAAGCATAGTAGGCATGTCCCTGCGATACCAGGCGCTCAGCGTATTCGCGATAGATAGGTTTGCGTTCACTTTGGCGATATGGTGCAAAGCTGCCGCCAACTGCAGGACTTTCATCCGGAATTAGGCCGCACCATTGCAAACAGTCGGCAATGTACTTTTCTGCGCCTTCAACATAGCGGGTTTGGTCGGTATCTTCAATACGCAACGCAAAATCGCCATCATTTTTTTTGGCAAAAAGGTAGTTAAATAATACGGTGCGAACCCCGCCCAGGTGTAAACCACCGGTAGGGCTTGGCGCAAAGCGGACTCTTACTTTTCTATCTGTCATTTGGGCGCAAAGATAGGCTTAATAGCCGTACGCTAAAAGCGTTTATATATGTATGAACAACTCGTTCTTAGGCTTACGCACTTTTGTAAGCTTACTATAAGCATCATCTTCGGCACGGAAACCAACAGCCGCAATAACAGTTGATGTTAATCCTTGCTCGGCTAACCCAAGTATCTCATCAAACTTAGCAGCGTTAAATCCTTCCATCGGAGTGGAGTCTACGCCCAAATCGGCAGCCGCGGTAATTAATACGCCTAGTGCTATGTAGGCCTGTTTTTGTGCCCATATCAACAGCTGGTCCGCAGATTGGGATTTAATAGCCCCTATTATCATATTCTCAAAACCCGCCAACGTATCACGGTTTACCTTACGTGTTTTTGCAACCAGGTTAATGTGCTCCTTAGCATATTCTTCATCTAAGTTGGTGATTGCTGCAAATACAAATAACTGCGATGCATCTGTAATTTGTGATTGATTATTGCCGGCTTCGCGCAGTTTGGCTCTAATCTCCGGATTTTCTATAACCAGAATTTTGTAATGCTGTAGCCCTATTGAGGATGGACTAAGCTGAACAGCATCCAGCAGTTCTTCCAGCTGTGCGGCAGAAAGCTTTTTGGTAGGATCGTATTTTTTAGTGGCGTAGCGCCATTGTAATTTATCAACTAAAGACATGGTGTTTTATTTAATTCATTCAAAATTAAATGTTAAAACACGTAACCATGTCATTGGTTAGCAATCACGACTGAACCGATGGACATTTATATACTCGCATGACAAACGTTAAGGCATGCGGTCCTTAATCATGTTCTCTTTGTCTTTTTGTTCCTGCTTCAGCCGTCGCTTTTCCTGTCGTATTTCCTTTTTCGACTTGCCGGCAGTATCTACGTTGTCTATCTTCTCTTTATACTCCGCCTTTAGGTTTTCTATATCCTGTTTTAAGCGGGCCTTAATCATCTCGTTGGTCTCTTTGATCTTTTCTTCGGCCTTTGCAGCAGCAGAGGTATCTTTTTTTCCAAATAAACGCTGTATAAAACTAGGGCGCTTTTCTTCTTCCGGTGCAGCCTGTACGCCTACACCAACATTCGCTCCTTCATCATTTTGTGGCTGCGCAAGCAGGCTATCTGCTATTGCCGTATCTGCAGGCGCGATGCCTCTTCTTAAGCCCTCACGAAGCCGAACGTTATAAAAGCCATATGCATTGCTGTCGCGCTCTGTAAGGCCTTTACTAGCCATTAAACGGCCTATCAGGTTAAAATATCCATGAAGTCCCGGGCGGAGCGTACCATCAGGCATAAAGTGGTACAACCCAGCTTTCGGGTTAGGTACAATACTAGCGAGGAAAATACTTTCGCCCAGTGTAAGCTCAGATGGGGACTTGCCGAAGTAGTATTTAGAAGCCTCGCCAATACCGTAAATGTTGCGGCCCCACTCTATTATATTAAAGTAAACCTCCAGCATACGGTTCTTGCTCATCAGGCGCGTATTCTCAATTATCCACACGATCAGTATCTCCTCTATCTTTCGGGACAAAGTTTTATTACGTACCAGGAAAGAGTTCTTGATCAGCTGCATAGAGATGGTACTGCCGCCTCTTGAGAATTTTTTGGTTTTAATATCCGTTACGATGGACTTGCGGATAGATTCTTCCACAAAGCCCCGGTTGCGGTAAAAGGATGGGTCCTCAGCAGTCATAACCGCGTTCCGCAGGTTTGGCGATATATCTTCCAGCCGCGTAAACTCCGGATTTTCGGGTCCAATAGTATGAGGCGACATCGGCTTACCATACTCATATGGCGTATAAACAAAGGTTTTGTTCAGCTTATTAAAGTCGGTTTTGCCGAATTGAACAATACGGAAGTTGTCCTTATCCAGCCGCGAATCAAACACCAGATCATCAATATGAGCGGAGTTCATAAAGAAATTAAGGTTATAACTCAGTCTGCCGGCAACCTTCATGCCTTCCAAAGACTCGAACATGCCGGTAGGGAAGGAATCAAAAATGTCCTGCGCGCTAAGCCAGCCGGTGTGCATCTTCAGTTCGTAGATCTTTACCGGATTTAGGGTGTATTTGATGTACGGATTGGCCGTTATCTTTTTCAGGTGGATAACAGAGGAGCTGTCAAGCGAGACATAGTTAGACCCCACAAATATGTTAGCATCTATAGCTCCATTAGGGATAACAATATCGTTCAGCGACAGCGCCGGGTGATTGATCAACAGGTTTTTTACTCCTAACGAGCTGTAAATCTTTGTTTCTCCATCGCTGTTCTTTACTTTGGTGAGTTTGGTGGTTAGGGTATCAAAGTTTAGTTTGAGCTTAAACTTCTTCTCTATAATCGGCAGTTCTACCTTTTTTCCGTCGGCATACATGCGTACATCTATGTCTTTATCAGACGCGTGCATTTTACCGGCCAAGTGCCAGATAGCTTCATTATCGTTAAGTTTTATAGTAGAGGTAAGCTGCCCATCGTCAATCTTTGCAGCGGTAGCCAGTAACTTTAATTTAGTAGAGTCGTCCTGCATGGTTAACAGCAGGTTGTTTAGCACAAGGTTCTCTGGGATTTTGTAAAGTACTTGATTAATAAGGTTGTCTGACAGTTCGGCCAGGTCAACTTTGTTATGAGTCTGTGTAGAATCTTTCTTCTTGCGGAACAAGAAATCGAAGTTTTTAACCCCGTTAATGTTGGTGAGGTTCAAATGGCCGTCTTGCAACACAACATCGCTTAGCTTAACCGTACCAAATATAAGCGGGAACAACTTTACACTTACATCAAAGCGCTTAACAGACAACAGGCTATCACGCTGATAAGGAACTATAGAAATATTACTGAAGGCAACCGTAGCCAACCCGGTAAAACGGGCCGAGCCAATCTTTACATCTAAATTATAATCCTTTTTTGCTTTAGCTTTAGCTTTGTAAATAGCTTTCTGCAGTAGTACTTCGCGTTTAGAGTAAGCAGCATAACCGCCAATAAGTAATATAACCACTAACACAGTTACTACTACACCAGCGATACGGAGATACTTTGGATTGATACGGCGCATTCGGAAAATTTACGTCAAAACTAACTTAAATATGCAGCGGTGCAACGATTGATCACTGCAAATTGTTTTTTTAACAAACGTTCCCCACCACCTGTTTTTGTATTTTTGCCCGCAAATAAATATGATCATTACTCAACAACAAGTTTTACAGGCGCTTAGCAACGTAGAGGAACCCGATCTGAAAAAGGATCTGGTGACCCTGAACATGATACAGGATATTGCCATAGACGGAAACAAGCTAAGCTTTTCGGTAATACTCACAACACCTGCATGCCCTCTGAAGGCTCTAATAGAAAACGCCTGCCGCAATGCTATAAAGCATTTCATAAGTCCGGATATTGAGGTGAGTGTTAACATGACTTCCCGCGTAACTTCGCAGCGTAATACCGGCGTGCCGGGCGTTAAGAATATTATAGCAGTTGCATCCGGTAAGGGTGGCGTTGGTAAGTCTACAGTATCTGTTAACCTGGCCTTGGCCCTGGCAAAAACAGGTGCTAAAGTAGGGTTGATTGATGCCGATATTTATGGTCCATCCATCCCGATCATGTTTGGATTGGAAGGTGCGCGGCCAATGGCCAGCCAGGTAAACGGCAAAACACGTATTGAGCCCATTGAAAAATATGGGATAAAACTACTTTCGATAGGCTTTTTTACCGATCCCAACCAACCAGTTCCATGGCGCGGGCCAATGGTGTCAACCGCCGTAAAACAGTTGTTTAACGATGCCGATTGGGGCGAACTGGACTACCTGGTGATAGATCTGCCGCCGGGAACAGGAGACATACACATTACCGTTACGCAAAGCTTCCCGATCACGGGAGCGGTAATTGTTACCACGCCGCAAAACGTGGCGCTGGCCGATGCCAAAAAGGGTGTTGGGATGTTTATGATGGAGGCTATTAACGTGCCGATAATGGGCATAGTAGAGAACATGAGCTACTTTACTCCTGCAGAATTACCGGACAATAAATACTACATTTTTGGGCAGGGTGGCGGCCAAAGGCTTGCGCAGACGCTTGAAGTGCCTTTCCTTGGAGAGATACCGTTGATTAAAGGCATAAGCGATAGCGGCGATGCCGGTAAGCCTATTGTATTGGAAGAAGATGGCGCCATGACCATAGCTTTTATGGAGATGGCCCGCAGGGTAGCGCAACAGGTTTCTATTTGCAACGCACAAAGAGCAAATACCGTGAATGTTATAAATAATTAATAACTTTACTTTTAATAAAATATAAAGAATGAGTTTAAATGAACAGGTGGAAGCAGCGTTGGACACCATTCGCCCGTACTTAGAGGCGGATGGCGGTAACGTATCTATTGAAGAAATAACACCTGAAAATGTGGTTAAGCTTAGGCTGCTTGGCTCTTGCGGATCGTGCCCGATGAGCATCATGACGCTTAAAGCCGGGATAGAACAAGCTATAAAGAAAGCAGTACCGGAAATTACTGCCATTGAGGCGATAAACCTAACGGATATAGATGACCCTAATGCAGTACTCCCTGAGAACTTGCGCTAGTGTTAATAATTGTTAAATACTACCCCTTTTTTGTTGAATAGCATATTTTTGCAAGCCCCTATAAAACATTTGATTAAAGGCTTCGTAATATAGGTACGCAGTAATGAGAAAACTAATTGGCATATTGTTCCTACTGATCTCCTTTTCGGCATTTGCCCAAAAAGAGAAGCCACTGGTGCAGTTTACCGGGATCATTTACAATGCAGATAGCTTGAAAACAGTGGTGCCCTATGTAAGCGTAACCAACAAGAGCTACCACAATGCAGTAACCGTAGCCAGTTACAATGGCTATTTCTCCTTTGTAGCCCATGAGCAGGACACCATTAGCTTTACCGCTGTAGGTTATGCGCCCACAACCGTTGTTATCCCGGCAAATGTGAACAAAAGCTATACGGCACAAATTCATCTTAAGCCGCAAATAACTAACCTGCCAACCTTCCACGTTTTCCCCTGGGCAACTACAGATGAGTTCAGGAAAGACTTTGTTACGGCAAAAATTGCCGATGATGACCTGGAAATTGCGCGTAAGAACGTAAGCAGGGCTTCTATAGCAGCTATTTCGAATACGCTGGCCCGTGATGGGCAGGAGATACAATCTGCAAATGCGCAGCAGATGCACACCAACATTGTAAACTCTCACTCCATCACCAACCCATTGCTTAACCCATTAGCATGGGGATCACTGATAAAGCAAATAGCTGACGGAGATAAGAGCAAAAGTTCCGGTAACTAACGGCTAACCTATAAGGCCTTCCGCATTACGTAATCGTTCATCCAGTATTCACCTATCGGGATGTCTTCCTGGTAAGCTATTTTAAAGCCCATCTTTTCATAAAAGCTTTTAGCCTTATTGTACCGGTTCACATTTAGTTCCAGTGTGTTCTTGCCGGCTTCCCTGGTCTTTTCAGCTACGGTATCTATTAGTATTTTACCGTAACCTTTTCCTTGTGTCGAGGGAAGGCAATAAAGCTTGTGCAGTTTATATACGTCAGGGTTTTCTTCCCTTGGAGAGTATGCTGCAAAGGCAACCGGCTCCTCCTCTTCGGTAAGCAAAAGAAATGTTTGTGCCCCGCTATTTACCTGGCTGTAAATCTTGTCGTAAGAATATAGTTCGCCAAGCATATATGCCACTTGTTCTTTACCGAGCAGCGGTTCATAAGTTGGCCACCAGGTTTGTTCTGCTATTTTAATGATGCTCTCTACGTCGTTAACGGTCGCTTCTCTTATCAAATACATAGTTCTGCCTTAGTGATTCTCCTCGTTGTCAATGCCAGTGTTGGCAGCGGTTGTCTGCCCCACACCGAAGTATTCTTCAAGCTCTGACAGGGTGGACGAGCTAGTCGCAATATCTTTTATGATAACACCCTTTTCCATCAGCAAAATACGTTCACATACATCGGTAACGTGGTTAAGGTCATGGCTGGATACAATAGTAGTTACACCAAGGTTCTTGTTTTCCGTTTTCAGGATGTTCTTCAGCCTGAATTGCGTGCTGGGGTCAATGTTGGCAAAGGGCTCATCCAGCATTAACAACTGCGGCCTTTGCAGTAAGCAGGCTCCAACCCCAACTTTGCACTGGTTACCCTTGCTCAGGTCGCGGATGTACTTGCCTTTTTTCAGGATCTCGCCGTTAAAGAATTCCGTTAGAGAGGCTAAGTACTCGTCTACCTGCGGCTTATTCCTTCCGTGCAGCCCCCCAATGAAATACAGGTACTCTTCGGGTGTAAGGTAATCAATCAAAAAGCCCTCATCCAAATAAGATGCCGTGTAGTTTTTCCATTCCTCGGCACCCGATACATTTTTACCATTTGATAGCACCTCTCCGCTTTCCGGGCGTATAAGGTCCAATATCATACGGAACAGCGTTGTTTTGCCCGCGCCGTTGTTGCCTACCAGCCCTATGCTTTCTCCGCTTTTAATTTCCAGATGTGGCACGTTAACTACAGTAACGCCTGCGTAAACCTTTTTTAAGTTTTTAATCTCTATCATCTTATTGCTTTCTAAAGCCTTCGGCTATTTTAAATCGTTTGGTATAAAAATCAGCTTCTAATTTTTTAATCCAGAAGTTGCGGGTGGCGATGAAAACAATACCCGTTAGCGCCAGCGCGGCAAAGCCTATGTTGGGCTGACCTAAAAACTTGAAAGGTAGGTAAACTAAATAGGGTAGTAACATAAGCGGCAGCGACAACAGCAGTTGTGTAGCGCCAACGCCCTCCCAGTTAAAGGAAGCACCTTTAGACAGGTCGATACGTTTATAGTTGCGATTGGCGAAGAATAACACAATGGTAGTGTTAACGCCAAGGTTCCACAGGTACATAGTAAAATGTATCATAACCACCCGCCACCCAAAATATACATAGGGTACAGTTAACAGGAAAGCCACTGTAGAAACAATAGTGAATAACAGGTACTTACCCTTTAGGAAGTCTGTAAAACTGATCTTGCTCACCAGCAAACCATCAAAATGCGATGCCTGCCAGCTAAACATAAACTGGCCATAGTTGATAATGAAGATACCCGTCATGAACATCCCTACAAACACCTTTATACTTTCACCATAAATGGCCTGGGTATAAAATATTAATCCGTAGAACATAAAAAAGAGCCCCATGGTAAGCGCGGATCGGGATCGTTTATTCCGCAGGATTAGTTTTATTTCATTTGCGGCGAGGTCACCTGCGCGGCCATATCGGCTAAGCAAAGGTATTTCGGTGCTGCTTTTGTAAGCTGAAGCCTTGCGGGAGCCCAGCTCTTCCAGGTAAAGATTGCCTTTGAGGTATACAAAGTTTACGTAATACATTACTGCCGCAAGCAAAACAGGTATTAACACCAGGTAAGGCCTGGTAAGGAGGTTGCCAAAAAACAGGTAAGATGCCGCCTTTAATGAATATAAATGCCATACGTAATCGCCGCAGGTTATGAGGGTAAGGATAGCTCCCGCTATCAGGAATACCCAGCCATTTAGGTTAGCCTTACGCTTAATGTACATGGCCAGGTAGTTGTTAAATACCGATAGTGCTATTATCGAAAGGATAAATGCCAGGGCTGCTCCGGCGCCATGCGCAGGCAAAATAACCTTAAGTATAAACGGCGTGAAAATGATGATTGGCCAAAGGTTGAAAAATGACAGCAATGCAGTAAGCGCGAGATAGCCCACTACCGTGTTCCGTTTCACAGGAAGATGCAGATAGGGCTGCACTTTAAGTGTAGGCAGTTCCTGCAGTTGAAGCCGCATGAGCAACTCGAACAGAAAGTACACCAGTATAATACCGCAAAAAACCACTGTGAGGTTTTCTTTAGGGAACATCTTACCGAGGATCATGTCCAGGAAGATGCCGAACACAACTAAATAAAGCAGCAAGATGAGTATAAGGATACCCATTATCACTTTAACAGCAATGGTTTTACCGGTATTTGAAGAACGCCAGAAGGACTTTAGTTCGTGACTGAAAAAGGTAGATATCATATTGAGGATTTCAAATGCTACGGAAGATAACAATTTAAAAGAAGCAGAAGCAAAGAATTTAAAATAGAGAGTCGGCTAGTAGTTATAACGGTCGCCCCAAAGTTTCTTTAAACGATCTTTTGACTCATTCTCCCGTGCATTGTTACCGGGTTCATAAATTTTAGTTCCGCGGATAGCTTCCGGCAAAAAGTCTTGGTTTACAAAGTTTCCTTCAAAGTTGTGGGCGTACTGGTAATTTTTACCATAGCCTATGTTCTTCATTAGTTTTGTTGGCGCATTGCGCAAATGCAGCGGAACAGGTAGATCGCCGGTTTGCTTAAGCAGCGACATGGCTGTCCCTATAGCCGTAGTAGCCGAATTGCTTTTTGGCGATGTTGCCAGGTAAATGACGGTTTGAGAAAGTATTAACTGCGACTCTGGCATGCCGATTATCTGTACGGCGTTAAAGCAGCTTTGAGCAAGCAGTAAAGCGTTCGGGTTGGCGTTGCCTATATCTTCCGATGCGAGTATAAGCATACGGCGGGCTATAAAAATAGGGTCCTCACCGCCTGCTATCATTCGCGCCAGCCAGTATACAGCCCCATTTGGGTCGCTTCCCCGCATTGATTTAATAAAGGCCGATATAATGTCGTAATGCTGCTCGCCTGTCTTGTCGTAAAGGGCCATGTTCTGCTGCACATGGTCCAGTACTATATCATTGGTTAGCGTAATGCTTTTCTTATCAAACGAGTTCACCAGCAGCTCAAATATGTTGAGCAGCTTCCGGGCATCACCGCCGCTTAACCGCAACAGCGCTTCATGCCCTTTAATGTTGATTTTTCTTTGCTTTAAAACCTCATCTTCCGATGCGGCTTTTGTCAGCAGATCCAACAGGTCCTGCTCTTCCAGGTGCTTTAAGATGTATACCTGGCAACGCGACAGCAAAGCGGAGATTACCTCGAATGATGGGTTTTCGGTAGTTGCGCCAATAAGGGTAACTATGCCGCGCTCCACCGCTCCCAGCAGCGAGTCCTGCTGCGATTTGGAGAAGCGGTGTATCTCATCAATAAACAATATGGGCAACACTTCGCCCTGTTCCCTCAATACCGATGCTTTTTCAATTACCTCACGCACATCTTTAACCCCGGAATTGATAGCGCTTAAAGAAAAGAACGGACGATAAAGCGATTGAGAAATGATATAGGCTAACGTGGTTTTGCCTACCCCCGGCGGCCCCCAAAATATCATAGACGGCAGCGAGCCGCTTTCGATGGCTTTACGCAGCACGGCACCTTTACCCACCAGGTGTTTTTGGCCTACATAATCGTCCAGCGATTTTGGTCGCATGCGTTCGGCTAAAGGCGGCAGGTTGTTCATAAAGTAAAATTGGTAAATAGAAACGCGATATCCTAAGAAAATTAGTAATATTGATTAATAGACAGATGCCTCAAAAATTTAATAAAGATAATTATCATAGCATTTGCGACCAGCTTGCATTGGCCGATGATGACTTTGCAGCCGTAATAAACAAGTACGGTTATCCGCCTATGTGGAGCCGAGCAAACACCTTCGAAACGATTGTGCATATTATACTGGAGCAGCAGGTGTCATTGGCATCAGCGCTTTCTGCCCTTAATAAACTGCGCGAGCGGATACAGGAAATAACCCCGGCGCGGGTACTGCTGCTAACGGATGCAGAAATGCGCGAATGTTATTGCAGCAGACAGAAAACAGCTTACATACGCTATTTAGCAGAGGCCGTCATCAGCGGGCAAATTGACCTTAAAGCATTTGAGCAGATGGAAGATGAAGCCATACGTACACAATTGTGCGTGTTAAAAGGTATCGGCAATTGGACTGTTGATGTTTACCTGATGTTTGTATTGCAACATACGGATATACTACCCCTGGGCGACCTTGCTATTGTGAACGCAATTAAACAGCTTAAGGCATTACCAAAGGAAACAACTAAGGAAGAACTATTGCTGATTGCTGAACCGTGGAGGCCATACCGCACAATAGCCAGTATGCTGTTGTGGCACTATTATCTTTCGGTGCCGCGTGGCCGTAAACCGGTTAAAAGTAAAAAAGCTCCAGTAAAGGAGCTTTAATAAGTATATTCATAAATGCCACTTACAGCAACGGGTTGCCATCCCTGTCTTTTTCCTGGAAGTTTTGTACAATCTCAATAGCGTTATCTACCGCGTCGCTTAACGTGGTTATAAAAGCACCCGGCCTGGCCCGATCGATAGCTGCTTGTACAGCATCTTCATTATTACCCCGTATGATCTCGTAAGACATATCGGCTTTTACTTCTTTAATGCCTTCTATCATCAAGTCCAGTATGTTCTCGCGTGTGCGGCCGCGCATATGGTTTTCCTGGCGCAGCAGTATGTGGTCGAACATGGTAGCAGCAAGGCGGCCGAGTTCGCGTATGTCGTCATCCCTGCGGTCGCCGGTACCTGCAATCAATCCAATTTTGTAAGGAGAGTCTACATGGCGCAAAAACTCGCGTATGCCGATGTATCCGTCGGGGTTATGGGCAAAGTCTATCATGAACCTGAAGTCGCGGAAATTGAAGATGTTCATCCTTCCAGGTGTTTGCGCCGCAGATGGGATAAACGTTTCCAGCGCTATCTTGATATCCTCGGTCTTAAAACCCCACAGGAAAGTTGCCAGCGTTGCAGCCATAGCATTATCTATCATGAAAGGTACCGTTCCGCCAAATGTCAGCGGGATAAGGCTGGTGCGCTGCACGCGTATCTTCCAGTCGCCTTTAAGTATGGTAATAAAGCCGTTTTCGCAAACACAGGCTATGCCGCCCTTCTTGCAGTGTGCCTGTATAACGGGGTTGTTTTCATTACGGCTGAAGTAAGCAATGTTACAATCAGCCCTTTTGCCTGCACGTACGCAGTATTCATTATCTGCATTCAGCACGCCCCAGCCATCTTTCTTCACTGAGTTCAGCACAACACTTTTTACCCGGGTAAGGTCGTCCAGGTTGTGTATGTCGGCGAGGCCCAGATGGTCTTCCTGTATGTTGGTTATAACGCCAATATCGCAGCTGCTAAAGCCGAGGCCCGACCGCAGGATGCCGCCACGGGCTGTCTCTAAGACGGCGAAATCTACTGTCGGGTCCTTCAGTATAAACTCGCTGCTCACCGGCCCTGTGGTGTCGCCCTTCATCATCATGGTGTTTTGCACATAAATACCGTCTGACGTGGTGTAGCCCACCCGGTGCCCGTTATTTTTTACAATATGCGCTATAAGGCGTGTGGTTGTGGTTTTACCGTTTGTGCCTGTAATAGCAATAATAGGTATGCGCGACGGCGCACCCGGAGGGTAAAGCATGTCTATAACATGCCCTGCTACGTTGCGGGGCAAACCTTCGCTTGGTGCTATGTGCATCCTGAAGCCAGGTGCCGCGTTCACTTCTAGTATCACGCCCCCATTCTCGGTAAGTGGCTCGGTCAGGTTTTCGGCCATTATGTCTATGCCACAAATATCCAAACCTATAATCTTGGAGATACGTTCACAAATGAAAACATTCTGCGGATGCACGTGATCCGTAACATCAACAGAGGTGCCGCCTGTGCTTAGGTTGGCGGTCGACTTTACAAACACTTTCTCTCCTGCTGCGGGCACGGTCTCCAGGGTATACCCCTTTTTATCTAACAGATCAAGCGTGTCGCGGTCTACATCTATCAGTGTGAGCACATTCTCGTGGCCGTAACCACGACGTGGGTCGGTGTTCTCAATGTCTATCAGCTCCTGTATGGTGTGGATGCCGTCGCCTTTTACGTGGGCGGGGTCGCGCAGCGCTGCTGCAACCATCTTATTGTCAATAACCAGCACGCGGAAGTCGTAACCGGTAATAAAACGTTCTACAATAACGCGACGGGATATGCGGGCCGCGTGTTCGTATGCCGCAATGGCCTCTTCGGTAGTTTTTATATTAATGCTGATGCCGCGGCCATGATTTCCATCTAGCGGCTTAAACACCAGCGGAAAACCAATTTTGCTTATGGCTTCTACTACCTGCTCTACCTTGCTAATGGTCATGCCCTTCGCTACAGGTATGGCCTGCTCCTGCAGCAGGCGCTTGGTCTCGTCTTTGTTGCTGGCAATATCAACGGCTATGCTGCTGGTCTTCTCAGTCATGGTAGCGCGAAAACGTACCTGGTTTTTGCCATAACCCAGTTGCACCAGGCTTTGGTTGTTCAATCTTATCCAGGGGATGTTGCGGGCAATGGCCTCCTCAACAATAGCGCCGGTGCTTGGCCCCAGGCGTGTGTTTTCGCGTATCTCTCGCATTTCCTGTATATCCTTTTCCAGGTCATACTCTTCCCCGTTAATAAGGGCTTCTGCTATGCGTACCGCAGAGCCGGCGGCAAATACGCCCACCTTCTCCTCTAAGTAAGCAAACACCACATTATATACGCCGGGCGTTTTGGTTTCACGTGTGCGCCCAAAGCCGGTGTCCATACCTGCCAGTGTCTGTATTTCCAGTGCAATATGTTCAATAACGTGGCCCATCCAGGTGCCGGCAATTACACGCTCAAAAAAGCCACCCGGAACACCGGGCGAACAGCGGTGCTGGTACAGAGAGGGAAGCAGCGCTTTAAGGCGTTCGTAAAAGCCATCAATTTCGTTTGTAGGCCTGTGCTCCATCTCCTGAAGGTCAAGCCGCATTTGAATTAATTTCTTGCGGGAAATGCTCCAGATGTTAGGGCCGCGCAGTACTTGTATGTTCTCTATTTTCATAGGTGGGTAAAATCGTGTATGTAGTTAGGGGAGTAATACGTCCTAAAGCTAGAAAACTTCTAAAGCAGATAAAATGTTTCGGCGTAAAAACTGCATTATTATCATTTAAATCAGTGGTTTTTACCGTTTTTTATTTTAATTTGTATTGAACGATACTTAAACTATATGAGCCCTAAAGGAAAACTGGTAATAATTGGCGGCGCTGTGGATATGGGCAGTAACGTGAGCGTGCTGGAACATATAATGCAGCCGCAATACATCAAATTTTTCGAAAAAGGCATACTTCGCCGCATCATCAACGAGTCGGCGAAGCAGGAGGCCTCTATAGTGGAGGTGATTACCACTGCTTCACAAATACCCAACTTAGTAGGTAACGAATACATTAAGGCATTTAACCAGCTTAACGTCAGGCATGTAAATGTGCTGCACATTAAAAGCAGGGAAGACGCCTCGAGCCCTGAGTATTTAGACCGCATCAGCCGTGCAGATGTAGTAATGTTCAGCGGCGGCGATCAGCTGCGCCTTACCGCAATATTTGGCGGTACCCAGTTCCTGCAGATATTAAAACGGCGCTATAACGAAGAAAACTTTGTTATAGCCGGAACCTCCGCGGGCGCAGCTGCCGCATCTACCCATATGATCTACCGCGGGCAGAGCAATGAGGCCCTGATAAAAGGCGAAGTACAGATAACTGCAGGCCTTGGCTTTATTGATTCTGTTATTGTGGATACGCACTTTGTGCAGCGCGGCCGTATAGGGCGGTTGTTATATGCTGTAGCGACTAATCCGGGGATACTTGGCATTGGCCTTGGTGAGGATGCCGGTTTGTTAATTACCGAAGGCAGCATGATGGAGGCCATTGGCAGCGGATTGATCATGCTGGTTGATGGCACTAATATGGTAGAGACTAACATTTATGACGTAGAGATAGGTGCGCCGGTGTCGATTGAGAACCTGAAGGTGCATGTAATGTCCATATTTGATAAGTACGACCTGGTGCAGCACCGCCTGCTCATAAAAAAGGCAATTAAAGTGGAGGAAGGCGAGTTTATAACTGCGCCTGATAATAACGACCTGCAATGAAACTCATCATACACGGCGGCTTCTTCAGCGAAAGCCAAACCAACCAGGAGGTAAAAAAAGCCAAGCAGGATGCCTTGCGCGAAATTGTAGAGCTTGGGCACAAATACCTGGAAACACATACAGCGGCACAAACCGTAGTTTACACCGTACACCTGCTGGAAGATTGCGACCTGTTTAATGCCGGTACCGGTTCGCAGATACAAAGCGACGGCAAAATACGCCTGAGTGCTGCACTGATGGATGGCAAAACACAAAAGTTTTCGGGGGTGATAAACATTGAGGATGTACGCAACCCTATTTGCATTGCCGAAAAGCTGATGGGCTACGAAGACCGCGTGCTGAGCGCCAAAGGCGCATGCGATTTTGCACGAGAGAACGGGTTTGACTATTACAACCCCGAAACGCCTCAGCGCAGGAAAGAATATGAGAAAAAACTTAGTGATTCTATCCGCCTGGGCACTGTTGGCGCTGTAGCGCTTGATGTATACGGAGATATAGCCGCTGCCACTTCTACAGGCGGCAAAGGTTTTGAGATGCCCGGCCGGGTGAGTGACTCGGCAACTACCGCGGGCAATTATGCTAATGCTTTTGCAGGGATATCCTGCACCGGTGTGGGCGAAGACATTGTAAGCGGCAGTGTGGCTACAAAAATTGTTACCCGCGTAACCGACGGCATGCCGCTTTTTGCCGCAACCGAAAAGACCCTTGATGAAATGAAACCTTACGATGGTTTTGCCGGCGTAATAGGCATCACCAACACGGGTGATATCTACCATGCCGATACTCACCCCTACATGGTTTGGGCCTTGCATGATGGCGAAGTGGAGGTTTTTGAATAGTTAAAACTATTCACTTCTGTCATAATAGCTCTTTGCAGGTATTTAAACAGCTAGTATACTAACAATGAAACTTTTACGTTTTCAAGGACGTAAAACAAGATCGTTACATTCTGATATGCGATGGATTAAATTTGTCTCTTGACAATGCAATATTTGTGCGTATCTTTACTTACCAGTTAATTTAACTATTCCCGGGCGAAAACATAGATGAGATACATACTTTTACTCCTCTTCTGCGCACTAAACCTTACTGCATCTGCACAATGGTGGCGCGGCGACTTTAAAAAACACCCGCGCTTGCCTCTAATTACAGCTCAACCAAAAAGCTATTCGGCAAAGCGTTTAATTAAGCCAACTACCAACATAAAGCTTCCCGGTTTCAAAATAGCGCGTTCTGCTTACAATCTAAACGTATGCGAGAACTTGGTAATGCGCGAAGCTCAGCACCATATGCGCTTCCGGGAATATGCAATGGCGAGTTACAACTTCAGCGACCTGGCCTTGTTATATGTTCAGGAGAACCGCCTTTCGGAAGCTAAGTGGTATTTCCTGCAAAGTATACTGATCTCCAAAAACCAGAGCGATAACCCGCATACCATCAACAGTCTTATAAGCCTGGCCATGATAAAGGCCGACCTTGGTGACCTGGAGCAGGCGCAGCAGGACCTTACCGAGGCCCGAAAAATAGCTGAACTGGCCAACCGTGCCGACGACATTAAAAGGATCGACAGCAAGATACGTTTTGTACAAAGCAATAAAATTTGGCTCCCGAAAACAGACCTGCGCTATGCTGATAACGCGGAGGTTGTTGTAAAAACCAAATAATACGCTTTTTTGTAACTTTCCTGTTATTTAGCAGCATCTGCATTGGTAAAATGTTGAGAAAATAATTGTACTATTACAGCACAATTTCAACTTAACCTTATGCCTGTGGAAATCTCCAAGCTTTTAAAAAAGAAACAAGCTGTAATACTGGAACGCTGGATGACTAACCAGATGGCCGACAACTCGATGCGGGAGGAACTTATGAGCAATGAGGATCTGCGCCAGGAGTCAGACGAGTTAATATCTGCACTTGTTAAAACCATCAACGATAATAATATCAACAACCCGGATTCTGATGATTTCGATCAGGTTATAGAGATATTGGGCGGAATTTCCATATCCAGGTCCAGGCAAGGTTTTAGCCCTCGCGAGACAGGTTTGTTCATCATCAGTCTTAAAGAAGCCCTATTGCAAGTACTCAGGGAAGAAGTTAAAGACCTCGCGCAATTTATTGACCTTAGCCTGGCTATCTCACGGCTGATGGACGGTTTTTCAATTATGACGTTTGAAACGTTCATAAAAGGCCGTGAAGAAATAATCCTTCGCCAAACAGATGAGATAACTGAAATTTCCACCCCTGTGATACGTGTTTGGGACGGTATATTAGCCTTGCCTATAATAGGTACGCTGGACAGTGCCCGCACGCAGGTGGTGATGGAAAGCCTCCTTACCGAAATTGTGGAATCGAGCAGCAGTGTTGCTATATTAGATATTAGTGGTGTCCCTACAGTTGACTCGCTGGTGGCACAGCATCTTTTAAAAACAGTAAGTGCAACCCGCCTGATGGGTGCCGAATGCATTATAAGCGGCATACGCCCGGAAATTGCGCAAACCATTGTGCACCTGGGTATAGACCTGTCAGACATTGTTACTAAGGCAAGCCTGGCCAGCGCGTTGCAGTATGCTTTCAGGACAATGAGATTAGAAGTACGTAAAAACGCTGCAAAGCTGTAATCAATTTTATCTGCTATGGATAGAATTCCTATTTTAAGAATGGGCCAGTTTTTACTGGTAACTATACAGGTTGATCTGTATGACAGGCTTGCGCTTGACCTTGAGGCCGACCTTGTTAAAGCCGTGAGCAAAACCGGTGCCCGGGGAATCCTTATAGATATATCGGCGGTAAGTATCGTCGATTCTTTTATGGGCCGCATTATTGGCAACATAGGGGTTATGTCTAAGCTGCTGGATGCAGAAACGGTAGTTGTAGGCATGCAGCCGGCTGTTGCTATTACCCTTGTAGAACTTGGCCTGCCGTTAAAAGGGGTCTACACCGCTCTTAATGTCGAGCGAGGCATGGATCTATTGAAATCAAAGATTCAGTTTGAAGATGAAACAATAGACCAGGAAGATGATAACAGCGACGATCTCCCTGAATAAAGACACCGTTATTGTTCAGCGCGAGCAGGATGTTGTGCTTTTTCGAAACCGGGTTAAGGAGTATGCAGTTAAAATTCGCATGGGCCTTGTCAATCAAACAAAACTTATTACCGCCGCCAGCGAACTGGTGCGCAATATGCTGCGCTATGGTAACGGCGGGCAGGTGCTTATAGAGGTGGTTACAAGAGGGCGTGATAATGGTATACGTTTAACCTTTAAAGATCAGGGGCCCGGCATTGCAGATATTAGCATGGCTTTAAAAGACGGCTTTAGTACAGGAAAAAGCCTTGGCCTTGGCCTGCCCGGTGCCAAACGGCTGGTAAATGAATTTGATATTAAAAGCGAATTGGGGAAGGGTACAATAGTTACTATTTTAAAGTGGGCCAATGGTTGATGCCACGCACATTAGCTTTGATGTCTCGGACAGGAGCTATTACGCAATTCTGAAAAAGGCCGTACATGCGCTTGCGCTTAACGCCGCGTTCCCTGAGAAGCGGATTGCCGAACTGGACATTATTGTAGCAGAGATAACCTCTAACCTGCATAAATATGCCGACGGGGGCGAGATACTGCTGGCGCATTTTGCAGAGCAGGGTAAAGAGTTTATAGAGTTGATATGTATTGATAATGGCCCGGGCATAAATGATGTGAACAGAGTAATGGCCGATGGCTATTCTACCACAAATACAATGGGCCATGGGTTGGGTAGCATAAAACGCCTGTCGGACGAATTTGACATATATTCGCAGAAAGGTTGGGGTACCATTCTTTACAGCAGGGTTTATAAAACCGCGCCGCCCGCTAAAAACAGGACTAAGAATACGTTGTTGCTTTCCCCCATTGTAGTGTCTAAGCCGGGTGAAAGCACCAGTGGCGATGGGTTTTCAATTAAAATAACGGAACAATATATAAAGCTGATGCTTGCTGATGGATTGGGGCATGGCCCTGAGGCTAATTTTGCCGTTAACGAAGCCGTTAAGGCTTTTAAGGTATGCCCGCTGCATTCCCCTACAGAGATCATCAGGTACCTGCATGGCTCGGTACGTAAAACACGCGGCATGGTGGCCACTGTTGTAGTGGTTGATATAACCACCCGGAAGCTGAGCATAGCAGGGGTAGGTAATATATCAGCCAAGCTTTCCGGCCCTGCAATGTCAAAAAGCCACCTGGCATATAATGGCATTATTGGCCATAACGTGCCCAATACCATGAACGACCAGGTACTTGACCTGACCGACTACAACCAGCTGGTGCTATGTTCTGACGGGATGCGCTCGCGGTGGGAAGTAAATAAATTACCAGCCATTATCCGCAGCAGCATAACTGTACAGGCTGCCGCTATTTATAAAGATTTTGCACGCAGAACGGACGACATGTCTGTTGTTATTGCCAAATTTAATTGATATGACAGAACTTGTTTCTATCACCCTCGAGAACGAAATGGACCTTATACTCGCGTATAAGAGGTCCATCCGCATGGCTGAGCTACTGGGCCTCAGCATTTCAACACAAACAGCATTCTCTACGGCGGTATCTGAAGTTTGCCGCGAGGTTATAGATAAAGCCGTACACGGGGTTGCGGTGCTGGGTGCTACTACCGACACTGGGCGCTACTACATGGTAGCACAAATATCCGGCGTTGTTGAAGAGGATTTTAACAGGCATAACGAAGGTTTTGAATATGCCCGCAAACTGGTGCCGGTTTTAAATACCAGCATTAGCGGAGATCACTTGCAGGTTGAGCTGCGCCTATCTATACCCAGGCATACCAAGGTTGATGCACACAAGGTGCTACTTGTTAAAGAACAGTTTAAAAAAGAAGGCCCGATAAGCGCCTATGAAGAGGTTAAGCTACAAAATGTAGTACTGCACCAATTAAACCTGCAGCATGAAACCGCCTTAACAGAAGCAAGGTACCTGAACAGCCAGAAGAACGAGTTCCTTTCCGTTGTAAGCCACGAGATCAACTCACCGTTAACTATTCTGCGCTCGTTTGCGCAACTTGCAGTGCGTGCAGATAAGGGGCAAAATGAAACCCTTACTAAATACCTGAAGAAAATAGACACACAAACCCTTAAGCTGAACAACCTGGTGCAGCAGCTATTGGACATAAGTAAGATAGAAAACGGCGAGATAATGTACGACCGTAAACCTACAGATCTGAACGAGTTTATTACAGAGCTTTCAGAATCGCTAACGGTGCTCATATCATCGCACACGCTGGAGATATCCCTGGATAGTACGTGTAACGTATTTATTGATAAGCTCCGTTTTGAACAGGTGTTAAGTAATTTGGTAGGTAATGCTGCTAAATACTCGGTTGCTGGCAGCCCGGTTCGCCTTTACACCAGGAAAGAGCAAGGGGGAGTAACTGTTTGCGTAGAAGATAAAGGTATTGGGATGTCTGACGATACGATAGCTAATGTGTTTAACAAATTTTACAGGAGTGAAGGCGTGATACATAAATACAGCGGATTAGGCATGGGCCTTTATATTACATCGCGTATTATAAATGATCATCAGGGAACGGTGAACGTTACCAGTAAAGAAGGAGAAGGCTCTTGCTTTTCGTTTACGCTTTCTGCACATAATTAATTGCCCGCCCGGGCGTTATATAACTAATTAGCTAAACACATAGGTCTGTGTAACAATTGCGTAAAATGCCCGTCGTATTATAAAACAACACAAACATAATTGTAATATTGTTATTCAATATATATTAGCGGGACGGCTGTGGCTGTCTCTTTTTTTATAAGCAAAATAAAACAGGCACAAGTATTGATGTTTAACCAGGGCCCAGATTTAATTACCGTAAAAGATATGTTTAAGAAATTTTATTTAATGGTGGTGTTAGGCGCCGCGCTTGCCTGTAACGCATCTCCCTCAAAACCGGTACCTGCAAGAAAAGCAGGACCAAACGACCTGGCACCCGATGCGCAGCAAAGCGTAATTATGCAAAAGGTAGCGGGCCTGGTATCTGGCTATAACTACAAAAAAGTAGAGTTAAATGATTCCATTTCGGCGCTGATTTATACAGATTACCTAAAGAAGATAGACCCTAACCACAACTACTATCTCGCATCGGACGTTAAGGAGTTTGAACAGTACAAAACTGTGCTGGACGATGATATTAAAGCCGGCGACCTTAGCCATGTATTTTACATGTTCAACGTTTTCCAGAAACGCTACAACGAGTACGTGAACTTTTCTATAGCACAACTGGGTAAAGAGTTTGATTTTGCTAAAAACGAAACTTTTACTTACGACCGCGAAAAGCTGCCATTTGCCTCTTCGGAGTCGGAGCTGCATAACCTTTGGGCGCAACGTGTAAAATACGACCTGCTTAACTTGAAACTTACCGGGAAAGACCTGGCGGCTAATAAGGTTACCCTTAAAAAGCGCTACACCAACATTTTGTCGCAATCAAATAAAATGAACAGCGGCGACGTTTTCCAGGTGTTTATGGATTCGTTCACCGGCGCTATAGATCCGCATACCAACTACTTTATCCCTTCAGAAGCTGCCCGCTTCAATATTGATATGGCACGCTCATTGGAAGGTATAGGCGCTACCCTTCAGTCCCAAAACGAATACGTAACCATTACCAGCATTGTACCGGGCGGCCCGGCCGATAAGAGCAAGCAACTAGCAGTTGATGACCGCATAGTTGGTGTTGCGCAAGGTAAAGCAGGCGAGTTTCAGGATATTATTGGCTGGAGGATAGAAAACGCGATAGCGCTTATCCGTGGTACAAAAGGTACTACCGTACGTTTACAAATTTTGCCTAAAGGCGTAAACACCACTGCCAAACCAAGGATACTGGAATTGGTAAGGGAAAAGATCATCCTTAAGGATATATCTGCCAAGAAGGAGATCCGTACGTATAACCTTAATGGCAAACAGGTTAAAATAGGTATTATTAATGTACCGGCCTTTTACCTGGACTTTAATGATTATAAAAGCGGAAACCCTAATTATAAGAGTACCACCCGTGATGTTAGGCTGATATTAGATACCCTGAAACGCGAAGGTGTTGACGGGGTAGTGATGGATATGCGCCAGAATGGTGGCGGATCGCTAATGGAAGCTTCTGAGCTTACCGGCTTGTTCATTAAAACCGGCCCGGTAGTACAAGTACGCGACCCGCGTAACCAGGTAGAGGTAGAAAAAGACGACGATCCGGCAATTGCCTGGTCTGGCCCGCTGGCTGTATTGGTAGACCGTTTCAGCGCTTCTGCAACAGAGATATTCTCGGCGGCTATACAAGACTATGGCCGCGGCGTTATACTTGGTACCCAAACTTATGGTAAGGGTTCGGTACAGCGCATTATAGACCTTGATGAGGTGATCAGCCCATCACTTAAAGACCGTTTGGCTAAAATGATGGGTAAATCTACCACGGTAGCTACCGGCAGCCAAAACAAATTTGGACAGCTTAACCTAACCATTGGTAAGTTCTATCGCGTTAGCGGTGGTTCTACGCAGCACAAAGGTGTAATGCCTGATATCACCTTCCCATCGGTTATTCCAATGGATAAATATGGTGAAGACACTGAGCCATCTGCAATGCCTTACGATGTGATCCCGAAAACAGATTACACAAAGGTTGGCGACTTTACATCGGTACTGCCACAGCTAACTAAAATGCACGAACAGCGCATGAGCACCAGCGCAAGCTTTAAATACCTGATGGAAGACATTGCCGAAATGAAAAAGCGCGATGCCGAAACCAGTGTTACACTAAACGAAGCACAGCTTAAACAACAACGCGATACGGATGAGAAAACCGCATTTGAAAAAAGCAACCAGCGCCGTGTAGCATTGGGCTTGCCGCCATTAAAAAAAGGCGAAGCAAAACCGAAGAACGAAGACCTGGACTTTTTGAAGATAGAAGCAGGACAGATACTGACTGATTACATCACCCTTGACAACAAAGTATCGACTGTGATCAAGTAAGATAAATAACTTTAAAAAAGAGCGGCTTTCCCAAAAGGAGAGCCGCTCTTTTTTGTGTTCGCCGGAAGGTAAAATCTACCTGTAATAAATAGTATTACTTGCAAATAAAAGTAAAATTTAGCTGTTTAATTGCTGCGGTTTTTAAAGGTTGCTGAATAAAAATCAGGTAAAAAACCGCCTTAATAGTGCTTTTTTCAAAGGTTTTCAGGAATAATGATCAATTGAAATAAAAGTGTTCAAAATGCCCGAACACAAAAAAACTGAACACTTTTGAACAATTTTGCCTGTAAGTGCAGGTTCAGTTTACTTCCACTTAAAGCTCTTGATCATCACATCTACGTCCTTCTTCAGGAAGGTTAATACCGGCTGTATGGAGTCTAGCCGCGGCTCGGAATTGAAATAAAGGGCGCCACGCAAATAGTGCCTGGTGCTATCCGTAAGAAAGAATTGCGCGGATGAAGCTGCATTACCATCAATGGTATAGTAAATGCCATAAACCTTACGATCAGGGTAGGCAATGCGCGCTTCATCAATAGAGGTTGCTTTTACGGTATGCTTAAAGCTAAGCTTATGGGCATCCTCCACTAACTCATTAAATTCCTGTTTAGATTTTATAGGCTCGTAGCTTAGGTGCAATGTGGCGTTGAAGTCTTTAAACTGGATGTTTTGCCAGCAGGGTTTAGCATCTTTAGCTTTGTCTGCTTCTATCTGCCCGTATTTAGGGTACTGGAACGTGAAAGGGCAGCCTTGCTCGTAAGCTGTATAATCCTTTTTCGGGTAGTATATCCTGAAGAATCCACGCGGCTTTGGTGAGTAATCCGGTTCTCCCCCGCATGCGCTAAGCAATAGTGCAGCAGCAAACGGCAATACATAACTCCTGAGCTTCATTATTCTTTTGAGTTCCATATTTCCCATGCTTTTTCGGCCTGCAGTACCAGCATCTCGTAACCATTCTTGGTGGTCGCATTACGTTCGGCACCCTTAGCCAGGAACATTGTTTGTGCCGGATTATAAACGAGGTCATACAACAAATGGTCTGACCCAATTGCCTCGTAAGGTATTGGGGGGCATTCGTCTACATTAGGGTAAGTGCCCAGTGGCGTAGTGTTGATGATGAGTTTGTATTCGGCAACCATATCGGCTGTAAGATCATCAAATAAAATACGGTCCTCAGCCGGCTTACGCGTAACAGATTTAAACTTGATACCCTTATTTTCCAGTACACACTTTACGGCCCTTGCAGCGCCACCATCGCCAAGTATAAGCGCTTTATCATGATCGCCTGTAAGCAACGGACTTAACGAGCGTTCAAAGCCATGTATGTCTGTGTTGTAGCCTTCCAGGCGCAGGTCGTCTCCAAGTATACCTACCTCTCCTGAAAATGCAACCGATACCGGGCTTTGGCTAATTATGCGTATGCAATTTACAGCACCAGCGGTTTTGGCGTCGTGCTCTATCCAATCAAGGTATTCAAGAACAGCTGTTTTGTAAGGGATAGTTACGTTGAGGCCGCATAATAACGGATTATCTTTTAATAGAGGATTAAGGTCTTTTATGCTTTCTATAGGGTAAAGGTCATAAACCGCGTCCACGATCTTTTCATTTTCGAACTTTTCGGTAAAGTACTTTTTAGAGAAGGAGTGCGACAGCGGATAGCCGATAAGTCCGTATTTTTTCATTTCCTGAACAATAAATGGCGTGCAATATTTTCCTTAGCTGTTTAAAGCTAAACGGTAATATTACCAACAAAGCATGAAGAATTATAATTTATTGTTAAACAGCCCGCGCGTGTAGCAAGGCAGTATAAAGGCGGTCAATTTCTATAGGCTTGCGCAGGAAGCCGCTAAAATAATCTTTGTATTCAGAGTTTCCTTCAGCGGTGATATCTGCGGTAAGGGCAAAGACAGGTGTAGTATTATTGGGGTTCTGTTGCTGGCGAATCTGCTCTGTGGCATTGAAGCCGTTCATTTCGGGCATGTGAATATCCATCAAAATAAAGTCGAACACTTTCCGGCCGGCTTTCTCTACAGCCTCTAAGCCGTTAACAGCATGTTCAGATTCTATTCCCCAGTTGCTAAGCAGCTTGCGTGCCACCATGGCGTTTATCATGTTATCTTCGGCCAGCAGTACGGTTTTTCCTTTTAGCCCTTCGGTGTTCATCGGCTTTAACCTGCCGGGAATTTGAGCCCGTTTTAACGTGATCTCGAAAGAAAGTTCAGATCCCTCGCCTACCTTGCTTTTTACGTTAACGGTGCTGTTGTATAACGCAGTAAGCTTTTTAACAATGGCCAGCCCAAGCCCCGATCCGCCGTGCTTGCGGGTGGTAATAGCTTTAGGCTGAGAAAAACTTTCAAATATTTCATCAAAGTATTCCTCGGGTATGCCTGTGCCCGTATCGGCAACTACGAAATGGATGGTGTCAGCATCGCCTGTTGTTTGCACCCTCTTTACCCGCAGTGTTACCCGGCCTTTGTCGGTATATTTAACAGCATTGCTGATAAGGTTGCTTAAGATCTGCGACAATTTTGTTTCGTCAAGCTCGTAGCATTCTGCCAGGGATGCATCTGCATCCAGCACTAACTCTATCCCTTTTCTTTGGGCAAGCGCGCGATACGTTTTTACAACATGCTCCATCAGCTCGGTAAACAGGCATGCCCGGTTGTCTATCTCTACTTTGCCGGAGTCCAGTTTGGTGAAGTCCAGTATGTCATTTATTACCAGCAGTAAGTTGTTGGATGCTGCCTTTAACGATTCCATCAATTCGCTGTCGTAAGCGGAGCGCTCTGTAATCATGGAGGTGATGGTAGTTACTGCGTTTAGCGGTGTACGTATCTCGTGACTCATTGTAGAAAGGAACTCCTGCTTTATGCGGGCGGCTTCCTCCGCCCTTTTCTGCTTTTCAACAATTGCAGCTTTTTCTTTTTGGAGTTTAGCTTCTTTCTCCATGGACTCCATCTTTACAATCAGCTCATAATTCTCAATAACTTTAAGCGTTTGAGTATTAATTACCGCTTCCTTTTGGTGCAGGTAAAGTTCCAGGTACTCCAGCGACTTAGCGGTGTCGTTCTCCTGTTTGCTTATTTGATACAGCAGGAAGTTGCATTTAAAACGGACTATAGCAATGTTGTACTTGTTACTAAAATCAAGGCCTTTTTGCAGGAATGCCTTTGCTTTGTCTAACCTGTTCATTGCTATATACAGCTCACCCATTTTTTGGTAAGCCATACCCAATCCCAGCTTTTCGCCGGCATTAAGATGTATTTCAATAGCGTTGCTAAAGTCCTGCTCGGCCTCATGCAGCCGACCGTTGAAGGTGTATATTTTGCCGCGTCCGTACAACGCAAAAGCCAGCCCGCGAATGTCGCCTGTTTTTGCTTTGATGGCAATGGAGTCTTGTATAATCCGAAGTGCTTTATCAGCTTTGCCCTGGTTAAGGTAAATGCCCGATAAGGGGTTATACGCGTTAGATACCAGGTTAAGATCCTTCACCTTCCTGGCTGCATCTATAGAAGCTTCGTAGGATTTGATGGCATTTTTTGGATCGCCAAAATATTCATAAATAGTACCCAACGATTTAAGCGTGCGTGCCTGGTTATGGTAGTCGTTAAACTTACGGTAGATGCTAAGGCAGTCGAACAGGCAAATCAGCCCCAAGTGATAATTATCTGTCTTGTAATAAACACCTGCAATGCTGTACTTGGCGTCAGCAACACCTTGCTCATCCTGCAACTCTTCAAACAGTTTTATTGCCTCCTTAGCCATGTTTACCGAACGCTTGTGCGCCCCTTGTATCATGTAAAAAAGAGAAAGAAGATTAAGGCTTTTGCCTGTAAGAGGCTTGTCGCCTATTCTGCGGCTGTGCTGTAGCGCCTGGTTTGCAAGCTTAACACTGTACTTGAGGTTGTGTATCCTGTTGCCATAGGCCTCATCAAGCAACTGGTTGATAGTTTCTACGTCTGAAGCGGGTGAAGGGGGCATAATAGGTTTTATACAAAACTAATATAGCTATTGTAAAATTCAAAAGCTAATTGTTCGTATGCCTGTAAGTTGTAGCCGGATTAAAACTTATAAAAGTTGCGGATGCAGTTTTGGCAATGGTAGTGTTTTAAATTAAGCCAGGGTAAAAGTGTTTTTACAATTACTCCCCTTTTTATACGCATGCAAGACTTCCTTCCGCATCTGGGGCACACTACGTTAAGGTCTTCGGCAGGAGTTGTTTTCATGGTCCGGTTTTGTTCATTATATATCAAGTGCATTGTGTAGGTTTTTAAACAAAATTAGAATAAACCATACGGGTTGTTCTGCCATATTGCTTAACAAAACCGCCATTAACATGAACAAAACTGCCTTTACATATTATAAAACTGACATTATATAGGATAGGCCTGGAGTTAGATCAGTTCTGACGCATCGCGGCCAAAATGCTCCTTATAGAGCTTGCTGAAATAAGCAGGGGTATCAAAACCTGCCGCATACGCTATTTCCGCAACGGTGCGGTAACGGCCGCTCTCTATGGCCTCACGGGCTATCTGAAGGCGAATAGTGCGGATGTATTTGTTGGGAGTAAGGCCGGTGATAGCTTTTATACGCCTGAAAAGCTGGCGCTCGCTTATTGCCATTTCATAGCTTAGCATAGCCAGGTTGAGGTCTGTTTTGCCGATGAATTCTCTTACGATATCCTCAAGAGTAGCCAACCATGCCATGTCCGACGGCGATAGGTCGCGTGCGGGTTCAGAGTCTGCATTGTCGCAAGCTATGGGTAAAACCAAATCAGGCTCTTCTTTCTGCTCGTCGGGCGCTGGTTTGTTGCGGAAAGCGGCATTATTTATAAGGTTAGCGGCACGTGCAAGCAACTCATCCCGCATAAAGGGTTTAGTGAGGTAATCATCTACCCCGGTATGCAAGGCGTGCATTTTGCTTTTGCTATCAGCAAGTGCGGTGAGCATAATTACCGGTATTTTAAAGTATTGCGGATGAGCTTTAAGGTGATTTAGCATGGTAAAGCCATCCATGCCGGGCATCATCACGTCAGAAATGATAAGATCCGGCAAGCGGTTAATGCTATCTAACGTAGACAGCGCGCTAATTCCGTTATCTGCTGTTATGACCTCATAATCCTGCCCGATAATTGAGATGATGTAATCCGCCATTTCCCGGTGGTCTTCTACCAGCAATATGGTGCTGCTTTCCGGAACAGGTAAAAAGGTGTTTTTTGAAGTTATGCTTAATTGCTGGGCGTCTTTTGGCGCTTTGTCTTGCTTTGTTGCGGCAACTATTGGTATCTCCGCTGTAAAAGTACTGCCCAATCCATAGCTGCTTTCTACTTTAACAGTACCGCCCATCAACTCAGCAAACTCTTTCGCAATTGAAAGCCCTATACCGGTACCTCCTTCTGCAGGGGTGTTGCGGTTGCTTTGAAAATACCTGTCAAAAATATAAGGGACATCGTCTGCGTGAATCCCGTCACCATTATCGTGTACGGCAAAGTTAACAGCGCCGTTTGTTGTTGTGGCTTTAACGTTGACAGAATGACCAGCCGGGGTAAATTTTAGGGCATTGCTGATTAAATTGTTAGCTATCTTTTCGAACTTATCCCTGTCAATGGAGATCGTAAGGGTCCTATCAATATCACAGCTAAGCGAGTAGCTCACTTTCTTATATTCGGCTGCCGAGGTAAAGCTTTGGAATATCAGCGTGATAAGTTCATGGATGTTAACAGTTGACGGTTTCAGTGTTATATTGCCCGACTCAATTTTACCCAGGTCCAAAAGTTCGTTTACAATATCCAGCAGTTTCTTACCATTTCGCTGTATGGCAAGCAGGTTGCTTTGTTGCTGTTCAGGAGCTACGTTATGATTCAGTAGCTGCTCAGCCGGGCCCATTATTAGTGTGAGAGGTGTTTTAAGTTCGTGACTGATGTTGGCAAAGAAGCGATTTTTCATCGTATCCAACTGTGCCAGTTGCCGGTGTTCTTCGGCCAGGGCCGCTGCTTCGCGCTTTTTCCTGCCGGCAATCCACGTATATACGATAGTTAAAATGACTAAAACTACAGATCCCAGCAGGATGATAAAGTTGCGCTGCTGTGTAAGCATGGTATTGTTATGTGCGGCTACCAGCAGTTGTGTGTCTGCTTTATACCGTTTATCCAGGTCTGATGCGATGCGTTGCTGATCTTCAGATAGTAAGCTGTCGTTTAAATCTCTCGTCTTCTCGGAGTATTTAAGGGCCAGCTTGTAGTTGCCTACACCTGTATAAGCCTCTGTTAACCGCCTGTAGGTTGATACCAGCATTAACCTGCTACTGTTGGCTTCTGCCTGTGTGGCAAGTGCGCGTTCGCCATACTCAACTGCTTTTTTAAAATCTTTACGGCCAATCTCTATGGTCATCAATTCCCGCAAATCGTGTTTTTGTAGCGATACAAAGTTGTTTGTTTTGGCAAGTTCGTAAGCGGCAAGGGTTATTTTCTCAGCTTCATTAAAACGCTTTTGGTCCTGGTAAAACATGCCCAGGTTACCCATTATGTTTACTTTGGCAAACAAGTTCAGCTTGTCTTCGAAAGGTTTTTTTAATAAGCTTTCCAGATAGTAAATCGCCTTGCGAAGATTTTCTGGTGGGAGATCGCTATTGGGTTTGGGGTTATTTGAATAGGCATTGGCAAGCATGCTTATTGCATTCACATACCGGATGGTGTCTTTTATCGCCAGGGATTCTTTTGCAGCCTGATCGGCATAGGCTATAGCATTAGCAGCATTTTTAACAGGACGGAAAAGATCAGAGATACAAATCTTACAGTCGATAACAAGCGCTTTCCACCCTGCTCGCTCGCTCTCTCTCAACACGGCAAAGGCAATTTTTAGTGCCTCCTTGCTGTTACCCTGACGACTGTACATCCAGGCAATAAGCGTCCTGAGGCGCACATAGGTTACAGAATCACTTTTAGGCGCTACAGCAGCACCTTGTTGCGCATATTTCAGGGCCTCTATTTCTTCGCCGGCCTTATAACATTTGTAAGATACGGCAGAAAGTACCCTCCCTTCCAACACTTTGTCATTTTGCTGCCGCGCCTTTTTAAGTAACGAATCGCCAAGTAGTTTGATGTCTTTAACTTCGGTAAGGTCTTTAAGCCTTGAAAGAGGGTCGGCAGCCGCCGGTTGCTGCTGCGCCTGGCCGTAAAATGCCGCAAATAGCATTACGCAGGTTAAAACTGCTTTACTAAAGGTTAGGCGGCGGGTATAAGGGGACATACTTCCGCTAAAATAATTAATTATAAGATAGGAAGCCGCCCGATATTGTACAATAGTTAAATTAATCAGCCCGCGAATTAATCAGCTTGTAACTTCCCCTTTTCAATTGTCGTTTAATCTCTATATTAGTAGTTTCTACAAATACCCAATCATGCTCCAAAACCGCAATATACTGTGCATATGTAACACCGAATGGCATGGTAACTATATTAAAGCAACTGTTGAGCTGATGAAAGTGCTTAGCACCACCAACAAGGTGCTTTTTGTAGAAAACCCTTATACCTATAAGGACGCGATAGTAGGTGTTAAAGCAAAAGAAAAGCTGGACTATATACAGGCTATGGGGCTTAAAAGCCGCATAACCAATATCGCTACCGAAGGTGGCGGCACGGTTTACCTTTTAACGCCGCCGCTGGTGGTGCCGGTTAGCTTTTTGCCCCCCGGTAAGCTGCACAAGTTTTTCCTGAACTATAACGGGTTGCTTATAAGACGTACCATACGCAAGGCATTAAAACGGCTGAAAATGGAGGAGGATCTGATCAACATAGTATCCTTTAACCCGCCGTTGGGCGTAATGACCGGGCGCAGGTTTAACGAGAAAACGCTGATATACCACTGCTACGATGAGGTTAAGGGAGCAGGATCATGGCTGAGCAAGCATGGCGTTAAGCTGGAGCAGGTTTTCATGAAAATGGTGGATGCGGTTATTGTGACCAGCAAAGGACTTTATGAAAGCAAAAAGGACTGGACAGAACGCTGTTATATTGTAAATAACGCCGTAAAAGCATCGCTGTTTCGCCAGGGGTTTAACCCTGATGTAAATCCGGATAAGAAGGTGGTAGGGTATGTGGGCAGTGTAGACGACCGGTTGGATTACGACATATTGCAACACCTGTTCACCCAAATGCCAGATGCTACTTTTACATTTGTTGGGCGCATAACCAGCGAAAGAGGTGAAGCTATCCTTAGAAAATATCCGAATGTGAAGTTGGAAGGTGCAAAGTCGCCGGAACAGCTGCCCGGCTATTCCAAAGAGTTTTCTGCAGGCATAATCCCATTTATTAAAGATGACTTTACCCGGGGCATTTACCCCATGAAGATAAACGAGTACCTGGCTGCAGGCTTGCCGGTGGTAAGTACCGACTTTAGTGACCTCTCTGACTTTGAGGGCATTATTAAAGTAGCAGATAATAAGGAAGATTTTCTGCGCGATATTTTAGAAGAAATAAATACTGATACAACGGCTAAACGGCAGTCGCGGCTGGACATTGCCGAGGGGAATACCTGGCAAAAGCGTGCTGATGAAATGTCTGAAGTAATAGAGAAAGTAGAAGAGGAACTTGCTAGTAGCTATCAAAAGTAGGTGACACCGTCGCTCACGTGCCGCGTGTAATATATAGGCTCAAACGGTGTTTCACCTGCATATTTGCTTGACACTTTAATGCTTTTAAATTCCACATCGCCAAAAATGCTGGCAATAGCTGCATCTGCCGCATCGCGACCATTGGCTATTTTCACCAGGCCGTTCAGTGGGGTAAGTCTTGTAGCATCAAACAGTACCCAATCGCCGCCCAAATATGCTTCAAAACAAGCATGAAAATCTGGTGGATATAGCTGGTAAGCATAGCCGGTAAAATACCTTGCCGGGATAGTAAGCGCGCGGCACAACGCTATGCCCAAGTGTGCAAAATCGCGGCATACGCCTGCCTGCTGGGTTACGGTATCATAAGCGGAGGTCTCCGAATTGGTGAAGCCGCTTAAGTATTCCACGTTTTTGTGGATCCAGTCTGTAATTGCAAAAACCTGTTCAAAAGGGGTGTTAATGTGACCAAAGGTGTTGCTTGCCAGGCGGTACAACTTGTCTGACTGGCAGTAGCGGCTTGGGTTAAGGTAAGTAAGCACCGAGGGATGGAATTGCGCCACCGGTATTTCGGGCATATTAGAGTGGTTTCTTACCTCATAGTAATTATCTACCATGGCATGGTAACTTACAGCGATTGGCCCCGGCTGCTGTATATCCAGCCTAACGAAGCGGTTTTCGCCATGTATTGGCGGGAGTTCTTCAGAGTTGATGTGCGGATCGAGAACGAGGCTCTCTTCTATTATGTTTTGACGGTCTGTCCGTAATGCATTAATGTTCAATATCAGCGTGCTTGGCGCTTTTACATCATAAGCTAACTCTGCCGATACTTTAAACTTCATTTGTATTTACGGGTAATTTATCAAAAGCTTTGTCCATCCATTCGCCTGGAATATTCATCAGGGCGTTTTTTAGTTCCTCGTCCCACTGGGCAGATATTTCCGCCATCTCTTTTTCGGTAAAGCGCTGCTCTACCAGCTCAAATGTGCCTTTTTTGTAGAGTGCCACATCTATAGGGAAGTCTACATTATTGCTGCTTACGCGCGTACTGTCGAACGACAAGAAACCCGCTTTAAGTGCCAGCCGCATGTCCGAATCTTCATTTACCACACGGTTAAGTATAGCTTTACCATGCCCGGAATTCCCGATAATGACAAACGGTGCGCCCAGCCCCAACTCTACCCAATTGCCCTCAGGGTAAAGCAGGAACAGCTTGTGCTCTTCATCGTCCTTTAGCTGCCCGCCAATTATGGTGTTGAGGTCGAACTTAAAGCCTGCTTTTTCAAGAGTGGGCCTGTCTTCCTCGGCAACCCGGCGTACCTGCTGGCCAAAAGCATTAACGGCCTGGTACAATTTGGTGAACTCCTCTGTCTCCAGCAATTCGTCAAAGTAAACAATAGCCTTGTCCCGCACAGACCGCAGTCCGCTTGTCATGATGAAGAGCGAATGGTTCTTCTTTTGAACAATGGTGATCTTTTTTTTAATTGTAGTATCGGTGCCGGTGGTAATACGGGTATCTGCCAGGGCTACGAGGCCCTGTTTAACCTTGATTCCTAAACAGTAGGTCATTGTGCTATATTTTGTTCCGTTACTGCTGCTGTTGTTGCTGCTGCTGGATAATTTCCATATACCGTTCGTAGCTGTTGCGCGGTGCAACATGGTCGGTTTTTGGAAACGTTGAAACGGTAAATATATCTTTTTCCTGTGGAATGTGTTCCTCTTCGTACCCTACCGATACGGAAACATCCAGTATGTGCCTTGCTGAACCTTTGTAAACACCCTTTACCGGTGAGCAATCACTAAAATTGCGGCCTACTGCCAGGCGCACGTGCATTTCGTTGGCAATGCAGTTGTTTGTAGGGTCCAGGCCCAGCCAGCCATAACCTGGCAAGTAAGCTTCGGCCCAGGCGTGTGTTGCGCCGGTGCCGCGCATGCCGTCGCGGTTGGGGCATATGTAACCGCTAACATATCGTGCAGGAATGCCCACCAGCCGTAGCATTACCATTAGGATATGGGCAAAATCCTGGCACACGCCGGCTTTAATCTTCCATATCTCGTCTAGCGTCGTTTCTACAGTAGTTACCCCCTTGATGTATTCAAAGTTCCTGAATACGTACTCCATAAAAGTTAACGCTGCTCTATAGGGGGTGTCATTGGCATTACGTTCGCTGTTTACTATAGGGGTAAGTTCACTCAGGCCTTCAAAGTACTCCTGTTTAAGAAAGTCTATGTAGGGCACAATATGCCTCAGATTAAATAACTCGTCCCATTGGGTAACGGCGGCAACATCGTCTAGCGGTAATGGGCGGGGATGTGTATTTACGGATACCTGTGAATTGATCACCAGCAGGTTGTGTGGTTCTGTATAAGTGAAGCTGCCTACCTCATTGCCATAATAGTCAATATATGTATCTACAAGCGGGTGGCCGGTGATGCTCAAATCGTGCTTCAAAACCTCCTGGTAGAGATCTGCTATCGGGAACAGGATGATCTTATTGGCACTGTCGCGCACAAAGTTATCGTACGAGTATTTAGTTATGTGCTGTATTTTAAATTCGGGCATTTCAGATCAATTAGGGGTTATCATGAATTGGCGAAATAGTATTCGTTAAGGCAGTTGCCGATCTTGTACAGATCATCCCTGGCAATGGTCAGAAACTGGTGAAGGCCTACCTGGCTGATGCTTTTTGCCGAACTATATTTGATATTGCTCTGCAGCTTGCCTATCTGGAACGAAATATCGCGATAGTCGTTCACATTACTGTTGTTTTTGAGCCTGTCGAAATAGCGCTGGATATTGTTCACAGAATAAATAACCGATCGTGGAAAATCATTGTTCAGGATGATCTGCTCTATTACGTTCTGCGCCTCTAATCCGTCGCGGTAGGTTTTCAGGTAGAGCTCGTGCCCGCCGATGGACAGGAGCAGGTGTTTCCAGTAGGTAATATCGGTAAGCAGGTCGGGGTTGGCATTGGTTGGCCCGTATTTTACATCAAGAATATCTATCGACTGAATTGCCCTTTCCAGGTACTTGCCAATGTTCATGAAGCTGCGTGCCTGGCCCCGTTCCATGGTTATTTCTGCTGTGCCGTAATAAAGCATCACCTGTTTAATAACAATATCCAGCACAGTTATAGGGTCATCCTTTTGGAGCCTGTCATTAAGCTTAGGGTCCTTTATGGTGTGGTAGTACTCATTAAGGCACTGCCAGAGATCCTTAGGGATATGCTCCTGTACGCTACGGGCGTTCTCGCGGGCAAGGGTAATAATGTTCAGGATTGAGTTTTGATTGCCCCTGTCTGTCACCATGTATTTAAGTACGGCGCGGCTATCGTCATTTAGTTTTTCCTGCAGGCTTTCGTCATACCCTGAGAAAATACGCAGCACGGGCTTCCAGCTGAAACCCTGCATGGAGTCCTGCGAAGAGTTGTAATTGATCTTTAGCATCCGCAGGATACCATCGCTACGCTCAATGTACCTGCTTAGCCAGTAAAAGCTTGCGGCTACCCTGCTTAACATAAGCCCCCCAACCCCCTAAAGGGGGAGTTAAAGCGCTCTATAGCCTTAATAGGACAATATAAAGGAGCTATTTTCAACAAATTACACATTACAAATATTTTCAATTTTCTTGATTCCTAATTCTTTTACTCTTGCCTCTTATCTTGTTCCCCCTTCAGGGGGCTAGGGGGTTCAACACCCATGTGTCTTTACTGCCGCCTCCCTGAGAGCTGTTTACCACCAGCGATCCTTCTGTGAGCGCTACGCGTGTGAGGCCGCCGGGTACAATCTCTATCCCATCCGGGCCGCAAAGGGCGTAGGGTCGCAGGTCTATACGCCTGGGCTGCAGTACGCCGCCAATGTAACACGGCGCTGCCGACAGTGATATGGTAGGCTGGGCTATAAAGCTGCGCGGGTCCTTTAATATCTCCTGCTTGTACTTGTCTATTTCTTCCTCGCTTGCGGCGTGCCCCATCAGCATGCCGTAACCGCCGCTCTCGTTGGTTTTTTTCACCACCATTTTGTTAATGTTGGCAAATACGTGCTCGCGCTCGTCTGCATTGCCCAAGCGGTGCGTGGGTACGTTCTTTAATATAGGTTCTTCGTTTAGGTAATACCGGATCATTTCCGGCACGTAAATGTAGGTGGCCTTATCGTCGGCTACGCCGTTGCCTATGGCATTTACAATGGCCACGTTACCTTTCCGGTAAGCGCCCATCAGCCCGGCTACACCCAATACGCTTTGCGGATTAAACACTAGCGGATCTAAAAACTCATCATCCACCCTGCGGTAGATCACATCAACCTGCTGCAGGCCGGTGGTGGTTTTCATGTATACCTTGTGATTGTTCACCACCAGGTCTCGACCTTCTACCAGCTCTACCCCCATCAACCGGGCCAGGGTTGTATGTTCAAAGTAGGCCGAGTTGTATATACCCGGACTAAGCAGCACAATGGTAGGGTTGCTTATTTGCCTTGGCGATAGCGCCATAAGGTTCTTGTACAGGATTGCCGGATACTCGGTAACGCTGCGAACACTGCAGTTGGGCAGCAGATCGGGGAAGAGGCGTTTGGTAATCTCGCGGTTCTCCAGCATGTAGCTCACGCCCGATGGCGTGCGCAGATTGTCTTCCAGTACATAAAAAGTCCCGTCATGATCGCGGATTAGGTCTATCCCGGCAATGTGCACGTAGATATCATAAGGCACATCCAGTTGATACATCTCGCGCAGGAAATGCGGGCAGGAGTAAACAATGTCTATAGGTACTATGCCATCCTTTACAATAAACTGGTTGTGGTAAATGTCCTTAAGGAACAGATTGAGCGCGGTAAGCCGCTGTTTGATGCCCCGTTCTACAAAGGCCCATTCGTCTGAGGTAATAATACGGGGTATGATATCAAACGGAAAAATTTTCTCTATCCCTTCGCCGCTGTTGTAAACCGTAAAAGTAATACCTTGCGACATGAACAGGCGCTTTGCCAGTTCTTCCTTTTTATTAAGATCCTCGGCGGATTCTCGTGCCAGGTATTCAATCACTTTCTGATAATGGTCGCGGACGATGTGGTTTTCGTTATACATCTCGTCCCATACGCCGTTTATCAGGTTGTATTTTTCAAAATGTTGCGAACTGTACATAAAATACCTTGGTTTTTAGAGCATCTGAATAAATGAAATTAAATAGCGAACAGGTAATTGCAACCAATTACATCATCAATTCCACTATTTTTTGGTAAATTATAAAAATAATTGCTCATCTGCTACAAGTTTTGCAGTAAAGTTGAGCAAAGGAGTAAGAATATTGGTGTAAATGCCGCCAGATAAATAAAAAAAAGCAGCTACCCACAGGATAGCTGCCGTTTCGGAATTTTAAATAAGAGAGGTTCGGCTATATAATATGGTTGCAGAAATGCCGCACAGCGTGGCATTTTCAACTTAAGGGCGTGCTAGAGCTTTGTAGCTAATACGTATAAAGTAGACGGATGGTTGCGTTAAAGCATATTTTTAAGCCACGTGCTGCTGCAAAATAAAGAGGTGTGTTAACCCTGTGGCTAGCACACCCGAAAGCTCTCTTATATCTCGTTTAAATACTTGTGCACAAAACTAATGGCCATGGAGCCTTCGCCTACGGCGGAGGCTACTCGGTTCATGGCGCCGGCGCGTACGTCGCCGGCTGCAAATATGCCCGGGATGCTGGTTTCTAAAAGGTATGGGTCGCGGTTGTTGTGCCATATCTTCTCAAAATCAACACAGCTGTTCAGGTCGCGGCCGGTCTCTACAAAACCTTTGTCGTTCTTGATAATATTTTTGCACAGCCAGTCGGTATAAGGGCGAGCACCAATAAAAATGTAAAGCGCGTCCGCATCAACTGTTTGCGTCTCGTTAGTATCCAGGTTTTCTATTACCAATTGCTGCAGCCTGGTTTCTCCCTTGGCCTCCTTTATCTCGCTGCAAGGCATCAGTGTAATATTGTTTACACCGTCAATCTGGTCAATAAGGTAAGAGGACATAGTAGCTGCAAGGCTTTCTTTACGTATCAGGATGAAAACCTGCCTGGCGAATTTAGACAGGTACATAGCTGCCTGCCCTGCAGAGTTGCCGCCGCCAACAATGTATACGTTGGCATCTTTACAGGATGCGGCCTCCGTCATGGCGGCACCGTAGTAAATGCCGGCACCTGTGAATTTCTCTATACCGGGGGTAGTGAGCTGGCGGTAATCTACCCCGGTGGTGATCACGATGCTTTTAGTGGTCACTTCGGTACCGTCTTCCAGTACCAGCATTTTGTACTGGTCTTTGGTCTTGATCTCTTTTACCGATTGCGGCGAAATAATATCTGTACCAAAACGGGTGCTTTGGGTAATTGCCCTGCGGGTAAGGTCGGCGCCGCTTAAGCCGGCCGGGAAACCGAGGTAGTTCTCAATACGGGAACTGGTACCAGCTTGTCCGCCGGGTGCCTTGCGCTCTATCAGCAAGGTTTTTAATCCTTCGGACGAGCCGTAAACCGAGGCAGCAAGGCCTGCGGGCCCTGCGCCAATGATCACCACATCGTACAGCTCGTTCTTAACGGCCGGGTTAAGGCCTATGCGTGCTGCAATGTCTCTCACGGCAGGGGCTTTTAGCAAAGTGCCGTCGTCAAAAATAATAGCCGGGAGGTCCTTCGCTTCTATACTGTTTATCTGTGTTAGCTTTTTTGCTTCTTCGGAATTGGCGTCCAGCCACTGGAACGGCACAAGGTTACCGGAGAGGAACTCCTTGATCTCATGCGACTTTGGAGAGAAGGAGTAGCCAATAACCTTTATACCCTTAAAATCCGGGCGGTAATTACCGCGCCAGTCTTCCAGCATATCGGTAAGTATGGGGTATAACTTCTCCTCTGGCGGGTCCCATGGCTTGGTGAGATAATAATCAAGCCTAACGTCGTTTATGGCTTTTATAGCTGCGTCGGTATCTGCGTACGCGGTAAGCAGCACGCGCTTGGCATTAGGAAAATAGTTCATGGCGCGGCACAAAAACTCTATGCCCTCCATCTCGGGCATACGCTGGTCCGACACGAACATGGCCACTACCTCGCCTTTGTTCTTCAATTCTAAAAGTCCCTCAAGCGCTTCCTTAGCAGATGTGGTGCTTAGTATCCGGTAGTCTTTACGGTACTGGTTACGGAGGTCGCGCGTTATTGCCCGCAGTACCTGCGGGTCGTCGTCAATTGCAAATATGAAAGGTTGATCCATGTGTGTTTTTAATTTTTACTCGCCCGATATAGGGAAACAAACAATAAACTCTGTGCTGCCCGGCACAGAGCGCAGCTTTACTGAGCCATTATGCTGGCGTACTATGCGCGTTACTACGTCAAGCCCAAGGCCGGTACCTTTGCCCATGTCTTTTGTGGTAAAAAAGGGGTCGAAAACCTGCGACTGTATCTCCGGCGGAACGCCAGGTCCATTATCTTTTAATGTTACCTGCACAAACTGCCTGTCCTGTTGAGTGGTAATCTCCAGGGTGCCACCACCATTGGCCTCCATGGCATCAGCAGCATTATCAATAATATTGGTCCATACCTGGTTAAGCTCGCCGGCCATTGCTTTTACCTGCGGTATGTTAAGGTCAAAGTGCTCTACCACGGTTACTTTTGCTTTTTTAAGCTTATAATCCAGCATGGTAAGCGTATTGCGCAAGCCGCTGTGTATGTCCAAAGGCTGCTTATCAGTAGCCCTGTCCATATGGGTAAAGTTCTTGACGGCCGTTACCAGTTGCGATACCCGTTGAGATGATTCCTTTATATCGCTAATCATCTTTGTAGCTACCAGGTAATTGTTCACCCACTCCAGTACCACGGGTAATTGCGGCGATGGGGTACAGGCGTTCATGTGGTCCAGGTCCTCGGGCTTAAAGTCAAAATCCACCATGTTCTCTGCAAAGTCGCAGTCGGTTATCTCGTGGTCATCCAGCCAGTCGTTCAGGTCATCCTCATGTGCCGCCCGGGTCATCATGCTGAGTACGGGGCGGTCTTTCTGGTGCGCGCGGGTATGCAGCAGCTGGTTTATGCCATCTACTTTCTCCGGCGGAATGTTAAGCTGAACGATAGATTTAAACAGCTCCGGCAGGCGTTCTATCTGGTCCTCCAGCGCGGCCGCCCCTCTTGTGATAGCCGCGGCAGGGTTATTAAGTTCGTGTGCTAAACCGGCAGACAGCTTGCCAAGCGCAAACATCTTTTCGTTTTGCTGCTGCTGCGAGGTAAAATCGCGCACGCGGGTAGTCATGATGTGCACCAGCGCTTCGGTAAGTTCATAGTGCTTTCTTGCCGCTTCTTTGATCTTTTCACTAGGGATCATCAATACGCGGGCCTTTTTTACGCACTCGCCAAAGCCGGGTGTTTTGCCAATACGGGAGAATGGCAGGTAACCAGATATTGCTTGTTCGTTAAGAATGGCCAGTTCGCGCAGTTTGCCGTTTTGCAAAACGCATATGCGGATGCGCCCGGCAAGTATAATGCTGGTTTTGTCTATCAATTCTTCGGCTTCAAATATGCGCTCACCTTCTTCCAGCAGGCGCACTTCACCATTGTCTATTAAAAATTGCAGCTGGTCATCGGGTACTCCATCCAGCAGCGGCAGCGCTTTCAGTTCTTCCAGTGTTACGTCGTTCATGCTTCGGGTAGGTAAGGGCCGGCGGGTACTCCCCATCCCCATTTGGGCATAGGTGCATCCTGCTGCAGCGGATTGTCGGTTAAGTTAGAATTGATAATGGCTATGCGGCTGCCCCACTCCAGGTACGCCACCAATGCCGAGCGAAACTCCGGGTCATCAGCCAGTTTCAGCTCGTCGGCACTTTGCAACAGCAGGTGTATCCAGCGCTGGCGCTGCTCTTCGGTAAGCAGCTTGCCAATGTGGTGCGCTACCATTTTGGCGTGGCTGCCCTCGTCATGTTTGGTGTACAATTCCGGCCCGCCAAAAACCTCGCCTATAAAATGGGCAACGTGTTTGGTATGCTCGGCAGACATGTTGCGGAACACCGGGAGCAGCAGTTCATCGGCAAGCACCTTCTCGTAAAAGAGCTTGGTAAGATCTTCCAGAACCTGGTTGCCGCCCGCCCAGTCGTACAAGGTGGGAGTGTTTTTCATAGCAGGATAAAATTACTACAAATACGGGCGATTACCTAACCGGTCAGCAGTTTTGAAAATTTGTTAATGTTATTAGGAGACGAGCAGTTTTATAAGCCAGCGACAGGCGTTATAATAAAGGTTTGGCTTTACCAAGATCTGGCTGATTACCTATTTAAACGCTTGCAGATTGAAGTATAAGTTAGCATATTTATTACAGAGAACTTACCGGATGCAGATTCAGCTATTTTAACAAATGATTTCTTCACCAACAATTTATCTATACCGCAGGGTTTTAAAGGCTAAACTGTTTATTGAAGAAAACTATGGTATGCCTTTAAACCTGGATCAAATATCTGATGAGGCTTCATTTTCGAAATACCACTTTCTGCGTCTATTTAAAAAGGCTTATGGCAAAACGCCGCACCAATTCCTGACCTGGTACCGGCTTGAAAGAGCCAAAGATTTTTTACAAACGGGAATGAACGTATCCAACGTTTGTTTTGCCGTGGGCTTTGAAAGCATAAGTACGTTTACCAGCCTGTTTAAACATTATGCAGCCCAAACACCCGCCGTTTACCAGCAAAAACAGGCTGAAAGAAAAAAGCAGATGCATGACACACCATTAAATTTTGTACCTAATTGCTTTGCGGAAAAGAACGGTTGGAAAAATAGCAATTCTCAATAACTGCGGTTGTAATTCACGGCGCATCTTTGATTATACAAACTAAATAAAGATGATCACTAAACTTAACCATGTCAGCATATTTGTGCTGGACCAGGACAGCGCCTTCAACTTTTACGTAAACAAGCTTGGCTTCAGGGTACATACTGATGCCGCAATGGGGCCGGGCATGCGCTGGCTGACAGTTTGCCCGCCGGAGCAGCCAGATTTGGAAATTAGTTTAATGGCTATTAGTGAAGGGATGATGTTTAACAGCGAGTCGGCTAAACAAATGAGGTCTTTGGTGAGCAGTGGTACGTTTGGCTTTGGTGTTTTTGAGTGTAAGGACCTTTTGGCAACATATGAAGAACTTAAAGCCAAGGGTGTGGAATTTACAAAAGCGCCCACTAAAGAATTTTACGGGTTTGAAGCACTATTTAAAGATGACTCAGGTAATTGGTTCTCGTTGGGAGAGGCAAAGCAATCATGAGCCTAAATATAGTAACTAAAATATAGGCGGCAAGCATAGCTGCTGGACGGTAATTCGAAAACCATAATTTTCAGCGTTTGAAAATCCTTCCAAAAACACGTTTTTAAAAATTTTCGCTTTTGGGGCAGCTATGTTGCCCATGCTCGATTTTCTTCACCTAAAAAAGTGTGGTTTTTGCAGATTTTGGATCATGATTTTGACACCACTTTTTAAAAAGTTAAAAATCGGGACAATTAAAATCGGTTGGACGGATGTCTCGTTTGACCCTTTGAATGGTCGCAATAACACCTTGTTAATTGGTTTAATTGAAGGTAGATTTGATGTATTATAAACCCGATAATAAACCCATTATGCAAAAGATAAGCACCTTTTTATGGTTCAATGGCAACGGCCAGGAAGCACTTGACTTGTATGTTTCAATTTTTAAAAATGCTGAGGTAAAGCAAGTTAGCAAACATGGAGGGCAGCTTTTCAGCGCTACAATAGAGCTTGAAGGCACCGAGTTCATGATCCTGAACTGGCAGGGAGAGTACCAGTTTACGCCGGCAATATCGCTGTTTGTAAAGTGTAAGGATCAGGAAGAAGTTGATGAGATATGGAATAAAATGCTTGATAATGAGGCACAACCAATGCAATGCGGCTGGATAACCGACAAGTTCGGGGTATCGTGGCAGATCATCCCGGATGCGCTTGGCCGCCTCATGAATGACCCCGACCCGGCTAAGGCACAGCGGGTTATGCAAGCTATGATGAAGATGGTAAAGATAGATGTAGTTGGTTTAGAAGAAGCCTATAACAACGGATAAGTAACCTGCCATGCTTAAACCAAAGGACGTTAAAGACTATTTCTTGAGCTATCCTGAAGCTACGCAACAGGCTATGAATCAGGTTAAAGCGGTAATTTACAAGGTAGCGCCAGCGGCTGAAGAGAGCATTAGCTACGGCATCCCGACATATAAATACAGGGGTTTGCTGGCCCACTTCGGCGGCTATGACAAGCACATAGGCTTTTACCCGGGATCAAAAGCCATAGAGGTGTTCAAGGACGAGATATCCGGATACAAGAATGCAAAGGTTCGGTGCAGTTCCCTTTAGACCAGCCTTTGCCGCTGGATCTGATAGAGCGAATGGTAAGGTTCCGACTGGAAGAGAACACGGCCAACATTAAAGCTAAAAAGGAGTAAAAAGCTTGTTTTAATTGTTTCGCTGCGAGGTGTTTCGCTTATAGGCTGCAGCATCAGACAAGTCGCTTAAGCTCTTAATTAATAACCGCTTACACGTTACATCTAAATAATTGCTACTGTTTCGGGGTGTTTCGGTCTGAAATGTAAGTTGCTGTTTGTCAATAATTTATTGTAGAGATTGTTTCGGGTGTTTCACTTTTCCTAGGCGAAACACCCGAAACAGTTTTGGTCTACTATCCTACTGTTGACAGGCTATTCCCACCGGATAACCATGCTTTCGCCGGCATCTATACTGATGTGTGTACCACCGATCTTGCCGCCTTTATTAGCATAAAGCACGTTCGCCTGCCGGGATAGGTTCTTGATCACCAGGTTGAATTCTCTCCGTTCTGCGGAGTTGTTAATGATTACAGTTACACTATCCTGTTGGTAGCTAAGGTGTTTCATCAGCATGCCGGGCTGCGGCTCCTCAAACATCACCGGTACAGATGGCAGCGAATGCAACTGCAAAACATCTTCCAAAAACCGGGTAAGCGAACGGTAATCTTCTGATATCCTGCTTGCTAAACCAATAAGTGACGGTATCCACCAGGCTGTTCCTTTGCCGAGCTGGTTCTTCACGGCTGTTGGTTTTTCTCTATCTGAAGCTATTGATGTGCCTGTAGTAGCTTTTAGCTCCCCTGTCCACATGTATGTTGGTAAGGTAATGCCATTTACTATAACCTCTCCTTGCTTGTCTATTGCTTTGTATTCCAGCACATCAGCTCCCAGTAATGTTCTTAGCGGGAAGCCGAGTCGCATGGTGCCTACGGCATTCTCATCATAGTAACCGGTCAAGCCATCGGCTAATAAGGTGCCTCCTTTTTCCACAAAGCTTTGCAATAGAGGCCAATATTTAGACGGGATTGAGATCTGGTGTGCAAGTATGATACTTTTGTTTGAGTAGTCATCCAGGTCAAAGTCAAACTCGCTGATCTCCTTAAAGTTGACCTGCAGGCCGGCTTCACTAAGCGCTTCAAAATAAGCCAGCGCCGATTTCAATACCCCGCCTTCGTCCCGACCTTCATAGCTTTTTCCGCCCATTTGGAGCGTCTTTTCTATCCAGAGCGACTCACGTGTATAGATAACATTTATACCGGATTCGATCTCCCTGGCATTGTTAAAGAACTGGCTATCCTGGTTAACTACATCTATAACGGTTTTAGCTGCTTCGAGCCTGTCTGATGGTTGGTTATGGTAGTTGAGCATAGCCCACTCGCCGGCTTCTATACCTGAAGAGCGTGGGTTTAAACACCAGAAGATAGCCCCTTTGCTTTCGGTAGCTACAGCCAGCCAAAGCCATTGCGCTATCTCTTCTGCTGTGGGGCACATCGCCAAAAAGCCGCTGTAGGTGTTATTTCCCCCTTGCAGCTCCGTCATGAACCAAGGGATCTCTCCCGCACCTGATCGGATTATCTCACAATTAGCCGCAACTGCCAGCGCATATTGCTGCCGGGTAAAATATTCGAAATGCCAGCTGGCATGTGCAGAGCCGCCCAAACTGGTGAGAAAAGCCCGCCATGCCGGAAATTCGTATTCGGCAACATTCTTAAAGATGGCATGGTTATTCACATGTATAACACTGCCCGGGTGATACTTGTGTATCTCGTCCGTTAGCCATTGTAAGAACCAGGTGTTGTAGTACAGGTGAAAGCGTTCATCTGCAAAGTTAAAACGGTCGTAACTACCGCTGTTATAATCTATAGCAACTTGCTCCTGTTTCCATTCGGCATATTTATCTGTTGCAAATTGCTCTTTTGGAAAATGGCCTACACCTGGTTCATTAACCGGTACCCAGCCATAGCAAGAAGAGAAGTCTTTGAAATGAGTAACAACATTCTCTATATAGCGTGTGATGCTCTGAAGATGATCCGCATCCTTAGGGAACTTTAAACCGCCAAGATCTGTAAAGGATGTAGATGGGAACAGATTACCATAAACCTTTATTCCGTACTTTTCGGCAGCAGTGTAAGCAGCGTCAAACAGTGTATAATTCCATTTTCCGTCGGGCCGATGCATGTAGCTTTCAAACAACCTGATGCGGGTGACAGTCATGCCTGCTTCTTTTAGGCGTTTAAACCACAGGTCTATTTCCTCAAAGGTCTGGCCGGGCTCAATAAATATCTCTGCCCCGAACATTATGGGAGTTGCTTGTTGCTTTGATGTATTTTGCATGGTAGTTACCGGCTTTAGAGACGTATAATTAACTTACATGTAGAAGAATGGTTTTATGTATGGGGTTAACAACATTTGGTAGCCGCCGGAAGTAATCAAAAATAGAACGTTAATCCCAAGAATCGCGAATGGATGTGGTATTCAGCCAAGAACGTTGAATAGCTAACCGGCGAGTACGTCGGCATCCTCAAATAGATTGATCCTTAGGTAGACTAAATCCAAAAGTACTGCCTTCTCCTATAGCGCTTTTAACCCAAATATGGCCGTTTTGCGCCTCAATAAAGTCTTTAGAAATGGCCAGGCCTAAACCTGACCCCGATTTATTCTGACCATCCGTAGGCACCTGAAAGTACCGGTCGAACAAGCGTTTTTGATATTGTTCATCAATGCCCTTGCCGGTGTCTTTTACAGAAAATTCTACCTCGTTGCCCTTGTTGAGGACGCTGATAATCACTTTAGATTTTTCGGCGCTATACCTTAACGCATTAGATAAAAAGTTGACCAATACCCAGGCGGTTTTCTCCACGTCGGTAGTGACCTGGGGTAAGTCGGTGTCTTGTGCAACCTCCAGTGTTACGCCTTTTTGTTCCGCCTGGAACTTTACAGCGGCAACCGCATATTCAACAATCTCCATTGGTTTTACGGGCACAAAGTTAAGCTGAATGTTACCCGTCTCTACTTGGGAAAGCTCCAGCAGCTCGCTCGTGATCTTCAGCAGGCGGTTATTGTCTTCGTTAATGTGATTTATCAGTTGTTGTTGTTCAGAATTTACCTGGCCTACCCTGGAGTCATTAAGCAGCTTAAGGCTCATCTTGATGGATGATATCGGCGTTTTTAATTCATGCGATATCGTTGCTATAAAGTTCGTTTTGGCCTCATCCCGCTCTTTAAACTCCGTGATATTTCGGAGGATATATACCTTGCCCGCAGGCCTGCTCGCTATGCGTAAGCCTTCTTTTGACTGATCAATATTAGGCACGATAATATCGCTGCTTTGCAGGCGAAAGAACATCTCGCGCCCGTCTATAACAATTTTAAAGGATCCTATAGCAGAGTCATCCTTGAGTACAGAACGCAGCAGATCGTTACTATTTATTATTGCTGAAGCGTTCTTGCCAACAATTTTTTCGTCGTTGATGTTTAATGTTTTACGTGCAGCATCGTTTATAAAAAGCACATCCTGCTTTTCATTTAAACCGAAAATGGCATCCTGCATTTGCTCTATAATTGCTTCAATCCGGCGTTTTTCTGACAGGATCGTAGCCAGGTTGCTGTTCTCCCAGTCATTTAACCGCCCGGCCATCTGGTTAAAAGCTTGGGCAACTTCGGCAAATTCGTCCTGGTGTTCAAAATTCAATCGCTTTTTATAATTTCCTTCCCCAATCTCCCGGATACCTTCCAGCAGTTGGCGTAATGGGTTGGCTATGAATCCGGGGAAGTTGATGCTGAAACTAAACAGCACCAGAAAGGTAAATGAGCCAATTAAACTGAGCAGAAAAGTAGCCCGGCTAATAGCATGACGAGCATTAGCGTCCTTGCGTACAATGGCATTCATGTTTAGCAACTCTATCGAAGATAGTTCATCTCTTACCTGGCGGGCACTATTTAGATTCCCAGTAGTTGCAGGAGCTTCAGCAAGTTTACTGAAGGCGGCGCGAAGCCGTTTTGTTATGGTAGCTTCCCCCGGTTCTGTTACATTTGCTTCCTGCCTGGATAAGTAGCGGTTGAATTCAGCCTTCGCTTTTTCGCTCAAGGGAAGTTCATTTTTATCCAGCACATTGCGCATCTCTCTTGCAAAGCTTAACGATTCGTAATTATCCTTTAGGATCACTTTAGAATTCTCCGAAATATCGCGGATGTAAAAGAGTGCTGTTGCACCAAAAAACAGCACTACAATAAATAAAAAGCCGAAGCCCAGCCGGAGTTTAGTTTTAACTTTCATGATAGAATTACCAGGTCGGTTTCTGTTGCTGCAATTTTGTTGAGCAACTGGTTAAAGATAGCTGTTCTGAGTATCACTTGGAACAGATTGAGGTGCGGCTTACCAATGCAAATGGTGGTTACCTCCCGCTCTTCGGCTACCCGCATGATGGTTTGGGTGATATCGTCACTTTTAAGCTTTATAACTTCTGCACCTAATTCCGTCGCAAGTTTAAAGTTGTTGATCAGGAAGCGTTGCTTGTCTAGCTTTATCTTGTCCAAACTTTCGCTGCTGCTCTGCACGTAAAGTACTATCCATGGCGAGCGGTAATAAGACGCCAGTCGGGCGGTTTTGCGTATAACGGTTTTCGCAGTATCAGCGTTTGACGATATGCAGGCGAGGAATTTTTCAGGTCGTAACTTAATCTGCTTTGGAAGCTCTACATCTATTTTCCGCTCCAGGTGATGTGCTACTTCTTTCAATGCAATTTCGCGCAGTTGTAGTATTTTTTCGCTCCGGAAAAAGTTTTGAAGAGCGGTTTGCACTTTCGCCTTATCATAAATTTTACCTGCTTTAAGCCGGTCTATTAACTCATCTGCGGTAAGGTCGATATTCACAATCTCATCCGCTGTTTCAAGCACTTTATCAGGCACCCGTTCGGTAATGGAAATCCCTGTTATTTCTTCAATATCCTGGTTAAGGCTTTCAAGATGCTGAATATTTACAGCGCTTATAACGCTGATGCCAGCCTCCAATATGTCAAAAACATCCTGCCAGCGCTTATCATTTTTGCTCCCTTCGATGTTCGTGTGGGCCAGTTCATCCACAATCACAACTTCAGGGTGTCGGTTCAGTATCGCCTGCAGATCCATTTCTGCTAACTCTTTTCCTTTGTAATAAGTTGTACGCCGAGGTATTATGGGTAAACCTGCAAGTAATTCATGCGTTTCAGCACGATTGTGTGTTTCTATGTAAGCAATTTGTATGTCAATGTTATTTTTAACGAGTGCATGAGCTTCCTGCAGCATGCGGTAAGTTTTACCTACACCGGCACTCATGCCAATGTAAATCTTAAACTTACCGCGACGGCTTTTTTTTACCAGTTCAATAAAGTCCTTTACGGAGGTATCCTTATGCTGCTCTTCTTTCATACTGGTTAAAATGATACTGCAAAACTTGCCGTAATCAGGGGATTGGTGCTAATTGGGTTGCCAAAACGTGTAAACACATCATCTTTGCTGTCATAAACTTTTCCTTCTAAACGAATTATTGCATTGGTAACCGGTGCATAGTCCAGGTTTAATGAATAGCCGGTTGTTTTGAATCCGTTAGGTGTTCCTGTTGCTATAAATACACCATTTTTATCCTGGTAATATTCTACCCTGCCAGCCAGGGCCCATTTGGTGGCTAACTGGTAGCGCATTATCGCTACCGGCGAAATTACGTGATAATGTTCGCTGCTGTTTTTGGCTTGTTGCTGTGAACCGTAATCGAAGCCCAGTGTCAAGCCTAATGACCTAGTTATCTGAAATATTCCGTAAAAGTTATTGTAGAAACGTTTTACCCCAGTTGAGTCGGCGCCCTCAACACCCAGATAATTGCTGTAATTTAAAGTAATGTTGCTTGTTGGTTTATAACTCATTTGTAAGCCACCCGCCGGTTTACTGTTAGCATCCTGGCGCTGAATACGTTGCCAGCCATTTAGGTATAAACCCGATAAAGTTAACTTTCCATCAGTGGTAATGTAAGTTAGTTTTGCACCAGTTTCGTAGTAAGGTGTATTATCAGATGCGATGTTACGGGTTAGTACCCAACAGTCTTTTGATATCGCGCTCTCAAAACCTATATGCGATGAAAAAACACCTGCATCAAGCCATAGGTTGGACAACTTCACGCCCGCATTAGCTTCAAAAATATTCTTTAAAACGCCGGTTTCAGCAGAAAGGTTGGCATTGCTGTAAGTACCTGCCATCAGCGCGACGTTTGCTCTAATTAAACCGTTATCATAATTCGCTTTAATAAAACCGAGATTAAGATTCACCTCATTATGGCGGTTGTGCGAGTAAACAAAGCCAGGGCGGGCATTTCTTACCGGGCGGTTAAAGTCAAAGCCGTAATAAATTTCCGCATAACCACTGATGGTTAAATTACTTGTTTTGACACTGTCTTGTGCCTTTATTGTTATAGCAGCTAACAAGATTGCTGCACTGAATAGAATTTTTTTCATGTTCTTATTAATTCCCTACAGCGTTTGCTGTAGGGGTGATATATAGGTAGAATAAGGGCCCTTATTTTTTAAGCGCATCAAGCGCAACGTTCAATTTTAATACGTTTACTTTCGCGGGACCAAACATTCCCAGCAAGGGAGTTTCAGTATGTTGAGATACCAGGTCTGTTACTTTTTGAACTGATAGCCCGCGGTTGTTAGCTACCCTTTCAATTTGAATCCGTGCTGCTTCGGGCGAAATATCAGGATCAAGGCCACTGCCCGAAGCAGTAACCATTTCGGCTGGGATATCGCTCCTTTTCAAATAAGGATGATACTTGAGTAAGGTGTCAATGCGATTATTCACATCTTTCAGGTAATCAGGATTAGTAGGGCCTTTATTAGAGCCGGCAGAACCTGCGGCGTTGTAGCCAACTGCCGATGGCCTTCCCCAAAAGTATCCCGGGTTAGTAAAGTTTTGGCCTACATTGGCATAACCCACAACTTTACCGTTGACGGTGATGGTTTCACCATCGCCTTTTCCTTTGGACATTTTGCCGGCAAATGTTATAAGTACAGGGTATACTACGCATAGCAGTACTATTAGTACGAGGGTAAGGCGTATTGATGTTAACATGCTTGTTTTCATTATACTAGAAGATTAAGGAGATAACCAGGTCTATAAGTTTTATGCCGATAAACGGCGCTACAACACCACCCAGACCATAAATAAGCAGGTTGCGGCGTAACAAAGCGCTGGCGCCAATAGGTTTGTATTCTACACCTTTAAGCGCAAGCGGTATAAGTATCGGGATGATAATTGCATTAAATATCACCGCTGATAGTATCGCGCTTTCCGGACTATGCAGGTGCATAATGTTTATGCTTTGCAAGGCAGGTATGGACGCAATAAACAATGCTGGCACGATAGCAAAGTATTTAGCTACATCATTTGCTATGGAAAACGTTGTTAAAGTTCCGCGGGTGATAAGCAATTGTTTGCCAATTTCTACCACCTCAATAAGTTTGGTAGGGTCGTTATCCAGATCTACCATGTTACCTGCTTCTTTTGCTGCCTGGGTGCCGCTGTTCATGGCTACGCCTACATCTGCTTGTGCGAGAGCAGGGGCATCGTTAGTACCATCGCCCATCATAGCTACAAGACGGCCGCTTAGCTGCTCCTGCTTAATGTAGTTCATCTTGTCCTCGGGCTTAGCCTCCGCAATAAAATCATCTACACCGGCTTTTTCGGCTATGAATTTTGCTGTAAGTGGATTATCGCCGGTCACCATCACCGTTTTAATACCCATTTTGCGCAGGCGCTCAAACCGTTCGGCAATGCCAGGCTTGATGATGTCCTGCAACTCTATTGTTCCGAGGATAACTTCATTTTGGGCAACCACCAACGGAGTACCACCATTTGATGCGATTGCTTTTACCCGGTCCTGAACTTCGTCCGGAAATTTGTTGCCCGCTGAAGTAGATAACTTTAACATCGAATCGAAAGCGCCTTTGCGTATACGAATGCCATCCGGAGTATTAATCCCACTGGAACGTGTCTCGGCTGTAAAGTTGATGAACTCCGCTCCTGCAGGTGCTACATTGGTTATGCGTGTAGTGCTTTGTTGTGCTAGTTCAATAATAGATTTACCCTCTGGTGTTTCATCAGCCAATGAGGATAATACAGCCGCTTTTACCAGATCTTCGGGCAATATGCCGGGAGCAGGCCAAAATTGTGTTGCCTTACGGTTGCCTATGGTAATAGTGCCGGTTTTATCAAGCAATAATACGTCTATATCGCCTGCAGTCTCAACGGCTTTACCAGATTTGGTTATAACGTTTGCGCGCAGCGCCCTGTCCATTCCCGCTATACCAATGGCTGATAAAAGGCCACCGATAGTAGTAGGGATTAAACAAACGAAGAGCGAGATTAGCGCAGCTATAGTAATAGGGGTGTTGGCATAGTCGGCAAAAGGCTTTAAGGTTACACAAACGATAATAAAGATGAGTGTGAAACTTGCCAGCAAAATAGTAAGTGCTATTTCGTTGGGTGTTTTCTGGCGGGATGCACCTTCTACCAGCGCAATCATTTTATCTAAAAAACTTTCCCCTGGCTGTGTGGTAACTACTACTTTTATTTTGTCGGATAAAACTTTTGTGCCGCCCGTTACAGATGACTTGTCACCTCCTGCTTCGCGGATAACCGGAGCTGACTCGCCGGTGATTGCCGACTCATCAATAGTTGCTAAACCTTCAACAATCTCACCGTCTGTAGGTATTGTATCACCTGCTTCGCAAATAAAAACTTCACCTTTCTGCAGCGTACTTGACGAACGCTGTTCAACTGTACCATCTTTTAGTACAACATTAGCAGGAGTTTCTTCACGGGTTTTACGGAGGCTGTCTGCTTGTGCTTTACCACGTGCCTCTGCAATAGCTTCTGCAAAGTTGGCAAACAACAACGTAAGCAGGAGTACCACAAATATTACTACGTTATAAGCAAATGACCCCTGGCCGTTGTGCGTAAAGCTGTAAAAGCACATGTACAGCATAATGAGTGTACCAATCTCCACGGTGAACATCACCGGGTTGCGCATCATTACTTTAGGATTCAACTTTATCACCGACTCCTTCAAAGCGCTTTGCACCAAAGCCGGTTCAAATAATTTATTTTGAGTTTTCATGGATCTTATTTTAGGTCCTTTTTAATAGATAGTGGGAGCTTAGTGCATTGAAAAATATTCGGCAATTGGCCCTAATACCAATGCAGGGAAATAGGATAATGCATTGAGTACAAGTATTACCGCCAGGGTCATCATTCCGAAAGTCATCGTGTCTACCTTGAGGGTACCGGCAGATTCGGGGATAAATTTCTTCTTGGCCAGTAAACCAGCTACAGCTACAGGGCCAATAATCGGCAGGAATCGGCCCAATAAGAGTACTATACCTGTGGTTACATTCCAGAACACGTTGTTGTCACCCAAACCCTCAAAGCCCGATCCGTTGTTGGCATTTGCAGATGTATATTCGTAAAGCATCTCTGAAAATCCGTGATAACTTGGGTTGTTTAACCATGCAGATGGTTTTACCGCCCAATCGGAATTGCCATGGTTCATGAATACGTAGCTGGATAATGCAGTGCCGGCCATGATCAAGAAAGGGCTAAGCAAAGTTATTAGGGCAGCGATCTTCACTTCGCGAGCCTCTACCTTGTGCCCTAAAAACTCCGGCGTGCGCCCAACCATTAATCCGGATATAAAGACGGCAATGATGAGGTAAATAAAGTAGTTAAGAATACCAACACCACAGCCCCCAAAAAAGCCGTTAATCATCATGGCGAGTAGCTGCCACAGGCCGGTGAGTGGCATAGTACTATCGTGCATTCCGTTTACCGATCCGGTAGATGTTACCGTGGTAAGTGTGCTCCAGTAAGCAGTGGCTGCCGGCCCGAAGCGAACTTCTTTACCCTCCATGGCGCCGGACGCTTGCGTGATGCCCATTTTAGACAGGTTAGGATTGCCGCCCAATTCGCTTGTGACAGATGGTGCCATAAGCATCATCACGCCGAGCATCATTACCGTGAATATTACCCAGCCAAGCTTTTTGCGCCCAATAAAATAGCCGAAAGCAAGTATCATAGCAATAGGAATGATCATCTGAGAGATGATCTCTACCATATTAGTGAAGTAATTGGGGTTTTCAAGCGGATGAGCGGAGTTTGCACCAAACCATCCGCCACCATTAGTTCCCAGGTGTTTAATTGCAATCATCTGCGCAGCTGGCCCGCGTGATACGTTTACTGTGTCTCCCTGTAAGGATATAAACTGGTCTTTACCGGCATAGCTTGATGGCGTACCATTAAATGTTAGGATCAACGCTACAACAACCGATAAAGGCAGCAGCAGGCGAGTAATTGCTTTTACAAAGAAGTTCCAAAAATTACCAACGTCAGTAGTTGTTTTTTCTTTAAATGCTTTAAAGACGGCCACAGCACAGGCAATACCTGTTGCCGCACTGGTAAAGTGCAGGAACATGAAGATGAAGTGCTGCGTTAAATAAGTAGCGCCGCTTTCGCCACTATAATGCTGTAAGTTGCAGTTTACTACAAAGCTAATGATGGTGTTAAAAGACAAATCGGCCGTCATACCCGGGTTACCATCCGGATTTAATGGCAGCTTATCCTGGAACATCAGTACAAAAAAGCCATATACCAGCCAAAGCAGGTTAATGGTCATCATGGCCTTCAGGAACCGTTTCCAATCCATTGGCTCACTAGGATTAATACCGCTCAGTTTGTAAATGAAGTTCTCGAGTGGGCGCATAAAGTCCGTCCATACCCGTTGGCCGGCAAACATCTTAGCCAGGTACTTACCAAGTGGGATGGCGATAACCAGCGTAATGGCGAACGTGGCAATTATGCCTAATAGTTCAGTGTTCATTGTGTAGATGGGTTAAAAATTCTCTGGTTTAAGCAGTACATATATCATGTACATGAATACTGCAATGGAAATGATAAATAATGCAATCATGGCAGACTAAATTTTTTCGAACCAGTTGATAGTTTTACATGCAAGCCACCATAAGAAGACGATGGCCAGAAAAAGGATGATAGTGATCATACGTGTATTATTGTTTGATCACCCTATGCCAATAGGAATGCCGATTTCAGTAGACCAACATCAATAAACTGTTTATCAGTTAGTTAGTTATTGATGTTTATTTACAGCAACAAAAAACCTTTCCATAATGGAAGGGTCTAGTATCGTTTTGGAAGGATTTTTAAATGAAGATCAATGGTATGCTTTGACCATTGTCTTGCGAACTTTACCCTAACTGGTACTCTTCTATCTTTCTATAAAGTGTAGTGAGGCCGATGCCAAGTAAGCGAGCAGTTTCGGTTTTGTTGCCGTTGGTGTAAGCGAGCACTTTAACAATGTGTTGTTTCTCTACACTTTGGAGATCGAGCGCGTTGGAGTTGGTCTGGTTGTTAAAATTCGGAGGCAGGCTGTAACGGTCGAGTATATTATCAGAGAGAATCACAGCACGCTCCATTACGTTTTTTAATTCACGGATGTTACCTTTCCAGGAATGCTGTTTTAGCTGATCCAAAAAGTCATCATTCATGGTTAACTGATGACCGGCCTTATCTGTGAATTGTTTGAGGTAATATTTGGCAAGCAGCTCCACATCGCCTTTGCGTTCATTTAACGATGGTAAGGATATAGTAAATACCGATAGCCTATAATACAGATCCAGCCTGAACTTGCCTTCTTCAGCTTCCTTCTGAAGGTCACGGTTAGTGGCTGCCATAATACGGATATTTACCTTTGTAGCAACGGTATCTCCAACTTTAACAAATGTTTTGTTCTCCAGCACACGCAGCAGTTTGGCCTGTAGTTCGAGGCTCATCTCACCAATTTCATCCAGGAATATGCTACCGTGATGGGCTTCCTCCAGCAAACCTTTCTTGTCTTTTACAGCGCCGGTAAATGCCCCGGCCTTGTATCCAAACAATTCGCTTTCCAGTAATTCGGCGGTAAAGCTGCTACAGTTAATAGCCACAAAAGGCATCAGCCTTCGTTCACTTTCATAATGTATAGCTGATGCAAAAACTTCTTTACCGGTACCGGTTTCGCCAAGCAGTAGTACCGTAGTATCTGTAGCAGCCACGCGACGTGCAAGGTTGATGGCGTCCAACAGGGGTTTGGATTGGCCTATGATCTGCGCAAAACTGAACTTGCCCGCCACTTTTCTCTCTGCTTTATAAGCGTTTTGCTGTAAAATGGCCTTTTCTACAGCTTGATTGAGCAATGGGATGATCTTGTCATTATCATCACCTTTAACAATGTAGTTGAACGCGCCGTTTTTAATTGACCTTACACCATCATTAATGGTGCCGTAAGCAGTAAGGTTAATTACTTCAACATAGGGTTTTTTAGTTTTAATGGTATTAACCAGGTCGACACCGTTTACATCAGGAAGCTTAACATCACTTAAAACAACCTGTACATCTTCCCGCTCCAGTATCTTTATACCGTCTTTGCCATTATAAGCCTGCATAACCTTAAAGCCTTCCAGACCAATGATCCGGGCAAGCAGGTCATTAAGTTTTTTTTCGTCGTCGATAATGAGGATGGTTGCCAGCATTGTGAATGCAATAATATAGATTATTGCTGGGTTACAAAGGCCTTCTGAAAAATAGCTGGCCTTGTCCTGCCTGCTACTTCGTGAACAATTCCACTAAATCCACCTCGCCGGTTTTGTACTTGTCTTTGCAGGCGTATTGCTCATGATCAGCGTACATCGCTCAATAGTAAAACGTATGGAGCACTAAGTAACTGCAGTTCGTTGGTGTTAGTTTTGCTTTGCGCAACTTATCAGAATATCCCTATCTTGTTCTAGGCGATATGCTATGTGCAAGATTGGCCGTATCGTCGGTGATAGTCTAACGCTTAGGAGGGCCGCCAGGCGCCAGCCGAATCCCTTATGTTACTTTTAATTTTACAGGATGACTGATACTGATATTCGGGCGACCGATGATTACCTTACCGAACTGTTCCCACAATTTGAACCTGAACTGAAAAGGTTTTTAGGTGATCATGCTAAACAAAATGCCTTCAAGGCAGGTGAACTGCTGATGCAGACGGGCCAGTATATGAAAGCCACGATGCTTATTGTTACGGGTAGGGTGAAACTGTATCGTCAAGGCGGAGACGGAGGTGAATTTTTCATATATTACCTGGAGCCGGGTAACGCCTGCGCGCTGTCGATGATCTGTGCCACCAAACAGGAAACCAGCCAGGTGATAGCTAAAGCTGTGGAAGATACCACCGTATTAATGATACCGATCAGTTACATGGACGACCTGATGCGCCAGTACAAAACCTGGTATTATTTCGTACTCGAAACCTACCAGGCCCGGTTTGAGGAATTGCTCACCGTGATTGACGATGTAGCATTTCGCGCTATGGATGAGCGTCTGTTTTTTTTACCTGCAAAAGCAGTATCGCCAGATAAAATCTGCGGAGCTCAAACTTTCCCACAGTGAGATAGCGGCCGATTTAAATTCTTCACGGGAGGTGATCTCGCGTTTGTTAAAGAAAATGGAACAACGCGGAGAGGTTCGCTTGCATCGCAACTGGATTAAATGGTTAAAAAAAGGCGAAGTGTGACTAAGTCACCGTGATCCTACCCCCAAGCCGCCATCTTTGACTCACAATTCAAATGATGGAAATATTAGCTTATATCGCGTCGGCTTTGATCGGCATTTCATTAGGCCTTATAGGGGGCGGCGGATCGATATTGACGGTACCGGTCCTGGTGTATCTGTTCGGCCTCAATCCGGTTTTGTCTACGTCTTACTCCCTTTTTATTGTCGGCTCTACCAGTCTGGTCGGCGCTATAAACAGTTACCGCAAAGGCTTGGTGCGTATCAAGACGGCCCTGCTGTTCGGCCTGTCTTCTATAACCACCGTACTCCTGACACGCAGATACCTGATCCCAATTATTCCGGACCAGCTACTGATGATCGGAGGCTTCAGTGTAACCCGCGATTTAGCAACCCTGGTGTTATTTGCGACACTCATGATCGCCGCGTCGTTAGCAATGATCGGCGATAACAACAAGCTTAAGTCTGGTGAAACAAGTAAAAAAGGGGTACATATACCCAGATTGCTGTTAACCGGTGTAGCGATAGGCCTGGCAACTGGCCTACTCGGTGCAGGTGGCGGGTTTCTGTTGATACCCACTTTGGTACTGCTCATTGGCTTACCGATGAAAGAGGCTGTCGGCACATCTCTGCTGATCAGCGTACTAAACTCACTGATCGGTTTTATAGGTGACCTGGGCCACTTTGACATTAACTGGTTATTCTTGCTTAAGATCACCGCCATTGCCATTGCCGGAATAATCGCCGGCGAAGCGCTCAGTAAACAGATAAGCGGCCAAAAATTAAAAAAGGGATTCGGCTGGTTCGTGCTGATGATGGGCACTTACATTATTGTTAAAGAACTCTTCTTAAAAAAATACACGCCAAAAACTTTCAAAAACAACAACCGGCCGGACCTTGCCCAAAAAGCAGCGCACCTTACACAGGAAGAACTGGCTGGTACATTATACGACTCCTTGCGCAACAAGATCATGCCCCTGAATGATGACATCATCATCTATCCTGCGCATGGTGCAGGTTCTGCCTGTGGTAAAAATATGAGTAGGGAAACCACGGACACTTTGGGTAACCAGAAAAAATACAACTATGCGCTGCGGGGAAATATGACGCGGGACGAATTTATTGTGGAGGTAACCCGCGGCCTTATGCCTCCACCTGCTTATTTTCCGATGAATGTGAAAATGAACAAAGAGGGCTATAAAAGCATAGACGCCATCCTTAGCCAGGGAACTACCCCTTTGTCCGTGCAGGCATTCGAAGCCGCTGCCAATGAAACAGGTGCTATTGTGCTGGATACCCGCGCTCCTGAGGTTTTTGCCCGGGGATTTATACCCAAATCTATCAATATAGGAATTGAAGGTAGCTTTGCACCGTGGGTTGGTGCCCTGATAAGTGATATTAACCAGCCGATTTTGATTGTTGCTGAAAATGACCAGGTGGAAGAAGTAGTCACACGGCTGGCCCGTGTAGGTTACGACCATGCTTTAGGTTATTTGCAGGATGGTTATAAGGCCTGGATGGCAGCAGGTAAAGATACCGACAAAATTGAATGTTTGTCTGCTGAAGAGGTTGAGAATTTGAAACTAAGTGTTAGGGAGGTGAACATCCTGGACGTACGTAAAGCCAGTGAATTCAATTTGGAACATATCATTGGCGCCGAGAACGTCCCATTGGATAATATCAATGATCACCTGAGCCAGGTGGATGAAAACAGAACCTATTATGTACATTGTGCAAGTGGCTACCGGTCCATGATCTTCATTTCTATCCTGAAAGCACGGGGGTACGAACGCCTAATCAATATTAGCGGGGGATTTAAAGCACTTAAAGAGACGGGTAAGTTTAACATCAGCCCGTATGTTTGCCCCAACACGATGCTTTAATTTAATACAAAAACGAAATGTTCGAAATACTTAAACAACCCTGGCCCTGGTATGTATCGGGCATAGCCATCGCCTTTATTATGGTTCTGTTGCTTTACTATGGCAAGTCCTTTGGCTTTTCTTCCAACCTAAGAACGATTTGCACCCTGGCCGGTGCAGGAAAGAGGAACGCCTTCTTTGATTTTGACTGGAAGCACCAGCGCTGGAATTTATTATTTTTACTGGGGTCTATCCTCGGCGGATTTTTAGCATCAACCATCCTGAAAAGTGATGCGCCCTTGAAGTTATCTGCAGTCACGGTGCATGATCTGAGATCATTAGGTGTCTCTTTTGATGGTGGCTTTAATCCGTCGGCTATCTTTAACTGGCATTTCGCTGCCAGCCTCAAGGGTCTGTTGATCTTATCAGGCAGCGGTTTTTTAGTTGGTTTCGGTTCGCGCTATGCCGGAGGCTGCACCTCGGGGCATGCCATCAGTGGTTTATCTAATCTCCAGCTACCGTCGCTCTGGGCAGTCATTGGCTTTTTCGCCGGCGGACTGCTCATGACACACTTGATATTACCGTTAATATTTTAACCATGAAAGGACTAAGATTCATAATAGCCGGGATTATATTCGGTATCATCATGGTGAAATCCGAAGCAGCTTCCTGGTACCGTATCCAGGAAATGTTCCGGTTTCAATCGTTTCAGATGTATAAGATTATCGGCACAGCCGTCGTGCTGGGCATGCTGTCCGTTTACCTTATTAAGCGTTTTCACCTAAAAGATCATACCGGCCAAACGATCAAATTTCAACAAAAAGACAAACGCTGGCCTAAATATGTTATCGGTGGTACTATTTTTGGCTTGGGCTGGGCGCTGACAGGAGCCTGCCCCGGGCCCATGTTTGTTAATTTGGGTTTTGGCTATACTGCCTTTGTAATGGTCATTATTGGCTCGTTATTGGGTACCTATGTGTATGGCCTTATCAAGGACAGGCTGCCACATTGAACGCGCCGTGGATGCAATTACATTCATCAGGTGGCTCATATGGTGTTGTTTTAATCATAAGTGTACTTGCCGAACAGTTCAGCCAGCAACTGACCAGCGCTAAATTAAAAAAGGCTGTATCCACTTTAAAACTAATGAGCCCTTGCCACTGGCAGGGCTCCAAGCCCTCGTCACGGCTGCGCCGTACATATGCCGGCATTGATAGCACAAGTCAAAAAAATAACGGACGTTGCTACTCAGCACTTTCAAACCGCCCGCTGGTTTCGCCCAACCGAATCCGGTAAATGACCAACTCAACGTTGGTACCCACATCGCTTTCCTTTTCGGTGATACCGTGTGAGGGATGACCCTCCGGCTTCGTGACCAGCGGCATGATCCGGTGGATGATGCCCTGCATGGTCTGCTGTTTTTCTTCTATATCGGTGATCTCCTCAAAGGTGCCCTGAGCTATCACACTTTGCCAGTTGAACACACTCCGGATGTCATCCACCGCAAAGCAGACTTTGGGGTTTTCCCGCATCATGCGGATCTTCTTGCCCTCACCGGAATGAGCGTAAATACACCCGTCACGGTACACATAGTTAATGGGTACCAGGTAGAGTTCGCCCTTACTCTGGCAGGCGATACGGCCGACCACCTGCTCGTTCAGCAGGCGCTCAATCTGTGCGTGATTCAACTTTCCTAACATAATCTTATTGCTGAAAGCAAAGGAGCCGAGCCATAATGGTGCAATGTCCTTCACCAACAAAATTACAACAACAACTACAGGTCTGGGATGATCAGGGTATGCCGCTGAAGTGATGCTGGTCACTTTTGCCCCGGCCGGCCTTACCCTTGGGCTGGTTTAATGTTTTGAAAAGTGTTCAGAGGCGGTTACGTGAATGATATCGATCAATAAATTGACTGCTGCTGGTCATTATAGCGGGTGAAAGAATGAAGGATCTTTGAGCATGGAAAAGATCATGGTAACCACTGATATGTCTGTTAATTCAAAGTCAGCCCTCCGGTTTGCAGTTCAGCAAGCCGTAGCCAGAACGGCTGAGCTAGAGATCGGCTATGTCTATCATTTAATCAAACCGTTCAACTGGTCGCCACTAGCTTTCGAGATTTACACGACCGATTATAAACGCACCATGCGGAAAGAACTATCTGCTTTCGTCCGGGGGATTTTACGCCAGGTTGGCAATCCTTCCCTGGATTACCGACTTGCATTGATTGATGACAGTGACGTCACCGAAGGGATCATCCGGCATGCAGTAAAAGAACGCTGTTCCTTTATTTGCATCGCTACACGCGGTGCCGGGCCTATTAAAAAGCTATTTGGCACGCATACCAGCAATCTTATTGGCCGTTCGCCCGTGCCGGTGCTAACTATACCAAGTCATTACCGGCTAAAACCCCTGAAAACGCTGCTTTATGCCAGTGATCTTACGGATTATAAAAGAGAATTGAAACAGGTCATTTCTTTCGCACAGCCCGTCAATGCCAACATTCAGCTATTGTACCTTAAGGAAAGCTACGAAACTGACCCCACCCCTGAATTGGTTTCGGCCGCCTTAAGCAAACAGATCAATTATAATGTCGAGGTGATCGTAAGCGATCGAAAAATTGTTCATACGCTTTTGGATGATATCGGCAAGATGCTGCGCAAGATCAATCCGGACCTGTTGGTTTTAGTCACGCATCAGGAGAGGTCCCTGACCGAAAAACTTCTTTATCCTTCAAATGCCAAGAACTATTCTTTTAAAGGAAAATTACCGTTGCTGACATTCCCGAAGTTACCGGAATAGCCGCTGAGCCGGCATGGCTATTATCTTTACGAGTAAGCCGACCATTCCACATATGGCTCACGCTATCTATCTGAAGTATTCTTAGACATTCTAATTTGTTTTGTAAAACAAAACAAACAGTGGTCATCAGCTACGGCGCGTTCCACGCCTTCTTTGAGCGGCATGTCGGATGCACGGAGGCAATAAGCGACTGGTACCGGATGGTGCCACATCGGGTTCTAATTCCTATAAGCTAAATTGTGGGCAACTAACAACCACCGTCCGAAACCGCATTCTGTTTAAAGCGTAATCACCTAAATCGTTCACACGGAAAGATGCGCCATAGATGACGCCCTGAAATATTGGTGATTTTTGACAATTTGGGAGGCCTTAAAAACAAAAACCCTTCAAATATCTAAATTTGAAGGGTTCTGCACATTTGTGAATGTATTTTGCGGAATGGACGGGACTCGAACCATTCAGTTATCGTAAAGACTATCAATAATTTATGTTTTTAAATATCCCGTTGGTAACCGATTAGGTAACCGAATATTTTAATATCAATTGACTGGTTTTGAAAGAACTACAATATAAATATAGCAAGAAAAGGTTTAAAATCCAAACTTTATCTTTTAAATATCACTGATTAGAAGTTAGTGTGTAAACCTGGTTGAAGTTATATAATTTGCTTACCACTACATGAGGTATTACGTCACTTAATAATCTAGTCTAATTCGTAAATACCAACAAAAACATCGGTACTACCGAAAAGCTTGTCATTAAGTACAATTTGCTATTACCAGATTTGTATAAAATAATTCAAATCATGGCAACAGAAATTATAACGAAAGAAGATCTCAACGAATTCAGGGAACTGTTATTAAACGACTTCAAAGCAATTCTACAAGGAAAACCCATCGCTGAGAACACTAAGTGGCTCAAAAGCTACCAGGTAAAAAACATGCTTAAGATTTCGCCGGGAACTCTTCAAAATTTAAGGGTCAACGGCACCATTAATTATACAAAGATTGGAGGTATCCTGTATTATAAGTACGAAGACATTCAGCGTTTACTTGAGGGCAACCATAAAAGAAAATAAAGTTTGCATTGAATTAACTTTTAAGGAAGCATGCTATTAGCATCAACGAATTGGGACTGCTTATAGCAAGCACTAGAACCTAGCTTATACAATGCTTTTATCGCTTCGGCCTATTTGGTTTCTGCTCGTTAGCTACAGCCACCTCGGTAAATTCAACCATATCTTTACACCAATCAGGGATTAGCTGCTCCTTAAAGACTACTTTCCCGTTTTTAAGAGTTAATAAAAGCTGTGGCTGTGTATTAATTGCCAGATTGCTATTAATGCCTGAAAGAAGCATAACTCCGTCAAAGTAATTCGAAATTTTAAGCATGTTTTGAGGACCCTGCTCGAAATTGATTTTGATACTGGCCGCATCTACAAAGTGTCCTTTCTGTTTTACACGCAAAGCTACCCGGTCCATTGAAGCAGCTATATCTGGCAGTAAGAGGTAGATGAGCCGGGTTTCGTATCCTGCACTTTTAAAGAGCTCAGCACTCTCTGATAAAAAATCGTTCCGTAGATTTGTCTCTACTGTCAGATGCAGGCCCGTACCTAGTGCCTTAGTTTGAAAATTGAGGTATACCCTGTTTACCGCTGATTCGAGTGCCTCCTCCGCTATGTCAGGGAATTGCTTCTCAATTTTAAACTTTTCAATATCCGGATCGAAAATTAACGTACCAGGCCGAGAAAAGAAAGTAGAAAAAGTGCTTTTACCAGCACCATTCGGACCTGCCACCACAGTAAAAACCGGCATGCGCTATCGCTTTTTTACAATATGTTCCTTGCCGGTTTCCATGTCATACGCTACCGTTTCCTGTGAGCCATCTTTGTACTGGTGGATAAAAGTATTTGGCAATCCTGCAGGATAAGAAAGATACAGTCCATTTTCCAGCGCCTTATTCACTAGCTGCTGTGAAGGGAGCTCTAAATATTCAGAAAATTGAGAAGCGTTCATTTCAAAAACATCAGGATGACTTAGGTCATCCATTAGCTTATAAAGCTCGCTGGCTTTATTAATGCCGAATTTAAGTGTTTCCCATTCCTCTAATGGAAGGAAAACGCCGCGTGGACGTTGTCCATTATCAAGTATTACTTCCATAGGAGCGCTTTAAATAACAATCAAATATAATCATATTTAACAAATGTTATGCCCAAGGGTTAGCAGGTTTTTGGGAGAGTATGCCGGTTAACTGTTTCGATCCTGATTATATTCTCATGCATAAACTGACTCAAAAGATTGCCTTAATAACTCTAATGCTTTCTTTTGTTCCCTGACTTTGCCAACACGTATAGCATCAACTAATGCCAACATATTATAAAGCTTTTCATCAGCCAGAGCTGCTTTAACCTGGTTAGGGTAAAGCGGGTTTATTGCCTGGCCTTTTACTTTTCCTTCAGGGCTTGCCCAAACGTAATGATCTTCTGCAATAAAATAATCTTTGAGAATAGGCGCACTATGTGCTGTAGGTACTCCCCTTACAACCGCGCCAGGTTCCGCAGGAAAAACAAATTTCAAGCCATGCTCAATAAAGTTATATAAAGCTGTTTTAAAAACGACCCGTTTATCAGGGCTGATCAGTTTGGCGATCATGGACCGGTTTAAAGACTCACTGATCTCCGAATTACTAATAAACAAACTTGCGGCAAGGTCTTTATTTAACCAATCCCTATCGGATGCGATGATTTTCAGAAGCACCACCAGATCGTGTGGCCTCATGCCGTTATGTGCCTTCATATACAAATTTACCATTTACTCTTCAATTCGCAAATCGCGAATTATACCAATATTTAATTTAGCCTCCATTATCTTTTGTTCGTTCTGGCCTTTCTTTGACGGTGCCTGTTCCTGCCGTGAATTGCTTCATCATCGATATCATCACTTATCTCTATTCTTGGGTTGCTTTGTAAATCAGTACCAGTGTAACTATTGCTATCAGTATCAATATAACTATCGTCCTTAATATCTTTAGCGCTACCTGTTGACTGGTTACCGTCTTCTCCAGATCGGTTATCCGTTGTGCGTTTATTTGCTGGCTGTCTTTCATCTCCCGAAGAAACTTCGCGCTCGCTGTCGCGTTTAGTTGCATTTGGGCTAACGTTTGAACCAGTATGGCCTGGTTGTCTTCCTGCTGCGGTTTGTCCTTCAACTGATTTTCCGGCTGTAGTGAGTTCGCCGTATCTTGCTTTTGTAAGATCGTTTGCGCGGCTAATTGCCTTGCGGTCTCTGTCTTGCTCATAGTCAATAAATTTAGTTAGCTCCGCCCACTTGAACCGGTTACCTAATGCCTGGCCCTTGATCTTAAAATCATTGATAAAATAAGTGATGCCGCTTATCCTACCGGTGCTGGCCTGGTTAAAGAGCAAGTATATACCAGCTTGCTCACAGCGTTTAATAAATTCTTGAAGAGATTGATGGTTTTTAAAGATGATCGGCTCAAGCAAGGCTTGTAAAAGGCTTTTATCTGAAGGAATACCGGTACGCACCGCCTTTTCGATTTCGTTCTTGGTCAGAGAGCGCTGGGTTGCACGGTTACGCGGTTCAATTGTTCTTTTGCGATAAAGTTCTGCCGTTAGCTCATTACTTTGTTCGCCGGCTCCAAGGTTAAGTTGATTTTTTGATCCAATGTTATCTTGTGCTAATGATATGAGGTTATATTGTTCTTCCAGCTTTCTTAACGCAGATAAACTTTTCCTGTAATTATTGCTGTCGGATACGACGCTGCCATCGTAACGGATACGGTTGACCAGTAAGTGAACATGAGGGTGGTCTGCATCATTATGCCGGACGATCAGGTACTGGTTATCATCATACCCCATGGCTTTCATATAGTCAAAAGCAATGTCCAGTAAATTCGCGTTAGTCAGGTTCGTCGGTTTCTCATCATTGGAAAAATTGAGGCTGGTGTGCCAAACGTATTTGCCCAATGTCGGCCGCAGCTGCCTGATCAGTTCCACCTCTTTCTTTATATCGCCCGGCAATAGGGAAATGAAGCTGGTCGCTAATAACTCGGCTTGTTGCTTCCTATCCGGGTGATTCAGCTTTTTTAGGTTATAAGCTAACGCACCTATAAAGTTTGATCCGAACTTTTCAACCGCGATCATCCAGTAAGTGCTTAATGATGGTTTGCTGCTGGGCAAACAGCGCATTTAGTACCTGTAGCAATCCCACTGCCAGTTTGCCGGAATTCACCTGCCTGGTCAGTTGGTTCAGATTTACGCCGATGCGGTTGAGTTCAGCGTATAGCTGGACGGTGATTTTCGGAGGCAGGGCTTTAGGGTAATTGCCCGAGAAAAGTCGTTTCCTGACCATTACGGAAACATGCTGGCGGCACATGATGCTGAATTGTTCCAGTTGCCGCAATTCGCTTTCGGTCAGGCGAACTACGAGCACTTTGGATAGCTTATGTTCTTTTTCTTTTTTTGGCCGGGCCATTTTGCTGCATTGATTAGAAGCAAAGCTGGGGTTTAAAAAAATGCGTTTATGACAAGCATTTCGGTAGTACAGAAACATAATTTTCGGGCGGATGCAAAAACGCTAATATCCACCTCTTCTTTTATTGGTCTGCGGAACGAAGTGAGGTAGCAATTAGGAGCACACCGAACGAAAGCAAGTCGTTTTGGTATTACCAAAACATAACTTGCTTAAACTGATTACTTAATTTTTTAGTTCTGAATATAGATAGGTATAAAGGTTTTATTATTTTATCCATTTGAATTCTTTGCACTTCAAAATTTCTCCAACATGTTTTGGTAAATCGCCAAAAAGATTTTAATGGCATTGTACAAATTAGTTAGGCTGGCTGCTAAATTTTCGAAGGATTTATTAAATACCCATCTATCGAAAAACATGCACTTTCATAATTTATCACATACCCAGTATGTGGTAAACGCAGTTACAGAGATCGGGTTTAAATGCAAGATAAGCGATCTCGAAATGGTTATTGTACAAACCGCTGCATGGTTTCATGATACCGGTTATTGCTATGCTTACCTTGGCCATGAGGACAATAGCATTGGTATTGCAGCTACTTTTCTAAAGCAGGTAGATGCGGCTGCAAGTTTCACTAATGATATTTTAGCTTGTATTGAAGCTACTAAAATGCCGCAAGCGCCACAAACGCTTTTACAACAAATAATGTGCGATGCTGATATGTTTCACCTGGCGGATGATGATTATCCAGCTTATGCGGAGCGCCTCCGCAGCGAATGGGACCTTGTTTTAAACCAACGCTATACTGATGAGCAATGGGGTAAAACAAATCTGAATATGCTAATACAGCATAAATACTTTACAGATTTCGGAAAAACCGAATTACAGGAGCACAAGCTTGCCAATATAGATATGCTGTTGAGATAATTACAGTAGCGAATACTGCAATCCTCTAACTTTAAATATTAAATTTATAAAGTGAAAATACTTATTGTAGAAGATGAGACCGGTCTGCGCGATAGCATTGAGGCCTACTTTACCGGCAGCGATAGTATCTGCGAAACAGCAACCAATTTTACGACGGCACTGGCTAAAGTAAGCGTTTATCGTTACGACTGTGTGATACTTGATCTTACACTGCCTCATGGGAACGGTTTGGATATTGTAAAGCATTTAAAAGAACATAGTCATAATGATGGTGTGCTCATCATTTCGGCTAAAAATTCACTGGATGACCGCCTAACTGGGCTCGACCTCGGCGCCGACGACTACCTCACTAAGCCATTTCATTTGTCTGAATTGAAATCCCGGGTTACGGCCATTGTCAGGCGAAGATCTTTCAACGGAAGCAGTCAGCTTAAATTTAATGAGATTAGTATCGATCTGGATGCAAAAGTAGTAAGAGTGAACGAGGCGGTAGTAAAATTTACTCGTAAGGAATATTCATTGTTAATTTACTTCATTGCCAATAAAGGAAAGGTGGTATCCAAAAGCGCCATTGCTGAGCACCTTTGGGGTGATAGTATCGATATTGCCGATAATTTTGATTTTATCTATTCACATATAAAAAATATCCGCAAAAAATTGGTTGAGGCCGGCGCAAAAGATTATATCCATGCAGCTTATGGCATGGGTTATAAATTCACCGATGCATGAAATTACTTACTAAATATAACCGGATCAATATAGGACTTACCGTTATCATCATGCTGGTGACAGGCCTCATCTATTATTACACAATCAGCCATATTTTAACTGGGCAGATAGATAAGGACCTAGTATTAGAAGAGAACGAAGTGTTTAGCTATGTAAGCAAAAACCACCGCCTGCCCGATGTTTATGAAAGCAATCATCAACAAATAATTTTCACCCCGTTAAAAGAAGAGAAAATAAAACGCCGTTTTTTAGACACCACCTACCATGACTCGGACGAAAAAGATCTAGAGGCCGGCCGTGCACTGATCAGTTCGGTGGTAGTCGCCGGCCGCAATTACAGGGTACTGGTAACGCAAAGCAAGGTGGAGACAGAAGACCTGATCCAGATCATCTTTTTGATCACTATTGGAGTGATCGTTGCCCTGCTTGCCATCTTACTCATTCTGAACAGGGTGATCTTAAAAAGTATCTGGAAGCCATTTTACAAAATTCTCCTGCAGTTAAAAGATTTCAGTTTGGCTAACCATGCCAGTATTTACTCCACCCCGTCGAACATAGACGAGTTCGCAGAGCTTGACCAGGCGGTAATCAGTATGGCTGACAGGGTAAAAAGCGATTATCAAAACCTGAAAGTATTTACTGAAAATGCTTCTCATGAATTGATGACACCCATATCCATCATCAATTCCAAACTGGATACCCTTGTGCAGACCGATGAATTTACCGATAGGCAAAGTAAGCTGCTAAACGACATATACGGCACGGTATCCCGTTTAACCCGACTGAATAAATCGATGTTGCTCCTTGCTAAGATCGAGAATGGGCTGATACATGATCAATCAGACGTTAATTTGAAAGCGGTTCTGGAAGAAGCCCTTTACCAGCATGAAGAACTGGTAGAGCAGTTAAATATCCGGTTAACGATCAATATGCACGATAAAACGGTTCAGGCAAATAAGTCGCTTATGGAAATCATGTGTAACAACCTGCTTAGTAATGCAATCAGGCACAACCACCAGAATGGCGAACTATCGGTTTATCTCAGCCAGGATAAACTAATCATCAATAATACCGGCAAAGGCAGTTTTGATTTTAAACAGGTAATAAAAAGATTCCATAAGTCTGATGGATCTGAGGGTATAGGTCTTGGCCTAACCCTTTGTAAACAGATATGTGACAACTATGGATTTACACTTTCTTACCAGCCGGATGGTAAATTACATACCTTCTTGGTAATATTTAATAATCCCAATTCTCTACAGTATTAGTCCAGATTGTTCACAGCTTTTGCAAATAGTTTAGTGCAAAATGATTAAATATGAAATACACTAAAACAACAGCAGCTATTTTTATAGCAACAGGCATGGGCTTGACAGCGATAGCCCAAAAAATCAATTCAAAACAAATACCTGCAGCGGTTAAAGCATCGTTCGCCAAAACTTACCCGGCGGTAAAAACTATTAAATGGGAAAGAGAAAAGGGCAACTTTGAAGCAGGATTTAAACAGGGCAACAACGAAATGTCGGCAGTTTTTAAGGCTGATGGCACGCAGACAGAATCTGAAATGGAAATAAGCTCGGCTACCCTGCCTGCCCCGGTTTTAGCCTACGTGAAGCAGAACTACAAGGGAGCCACAATTAAAGAAGCCGCAAAGATCACCAAAACCGATACCGGAGAGGTTAATTACGAGGCCGAGGTTCAAGGCAAAGACTTGCTTTTTGACCATACCGGCAAATTCATTAAAATAGCCAAAGACTAACAGCAAACATGCCCATTTATTAGCCGATTGTGGCCTGTTAAAATACTGCGGGTAAAATTACCCGCAGTATTTTTTTATCGTACAAAATGTTTACAGATTTACTTAGCAATTTACGCTTTAAACTGCATAACTTAATAGCCCATAGCCGGATACCGGATGAAATATTTTACAAATCTGTTATTACTTCTTTTACTTACAACAACCTGTTTTGCCCAAAACAAAACGCTGGATGATTACCTGCAACAGGCGGTAAATAACAGTCCGCTGATCAAAGATCTGAACAACCAGATCTTATCAGCCCAATTAGATAGCGTACGTATTAAAGCAGGCTTTAAACCACAGGTTACTGCCAGCAGTACGGGTTTATATGCGCCGGTTATTCGTGGATATGGTTATTCATCGGCTATTACCAACGGGCAATCATTAAACGGATTGGTAACTGTAAATAAGGCTTTTATTGGCAAAGGTTACCTAAACGCACAATTTGCATCGCTCGGTATTCAAACCGACTCTTTACGCAATAGCATAAAACTATCTGAACAAGACCTTCGTCGTACAATCATCGGCCAATACATTACCGCTTACGGCAGCCTGCAGCAGCAACGCTTTAATCAGGAAGTGGTTGACCTGTTGAGTAAAGAAGAAGACCTGCTCAAACGCCTTACCCGCAGCAACGTTTATCGGCAAAGCGATTACCTTACTTTTTTAGTCACCCTTAAACAGGCGCAGTTACAGCTATTGCAAACCCGACTGCAATACAAAACAGATCTCGCGACCCTTAGTTATATTTCCGGCGTAGCTGATACCACTGTTTTTGAAATAGCTAAACCCCAACTTCAAAAGGCAGTAAACCTTACTGACCGCAATACAAGTATCTTTTTTAAACAGTATCAATTAGATAGTATACGGCTAAACAATAGTCGTAAATTGATAGATTATAGCTACCGACCCAGGCTTAGTGTTTTTGCGGATGGCGGCTACAATTCTGATCTGACCGCTCAATATTATAAAAACTTTGGCACAAGCGTTGGCTTTACTGTAAGCGTGCCACTGTACGATGGCGGGCAACGGAAGCTGCTTTATAAAAAACTTAGCCTTGAGCAGGAAACCAGCCGGGGTTACAGAACGTTTTTTCAAAACCAATACACGCAGCAAATCAATCAGCTTAACCAGCAGATAGGGGAATATGATAAGCTGATAGCCGAAATAAACGATCAGTTCAAGTATTCTGAAAGCCTGATAAAAGTGGATACCAAGCTTCTGCAAACCGGCGACCTTAAAATTGCCGACCTGATATTAGCAGTTAACAACTACCTTACTATAAAAAACCTGCTTACACAAAATACCATCAGCAGGCTGCAACTCATTAACCAACTTAACTACTGGAGCCGATAAGATGACACTATATAAGAAGCCGTTAGCCCTATTTCTTGCCTGTTTAGTAATGACGGCACTTTACTCCTGCGGAGGCGCCAAGCAAGCTGATGAAGAAGACAGTGTAGAATCGCAAACACCTGTTACGGTCACTACCATTGGCAACAGTGCACTGGCAGATACAATTGAATTAAACGCTACTTCATCGTTCCTGCAAAAGAATTTTGTAAGTGCAAACGCTATAGGCTACATCCAAAAAGTAAGTGTACAGCCAGGCCACTATGTTGAAAAAGGCCAGCTTATGTTTACCCTTAAAACCAAGGAAGCGCAAAGCATTGGCAATACCATTAACGTACTGGATACTACATTTAAGTTCTCCGGCATGAATAACATCCGGGCATCCCGCAGCGGCTTTGTAACCCAACTGCTGCATCAGGTAGGCGATTACGTGCAGGATGGCGAGCAACTGGCCATCATCAGTGACCGCGAAAGTTTTGCTTTTGTATTGCAATTGCCTTACGAATTAAGAAGCGTTATCGCCCATAACCAAAATATGACCCTCACCCTGCCTGATGGTGAGAAACTAAGCGGGCACATTGCCTCATTGATGCCGTCGGTCGATACGCTTTCGCAAACCCAGGGCATTGTAATAAAAGTAAATAACAGCCACCCTATCCCAGAAAATTTGGTAGCAAAGGCGCTTATCATCAAGGCGGCAAAAAGCAGCACGCCATCGTTACCAAAATCGGCGGTGCTGTCAAACGAAACCCAGAATGAGTTTTGGGTAATGAAGCTAATCAATGACACTACGGCGGTTAAGACGCCTGTAAAAAAAGGTATCGAATCGGGCGGGAAAATAGAGATCCTGTCACCCGCATTTAACCCAACTGATCGTGTCGCGGTGACCGGCAATTATGGCTTGGCAGATACCGCCAGGGTTAAAATTGTAAAACCATGAACAGTCTTAACAATTTTTTCATCAGCCATAAAAAGCCTATTAGTCTGGTGCTTTTCATTATACTGCTGGGAGGCGGGTTCGCTTATTCGAGACTTCAAACTTCTTTGTTCCCTGAAATTACTTTCCCCAAGATCAAGATCATTGCCGATGCGGGTTTACAGCCGGTGAATAAGATGATGGTTACGGTAACCAAACCCCTGGAGAATGCCGTTAAACAGGTACCTGATCTGCAATACGTACGCAGCACGACCAGCCGGGGAAGCTGCGAGATCTCCGCCTATATGAACTGGGATGCGGATATTGATCTTAGCCAGCAGCGTATTGAATCGCGCATAGCGCAGATCAAAAACCAACTGCCACCGGAAGCCAACGTAACGGTAGAAAAAATGAACCCCTCGATATTGCCGGTTAGCGGGTACACGCTGGAAAGCCATGATCTTTCGCCTATTGAACTAAAACAACTGGCTACCTATACAGTAAAGCCATTTCTTTCGCAGGTTGATGGTGTGTCGGAGATTAGGGTTATCGGCGGCAAAACCAAGGAATACTGGCTAGTGCTGAACCGCCAAAAAATGAGCGCGCTGGGCTTAACACCAGACATGATCACCAACACGCTGGCGCAAACGGCTTTCATTAAGAGCAACGGCTACCTGTCTGATTTTAAGATGCTGTATCTAACCGTTACGGATGCCAGCGTAAATACCAGCGAGCAATTGCAAAACCTGGTGGTTAGCAACAACCGCAAGCGCATTATCCAGCTAAAAGATGTGGCTGAGATCCAGATCAACCCGGGCATCGAATACACAAAAATAAACGCCAACGGGCACGAGGGTGTATTGATAGCAGTTATCAAACAGCCAAATTCCAATCTGATAGACCTATCCGCTGCCATGACTGCCAAGGTTGCCGAATTACAAAAGGTACTTCCAAAAGGAGTGTCCATTAAGCCTTATTACGTGCAGGCGGATTTCGTGAATGAATCCGTAAAAAGCGTAAGTGATAGCCTATGGATAGGCTTGGCGCTGGCTATTATTGTGGCCATTATCTTTCTGCGTTCCATCAAGGCAAGTGCTACCATTTTACTAACCATCCCGGTTACGCTGGGGTTAACGCTTATTATTTTATACGCCATAGGTTACACCCTGAACATCATGACGCTGGGCGCCATTGCGGCTGCCATCGGTTTAATTATTGATGATGCCATTGTGGTTGTGGAGCAGATCCATCGCACGCATGAGGAGCATCCTGAGGAGCCAACTATAACGCTTTTACAGCGGGCCATCAATTACCTGCTCCCGGCAATGGTGGGTTCGTCTATCAGCACTATTGTCATATTTATTCCTTTTTTACTGATGACTGGCGTTGCCGGTGCTTACTTCAAGGTAATGACCGATACCATGATCATCACACTGGTATCATCCTTTTTTGTCACTTGGATAGGCCTTCCTGTTATTTATCTTCTGCTCACCAAAAACTCGGAAGTAAACGCCGTCGGTAAAAAAGAAGAAGCGCACGAAGTAAAAAGGCAGCGCTGGGTATCATTCTTTATCCTGCGCCCGTTCATGAGCATTGTTTTGATACTGGCCCTTGTGGCAGTTATTGTGATCATCCCGGGCAGGTTAGAAACAGGTTTCCTGCCCGATATGGACGAGGGTAGTATCGTATTGGATTACACGTCGCCGCCCGGCACCTCACTAGAGGAAACCGATCGCATGCTACGGGAAATTGAAAAAGTGATTATCAAAGAACCTGACGTAGCTGCCTACTCGCGCCGTACAGGTACGCAAATGGGTTTCTTTATCACCGAACCTAATACCGGCGATTACCTGATCCAGCTGAAAAGAGGGCATAGCAAAACATCTGAAGAAGTGATCAGCGACCTGCGGGCACATATCGAGGCGACGCAGCCGGCACTGCGTGTGGATTTCGGCCAGGTCATCGGCGATATGCTGGGTGACCTGATGACCTCGACCCAACCTATTGAGATAAAAGTCTTCGGCGATGACCAGGCAAAGCTACAGGTGCTATCTAAACAAGTAGCAGCCATCGTAACAGATGTAAAAGGTACTGCTGATGTATTTGACGGTATTGTTATCGCAGGCCCATCCGTAGATGTGGTACCCGATTATACAAAGCTTGCGCAATACAACATTACCCCTGCCTCATTGCAGACACAAGTGCAATCAGCCTTGGAAGGCAATGTGATAGGTAACTTGTTCGAGCGCGAACAGCAATCACCTATTCGGATGGTTTACCCCGGTAACCGCATGCAGGATGTAGCGGGTATCAAACACCTCAGCCTGTTTTTACCTGACGGCAGGTTAATACCCATCACACAATTAGCCAGTATAAACCTGCACGCCGGAGAAGCCGAAGTAGAACGGGAGAACCTACAGGCAATGGGCGTTATCAGCGCACGTTTAGAGAACAGCGACCTGGGCAGCGTTATACCCGCTATACAAAAAGGCATAGCCGAGAAAGTAAAACTGCCGCCCGGTTACCACGTGGAATATGGTGGCGCATATGCGGAGCAGCAACAATCGTTCAAAGAGCTATTGATGATATTGGTTACGGCAAGCCTGCTGGTTTTCGGGGTAATCCTATTTCTGTTCAAACAATTCAGGATAGCGCTGTTGATTTTGGTTGTAGCCGTTTTAGGCATTGGCGGCAGCTTGCTCGCCTTATTCCTCACCCACACGCCGCTTAATGTAGGCAGCTATACGGGGCTCATCATGATCGTAGGGATCATTGGTGAAAATGCCATCTTTACTTTCTGGCAGTTCCGCGAAAGCGCGAAAGCAAGCAGTGTGGATGATGCCATTGTTTATTCTATATCAACACGGCTTCGCCCTAAATTAATGACGGCTTTGGGTGCTATCATCGCGCTTATGCCTTTAGCATTGGGTATCGGGGCAGGCGCGCAATTGCACCAGCCATTAGCTATAGCTGTAATTGGTGGCTTTTTAGCTGCGCTGCCTTTGTTATTAATTGTTTTACCGTCGATGATCAGGGTGCTGTATAAAAACCATTCTTTTGAAAACGCAACTACGTCTGTCAAATAAATATAAAAATCATGTGGTGGATTTATGCCCTTTTATCAGCCTTTTTTGCCTCTTTAACGGCCATTTTCGCGAAAATAGGTGTAACGAATGTTAATTCAGATTTGGCTACAGCCATCCGTACAATCGTGATATTGGTTGTAGCATGGGGTATTGTTGTTGCCCGCGGTGAATTAAAGGGTATTACCGACCTGTCTAAACACAGCATTTGGTTTTTGATCTTATCCGGTCTCGCAACCGGTCTTTCCTGGATTTTTTATTACAAGGCGCTGCAGATAGGAAAGGTATCGCAAGTTGCACCGGTAGATAAACTAAGCGTTGCGCTAACCATCATACTTTCTGTAGTAATTTTGAAAGAGACGCTTACCATAAAGGCAGCATTTGGTGCCGTATTTATTTTGATTGGCACCATCATCCTCATTTTTTAATGTTCTTGTTCTGTTTACAATTGCATAGCGAAATGTAAACCCAGCACACCGTCGTTGTATGAAGGCATTATTATAGAACTGGTTTTAGGTTGCTTTTTCAACTCGTCGGGCACGTCCCTGTTATTTTCCTTTTCACGGCCGGCTTTAAACAGGCGGTTACGGATGTAAGGATAAAGCAGGTATGCCGCTTTTGTAGAAAGGATGCCAAAACCGGCTCCTGCAACTACGTCACTAAACCAGTGATCGCGGTTATACATACGTAAAATACCGGTAGCCGTTGCAAAACCATAACCCACGGCGCTGTAGCCAATAGATTTATCACCTAATTCCTGGGCCATAAACTCCGCGCCAAGAAAAGCGTTGGCAGTATGGCCTGATGGAAAAGAGTAATAGTTAGAACCATCGGGACGAAGCCTATGGGTTACTTTTTTTAAACTAAAGGTTGTTAAGCTCATCATCCCTTCGGCCATAGCAAATATTAAGGTGCGGTCAACAAAAGTGTTTTTGCCATGTATGCCAACTAAATTCAACCCGTAAACCAAGGCTACCGGGGTGTACTGAAAAAAGTTCTCCGGGTGATGTCGAAAGTTAGGCGCGTCCTCCATGATATCATTATTGATACTAATATCGAGCCGCCTTACAGGATGAAAGAAAAAATTACTGGCGCCATAAGCTACCAAAATCGATGGCGGTACTAAAGCCCATGCTTTACTGCGTAAATGCTTGACCGTATCGGGCGCGGTAAACAGATCTTTTTTGAGTGTATCAACTATGTTTACTTTTTTAGTACTATCGGTTACCTGTGCAGAGGCATTAAACCCGGCAAGGCAAAGTATGATGTAGATTACTTTCTTCAATGTACAGTTGTTAGGGGTATTACTTACCTATTTCTATAATATGGAACGAACCGGCTATCATGTGCGGCCTGGGGTGTGCATTTTCTGCAGTTGGCGGCGTTGCTTCCATTTGAGCGGCTGGTAAAAACAAGTGATGGGTTGTTAGATCGATGCCGATAGTACGCGCGCTTTTTTCTGTGGTAATATTTTCGATGAACATAAATTTATTAGCGTTCAACTCTTTTATAACCGACATATTACCATCTCCGTTTGAGCTGTATATCAACTTTAAGGCAGGGTCAAAAGCCACACCATCACAATCGCCAATTTTAAATTTGGCTATGTTTTTACCATTTGCGGCATCCATCACAACCATGGTAGCATTACCACCGCAACCGATGAATAAGCGGTTGGACAGCTTGTCAATAGCGAGGCCGGAGGGCTCATCGCCTTCGTTTATTTTGTAACGGTTAACCACCTTATAAGTATTGGCATTTATCACAACCACCTCGTTGGTGGTTTCAGAATTTACAAAGATCTTCCCTTTACCATCAGATACGCCTGTTTCCGGTTTACCACCTAACGGAATAGTAGCAACTACCTTATCGGTAACCGGGTCAATTACCGAGGCATCGCTGCTCTTACCATTAAATGCATAAACCTTTTTAGAAAAATCGTCATAAAATATCGCATCGGGGTTGGTGCCGACGGCTATTTTACCTATCTCTTCATTGGTCTTTAAATCGAACACGGTACAACTGTTATCACGGCCGTTACTGGTGTAGCCCTTTCCTAAAGCTTTAACCAAAGCGATACCATGAACGCCGTTCGTGTTTGGGATCACTCCGATAGAATCACCGGTTGCAGTGCTTAAAATATTAACCTGCGTACCATGCGATACATAGATCTTTTTATCGGCAGCATCAACGGTAACATAATCCCAGCCACCGCTGCTTTTTATTGCGTGCTTTTTGAGGATGTGTAAACCGCTTTTACTTTGGGCTGACACATTTAGCGATGCAAGGGTAATTAAAATTATACCTAAAGCTCTTAATTTATGAGTAAATAACATAGCTACCTTAATTTGATGCTATTTAAGGGTATATTCTGTAGGAATGTTGGATAAAGTGGCCGAAAGATGTTGCAAAAAAAATTACAAAACTTGCGAATGATTAGATTAGTAATATATTTGCAGTGACCTATGTAACTAAGACACTATATATGATAGAAGTTAAAGGATTAGAATTCGGCTATGCTAAAAAGAAACTATTATTTCAGGGACTTGATCTGGAGCTTAAAAAAGGCCATATATACGGCTTATTAGGGAAAAATGGCGCAGGCAAATCGACCTTACTAAAAAATATCACCGGGCTAGCTTTTCCAACAAAAGGCAGTTGCCTATACAATGGTGTTAACGTTGCAAGGCGGCCGGTCGCTGTACTTTCCGATATTTATTTTCTGGCCGAGGATCTTTATGCACCCTCGCTGTCTTGTGAAAAGTTTGCCGCAAGTACCGCCGCCTTTTACCCCAAATTCAGTAAGTCTGATTTCTACCATTTTTTGAATGTATTTGACGTTGACGTGGCTGCAGAAATGGATCAGCAATCATTCGGGCAGCAAAAAAAAGCTTTGATCGCATTTGGCCTGGCAACAAATACTGGACTGTTGATCCTGGATGAGCCAACAAATGGCCTTGATATCCCTTCGAAAGCCCAATTTCGAAAACTCATTGCATCGGTGTTAACCGAAGACCGCTGTATAGTGATCTCTACGCACCAGGTGAGAGATTTAGATAATCTGATAGATACTTTATTAATATTAGATAACCGCGACATTGTCGTCAACCAATCTCTTGATAAGCTCGCAGCTCTACTTACTTTTGGGATTTACCCCGCTACGGAGGGCTTACCCGTGTTATATGAAGAAAAAGATTTTCGGGGCAAAAATGCAATCTTAAAAAATCACAAGGGCTTATTCAGCAAAGTAGATCTGGAACTGCTATTTAACGCGGTCATCAGCGGCAATACAACTCTCTTAGATTTTATCAATTCATCCAAATAATATGGCACTGACCTCTTCATTCAGCTATAACCGTTTTGGCCGGCTGTTCATCAAACACACGGCTGACCATTATAAAACCTACTTCATGAGCTGGGCTGTACTTATTGGTGTTTTATTATTAGGAGGGATTCTTTTTATCTACGCACTTCCGGATGAGATGAACGTCAGCTTTCAGATTACATTATACGTTATGGTGATGCTTGCTGCAGGAACCATTTTCACAAGTACCCTTTTTGCTGACTATGGCGAAAAGAAGAAGTCCGTTTCAGCTCTAACACTGCCGGCCTCGCACTTTGAAAAATACCTGGTCGCATGGGTTTATTCATTTCCATTGTTTTTAATCATTTATACGGCAAGTTTTTACGGAGTGCTGATTTTCTTGCTTCGGTTAAAGCCCGGGGGGGAACATGCAAGGATATTCAGTATTATCGCTGATAATCCTGCGGGATTCAAGATATACATTGTATATGGTTTATTACAGGCGGTTTCTTTTTATGGTGCCATCCATTTCAACAAACTACACTTTATAAAAACGGCATTTGCGTTTTTCATAACGATCGCTTTGATGATGATAAGCAATAAGTATCTGCTTGGCTTGATGACGGGTCAGAAAGTAAGGCCTAATGTACCGTTTGGAGAAATGAGGTTTACCGAACAAATGCATAACATCGTGATCAGGACGCCCCCTCACTATGACTGGATAACACAATACACGGTGATAACGTTCATCCTGATTTTGTGGGTTGCCGCATATTTCCGCTTAACAGAAAAACAGGTATAATTATGGAGTTTAGAGATAACGAGGCGATATACCTGCAAATTGCCGCCTATATAAGTGAACACATTTTGCTAGGCAAGTGGAAAGCGGAGCATAAAATTCCTTCTGTTCGTGACCTTGCGGTTGAACTGGAGGTTAATCCCAATACGATCTTGCGATCATATGAATTCCTACAACAGCAGGGCGTGGTGACCAATAAAAGGGGCCTTGGCTTATTCGTTGCAGTCGATGGTCTTGACAAAGTAAAAGCTTACCGAAAAGAGCGTTTTGTAGCACAAGACCTCCCGGAGTTTTTCCGTAATATTTTCCTGTTGGATATTGGTTTGCAGGACTTGCAGGAACGCTATGAAAAGTTTATATCCGAAAATTACAAACAGCCCATAAACCAACAAAATGAAAACAAGTAACCGATTAATAATACTTGCTCTGCTACTGATCGTTGTTTCGCAGCTGGGTTATGATAATCTATTAAAAGCCGAATTCATCAGTGGCCGTTATAAAGATCCATATAAGGACTTTGTAAAATTAAATTTTAAAGATTTTGACGCGGTAGATCTTGTGTCTTCTACTGCAGCCAATGTCAAATTTGTACAAGGGCCATTCAAAATAATAGCTGATGCCGCGGCATTAACTAATATAAAAATTTCCCAGGAAGGTAGAAAGCTAGTCATAAAGGCCGTATATGATAAAGAATATTTATGGAATGTCAATCCATACCTAATCGTGATTTCCTGCCCAAGATTATCTGCTGTACACGCCGGTGCAACCTATACCGTCAGTAAAGATATCAGGGTTACAGATACGGTAAATTACAACAGCTGGAACATGCGCAAAGTTTTGGTAGACGGATTTAAACAAGATAGTTTGACGATCTCGCAGGACGATGGCAGTATGGTGGAACTTGCAAATAATGAATTGGTAAATGTAAACGCTACGGTAGGGAAAAGCCCCGGAAGCGGTTCAAAGATCAACCTGTTGAAAGGCAACCGGCTAAAAAACGCAAACTTTGAAATTCTGAACCGCAGTGAGCTCCTACTCAGTAACAGCGGAATCGAAAATATCCGTTATCATTTAGCTGATAGCGCCAAATTGACCATCGGTGCGCAGTCCCAGAACTTATTTAAAAAGCAATAACCATTTATCCAAGTCGAATGCAATTAACCATCAATTCCCTTTCAAAAACTTACTCCAACGGGGTAAAGGCATTGAAAGGTGTTTCACTTAATTTAAGTAACGGTATGTTCGGTTTACTTGGGCCGAACGGTGCGGGCAAATCATCCTTAATGCGAACGATCGCCACGCTACAGGAAGCAGACAGCGGAAGCATTTTTTTGGATGATCTGAACGTTCTGCAGGATAAAACGAAAGTTAGGCAACTACTGGGTTACCTGCCGCAGGAATTTGGGGTATACCCGAAGATATCAGCCGAAAGGATGCTGGACCATATCGCGCAATTGAAGGGGGTAGGCAATAAAAGTGAAAGAAAAGAACTTGTTGCTGCATTACTGGATAATGTAAACCTATCAAAAGATAAAAAGAAAAGCCTTGGCACTTACTCAGGAGGGATGAAGCAGCGATTTGGTATCGCCCAGGCACTGATAGGGAACCCAAAACTTATTATTGTTGATGAACCGACCGCCGGCCTAGACCCTGCAGAACGAAACCGCTTTTATAATCTTTTAAGTCAGCTGGGCGAAAATACGATCGTTATTCTTTCCACCCATATTGTGGAAGATGTCAGCACGCTTTGCTCCAACTTCGCGATCATCTGCCAGGGCAAAGTGCTTTATGCCGGCCAGCCTGATAACGCCGTGAAAGAAATGGAAGGAAAGATCTTCACCAAAGCGATCTCCAAACAAGAGCTGAGCTTTTACCAGGATGATTTTACCGTCATATCCACTCAGCTAAAAACAGGGAAATTGCATATCCGCGTATTACATGAAAGCGATCCAGGGAAGGGTTTTTTACCTGCAACGCCTAATTTGGAAGACGTATACTTTAGCAATATTGCGACCCGTGTTGATGTAAATACTATTTAAACCACCACTAAAAAATAGATTATGTTTTGGAAAATATTTGTTTTTGAGGCGCAGAACCGCCTCAGGAGACCGGCGGTTTATGTTTATTTTTTAGCTGTATTACTTTTCGTAATCTTCTCATTTTCAGCAGGTGCACTTCCGGCCGGCGAAAAAGAACATTTTAACAGCCCGATGATGATCGCCCGGACGTATGCGTGGTTAAGCATCATTATGATGCTCGTGACGTCGGCAATAATGGGCATGCCATTGTATAAAGATATCGAGTATAATACGAAAGATTATTATCTCACTTACCCGATCACAAAGGCAGGGTATTTTTGGGGGAGATACTGCAGTTCATTATTGTTTGTTCTAATTATTGGCAGCGCAGTGATGTTTGGCGCATACATCGGCACATTCCTGGGGCCCCTACTCGGTCTTAACGACGCCGGTCGTTACGGTCCCAATAAATTAATATACTATTTACAGCCCTTTCTGCTGATCGGTGTACCTAATCTTGTATTTACCTCGTCCTTATTTTATGGCTTGGTCGCGCTTACCCGTAATATTAAAGTGATTTACAGCGGTGGCACTATTCTGTTTTTGGGTTATTTAATAGCCACCTTTTTTCTTGCTCATTCCAGTAACGAGATGGTAATAAAACTGGCCGACCCATTTGCCTTTAACGGAGTACGCATGCAGGTCAATCAGGCTGATGACTATCTTAAAAACATTTCTACGGTAAGTTTTGAAGGGGTGCTTTTAATCAATCGCCTGCTGTGGCCGGGTATAGGTTTCGCACTTTTGTTATTCAGTTATCTCCGGTTTAATTTTGCAGATTTTTTTAGCGGTAAAAGGGATAAGAAGATCATCAAAGATGAAATCGTTAACCGAAGTGCGCAGCGGCCAAAAGTCTCAACCAGCTTTGCCGGCAAATATAATATCAGGACCTTACTTACGCTAACCAAAACCGAATTGTCAAATATCATCCGGGACAACTATTTTTGGATCATTATCGGCTGCGGGCTTACCTTTCTTGGCTTCATATTTTACCTGGGGGATAGTTTTTATCGTGTGCCCAACCTGCCGCGTACCGTTTCCTTGCTGGTGATCTTTTATGATAATTTCCTGTTCTTCATATTTTTCATCATCATCTTTTATACAGGCGATACCGTTCACCGTGACAGGACAACACGATATGCTTACATTAACGATTCACTCCCGGCCCCAAACTGGGTGTTGAATGGTTCCAGATTGTTAAGCCTTCTTGTCTTGGGGACTTTCCTGTCCACTATACCCATGTTCCTTGGAATTTTCATCCAGGTTATAAAAGGATATTACCAGTTTAACCTATTAGTTTATTTGCTGGACGTATTTGTGCTCATGCTACCGCGTTTCCTGGAAATGGTGGTGTTTGCTTATGTGATACACGTGGTGATCAATAATAAGTTTGCCGCACATGGCGTTGGCATCGCCATCTGGATCGTCCTGTTCTTCGCGCACATAACTGGCGTGTTTAATTACAATTTGTTTTTATACTCTTATCCTCCGAATTATTCAATATCCGATATGGATGGCATCGGCCATATGCTGACCCCGGTATTATGGTTTAACATTTACTGGCTACTGGCCGGTGGATTACTCATTATTATGTCAGCATTGTTTTATTATCGTGGCATTTCATCGTCCTTTAAAGAGAGATGGCAACTGGCCAGGGAACGCTTTGACCGCAAAACGAAATGGATGGCCTTCGCCGTAACGGTATGTTTTCTCGCCGCAGGGTCATACATCTATTATAATGTAAGCTATTTAAATAGCTACCTGACAGGTGCCGAATCCGACAAGCGTGCGGTGGATTACGAAAGAACATTAAAGCGGTATGAAAACCTACCGCTGCCAAAATTAACCAGTATAAAATTGGTAGTCGACCTTTTTCCTAATAAGCTGGAGGCTAAAACACATGCCTATTTCACCTTAGTCAATAAAACGGATAAACCTATTTCAAAAATGCTGCTTGATGGTGAAGGCATCACATATGACCTCAAAATTGAAGGAAAAGATATGGATTACACCGTTCCGCTAACCTATGCCCGCGGCAAGTTTAACTGGTTTAGGCCGGAAAGAGATACCGCTGATTTCCGTATCTATAGCTTTGCCAGGGCGCTTGCACCGCATGATTCTGTTGTGGTTGAAATGAACTCTGTTGTCAAACATAAAGGATTTCAGAATGATTCTTATAGCGGTGACATTCTCCATAATGGCACATACTTCAGCGGAGGAATACCCGGGTTAGGATATGATGAAGGCGAGGAACTGGGTAGTAACTATGAGCGGAAACGTTTCGGCCTCAGTCCAAAAACGGATAAAGAGGTATCCCAAAATGATCCCGTCGGAAAGAGCACTTTAATCATGGGTTCAGCGGCAGATTTATACAGCCTCGACATTACTGTCAGCACCGCGGGCGACCAAACCGCCATCGCACCGGGAGAGTTGCAAAAGACATGGAAACAAAATGGCCGTAATTATTACCATTACGTGCAGCAAAGCCCCGGCCTTTACCCGTCGTTTAAAATCTTGTCAGCAAGATATTCAGTATCTTCAGGTAATGTAAAAATTGACAGCTTGCATAACGTAAAAACAAGTATTTACTATAACCCTGCCCAGTCGATCAATACCTGGCGGTTTATGAATGCGATGGAGGATGGATTGAAGTATTACTCTAAGGTTTACGGCACTTATCCTTATAAAGACCTGCGGCTTGTTGAAACGAGTATTTATAGCGGCGGCTCATCTTCCTATCCAACCTTAAATACCTACAATGAAAATACCGGCTGGAGTGCTGATTTTAGTCACCAGGGTTTGCTTGACTATTGTTACTATGATGCGTCAAAGCTCATTGCAAGACAATGGTGGATCTTTCAAACACCTCCAAATAATACGGTTGGTTCACAGGTTATTTCTGTCGGCCTGCCGAAGTACGATGCTTATGTGATGATAGAACGTAAATATGGTAAAGAGAATATGGGTGAAATACTGCAGGAGGAGATCTGGAATTACCTTTTTTGGCATAGTCGCGGACAGGAACCTGAACGTCCACTGATCAATGCAAACCGATGGTATGAGTGGGAAACGAAAGCCGCTCAGGTGTTATACGGCTTACGGGATCTTATCGGTGATGAAAACATGAACGCAGCGCTCAGAGGATTTAAAAATGAATATGCTTTTAAAAAAGATCCTCCTTACGCAGGGAGTAGAGACCTTTATCGTTACCTAAAAATGCATACACCGGATTCGCTGCAATACTATCTAAAAGACACGTGGGAGAAAATAACATTTTATAACAATAAGATTCTTAGCGTCACGGCGTCCCCGCTAGATAAAAATAATTACAAAGTCACCATCATTCATAAGGCAGAAAAGTCTTATTTGCTTGGAAAAGGCAACTACGTCTCTACTCCCATGGACGATTACGTAGACCTAGCGGTATTTGCAGCACCATCCGAGGATAAAACCGGACGGATGCAATTGAATCCGTTATATGTAAAAAAACAGAAATTAAAGAGCGGAACGCATTCGATTGTCCTTGTTGTAAAAGGGAAACCGGTCTCCGTGGGAATTGATCCTTATGGAAAATTAATAGACCAAATGCCTGATGATAATATAAAAAAATTTTAAAATTAAATTCTCGGCTATGCCAAACAATTGAAAGTAAACGTGATGCAAATGTTTACATATCAAAATGTTTGACTTCTTGGGCCTACAGTGGTAGGTAGCCCCATTAAGACCCAAACCAGGTAACATTCCTTTTTCGTTAAAAAGCGGTTTTTTAAATTTCTGTATACGTTAATTTCCGGTTCAGTGCTGCCATATCGCGGCTTATTTTATTTTCTTGAACACGGGCATAAATTTGAATTGTGGTTATTTTAGTATGCCCCAACATCTTGCTAACTGTTTCAATAGGTACATCATTGCCTAAGGTTACTGTCGTTGCAAAAGTATGTCTTGCAATATGTGTTGTGAGATTTTTTTCGATCTCACATAAATCGGCTATTTCTTTCAAGTAGGCATTCATTTTTTGATTGCTTTTAATTGGAAGCAGCCTGTTGGATGCTGTACATACATCATTGTCTTTGTATTTTTTAATAATTGCTATTGCCTGGGGGAGCAATGGTACGTTTGCGACTATCTCCGTTTTAGTTCTGCTTGTCTCAGTCCAAAATTCACCATTGTTTCTTCTATGGATATGGGCCGATGTTAATTTTTGCGCATCCACAAAAGCATAACCGGTATAACAGCTAAAAAGAAAACAATCCCTGACCTCTTCCAGTCGCTTAATTTTAAACTCTTTCGAGGAAAGAACGAATAGCTCATGCTCCGTTAAATGTGTCCGGGAAACCTTACGGCTTGTGCATTTAAATGCTAAGAAGGGATTATGTGCGACCCATCTATTATTAACGGCAATAGTCAAAATTCGTTTTAACCTTTTAATGTAACTCATCGCAGTATTATGCTCAATACCTTCTTGAATTTTAAGATGTTTTTCAAAGTTGCTTATAAAAGTGAAATCAAGGCTGTCAAGAAATAGATCTTGCTTTTTATACTTCTTTATGATAAAGTCGCTCACCTTCCCCCTTATTGTTCTATATTTAGTTACGGTGGCTTTAACATAGTCTTTACCTACAAGGCTTTCAATTTCCCGGTTGTGTTCTTCAAAGACCTCCAATAAACTTCTGCCTGGGACATCAACATTCATTTGGCCTGTAAACTTAATTTTGATGTCGTCCGCGCTAATCTTTTTCTCACTTCCATTAATTTCCATGTAGATCTCGAATAGCTCGTTACGAACTTCATTGATATATTTGTTAGTTATGCGCACATCTTCTCCGCTGCCTTTCATAAAACCTGTTCGCACGTCCCACTTTTTGAGATTCAGTTTCTTTTTAAGGGATATCTCCGCTCTTTTACCACCTATCGTAACCCTTGCATAGAGAGGTACGAGGCTATTATTGTCTGCTTTTGCTTTGTTAGTCCAGAAAAGGACCGAAAAACTTGTCGAATTCTTCATAATACCATGAATTTTTAGTTACCGAATTAATACGTTTTGAACTACTATGATTTGCTTTGCAATTCATTCAAAATCAATCAATTATTAGCTATTCGGTTACCTCAAATTTAGTGAATCTCAATAGGTAACCGAATAGGTAACCGAATGATCCATTTTTCTTGGTATGAAACGGGTATTTATGGCATAAAAAAAGCGCCTAAATCATTGATTTAAGCGCTTTCGATGGGTTTTGTTACCCTTTTTGCGGAATGGACGGGACTCGAACCCGCGACCCCATGCGTGACAGGCATGTATTCTAACCAGCTGAACTACCACTCCGTTTGGGACTGCAAATATACGCTTCGTTTTTTATTACGCAAGCGCTTTTTTAAAAAATTAAAAAAAATGCCTTTTCCAGCTTTATTTGCAGCAAAATGCCACAATTTCAAAAATTAATTTAATTTCGTTGCTGGTTCTCCAAGTATTAACCTTTACTAAATTTTCTACTGAACATGTTGCTATTAGGCATCGATATAGGCACCTCTTCGGTGAAGGTAAGCGTGGTGGATGCTGCTGCACAACGCGTTGTTGCTTTTGCGAGTTACCCGGAAACTGAATCGCCTATAATTTCTTTGCAAACTGGTTGGGCCGAGCAATCTCCCGACATGTGGTGGCAGCAAACCGGCCAGGCAATAGCGCTCTGCCACAAAAAGGGGGGCTATAATCCGGAGGACATATCGGCCATTGGTATAGCTTATCAAATGCACGGCCTTGTGCTGGTAGATAAGAACCAGAAAGTGTTGCGCAACAGCATTATTTGGTGCGATAGCCGCGCTGTTGAAATTGGTGATAAAGCCTTTGAAGACATAGGCCAGGAGGCTTGTTTATCACACATGCTTAATTCACCAGGTAACTTTACAGCCTCAAAGCTTGCTTGGGTTAAAGCTAATGAACCTGAATTATACGATAAGATTGACAAGATAATGCTTCCAGGCGATTACATAGCCATGAAGCTTACCGGTGAGATAACAACTTCTGCATCTGCTTTGTCTGAAGGGATATTCTTTGATTTTCAATTTAATGGATTGTCCAAAGATGTTGTAGATTATTTTGGATTTGACAACGAATTATTCCCGGTGGTCAAGCCTGTATTCTCATCTCACGGCCGCTTAACGGCTGATGTAGCAGCGGCATTACGCCTAAATACAGGCATTCCGGTTACCTATAAAGCGGGCGATCAGCCTAATAATGCACTCTCATTAAACGTATTAAAACCAGGAGAGGTAGCAGCTACTGCAGGAACATCCGGCGTTATCTATGGTGTTAGTGATGAGCTAACATATGATCCGCAATCGCGCGTGAACACTTTTGCCCATGTAAATTACACTAACGAGCGCAAGCGCTTGGGCGTTTTACTTTGTATCAACGGTACGGGGAGCTTATATCGATGGATAAAGAATAGTTTTGGCAGCAACTTAACTTATCAGCAGATGAATGCAGAAGCAGAAAAAGCACCGATTGGGGCAGACGGCTTGCGTGTACTTCCGTTTGGTAATGGCGCAGAACGCATGCTGAACAACAAGTTAGTAGGTGCTCATTTATTGAATATCGATCTTAATTTACATTCGCCTGCCCACATCTTCCGTGCTGCGCAAGAAGGTATAGCCTGTGCTTTCAGGTATGGGCTTGATATTATGCGTGAGAACGGCATGAACCCTACTCTTATTAAAGCAGGGAAAAACAACATGTTTTTAAGCGAAATCTTCACCAGAACATTTGTAAGCGCTACGGGGGTGCCTGTCGAACTTTACAATAATGACGGCAGTGCGGGTGCCGCAATAGGTGCGGGAATTGGTGCAGAAATATTTTCGTCTGCTGCAGATGCATTTAGTAATACGGGTCCTATAGACCGCATTGAGCCAAAGAGCGATAGCTTTGAAGAAGTTTACCAGGATTGGAAAGGCCTTTTGCAGAAGCAGATAAACAGTTTACAACCATCAAATAATACATAATCTTTAATTTAATTCAACAACAATGGCTATAGTAACCGGCGATAAAGAGTTTTTTAAAAACATCGGACAAGTTAAATACGAAGGAGCAGCATCAGACAATCCTATGGCTTTCCGCTGGTACGATGCGGACAAGATTGTTGCTGGAAAGTCGATGAAAGATCACTTGCGCTTTGCCTGTGCTTACTGGCACTCGTTCTGCGGCAACGGTGCCGATCCTTTTGGTGGCCCAACCCATAACTTCCCTTGGGATGAAAAATCTGATGCGGTAGAACGCGCTAAAGACAAAATGGACGCAGCGTTTGAGTTCATTACTAAAATGAATTTGCCTTACTACTGCTTTCATGACGTGGACGTAGTAGACTATACCAATGACATAAATGAGAATGACCGCCGCTTACAAGCTCTTGTTGAATATGCTAAGCAAAAGCAAGCCGCCAGCGGCGTAAAACTACTTTGGGCTACCGCCAATTTGTTCAGTCACCGCAGATACATGAATGGTGCTGCAACTAATCCTGATTTTCACGTGCTTGCGCATGGTGCCGCTCAGGTGAAAGCTGCGCTGGATGCAACTATTGCGTTAGGTGGCGAGAACTATGTATTTTGGGGGGGCCGGGAAGGTTACATGAGCCTTTTAAATACCGATATGAAGCGAGAGCAGGAACATTTAGCCAAATTTTTGCACACTGCTAAAGATTACGCCCGCAAACAAGGTTTCAAGGGCACTTTCTTTATTGAGCCAAAACCATGCGAGCCAACTAAGCATCAGTATGATTATGATGCAGCAACAGTATTCGGCTTCCTGCAGAAATATGATCTGCTGAACGACTTTAAACTGAACCTTGAGGTTAACCATGCAACCCTGGCCGGTCATACCTTCCAGCATGACCTGCAGGTAGCTGCAGATGCTGGTCTGCTTGGCTCGATAGATGCCAACAGGGGCGATACTCAAAACGGCTGGGATACTGATCAGTTCCCGAATGACATTAATGAAGTAACCGAATACATGCTGATTATTCTTAAAGCAGGTGGCTTTGCAGGTGGCGGTATCAACTTTGATGCTAAGATTCGTCGTAACTCTACCGATCCTGCTGATCTGTTTTACGCACATATTGGTGGCATGGATATGTTTGCACGTGCGCTGATTACTGCAGATAACATTCTTGAGAAATCAGATTACAACAAGATCCGTGAGGAACGTTACGCGTCTTACGATAGCGGTGCAGGTAAAGATTTTGAAGCGGGGAAGCTCACATTAGAAGACCTTCGTCAGTACGCGATGGACAATGGTGAACCAGCCACTATCAGCGGGAAGCAAGAATACCTTGAAAATTTAATTAATCGTTATATCTAAACATTAGCCACTACGTTAGCATTGGCCAAATTAAACCGGCGGAGTAAATGAATGCATTATCCAATAGCGACAAGATCGTTTTTGTTATCTATTTTCTGATAGTTTCTTTCTATGGCTATTGGATATACCGTCGCAAGCGCAATGCTGATGCGACCTCAAAGGACTATTTCCTTGCAGAAGGATCACTTACCTGGTGGGCTATTGGCGCCTCGTTAATTGCTTCTAATATTTCTGCAGAGCAGTTTATAGGAACCAGCGGCTCCGCATTCAAAATGGGCCTGGCTATTTCAACTTACGAGTGGATGGCCGCAGCCACGCTGATCATTGTGGCTGTATTCTTTATCCCGATTTACCTCCGTAACAAAATATTCACTATGCCGCAGTTCTTGCATCAGCGGTATAATGGCACAGTAGCTATGGTAATGGCAATATTTTGGTTGCTGTTGTACATCGTGGTGAATTTAATGTCTATCCTGTACCTTGGTGCACTGGCCATTAGTGGTATATCCGGCATAAACATTTATATATGTATACTAGGCCTTGCTGTATTTGCCGTGGTAATTACTTTAGGCGGTATGAAGGTTATTGGGTATACCGACGTTATCCAGGTATTTGTACTAATTCTGGGCGGGTTGGCCGCTACTTACTACGGCTTGGGTGAGTTGACTAAAAACGCGCCAGATCAATCGTTAATTGCAGGTCTAAAAACGTTGCATGCCGAGGCGAGCGATCACTTCCATATGATATTTAAAAAAGATAATCCTAACTATATGGACCTGCCGGGCCTTTCAGTCCTGATAGGCGGTATGTGGATCGTAAATCTAAATTATTGGGGATGTAACCAGTATATCACTCAACGTGCTTTAGGCGCAAACCTTAAGACGGCCAGGGGTGGTATTCTCTTTGCTGCATTCTTAAAATTATTAATGCCGATAATTGTGGTATTACCTGGTATTGCAGCTTATGTATTACACGAGCGTGGAATGTTCCACCAGGAAATGCTAAGCTCAAAGGGCGTTATCGATTATAATAAAGCCTATCCTACTTTGCTTTCTTTGCTGCCTTCAGGTTTAAAAGGACTGTCGTTTGCTGCATTAACAGCCGCTATTGTAGCATCTCTCGCAGGTAAGGCCAATAGTATTGCTACCATATTCACGCTGGATATTTACAAGAAGGCTATAAACCCGGAAGCTCCGGACAACAAGTTAGTATCCTTAGGCAAGTGGTCGGTGGTTGTGGCCATGGCAATAGGTGTAATCATGTCACTTGCAATAGGCGAATCTTTGATGGGTGAGGGTAAACAAGGATTCCAGTACATACAGGAATACACCGGGTTTGTATCACCGGGTATTTTTGCCATGTTCATACTGGGTTTCTTCTGGAAAAAAGCCACCTCCAATGCAGCATTATTTGCAACGATTGGCGGATTCATATTTTCGGTATTTTTTAAGTTTCTTCCAGATTTTGCGAATCTGCAGTTCCTATCGCCAATGGGGTTTTCTAAGCTGAACGACAAAGGCATCTACGAAATCCCTTTTATTGACCGTATGGGATTTGTGTTCCTGCTATGTGTTATAGGCATGTACATTATCTCCAAAATAGATAACGCTAAAGGTGTAGTTCCTAACGGGCTTGAGATAGATTCATCTATGTTTAAGACCTCAAGGGCATTTACAGCCGGTGCCTTAATTGTTGGCGGAATAATTGTGGCACTGTATTCGTTCTTCTGGTAGATTAAAGAAAAACAATAAGAAAAGGAGGGGCAGTTTTTCCTCTGCTTTTTATTTACTTCCTCATCCTCTTTATAATACCGGCAGCTACCACGCCACCCAAAAGGTACCATGCTACTGTTAACGCTTTTGTCGTGTTTGTACGAGTTACCGGAGCATCACTTAAGCCCAGGGGTTTTGTAAGCACCAATGCGCCAACTCCCGCAGCCAGGCCTAATATGGAGCCATTTAGCAAAACATTCTTCTTTTTGCCTACTCCGGCAATGCTATAGTATATGGCATTGCTGATAACATCTCCGGCCAGGGTTGCCAGGTAAAGGTTAGTGCCTGATGGTGGCGTAAGCCCTATTTTAGGCAGCCATTTTTTTATAGCTTCCTCGCCAACAAGGTCTACTCGAGGGGCAGACCTGCTGTACCGCTTTACTGTTTCATGTACCAGGTTGAGGGCTATTGAACCCGCAATACCACCCAAAATGTTTTGCGATGCTTTCATGATTTTAAAAGCCTGCTGAACGACAGATTGTTTTAGATTTATGAAAAGTGTTCACGTGTTTTTGACAACACACAATTGAACACCAGTTTGAACGCCCGGACAAATACTTAGAAAAAACCGCGCTATTAGCATCAAATAAGCTGTTTTTGATATAAAATCCTAGCTGTAATCTTCAAAAACCACACCTTTTTTACAGGCAAAATGAAAATATATTTGCAGGTAATACAACAAATTACAGGTGTAAATTGATTTCTTGATGTACAAAAAAAGGCAGCCCGTTTTCGGGCTGCCTTTTTCTTGTTCTTGTTTATGAGATTAATGACGACCGCGATCATGCCTTGCATCTTTACGATCATGCTTTAGTTCCTTACGGTCCTGGCGAAAATCTTTGCGATCATCGCGGATTTCCCGGCGATCGTTGCGGATATCTCTTCGGTCGTCCCTACGATCGGCTGCCCAGTGATTAGCGTACCTGGCATCACGGCTATCACGAATGATTGGCTGGTTACCTCTGCCGCGGTAGTTGGCATATTTGGCACGGTATACATTATTGCGCACCCATGGGTTACGTTCGTTAACCACTACTTTGTAGCCGTTATAAACGTTGTAGTTGCTGTAGCGCGATGGCAGATTAGAGCGGTGTACCCAGTTGTTATTTTCAAGGTAAACGTACTGGTGTGCCGGTACATCGTAATATGCATCAATGTCGGGCATGTAATAGTAGTCTACATGATCGTATCCTACTGGTCCCCATTCTGGCTGGCTGCCAATATTTATACTAAAACTTACCTGGGCTTTAGCGGCCTGAAAACTCAGGGCGCTTAAGAATATTGCGGTTGTTAAAATTATCTTTTTCATTATCGTAATGTTTGGTAGTATGACGGTACCACATCACGATAGTTTAACGGATCGCCACCCTTAGCCGGGTGTATAACAAGGAAGTTACAAGCTGTAAGTATCACGTGCGCTGTTCCAGCACCAATAAAAAAGGCGAAACATCTATGCCCCGCCTTTATCAATTTTGTTCACAATGGTCTATTGGGTTGTGTCTCTATCTGCTTTAGGGTTTGCCATAGCCAGCATAGGTTTACCTATGGTTTTAAAAACGCCTTCCCCTTTTAATATAGAGGCTACCTGATTTTTATCCTGCATGGTCTTTACCGCTTGTGCCAGTTCTTTATCATACTTAAAGTTGGTCTCGTAGCGGCCTTTTTCATAGTAATAGCGGGAGGCTATCTCGTTTTCCAGTATTTGCTTAATTTCTTCTTTATGCAGCTGCAGGTCATTCTTTTTGCTTGCAGCCATTTTGGCTTTCAGCACATCGTATTCGGCCTGTATCTCCGGAAATTGTTTCTCCTTGGTTGCTTCTGTTTTAAGCTGAGTGAGCAACTTTTCTGATACGGTGCTGTACGTGTAATTTTTAGTGCCTAAGTATTTTACAAAATCAGCATAGCCGGCTTCGCTCAATGCAAATGCCCGTGGATCGCCTATTTCAGGGTGTGTATTGCGGTATTGTGTAGCGTAGTCAAATATCAGCAGCTTGCTTACCAGCGTTTGGGTAATATTGGCGAAGCGTTCCTGCTTTACCAAAATATCAGGGTAAACGCCGCTGCCATCATAAACGGAGCGGCCATTTTTGGTTTTAAATTCATGTATAAGCGAATCGGCAACCTTTATAACGCTGCCGTCGTCTTTCCGGTGTGCATAATCAAGTTCCTGCACGCAACGGCCGGAGGGCACGAAGTACTTGGCAATGGTTATTTTAACCAGGCTGTTGTACGGCAGGTTAAAGGTTTGCTGCACCAGGCCTTTTCCATAGCTGCGCTGTCCTATCACAATAGCGCGGTCCAGGTCCTGCAGAGCACCCGCTACAATCTCTGATGCTGATGCCGAACGACTGTTTACCAGCACTACCAGCGGCAGGTTTGGCTCCATCGGTGCAGACACCGTATTATAAGTAAAGTTCTTTTCTTTTATCTTGCCCTTTTGTGATACCACAGTTATGTCTTTAGCAACAAACAGGTTCACTATTTTAACAGCCTCCTGTAGTATGCCGCCGCCATTGGAGCGGAGATCCAGTATAATCCCGTTCGGGTTGTTCTTTTTGAGTGTGGCAAGTGCAGTAGTTACTTCCTCGGCAGAATTCTCCAGGAATTTGTTAAGCTTTATATAGCCCATGTTACCGTCAACCATTCCGTAGTACACTACGTTTGGCTGCTTAATCTCATCACGTAGCAGGTTCTTTTCAACGGCCGGTTCGGTACCGCGCTTAATTAAAAGCTTTATTGCAGCTCCTTTGCTGCCTTTTAACAGCTGGCTTACCTGGTCGTTAGTTTTGCCGGTAACTTCAATGTCGTTTATCTTCAGCAACTGGTCGCCCTGGCGTACATCTGCTTTTTGAGCTGGATAGCCGGCAAATATATCTGCTATAAATATTTTGCCTTCACGCACGAATATGCTTGCTCCTATACCACCGTATTGAGTACTTACATAATGAAGCTTGTAATCCTCTATTTCAGATTCGGGCACAAATTCGGTATACGGATCCAGTCCGTCCAGCATAGCATCAACCCCGGTCTTTATAAGTTTGGCCGAGTTTATATCGTCAACGTAGTTAATGTTCACCTCCTTGTAAACCGAGGCAAAAACATCTAGGTTCTTGGTGATCTGGAAAAGGTCATCGCTAAAACCAAAACCGGCTATGGCAAACGCAAGTACGCCTGCAATAATGGCCGGCCGCTTGTAATTCTTCTTCCTTTTCTCTGTTATCATCTTTTCCCTAAACTATAAAATTACAAAAAGCGCTGAGCTTTAAGTAATAAACTCAATTTACAGGCGGTTATTGTCAATATTCACCAGGGCCTTCTTAAGGGTGAACACCACATATTTGCGGTCGCGGTTTATTAACGCCATCAGGCGGTTTATCAGGCCTTCTTCGTCGCCGGGAGTATATTGCAGCTGCTCATCAGTAAGGTGGTTATACTTGCGCTGAACCTTAATTTTAACCCTTTGCCAGTCTTTATCGCTGATAGTAATTTCTGCCATAAATAAATTATTTGAGCAAAAATATAAAAAATACCATGGCGGTTGCGTTAAATACCCGGCTTGCGGTTAAACTTTTACACGCCAGCCACATCAAACCAAATTATTAACCATGCTAATTACCTGTGGTTTTAAACAAAGGCAACTATGATGGTATAATTACGGGTAATTACTAAAACTCATTTACAATTATGAAAAAGTTATTCTTAAGTATTGCTATCCTCATATCGGCAGCAATAACGGCAAAGGCCCAGTTCTCATTGGGTATTAAAGGTGGGGTAAATTTCTCCAAAATCAACACCGATCAATTTGACGAGTCTACAAAAACGGGTTACCAGGCAGGTGTTTTCGCTAGGTTTGGCAGTAAGCTATACCTGCAGCCCGAGCTGTACCTGGGCAGTAGTGGTGGTAAGTTCGATTTTCAGAACAACAACAATACGGTTACTACCAACGGCAAGGTTTCTTTTACCACTATAAATGTACCTTTATTAGTAGGTAAAGGCTTTGGCGGCGATAACCTCAACTTCAGGATAATGGCCGGCCCTCTTTATAGCTACGTACTGGATAAGAACCAAAACTTTGCCGACAACGTGAATGGCGCATATCAAGATTTTGGAGATTACCGCAAAAGCACGCTAGGTTTCCAGGCGGGTGCCGGTGTAGATATAGGCCATATTACTGCCGATCTACGTTATGAAGGTGGGCTTACCAAAATCAACCAGAACTACGGCCAGCGCCAAAACCTATGGGCATTAAGCATTGGTTTTAAATTGTTCTAATAGATAAGTTAATATGTGTTGAAGGCTCCGGTGTTTTCCGGGGCCTTTTTATTTACTCACCCCCCTGCCCCCTCTCTCCGCGTTGCGGAAAGAGGGGGTGCTGTCGCGGGTATATACTATTTCCGTCTTAACCATCTTTGAGCGTAGTGGAGAGAGGGGGTTCTGTCATATATATTTGTTTAATTCCGCATCTCAACCTTCTTTGCGCAAAGCGGAGAGAGGGTCGACAAGCGATAGCGATGTCGGGGTGGGTAAGTTATGAGAGAAGAGGCTGGCATTGGTGTTGTTGATGATAGAAAATGGGTATCCTGCGAGAATATCTAGGATTTTATTACGAAATCTAACTACCACGTCATTGCGAGGAATGAAGCAATCTCCACAGTAATAAGGTCTTTGCAAGCATGTCGGGAGATTGCCACGCTATCGCTCGCAATGACGATTTGTTGTATTACCCTGTTTCAGTGCAGCGGAGAGAGGGTCGACGAGCAATAGCGATGCCGGGGTGAGTCGTTAAGCGTTACTACTCATGAGGAATAATCCTTTTTATATGTAATGAATATTCAATCCTAAATATTAGTATTCCCCTTCAGGGGGTTAGGGAGGTGGAGTAAAAACCTTATAAAACAGCAAAGCCCCTGATGGGCAGGGGCCTTTACTAACCAATTATAAACCTAAATTATGAGAAGAGCTGTAGGAGAAGGGGTCGAACCTTCACAGAGTGGTTATTCCTATTGCTAGAAGTTTCCCAGGATCTCCGCCACCGCGACAAGGAGGTGTGTCTGCCAAAAATTTCACCATCCTACAGGATAAAAACTAAACCTTGCGTTTAGCGTGCTGTTGGGGAAGGGTTCGAACCTTCACAGAGTGGTTAGCCCGCTTCGGGTTTTCCATGATCTCCGCCACCGGGACAAGGAGGTGTGTCTGCCAAAAATTTCACCACCCAACAATGTTTTTTCTTAAAAGAACAGCAAGCAATTCTCATTTGCTTTATACAAATTTAAAGGAGTTTGATATTCCTTGCAAATATTTCAATAAAATATTTTTATTTTTAGCTTTCTTTTAATTAAACTTGTATTTGAATATAGATATTAAAAAATATGCCTCACAGGAAACCCCAAAATTTAGAAATTGACAATCTTGATATCCAGATTTTGTCAATTTTGATGAAAAATGCAACTACTCCTTACACGGAGATTGCGAAGGAATTGATCGTTTCAGGCGGAACAATACACGTGCGGATGAAGAAGCTGGAGGAGTTGGGTGTGATAAAAGGTGCCAGCCTGGAAGTTAACCCTCAAAAGCTCGGTTATGACGTTACGGCATTCCTGGGCATATTTTTGGAGAAAGGTTCGCAGTACAATGAAGCAGTAAAACAGTTGAAAATGGTTCCCGAAATTGTGGAACTACATTATACTACAGGCAGCTGGAGCATATTTGCCAAGATAGTTTGCCATGATACCAACCATCTGCGTGAGGTATTAAATGAGCAAATACAAAGTGTAAAGGGTATACAACGTACCGAGACCTTTATTTCTTTAGAAGAAAGTATTAAAAGGCAGATAACCCTGGAGTAAATTCTTTACGGGCTATTGTAATAGTATTATGCCGGATAACTGAGGTGGTTATCCGGCATTGTTTTTACCAGACCCGGCAAAGCAGCCCCTTGAGATACTCACCCTCCGGGAAAGATGAACGTACCGGGTGATCTTCCGGCTGATGGAACTGGTGAATGAATTGTACCTGCTTACCTGCATCCAGCGCTGCCCAGGCAAGCACTTGCTTAAATGTTTCCATATCCATAGCGCCCGAGCATGAAAATGTGGCCAGCAAGCCACCGCTGTTTAGCAGCTGCATGCCAATACGGTTAAGATCTTTATAAGCGCGTGAAGCCCTGTCCAAAGCCGACCGGGATGGCGCGTACTTGGGTGGGTCTAGCACAATTACGTCAAACTTCTCACCTTCTTCCCTAAACTTGCGCAGTTGGCTGTTAACATCCGATTTGATGGCGATGTGCTCTGTATCGTTAAAGTTGTTGAGATTGATATTCTCGTTCAGGGTCTCTATTGCAAGTGCCGAACTGTCCACACTGGTAATGGAAGCAGCACCTTCGCGCAGGCTATTAAGTGTAAATCCGCCTGTATAACTAAAGCAGTCCAGCACTTTTTTACCTTTCGAATACGACGCCAGTAAGCGTCGGTTATCCCGCTGGTCGCAGTAAAAGCCTGACTTTTGTCCTTCGGCAATGTTAATACCGTAAGTAATTCCATTTTCCTTAACCATAACCAGCTCGGGTGGAGGTGTGCCGGCCAGCAGGGTGTTGGTGGTTTCCAAACCTTCGTGCGCACGCGATGTGGCATCGCTTTTATCGTAAATACTTAATGGTGACAGTAGTTGCTGAAGCTCGTCGATAATAACAGGAAGAGCATTCTGTATCCCCGAGGTGAGCACCTGTAAAGCGAGGTGATCTGCGTATTTATCAGCAATGAGGCCGGGAAGATAGTCGGCCTCGCTAAAAATCAGCCGACAGGTATCTGTTTCGCCGCTTGTAAGGATATGCGCGCGGCCTGCAATAGCTATCCTAACTTTATTGCGAAACCAGTCATCGTTTACAGCAACGCTCTCGTCCCACTCTAATAAGCGCACCGCAACCCGCGACTGATTGTTGTAAAAGCCATAAGCCATAAAAACTCCCTGGGCGTTTACCAGCCGTACAATTTCGCCATTGGCAGGGTTGCCTTTTACCTTTTCTATCGCACCGGAAAATACCCACGGATGCCTTTGCAGCACCGCTTTTTCTTTTCCTTTTTTAAGCAAAACGTCAATCATAGCGCAAAGGTAGCAACAATATGCCACCCTTGAGCTATGAGCCTGGCGCTTAGTCCTGGTTTATCCTCTCGTGGTGCACATGGCAAGCTTCGGCACATTGGCGGCATGCATCGGCACAAATCTGGCAATGGTCATGCCCGTGCATACCACATTCTTCGGCACACATGCGGCAAATCTCTTCGCAAAGCAGCAGGTATTGATGCGCTATTTCTGATTTGCGCTCAAGCAGTCGCACGGCTTGAGAACACAAATCGGCACAGTCGCGATCCAGGCTTATGCAGCGCACCATAGGTTTAACATCGTCCTCGTTAAGGCAGGCAGTTGCGCAATTTTCGCATGCTGCTACACAAGCTAGCAGCTTTTGTATAAGGTAAGTGTGATCATGATTTTCCATAGTAGTACATTTAAAATGTTATAAGTACTACTATGCTGGTTTTAAATAGTTTTCATTAATTTAAAAAGGCAGCCAATTAAAATAAGAAAGGCGTGATGGATACCTCCATCACGCCTTTACTAAAACATTAGCTCAGAAATTTATTTTTGATCGTTGTCTGCAGGCTGTTCATCGCCTGGCAAACCTACCACCTTGTAAACTTTTTTATTGTCTTCGTCACGCGCTTCCTGGAAATAAGTTCCGTCAGGAGCAACGAATAGCTTTTCGCCATTCACTTTTATCTTGCGGCTATCCGGAGGCAATTGATCAACAATATCGCCTACCTGTAGCGGAGCATCGTCAGCCGATGAGTAAGAGCCGTCGTCGCCGTCAGTGCCGGTATTTAGTTCACCGTCTTTACCTGCAACTTCGTACACTACACTGCCATCATCTTTGGTAACTGCACGATAGTAAACACCGTTCGATTCGAAGTACTGCTCGCCATTGATAGTGATAGACTCTGCGTTTGATGGCAAAGAATTCACTTGTGCGCCAACCGGCGGTTCAACCACAGTATACTGGTTGTTGTTCTGGCGATAGTATAAGCCATCGCTGTAGTAGTATTGGTAATCGCCCCAATAGAACGGGTAATAACCGTAAGGCAGTACGCCTATGCTAAAACCAATACGTGGCAGATAATAGCTGTTGTAGTAACCACGGTAGTTATAAAAACCACGGTTGAAATAGCGCGGGCCATAATAGTACGGGCGATATCCGCCACGGTAGCCACCATAGAAGCCGCCACGATAAGTACCGCGGCCATAGTTACCGCCACGGTAAGCGTAAGCACCACGGCCAAAACTACCACGGGTACCTATAGAGCCCCTGTTGAAGCCGCCACCATAGTAGCCGTTAGTTCTTGGGCTGCGGGAAAAACCGCCTTGTGAATAACCGCGCTGCGGCGAAACGCCTACGTTAGGGCGTGAGAAGCTGCCACCACCCGGGCGGCTGAATGTGCCTTGAGGCCTTGAAAAGCTGCCGCCGGAAGGTCTGCTGCCACCGCCGAAGCTACCGCCACCACGGCTAAAGCTGCCTCCGCCGAAACCGCCTCCACCACGACTAAAGCCACCACCGCCTGAAGAACGACCACCGCCGCCTCCGCCACCTCTGTGCTGGGCAACTGCGGGCAACGCCAGGAACAAGCCAAACAGGCCAGTAAAGGCGATTGATAATAATTTTTTATATGACATTTTCATTTTGAAATTAGGATTGCCTCAGTTTTCTACGCTGATGATGTATAGACTAAGAACTACACTAACGGTTTAACAAAGCTTAAATTATTTTTGCTGTAAATCGCCGTGTATTTTGGAGTGAATTAATTTAAATAATCTGCTCTGCTATAAACAATAACGGCTCATGGAAAGTAAAGCTGTAATAGCCATCTTTAGTAGTAGTGTAAATGTTGGGTGTAACACACTCAAGGCCATCAAACTCCAGTGTTGATGTGTCGGATAATACCCGGATCTGCTCTCCTTTTGGCTTCCATTTTTTAAAGCCGCTGCGGATTGGAAAAACCTTCTCATTTCGGCAAAACCAAACAATATTTATGCTATTGCTATATTGCTCTGTAGCGGCAATGTCTAACTCATCAGCAATTATATTCACTGCCGGGTACCCGGCCTCTACCAGGTGGTGGAGTACAGCATTGGTGGTACTTTGTCCGTTCAGACGGATTTGTTTGATATTTGATTGGTTGTCTGCCGGGCTGTGATCATCAGCAATCACATCTATTTTAATACCGAAAGCGTAAACCTGTTCCGCTGTTTTTGAGGTGGCAATTACAGTAGGGCTCCACTCCAGTAGCTGACCCAACAATTCGTCGTCAAAATTATCCAAGCTTAACAGCAGCAGCGCCGGCTCTTGTTTCTCGCGTACAATGTGGTGGGATGACATACAATTTTTCGGTCTGTGCGTTTACTTTTGTAAAGATAAACGAATACGCAACAACAATAATCTATTTGTGGAAGAGGCCGGAACAACAACACGCAGAAAGATCATTCATATTGATATGGATGCATTTTATGCGTCGGTAGAGCAGCGCGATTACCCGGAGTATCGCGGTAAGCCGCTTGTTGTAGGCGGTTTGCCTGAAGGCCGCGGGGGTGTTGTTGCTACTGCGAGTTATGAAGCCCGCAAGTTTGGTGTACGGTCTGCCATGCCCAGTAAACAAGCATTGAAGCTTTGCCCGCACGCCGTATTCGTGAGGCCACGGTTTGCGGTGTATAAAGAAGTGTCTGAAAAAATACGGGAGATTTTTAGCCGCTACACCGATCTGATTGAACCACTTTCGCTTGATGAGGCGTACCTTGATGTTACAGCGGATAAGCAGAACATCGGCTCGGCTATTGATATCGCCAGACAGATAAAGCAGGCAATTAAAGACGAGTTACACCTTACGGCATCAGCGGGCGTTTCGATTAGTAAATTTGTAGCAAAGATAGCGTCGGACATGCAAAAGCCCGATGGACTCACGTTTATAGGCCCATCTTCTATAGAGGCCTTTATGGAAAAGCTGCCCGTCGAGAAGTTTCACGGTATCGGCAAAGTCACTGCCGACCGGATGACTAAGATGGGTATTTTTACCGGCGCTGACCTTAAGCAACTTACCGAAGAAGAGATTGTAAGGCATTTTGGCAAAGCTGGTTCCTTTTACTATAAAATTGTAAGAGGAATAGATGACCGGGCAGTACAGCCACACCGCGAGACCAAATCGATGGGTGCAGAAGATACCTTTGCTTATGATCTCACCACTGTGGAGGAGATGAATGCAGAACTGGCTAAGATTGCCCTCGTTGTACATCAGCGCTTGATGAAATACCAATTAAGGGGCCGCACGGTTACATTAAAAATAAAATACAGCGACTTTAAGCAAATTACCCGAAGTATTTCGCTGCCTCAATGCGTAAGCGACCTGGAAATTATACTACAGACTGCCCGGGAACTGCTCCTAACTACAGACACGGAAAATAGCCGAATAAGATTGCTAGGAATTACAGTATCAAACTTTATTGACCCAGAAGCAAAACCCAAGAGCAATTTCGGGCAACTTTCCTTATTTAAATAATCCATAGTGGCATTTAATATCTTTTTGTAGGTCCGCCGATATTATTTTAATAAAAAGGTATACTGTTTTGATAGTTATTTTACTACTAAGTTCAAATTAGGTGTATTATTGTGAAAAAATTATAAAAATATGATGTTGTTTTTGAAATATTGATTTTAATATGCTACTTTTAGGGTATGCCGATAAGAAAATATAGACATATATTAACTTTTCTCTTACCAATAGAGGCATTATTGTTGTTTGCTAACACTTTTTTTAGAAACAATGCTTATTTTGTTACAAGCAGAACCACGTTTAATGCTTTTAATAGCTTAAGTCCGGCTTTTTCGGATTTAAATCACCCATTTAGCATTAAAAAAGATCAAGAAAAACCGTTTAAAGGGATTTTAAATTACCCTAATAGGATTTTAGCATCTGGTATTTACTTCCCTGTTTTAAAGCTTACAGATTATTTACAAGCTACAGTGAGACCTTGCAGTAATATCCAATTGATATTATTCCCGTTCCATTCTTTTTTGTAATAAGCTATACATCGGCCTTATAACTCATACTACTTGCGTTTTGAAAAGGCTACCCACCACCTAACATAGTAAACAACCCTATTAACTAACTATTTATCAATTTCTTATCACTAAACACATGAAAAAAATTGTACCTTTTGGCATTCTTGTCATTGTTGTTATCCTGGCGCTAATGTACCCGGGCAACGTGGCGGCGGCTAAACCAGCTGAATTCAACGCGGCGGACATTGCCTGGTTGCTAATTTCTACAGCCCTTGTATTATTAATGACACCCGGCCTGGCTTTCTTCTATGGCGGTATGGTTCGCAAAAAGAACGTTATTTCTACAATGCTTCAAAGCTTTGTTTGTATGGGCCTTATCACTATCATTTGGGTAGTATTTGGATTTAGTATGGCCTTCGGCGAGGATGTTGGCGGTTTAGGTTTTATTGGTAATCCTAAATCATTCTTCATGATGCAGAATACCATTGGCACTGCCTGGGGCACTATTCCAGTTATATTATTTGCTATGTTCCAGTTAAAGTTCGCGGTTATTACACCGGCGCTTATTACCGGTGCCTTTGCCGAACGTATCCGTTTCAATTCCTATTTAATATTCATCACACTCTTTATCGTAATCATCTATATTCCGCTTGCCCACGCAACATGGCATCCACAAGGTTATTTCTTTAAGATGGGCGTTCTGGATTTTGCAGGTGGTACCGTTGTACACATGTCTGCAGGCTGGGCGGCTTTGGCTTCGGCTATTTATCTTAAAAAACGTAATGAGGTTGAGGAAGCACATACCCCTGCACGTATTAGCTACGTAATACTGGGTACAGGTTTACTTTGGTTCGGTTGGTTCGGTTTTAACGCGGGTTCTGCGTTAACGTCCGGCGAGCTTGCTGCTACTGCATTAGCAACTACAACTACAGCTTCTGCTGCAGCTGCTATGTCATGGATATTCTTTGATATGCTGCGTGGTAAAAAACCGTCAGCTTTGGGTGCCTGTATAGGCGCTGTAGTGGGCCTGGTTGCTGTAACTCCGGCTGCGGGCTTTATCACCGTATCCAGCTCACTAATAATTGGTATAGTTGCAGCGGTAGTAAGTAACCTAATGGTTATGTGGCGCTCAAAAACTAATATCGACGATACGCTTGACGTATTCCCATGCCACGGTGTAGGAGGTATGGTAGGTATGATATTGACCGGTGTATTTGCTACTAAAAGCGTGAACAGTGCAGGTGCCGATGGTTTGTTCTACGGCGATAGCGCATTGTTTGTAAAACACCTTATCGCATTAGTAGCCGTATCGGTGTTCGCATTTGTTGGTTCATTCATACTATTGAAAGTTACCGACCTGATCAGTCCGCTTCGTGTTAGCAAAGAGGAAGAGCTTGCAGGTTTGGACATCAGCCAGCACGATGAAGAGTTGTAGCAGTAATCTACATATCATAACAAAAAGAGGGGATCGCATTTGCGATCCCCTCTTTTTGTTTATTTACATAATTCTCGTGCTTTTTACTGCTTTTCAAATCGTGCAGCCCAGCCTCCGCCGGATGCCATCTTTACGGTAAGTTTGTCTTTGCCACTAACGGTTAATTCTTTACGCACATAGTCTGTTGCATTGTGGTTGGCATTTATGCCATCTTCAAAAATTACAGCTTTATAGCTTCCTTCACCTAAAAAGGAAAGATCTATGGTGATTTCACGTGCGTCCCAATTGGTCATGGCGCCTGCATACCACGTGTTGCCCTTGCGGCGTGCAAGGCTGATAAACTGAGCCACTTTGCCATCCAGCGCTACAGTTTCATCAAATGTAGTCGGGACAGACGCAATGAAATCTGTACTCTCCTGCTCACGCATGTATATAGTTGGGTTATCTGCCAGCATTTGCAGGGGTGCTTCAAATATTGGGTACATAGCCAGTTGGTGGGTGCGGGTACCCTGCGTCATGGGGTTGTTATTTACCGGCCTGAAATCGCCTTTCGGTGCGTTGCGCATGCCGCCTGGTGTGTAGTCCATTGGCCCTGCCAGCATTCGGATGAATGCTGCACTTACATCGTAACCTGGTTGGTTGTCTACACCCCACTTCATGTTCTCCAGGCCTTTTACACCCTCAAAGTTCAGGATATGCGGAAAAGTACGCTGCATGCCTGAAGGTTTGTACATGCCATGGTAATCTACCAACAGGTGGTGGTCCGCAGCTTTTTGTGCTATTTCGTAAAGCGACCTTACAGCAAACTGGTCATCCCGGTCGATAAAATCTATCTTAAAGCCTTTAACACCCATTTTGGAGTATTTATCGAACACTGCATCTGTTTGCTGCATGGTGGCAAACCAGCTTGCCCAAAGGATAACGCCTACATTTTTTTCTTTAGCATAGGCTACTACTTCGGGAATATTAATCTCCGGAGAGATCTTGTTCAGGTCGGTATCGCTGGACCAGCCTTCGTCTATAATAATGTACTCGAGTTTATTTGCTGCGGCGAAATCTATATAGTATTTGTAGGTTGGTACGTTTATACCGGCTTTAAAAGAAACATGACTAATGTTCCAGTCGTTCCACCAGTCCCAGGCCACTTTACCAGGTTTTACCCACGAGATATCCTTTATCCTTGATGGCGCCGCCAATTTTTGCGTCATATCGTTATCCGCTAGCTGTTTATCTTCGGTACTGATAACCACGGCGCGCCACGGAAAGCTGCGAGTGCCCATTGTTTTGGCAATGTAATCAGCCCTTTGTTTCACCACGTAGTTCATTGATGAATAACCCCCGGTGCCCTGTTCTGCCGGGTAGGCTGCAAATACGCCATGTAAACCCGTACCATTGTTGGTGAGGTACATGCCGGGATAATCCTCAATATCTGCTTCCATTACGGCGGCTTTAATTTGGTCGCTAACATTTACCACGACAGGTAAAAACGCAGGCACATCTTTTTTTATCGCCGATACTTTGATGTTGTCGTAATGCGCCTCAAAGGATGTATTGAACTTGTCTTTGTTACGATAGTCATTTACAAGCGGAAAGAAGCCTTGATTATCGTCAGCAAAATTGAAATTCGCTTCCTCGTCTTTAATGGTCAGCTCGTTATTTATCGAAGTAACAAAGCGGTAAGCAACACCATCGTTATACGCGCGGAAGATTACACCATAGTCACCTTTAAACTTCAGGGTAAGCTGGTTATAGTTATCGCGAACACGGGCCCGTTTGTAAATAGGAGTACTAAACGACTCATCTTTGTTAACTGTAGTATTGCTTTTAACCACCGGGTTGTTGCCCAGTACGGCACCATTACTAAGTACCAGCCCAATAGCTGATGGGGTGATCACATCTGTTTGGTTATACTTTACAGACCACTGTATATTGCTGCCAATGTTAATGCCGGCATCAATTTTACCATCGGGCGATTTTACGTGATAGGTTTTTACCGATTGCGCAGACGAGACCATAGGCCAAAAGGCCAGAAGCAACAAATATTTTATCTTCATGACAGGAATAATTAGTGCCATGAAATTATGTAATTTATCTGTAAACCTGACGGTTATTTAAAAAACGTGAGCTGGCGTGGTTAAAGGGAAAGGCCTAGTCCGGGCAGGTTGTTTAGTACCCACTTGCCATTTTCAAATTCTGGCTGACGGTAGGGGTTGTTAGAGGTTAGGAATGGCCCGTCCAGATCTGCCCAGTCGCATTGTGGTGCTAATGCCGCCGCGGCAAGCGTTGCGCAGCTGGTTTCGCTCATGCAGCCAATCATTACCTTCAGCCCGAGTTGTCGGGCTCTCTTAATCATTAACGAAGCTTCATGCATACCGGCAGACTTCATTAGCTTGATATTTATACCATGGTAACCCCCCTTTGCCTTGTCAACATCGGCTAGGCGCTGCACGGCTTCATCACCAATCAACGGGATAGGGCTGTGCGCTGTGAGCCATGCGTTTCCTTCAATGTCGGTCTTCTGCATGGGCTGTTCTACCAGCAGTACGCCTTGTTCCTGCAGCCAGTACAATAGGTCGAGGCTTTGCTTGCGGTCTGTCCAGCCCTGGTTGGCATCTACGTACAAGGGCACGCTGGTTACCGAGCGGATTGTTTGTATAAGCTCCCTGTCGTTATCGCGTCCCAGCTTTACCTTAATTACTTTAAAGCCTCCAGCCTCCTGCACTTTTTGCAAGATCACGTCTTGGGTGTCTATACCAATGGTGAAGCTGGTTACCGGCATCTTGTCTGGCAGGCTGCCTGCTATTTCCCAGCAAGGCTTTTGCAGCAGCTTTCCCTCAAGGTCATGCAGGGCAATATCTATGGCGGCTTTTACTGCCGGATTACCAGGCGCTATGCTGTCTAAGTAAGTAACAACATTATCAAAATCGAACGGATATTGTATTTGACGGGCATCAACACGGCTAAGAAAGTCTGCCGCGGTTTGGTGGCTTTCGCCCATGTAGGGCACCATAGATGCTTCGCCATATCCCGTTACGCCTTCATGCTCTGCCTGTACCAGCATTATTGGTGTTGAGCTACGCGAGAACCTGGCTATAGTAAAAGTATGCTTAAGCTGTAAATTGAACGGCTGCCAGGTCAGTTTCATGTTATTATGCCCTGTTGTGTTTGTTTGAGGGTTGCAGGGTCATATTTACCCCATAAAACTCAAAGCTAAAATAATCATTTAAAAAGCTGCTTATCTTTGCCGCTATGGCCGCACAAATTTATAAGCCTTTCGACCTGTTTAACTTTAGCAACCGCAACTGCTTCCTTACCGGGCAGGCGCTGAGCAGTACGGAAGAAAAGATCCAGGTTTTTCCACAATGGTTAATGAGCATGTACGCGCTTGAAGACAAGCCGTTTAAAATGCTTGATGAAAGCATGGCCACTTACAAAGACCTTAAAATACCTTGCGCCGCAAATGTTAACGAGCAGCATCTAGAACCATTAGAGATCGAGGTATCTGATGCGTTTGCTAACGGATACGAGGGTGTCAAATCTCTGGATAGCCTTAAGCTATTCCAATGGGTAGGTAAGTTGTTGTATGGTATAATTTTTAATGAGATACAAGCAGGCATAAAAATGCAGCATGCCCAGGGCGAGGAGTTCAGCATGTCGCAGGCTATTATCCATAAATTTGGGCAATTGCACCTGATGCTGCAAAGCCTCAACCAGCCAATACATTTTGAGGACTTTACTCCTTACAGCCTTTTCCTTTTTCAGGTGGACAACCAGCCGGAGGAGTTCGGGTACCGTGATGAAATAAACACCCAGACTTTTGCCTTGCGAATAAAAGACTTTGGTTTGGTGATGTGCCTTCAAGACAATGGAGCCAATGCCCGATACCACCAAAAAATATACGAGCAGATAAAAGACGACAGGCTGCATCCTATACAATTTGAGGAGTTCTCGGCCCGGGTGTTTTATTCTGCCTATCTGTTTAACCGCCTGCCGGAGTACAATATTTTACCCGTTGGGGAGGAGGTGTACATAGAAGCAATGCCGCTGCGCGGCATGAGCAGCAAGCCGCTGTTTGATGACTGGATTGTTAAGACATACGGGCAGGTGCTGGAGAATTTCTGGAAGAATTGGGGCTTCTTGTTGTTCGAGATCATAAAAGACCCGGAACAACCAATGAGTTTCCTGTTTAATGCAGATGGTAACCGTATACCTGCCGCGGATGTTAATTTGCCCCGCTGAACTGAGATATGAAATCGTTCACTACGCTGTGGTGAAGAATTATGGTGATGAGTATACCGCTAAGCGCGCCAAATAAGTGCGCGTCGTGGTTGATGTTGTCGCGTGCATGCTTAGACGCGAAGTGACAGTATACCAGGTATAATATACCAAATACCCAGGCAGGAAAGCTAATCCCCGGAATGATAAGCAGGCCCATCTCGCCACGGGGGTTGAACAAAATAGCACTGAAAACTACCGCGCTGATTGCCCCGGATGCACCAAGTGTATTATACCAGGTGTCATCTTTGTGTTTTTGAATGGATGGCAGATCGGCCAGTATCATGCTGACAAAATATAACACCCCAAACTGCCAATGCCCCAATACAGCCTCCAGCTGAAAAGCAAAGAAATAGTAGGAGAGCATGTTGAAGAACAGGTGGTTCCAATCTTTATGGATCAGCCCGCTCGTAATTATGGTGTATACCCTGTACCCGCGAGATACTTCATATGGATTAAGGATGAATTTGCCGTATATGCTCTCATTTGAGAATGCATAAAGCGAGGTTGCCAGTGTTAAGGCAAATATTATGGAAGCTACAGGAGCAACCATCAGGTATTCCATCATTTCAGATCAAGTTTAGCATCGGTTAACAATCTACCTACAGGATAGCGCAGGTACGTTTTTTCGAAATAAGGCGAATTGCGGTAAACAAAGTTAAGCTGCGCGCCGGCGCTGTTAGCCAATTGAGGGTTCTTCGCTTTTTCATCATCCAGCTTTTTACGCAATTCAGGGTCTTTCTTTAAAAGGTCGGCAGCGATGTCTTCAAATACATAGTCGGAGAAATATTCCTTTTGACCCAGAACCGAGTCAAAGAAGTTCCACGCAAAGAAGGAATCGACACCTTGCGGTTCCAACGTTTCCACAATATAACGGTTAATGGGCTGGTTCACATATACCACGTAATCGCCCTCGAAGAACTTTACCTTCATGTCTACGGGATTTACCTTAACACCAGTGTGGATGTAGTGTCCTTCGTAAGGCCGCTGAGGAGATTTGTAATCACCTATGTAGTACATCTGCAGGGCAAGTGTGGTATCATGCGTAAGCTGCTTCATTGCAACTTTGTTGAGCTTAAGCAGCTCTATAACTTTACCCCATGCTTGCGGAATTATATACGCCAAAGGCTTGTCGACAATTACCGAAGGTTTGTACGTGTTGTAAAACTTAACCGTTTTGGTGTATGGCTTCGTCCTGTCGTAATAAAGGCGTTTTAACCCGCTAACCTCGCTGGTTTTGTAATCGGCAGCGAAGCCCTTGAAGGTAATGGTGTCTATTTTGCTGTTGTCGAGCTGCCAGGCAAGTGCAAAGCTTTTCTGAGCGCTAACTTCCGCATCTGCCTTCTTTTTAAGGTTGCCTATTACTTTAGCATCGCGCTGGCAAATGTCTATCAGGTGCTGCATGAAGTAGTAGGTAGCATACACACGCTTGTCATAGGGTTTTAGCATGTGCGTTTCCGTCATGTAGCTAATGATGTTGTGCTGTGCTGCAAAGCCCGTAGAAAATCGTGGAGTTTCCATAAAGCTTACAATACCAGAATCCGGCAATCCTGATTCACCCGCACCGTACGGAATCATCTCGAAGCCGCTCTTCTTCATGCCTTTATACAAGTCGGCGGTCATTGTTTTAGCCGTATAATCTGCTAATAAGGGGTTTTGCTTATCCTTTTGTGTTTCAATAAGCGTCATTACATATTGGTAGTCGGCGCCATCGCTCACATGGTTGTCAAGCAAAACTTCTGGTTGCCAAATATTCAATATCTGTGCGAATGCAAGCGCGTTTCTGCTATCAGCTTTTATAAAATCGCGGTTAAGGTCAAGGTTACGGTAATTACCGCGAAAGCCATATGCACGTGGTCCGTTTTGGTTGGCACGGGAGGTGCCGCGGTTCATGTTCCCGTCAATGTTGTATAAGGCTATAATACATATTACTACCTCCTTCGGCAGCAGGTTATTTTTGAGCAGATCGCGGGTGAGCATCATGCTGGCATCAATGCCGTCCGGCTCGCCAGGGTGTATGCCGTTGTTAATGAGCAGTACACGTTTATTTTGTTTTTTAACAAATGCAGGATCAAAAACTTTATCACGGGAAAGCGTAATTAATGTAAGGGGTTTGCCTGCGTCCGTCATCCCGTAGTTCTGCAGTTTCATTTGGGGGTACTGCTTAGCTAAAGCGCTGTAATAACCAATTATTTCCGGGTAGGTAGGCGTATAATTCTTATCGCTGCTTTTTTCAAAAGGTGTAAGCTGGGCAAAGGAGTTAGCAAAGAAGAAAGTAAAGGCGAATAGCGAAAGCGTTTTTTTCATGGTAATAAGGCAAATATACTCACGCTGCTGATAGTTTAGCCTTCGGTTGCAATTTCGCTCTGTAACTTTTTAGGCAGGCTTTTTACAACTAGTTCGTACGAGTGGTCTACCATTTCGCAGAGTTGTTTGCGGCTTAACGCGCCACCCATAAACACGGTATTCCAGTGTTTTTTGTTCATGTGATAGCCCGGCTGCACTTCACTATAACGTTCGCGAAGGTCCTGTGCCAGTTCGGGATCGCATTTGGCATTAAAGTGCTGGCCATCATCAAGACCTGCTAAAAGGAATATTTTACCACCAACTTTAAAAACAAGGGTGTCATTTCCAAAAGGGAATTCTTCGGCAACCGCAGGTTTGCTCAGGCAATAATCTCTTAACTCTTCAATATTCACGTTAGTGGCCGATTGTTATTTATAGTAGCTGGATTCGCTACCAAAGTTATATTTCAATCCAACAGTAAATTGGCGATACTGATCAGGCGAGTTGTTTTTAAATTTAGATGTCGGGTCTGCATATCCATCCAACCCTTCTCCAAAGGTAATGTTGTGCTGATAGCCGAAATCAACACCGAATTTAGGATATCGATAATCATCATATATCTTGATTTCGTACCCGATCCTTAGCGGCACTGTAAAGTTCACGCTCTTATCCTTACCAGGAAATTTATAATCCGGCTGAAGCAAACTGTAACGGTTAACTTTAACGTTATTCAAGATAAAGCCCCCGCCAATGCCACCATAAAAGTTCTTTACAAAACTTAGGAAGGCGCTGCGGTCGTAATCGATGGCATCGCCAAGGCCATAGTTAATGTACAATACAATAGCCTTAAAGTTATTGTTGAACTTACGGGTGTCCTTATCATCAGTTACGGCGTCGCCGCCACCCCGCAGCTTTCCGGTTTGAAACTCAAGAACAATAGGAACGTAGGGGTTGTAGTAATAAGTGAAGTTTGCAGCAATGCTGTAGTCGGTATAGTTTTTTTTAAGATCGGCAAAGGGCCTTACGGCGCTTGCGCTAACACCAAAGCCAAACTGGTTGTAATTATATCCACCCTGTGCCCGGGCAGCAAATGCAAAACAAACTACAACGGCGAATAAAATGTACTTTCTCAAAATAATTAGTTAGGATTATTTACAATTTTGCACATCTGCTACACAGAATATTTTACTAAGATATGGATTTTACCAGTCAGCTTGAATTTACGGCAACAGAAAGATTTTTGCGATATGTGCAAATAGATACTCAGTCGGACCCTGCGTCAACAACATGCCCCTCTACAGAAAAGCAGAAAGATTTAGGCCGGCTGCTTGTACAAGAACTGCTGGCCATAGGCATTGCTGATGCACATCTGGACGAATTTGGCTACGTGTATGCAACCATTCCGGCGAATACCGAAAAGGAAAATGTGCCTGTGATATGTTTCTGCTCGCACATGGATACCGCGCCTGATTGCAGCGGAAAAGATGTTAAACCGCTGGTGCACCGCAACTACAATGGCGACGACATAGTACTGCCGGATGATCCCACACAGGTACTTAGAATGGCAGAGCATCCCGACTTAAAGAACCAGATAGGCAATGATATTATTACAGCATCTGGTAACACACTGCTGGGTGCAGATAACAAGGCAGGTGTAGCGGAGATAATGGATGCGGCTTATCAGCTAATGAACCATCCTGACATACAGCATGGAGTAGTTAAAATACTATTTACGCCCGATGAAGAGATTGGTCGCGGGGTAGACAAAGCAGATATAACCAAAATTGGTGCTTTTGCGTGTTATACTATTGATGGAGAAAGCGCAGGAAACCTGGAGAATGAAACCTTTTCTGCAGATGGTGCCAGGTTGACCATAAACGGCGTAAGTACACATCCCGGCTTTGCTAAAGGTAAAATGGAAAGCGCTATTAAAATAGCCGCACAAATAATAGCGGCCCTACCATATGAGCTATCACCAGAAGGCACGGAAGATATGCAGGGGTTTGTACACCCGGTAGATATTGCCGGACATATTGAGCAGGCAACCATAGACTTTATCATCAGGAATTTTGAGGATGATAAGTTGAAGGCGCATGCAGATGTGATTCGCGGTGTAGCGAATGGGGTATTAAAACGTTTTCCTAATTCCACTTATACGCTGGAAGTAAGAGAGCAGTACCGGAACATGAAGAATGTATTGGCACAGTACCCGCAAATTGTTGATCACGGAATGGAGGCCATCCGCCGCGCCGGAATGGAAGCAAAGCTTTGCAGTATTCGCGGCGGAACGGATGGCTCCAGGTTATCCTTTATGGGGCTACCTACTCCTAACATTTTTGCTGGCGAACACGCTTTCCATGGCAAGCAGGAATGGGTGTCTGTACAGGACATGAATAAGGCGGTACAAACCATATTGCACCTTTGTGCAATATGGGAGGAAAATGCTTAATACAACAGGTTATCGTAAGGGTAACGTTCAGTATGTATTTCTTTCACGGACTCGTACAAAAAGCTGCGGAATTCATCTATGTTCTCTTTCTGCGTAGCCGATATAAACAGCGCCGGGCTGTTGTTCTTTGCCATCCAGCTGTTGCGGAAATCTTCCATGGTAAGCGGTTGCTGGTCCACGTTAATGTTGTGATCTTCCGGATTAAAAGCGTCTATCTTGTTAAAGATGGTAATGGTCTTTTTATCAGCCGCTCCCAGGTCTTTAAGTGTCTCCTTCACTGTGCGTATCTGGTCCTCAAACGTAGGGTGAGAAATATCCACCACATGTATCAGTATATCTGCTTCCCGCACTTCATCAAGGGTAGATTTAAAGCACTCCACTAAATGGTGAGGCAGCTTACGGATAAACCCAACCGTGTCTGAAAGCAGGAACGGTACGTTCTCTATCACCACCTTACGTACGGTAGTATCCAAGGTAGCAAACAGTTTGTTCTCGGCAAACACATCAGATTTGGACAGCATATTCATGATGGTAGATTTACCCACGTTCGTATACCCTACCAGTGCCACTCTGATCAGCTCCTGCCTGTTCTTGCGCTGAGTCTCGTTCTGGCGGTCTATCAGCTTTAAGCGTTCCTTAAGTAGAGAGATCTTGTTCAGGATCAACCGGCGGTCAGTCTCTATCTGGCTTTCACCCGGTCCACGCATACCAATACCACCTTTTTGTCGCTCTAAGTGGGTCCATAAGCGCGTAAGGCGGGGCAACAGATATTGCAGTTGGGCAAGTTCTACCTGTGTTTTTGCCTGTGCAGTTTGGGCGCGACCAGCAAAAATATCAAGGATCAAATTGCTGCGATCCAAAATTTTCACGTTTAGTTCCCGCTCAATGTTGCGCAATTGTGATGGCGATAGTTCATCGTCAAAAACAACAATATCTATTTCTTCGGCTATAACATATTCTTTTATCTCCTCCAGTTTACCGGTGCCCACAAATGTTGCACGCTCCGGGCGCTGAAGTTTTTGAGTGAAGCTTTTTACGGTAAGGCCGCCGGCTGTAGCAACTAAAAACTCCAGTTCTTCTAAATACTCTTTTTCCTGTGCTTCGGTCTCATTGGGTGTTATTACACCAACCAGCACAACTTTTTCCTGCTTCACAGCAGTATCATAAAATTTTTGTTTCATATATAATATCAGGCACGATTATGTTACAGACTGATCCGTAACTCGTTTAAATAAATTTATAATTAGGCTCTCTGTTAGTATTATAGAGAGAATACAGCGGATACGCGTAACGGTTTGTTTAATCAGGAATTACATTTTGTAGTAGTGACGCAAAGATAAGCATTTGGTTTAAATGAACATAGCAAGACACACCAGCGCTGCATGAGGTCAGTTGCTATGTTAAGTAGCTCGAATTACAATGTCGAGCTAACTATGACAATTAATATTATAACTCCTTCACAAAGTCCCGCATAGCTTTACCCGGATCCGCCTGCTTCATAAAGTTTTCTCCAATTAAAAAGCCGCTAAAGCCTGCTTTCTTCAGGTCCTTAATGGTCTGGGGATCACTTATGGCACTTTCCGATATTTTCAGGAACTCGGACGGAATATGTTCTGCCAGGCGATAAGAGTTTTCAACCGACACGGTAAAGTCTGCAAGGTTGCGATTGTTTACGCCTATGGCATCCAAGTTTGAGTCAACACTGCGCTCTAATTCTTCCAGGTTGTGCACTTCCAACAGAACATTCAGTTCAAGGCTTTTGGCCAGCCCTGCCAAGTTCTTTATTTCAGCAGGGGTAAGTATAGCAGCTATCAGCAGGATAATGTCTGCTCCAAGTGCCTTGGCTTCTACCACCTGGTACTCGTCAATCATAAACTCTTTGCGCAAAACAGGTATTGCATTCACCCTCCTGGCACGTACAAGGTCCATTTTGCGGCCGCCAAAGAACTGTTTATCCGTTAACACCGATAATGCCGATGCGCCTGCGTCTGCGTAGTCTTTTGTGACCTCTTTTACCAGTGCCTCATCATTAATAATGCCTTTTGAAGGAGATTTACGCTTAAACTCAGCTATAATACCGGTGCGGTCCTCCGCCAGCAAAAACTCGCGGAACGAAAAGGTTTCTCTGTTGAAGTACTCGGACTCCTCCAATTCCATAAAGGTGGTCTCGCGTTTGTCACGGTCAACCTCACGCCGTTTTTGTGCTACAATTTTATCGAGTATGGTCATAACCCTAACTCCCGAAGGAGGAAATTTGAATTGTTAAAGCTAATATTATATTCTTAACCAGTTCTGCATCATCTCCCTGCCGTACTCCGTTAATACCGATTCCGGGTGAAACTGCACGCCGCGAACGTCATATTCTTTATGTCGTAAAGCCATTACAGAATTGTCGGTTTCATCTATAGCGGTTATCGACAACGTTTCAGGCATTTCTTTTTCTACCACCCACGAGTGGTAACGGCCCACCTTAAAGTTCTGTGGTAGTCCAGCAAAAAGCTTTTCTTTATTGTCGGTCACTTTTATAGGAGTAGCAATGCCGTGCATTGGCTGTGGCAGGTTATACAACTTGCCGCCAAACACTTCTGCAATGGCTTGCTGCCCAAGGCATACGCCAAACATGCTTTTGGTTGGTGCGTACTTTTCTATTACCTCCAACAGTAAACCAGCTTCTGACGGTATGCCCGGCCCTGGCGAAAGGATGATGTGGTTGTACTTGTCAACATCGTCAATCGCAAACTGGTCGTTCCGCCATACGTCGCATTCCAAACCAATCTCATTCACCAGGTGCACCAGGTTATAGGTGAAAGAGTCATAATTGTCGATTATAAGGATGCCGCCCGGTTTATTCGGTATGGAGTTTTTTAAGCTTATATTTTCACTCATAATAATCTTGTCTAAAATATTAATTTTGTTCCCCCTTCAGGGGGCTAGGGGGTTTATAGCTCCTGCGCTAATTCCACTGCTTTTCTAAGCGCCGCTATTTTGTTATCCACTTCTTTTAGTTCGCTTTCGGCAATACTTCCCGCAACAATCCCCGCACCTGCCTGGTAGTGCAAAGTGTTGTTTTTACTCAGGAAAGAACGGATCATAATGGCGTGATTAAAATCGCCGTTAAATCCTAAATAACCTATTGCTCCGCTATAAAAACTGCGCTTGGTTTTCTCGTTCTCGTCGATAATTTCCATTGCGCGATATTTTGGCGCACCACTTAATGTACCGGCAGGAAAAGTGTCGGCAACGATCTTAAAAGAAGACGTATCCGGCTTTAGTTTGCCACTTACATGCGAAACCAGGTGGATCAAGTGCGAGTAATACTGCACCTTTTTAAACGCTTTCACGCTTACCTGCTCACAATGGCGGCTAAGGTCGTTTCGTGCAAGGTCTACCAGCATTACGTGTTCTGCAGATTCTTTAGGGTCATTCTCCAGTTGTCTTGCTATTTCGGCATCTTTTACATCGTCTCCGCTGCGTTTAAACGTACCGGCAATAGGAAATATGCTGGCCACGTTATTTTTTATGGTGATCTGCGCCTCCGGCGAGGAACCGAAGATCCTAAAGTCGCCAAAGTCGAAATAGAACAAATAAGGCGACGGGTTGATAGAACGCAGGGCGCGATATACATTAAATTCATCACCCAGGAACTTACGGGAAAATGCCCTTGAAGGCACTATCTGGAATACATCGCCCCGGTAGATGTGCTGCTTCATCTTCTCTACAATAGCGATGAATTCCTCATTGGTGAGGTTAGATTGCTCATCGCCGTCGCTCTGAAAGCTATACTCAGGAAAGTTTTTGTTCTTGATCAGGTATTCCAATTTTTCCAAGCCATTGGTCTCGGGCTGGCCTTCAACCTGGTTATGGAATATGTAAAGCTCATTTTTAAAATGATCTATGGCAATTATATAGCTATAGATGTGGTACTGCATTACCGGTATCTTGCGCGCGGTATCCGTAACTTCTTTCAGCTTAATGGTTTCAAAATACTCAACTGCCTCATGGGTGAAGTAGCCGAACAAACCGTTAGAGATGATCTTAGAGGTTAACGCATCCGTATCAAAGCGACCTAAAAAGCCACTTATCTCCTCTGGTAGATCAAAAGTTCCTTTAGTACTTACTTCTTCTGTTCCGTCTGGAAACTTCTTTTTTAACTCGTCGTTATCGAGCACCAACCCGGCAACAGGTACGCAGCAGATGTAGCTCATGCTGTTTTCGCGGCTGTGGTAATCAGAGCTTTCCAGCAGCAGCGAGTTTGGGAACACATCGCGCAGTCGCAGGTATATGCTTACTGGCGTTGTGGTATCTGCAAGCAGCTTTTTATGCGTAGTGTTTATTTTATAAGTAGTCATTGTTTCTGTTCGTATGTTAAATAAAAAACCCGGGGGATGAGCATCCGCCGGGTTTCAATTCAGGTTTATATTTGATCAGTATATCATGAAAAAAACAATCCGGCTGCCAGTGTTAACTGGTGCCACCAATACATATTGTTTGTAGTTTTTTTCATGACCGGGGAGCAAATTTATAAAGAAAATTGAATTAGCAAATTATTTCTGCTTTTTTATTAGTGCGTCATACCAAAAAGTCCACGCTGGCTCTGCAGAATAGCTACCACTACTACTAAAGTTGCTAGTAAATAAGCAATTGCAATTACGCGGTGTTTCGCTTCAGGAACCTGGGCTCTTTTCGAACGTGCATGCCCGATAGTTATCAAAGCTATTGCAAACACCATCATGGCAATGTGCTCTACCGTCCAGTAACGGGTGGTGTCATCCTTCATAGTTCCCGAATCGAACTTTACAAAAGGGCTCATAAAATACAATGCCAAGCCAAGTAACAGCTGTATATGTGCCGATATCATGGTGAACAGGTTTAATTTGCGGTTGCCATTGGTATATGTTTTTTTACCAAACCAGCCGGCAAGCGCTGTAACAATGGCTACTACCAATAGTAAGATTACGATGTATCTGAAGCCGGAGTGTGCCTGCAGGAGAAATTTATAAGTGGTCATAAGGTGAATATTTTTGCCTGCAATATACAGCAAACCCGCTCAATTAGGAAAGCTGAATTTACCCATAAGTACCGCGGGATTGTTACCTATATGTAGCGGCTCACCACAAACAGCCTCATTGCCAAGCAAAGCAAAAAGGATAGCCTCTTTTGCGTCGGCTTTTATGCCCAGTTCATCGCTGTTGCTTATAAACGTACCCGGCAATGCTTTTTTAAGGTAGTTGGTGATAAAAGGATTCCGGGCGCCGCCGCCGCTGGCATAAATATGCAGTTGCTTGATATCGAAATGTTGCCGGATAAAGGTGGCGATCGAACGGCCGGTAAAGGCGCTTAGGGTAGCAACTAGGTCGGCTTTTTGAATATTTAAGGTACGGGTGGCCTGTTGAGCATCGGCTACATAAGCAAGGTTGAAAAGCTCGGGCCCGGTGGTTTTTGGAAGCATTTCGTTAAAGAAAGGGTGATGCAAAAGAGCCTCCAGTAAAACTTGGTTTACTTCGCCTGAATAGGCAATTTTGGCATCTTCATCAAATGGTTTATTAAAATACTCCCGGCATGCCGCATCTATCAGGGTATTACCCGGGCCAATGTCTGTGCACATAACTTTAGTCAGGTTGCTGTCTCCTGGAAGGTAAGTAAGGTTTGCTATGCCGCCGATATTGAGCAATATCCTGTTCTCCCCTGCCTTACTGCCCAATATTACATCGCCGTATAAGGCTAGTGGTGCGCCTTCTCCCCCCGCCGCTATGTGCTTTTGACGGAAGTCGCTGATGGTAATAATACCGGTTTTTATGGCTATATGGTCGCCGTCGCCTATTTGCAGTGTGGCATTGCCATAGCCGGATTGTTTATGCTGATGCTGCGGCGCGTGATAAATTGTTTGCCCGTGGCTGGCGATCAGATCAACATCTAGGGGGTTGATGCGCCAGCTTTTAAGCGCTTCTAAGATCAATTCTGCATGGAAGCTGCCGATGTAAGCGTTTAGCAGACAAACTTTTTCGAGGCTTACCGAATCTTTCTTGGCGAATACTTCTTTAACCTCGTCCTTAAAGCTATCCTTGTAAGGAATGGTGACAAAGTTCAGCAGTTCAGGAGCCGTTTGCATGCCGCTCCCGCTGAAACTGCATAGTGCGATGTCCAGCCCGTCAAGCGACGTACCCGACATAAGTCCGATCACCAGGCGCTCTGGTTTTTGCGCTATTTCGAACAGTTTTTGCAGGTTTTTATTCATGGGCAGTGCTGTATCCACAAATGTAAATTAAAACGGCCTTTGTATAAATATCCTGATATATTTGTTTTCAACCATTTGTGTAACCATCACAATCTTACTTTATGGCACGATTAAATTTACTAGAAGAGACGCGATATGAGAAGCTGCCGGTAACGGTGTACCCCGATCAGAAGACGGCCTCACTGGCAGTAGCAGGGCGGATAGCGCAGCTCATCCGCGATAAGCAGGCAGCGGGCAAACCGGCCGTGCTGGGCCTGGCCACCGGTGTAACGCCGGTAGGCGTTTACGCTGAGCTGGTGCGCCAGCACCGGGAAGAAGGCCTGTCCTTCTCGAACGTGATCACCTTTAACCTGGACGAGTACTATCCCATGAAACCCGACGCGGTGCAGAGCTACGTTACCTTCATGAACGAGAACCTCTTCGACCATGTAGATATCGATCGTGCCAATGTGCACATACCCGATGGTACCCTGGAACAAGACGCTGTAGCCGCCTTCTGCCTCAACTATGAGCACCAGATAGAAGAGCTCGG